>CAJTTD010000005.1 GCA_910579205.1 uncultured Christensenella sp.
CTGCCTGTTCTAATGCCTTTGACCGTTCTACTATCGACTGTACCTGTTCCCTGCCCAAATGACGCTCCAATCGCCCCAAATCAATCGCTTTTTCCTGCAATCGGTCTATGGTGTCGCTCTGCTCCATGACCTTATCCGTCAAGCGGCTAATCTGTTTCTGTTGTCCGTCCACTTTGGCGGTCAGCTTCTTGCTTTGTTCTGCAAGCTGTACGCATTTGATAGTCAGATTTTTTACCACTTCTTTCAATTTCTCCACAAGCGGAAGTGCTTTTTTATCCCGATAATTCTTTGCGCTCATCAATGCCCCTGGCTCTGCCAACTGCCATTTCACATCTTCATCATAGGCGTGAATATTGCGCTCCATGACTTCCTTTGACTGCACCATTTTGTTGATTTCCTGCTGTAACTTTTTCTGCTGTTTCTCCAATTTTTCATTTTCAGACAGCAACTTTTCTTTATCCTCTGTTAGTTCTTCCGTCTGCTCTTTCAAAAGAAGATTTGTAGCAGAAAGTTCTGATACTTCCTGTCGGATTGCTTCGCTCTCTTTCCGTATCTGTTCCGTTTTCTGCTCTGCTGTTATCTGCTGATGAAGAATATAAGATAATTCCTCTTTACTGCCGGAAATTGTCTGCTCCAGTTCGGCAACTTCTTTTGCACGCTCCTTTTTCTCAAAATCCAAAACGGATAAATGTTTCTCATGTGTTCCCTTTTTCTCCCACTCAATACCATGTTGTAACATAATCTCCGCAAGCCGTTCCTTTTCTGCCGCTACCCACTGGTTACGCTCTGTTTCGCTCCTTGTGCCGCCTTTAAAGCCAAGTTCTGCCAGTGCCTTTTTTAATGATACCCTTGTACTTTGCCGGAACAAAATAAAATAGTTGAAAATTTACTAATACACCGTGTTTACATTTAAAAAACTCATAAGAGCATTGAATCGAACATAACGATATAGAGAAGAAAACGAATCAATAATGTAATAACGATAGCTTACCTACTTTAATACTACTTGATCGATCATAGTAAAAAGCTCTCGAACAACTTATCCGAGAGCTTTTGTCATCACGTGAACGCACAGAACTGTAAACTATGTTTTTTATTTCTTATAGGGATCACGTTACTTATTGATTTTGCTTATTCGTCGTATTCCGCTTTGCCGCGCAGTCTGTCGCGAAGTTTGTTGAGCACGAGCTGATTGGCAAGACGTCTTACTTTGTCCGATTGCTCGGTCATTGCAACGGTGGTGAACTCTTGCGGAAGTATCTCTCTCAAGATCTCGTCCACGCGGTCGTCGCTTACTCCGCCGTCGCCCAACTGCTCTACGAGCTGCTCCATAATGAGCTTGTTGGCTACTTGTTGAGCAAGCTTATCCGCCACATCCATCGTGTCGCCCGTAGTAAGGTCGAGCGGGTTCAAACTGAACTCATCAGTACCGACGAAAGAACTCATTTGCTCGTCTATCCTTTTATCGATATCGGTGGTTATGGGCATTGCGGGCTGATAGGACGTTACCGACGATTCCGCCGCAGTATCCGTATTTACAGTCGCTTTTTGAGCGGGCTTTCTTCCGCGTTTTGCGCCCGTAGATTTTGTTCCCGTCGATTTTCCGCCCGATTTGCTTGACGCGGACTTTGACGAAGATCTACTTCCGCCCGACTTGTTAGACGCAGATCTGCCGCTCGATTTAGCTCCCGACTTTGCCGTTTGCTTTTTCTCGGGCGCGGATTCGGGTTCTATTATTCCCGCTATCTCGTTGAGCTGGGTCTTGAGGTCGGAGAGCGAATCGGACAATTCCGCGTCTCTGCCGACGCTCGCGTCATAACGCTGATCTCTGTCGGTAAGAGCCGTTATCTCGTCTCGCAAACGCGCTATCTCTTGCAAGATCAATTCGTTTTCTCTGCTCGGTTTTTCGTTTCCGAGTTCTTCGCGAAGATCGGCAAGCTCGTTCAATATGGTCTCGTTATCAGATGCGTTGCCCGCTTGCGTCATTATTTCGCGCAGCTTTGCAACCTCTTCGGCGACCGAATCGGTGGATGCAAGCTCTGCTTTTAAGCTTTCTATTTCGTCGCTGAGCTTGGATTCGGAGTTTTCGGTGAGATATTGGTTTTGACGCTCTAACAAATGCGCCATTTCGGACATAAAGTTGAGCGTAGTCATATCGGCGTCGCGCTGATTTGCAAGTTCGGTGCGAAGATCGGCAAGCTCGCCCAATATTTTCTTGTCGGTGTCGCCGCCGTCAAGTAGCGCAACACGGCGAGCAAGATCGTCATACTGTTCGGCGCGTTCGTCGAGCGCAGCTTTTAACTGCGCAATATCTTCGGACACCGCAAGTATGCCGTCGGACGTGCCCACTGCGTCAACTTGATCGCGTAAAGACGCTATCTCGTCCAAAATTATATTGTTGTAGCTTTCGTAATTCGTCTCGCCCGAAGCGGAATCGCTGACATTTGCCATGCTTATAGCGAATAACTGATCGCGCAAAGACTGTACCTCGTTGAGTATCGTCTCGTCCGACTTTGTATCGGTCTGTCCCGCGATGCGCTTGACGTCCTCTATCTGCTCGCGCAAATTCTGGAACTCGTCGCGAAGCGCCAATATCTCGTTGATAACGCCGAGGTCGGGTTCTTCTTTGAGCGTTTGAACATCGGCTCGTATAGACGTAACGTCCTCCGCCAGACCGAACAAGCTGTCGGGGCTTGCCGCGAACATTTCTTTGAGTTCGGCAAGTTCGTTGCGCATTGCCGCAACCTCTTCGCTCGCCGCGGATGCATTGGCGGCAATGCCGTTACGGCGCAGCGACGCCAATTCGTCTCGTATTTCGTTGACGGCGTCCGCAAGCGTGGGAGTTTCCACTTGTACAGACAATATGTCGCGTATCTCTTGAAGGATATCGTCGCCGACCGTGGCAGGACTTTGTTTGCTTTCCGCCACTTGATTCTTAAGATCGCGTATTTCTTCTATGAGCGCGGCATAAGACGTATCGCCGTCTGCCGTTTGTACAGGCGCGGACGCCAACGCCATATCGCGCACAGCTTCGCGAAGTTCCGCGAACTGACTGCTAAGGCTGTCGGCATTCTCTTGTCTCAAACGCTCGTTATCGGCGCGAAGCTGAGCAATTTCCGCGCGAAGATCGGCTATTTCCGCCACAACGTCTTGCGGCGCGGCGATCTCGCCTATGACTGCCTTAAGTTCGTCGATATCCGAACGGAGCTGCGAGTAGCCCGCATCACTGCTTGATACTACGCGTTCGCCATCCGTGTCTTGCGTTCCGCCGTATACGCTTATCTCGCTTACAGCCAAGCTCAATTCGTCAAGACGCGTCGCTATATCGGTAAGATCTACCGACGGAGCCGTATTGGATATATTTTCTATCGCCTCTTTTATCTCGGCAATATCCGAAGAAAGCGCGTCGCTTTGCGCAGAGCCGGTACGGAGTTCTTCCAAAGACGCGCGAAGGTCTTCCACTTGTTCGCTTATCGCGACGAGCAATTCGTCCGAAGGCGCGGTTTCCGCACGCTCAAGGTCGTTTTTGAGATTGATTATTTCGTCGAGGACAACATTAAGCTCGTTGGACTGCGTGCTTGTTTCTTCGCCTTCCGTGTCGGCAGCCGACAATGTTGTTCTGCGGCTGACTATGTCCTTAAGCTCGTCGATATTGCCCGTAAGAACGCTCTGATCGGCGCGCAAAGCGGTTATCTCGTCGAGTATTATATTGATTTCGTCGCCGCTGTCCGCAACAGGCGTTTCTGTCGCTTGTTCGCCGCTAACCGAAGTTGCGCTCAACACTTCGTCCTTAAACGCAAACATCTCGTCTCGCAACGAAACTATCTCGTTAAGAACCAAGTTAAGCTCTCCGTCCGTAGGGGCCGAAAGTCCGCTGTCGGATATTCCGCCGCCCGCGATGACTGCAACTTCTTCGCGCAAAGCTCTTATTTCATCAAGAATGTTGCCCGACGAAATTGCCGCGAGTTCGTTCTTAATAGATTCGAGTTCGCCCGAAACGTCGTTCTGATCGACTATGCGCGCGGCTTTAACGTCGTCGCGCAAAGAAAGGATCTCGGCTACGGTGTCATAGTCCGCTTCCGCGTCTATTTTTTCTTTTATTACCGCAAGCTCGTCTATCAATGCCTGTATGTTCTCGTCGGACAATGCGGACGTAGCGCCGCTGTCA
Source organism: uncultured Christensenella sp. (assembly GCA_910579205.1). Classification (GTDB taxonomy): domain Bacteria; phylum Bacillota; class Clostridia; order Christensenellales; family Pumilibacteraceae; genus Anaerocaecibacter. The sequence continues at coordinate 4,169 of CAJTTD010000005.1, forward strand.
AGTCTCGCTTTGATATCGGCAATATCGGCAGCAAGAGCATCTACCGCGCTCGGGTTGCCGAGAATATAATCTTTTATAAGCTCTACGTTTTCGCTTATGTTTTCGGAGCCGTCGAGCGTTGCCCCGCCAGAAATCAAGTCGAGCTTGGCATTTATCTCGTCGAGAACGCCGAGCGTCGAACCGTCCGTTGCAACGCCGACATCGGCAGAACGCGCGGCTACGGCATTTTGCAGATCGGCAAGCTGTGCAGCTATATTTTCGAGAGCTGCGGCGTTATTATCGTTGGTCGACTGCGTTACTTCGTCTATATTGCTGAGACGTTCGCGTATTTCCGCGATCTCCGTAACGAGCGAATCGCGCGTTTCGTCGTCGATGCCCGCAGCCGTCATCGTCTCGTTAAGCTCGCTGATATGGACTTCTTCGCGAATGCCGGATACAGCATCGAGCAATTCTTGCTTGTCCACAACGGCATTCTGCTCGAACGCTTCGAGTTTGTCGAGCATTGCGCCGAGATCTTCCATGATATTGGCTAAAGTATCCGCCACTGCTATATCGGACTGGGGCGCATCCTCGAGCTTTTGTTTGATCTCGCGCACTTCGGACAACATTTCGTTGTTTGTTTCTTCCGCAGCGGTCAAACGGCTGTCTAAAGCGTCTTTCAACGCGGCTATATTCTCGCCGCTGCTGATAAGAGCGGATATATCCGACGCTATGGTGTCGGTATTTGCGCGCAAGTCCGCTATATCTTGCGAAACATCCGAAGCGGCTTGCTCGGACAATGCGGCTACGCTATCGGTAAGCGCAGTTACGGCGTCGAGTATGGCGGCTACGTTATCGCGCGTGGTTACCATGTCGTCTGTGTGCGGCATGGCGGTAAGCGCGTCCAAGATAGAATAAGTATTGTCGCGGGCGGTGATAACATCGTCGCTTTGCGGCATCAACGGGAAAGTATCGAGTACGGTATTGAGACCGTCGCGTATTTCAGCGAGTTCGTCGTTTAACTCGCCCTCGCCCTGCGCCGCTGCGTCGTCGAATTCAACAACGGTATCGGCGTCAAGCCTATCGAGTATGGCATTTATCTGCTCGGATATAGGCGCAAGCGCATCGAGCGCGGCAGTTGCCGCGTCGCGGGCAGACACAACGTCGTCCGCTATAGGACGAACCAAATTCAACGTTTCCGCAACGTCGGAAGAAAGTACCGCCACGCTGTCGTTTACCGCAACGATGGTGTCCGACAACGGCGTTACCGCGTCGAGCGTTGCGCTCGAATTTTCCTTTACCGCCGCAAGATCGTCGGCAAAATTGATAGCAGCTACGGCGTCGAGAAGCGTAACCGTGTTGTCTATAACAGTGTTTACTGCTTCTTTGGTCGCTGCCGTGTCTTGCGAAATAACGCCGAGCTGATTTACTTGCGCGGAAATTTCGTCAAGATATGTGTAAAGCTTTTCGCCCGATCCCGAGACCGCAGTCTCGTTGTCCGCTATAGCGTACTCGGCTTGCTCGCGAAGGAACGCGACGTCTTCCATTATCTTCTGACGTTCGGACGTTGCTATTTCCGCATTAGCCGTAGAAAGATCGGACAAAGCCAACAGATCGCCGCGCAGTTGCTCTACCGCGTCGTTTACGGGAGATGCGGTAACTGCGTCAGTTACTACATAGAGCGAATCTTTAAGCGCTTGCGTTTCCGCCAATATCTCCGATTTGGCTGCGTCTACGGCATCGATAACAAACGTAGGCTCGCCTATGCGGTTTATTATATTGGCTTCCGATTCGATCAAAACATTGGAGATATCCTCGTACAGTTTGTCGAACTGAGATGCGGACTCCGAAAGATTGTTATCGAGATGCGTTGATATCTCGTTGATCACATGATCGAACTGAGATGTCAAGTCGATAGCCGACGACACATTGAGTATGTCTGTGCGCAGTTCGCCTATCTGATTTATGAACAACTCGTACTCGTCGAGTTTGGAGTGTATATAGCGCAGATCTTCTATGACCTTTTGCTTGTCTTCTTCCGTGAGGACCTGTTCGGGTTTTTCTTCTTCGGAAGACGACACTATCTTAGACGAAATGTCTACGAGTTTTTGAGAAACGTCTAAATAGTTTCCGCGCAGTTCGGCAAGAGCCTCAACTATATCGTCGAACTTGTCTTCGCTGTCGTCGCGTACCGCTTCCGCTTGAGCGACGGTCTGCGAAGAACTTGCCTTTAAGGATTCTTTAAGCTCGTTGACAGCAGTCAAAACTCTGTCCGCAGCCTGACCTACGGAAGCGTTTACATCGTTTACCGCCGCGCCGAGATCGGATGCGGATAATTGCGTTTGAGACGGCACAGCTTCCGTTTGCACGGGAGCGACCGTTTCCGCCGCAGGCGCTGCCGCCGCGCTTTCCGACTTAGCTTTGATCTCCGCCAATGCGGATTTGATCTCGGTAAGTTCAGTCAACGTATTTTTAAGTTCGTTCAGTCTGTCGAATAAACTTTCGCCCGATTCGGAAGAAACACTATTCTGCTTGGGAAGCGCAATAATCGGCAGATCCACTATGTTTTCAACATTCAAACGGATGAATTCTTCTACGGAATCGGCGATAGCTTCCGCGTCGCGGTTTTCCTCAAGCAAGGCGTTGGTTATGCCGTTGAATACCGCATTGTTCGCGGATTCATTGCGATTGTTTTCAAGCTTGTTCTTTTCCGCAAGCAAGTCGGGCAAGAAATTGCCGAGATCGTCCGTCGTTGCCGACACTGCCTTTTCGCAAAGTCCGAAATACCGCTCGGCGCTGTCGCGCATAGTCTGAGTTATGAGCGGCAGACTGTTTTCCGAACAGTAAGAAACGAGGTCTGCAAATACCGAACGGGTAACCGCTGTAGCTTTAAGCTCCGACAAAGCACGCTCGGTAGCTTCCGCAAGATCTACCGCATCGGGATCGTTTGCGTCGGAGAGACGCTTTGCGTAAGCATAAACGGCGGTCAATTTGTCTTTATACGAAACGGTTTGCGAACGAACGGAAGAACTGAGCTTTTTGTACTCGCCCACCAATTCCAATATCGCCCGTGTGCGTTTGACAGTATCTTCCGAAGAAGAACCGACTATATTCTTTATACTGTACAGTTGACGAAGAAGCTCGCTCGAGTCTATAGCGCCGCTTTCTCCTGCCGAATTTATCACGGTAACCGCGGCGGGTGCGGGAACGGCTTTCGACTTTTCGTCGAGCGCGGAACGCAACGACGCGATCTCGCCCGCAAGCTTGGTCAATACCTCCGCGCTTGCGCCGTCCGATTCGCTTGTCGCGCTTTGAACAGCAGAAACCGCACGGCTGATCTCTTCCGTCGAAGGGAACGCGCCGAGCTGTTTCTTGATCTGTTCCATTTCGCCGCGTATGCGCGCATCGCTCTCTTTGGCTGTACGCAACACCGCCTCGTTTATGGAAAGAAGCTTGCCGAAGTCTAATGTTTCTGCGCCCTTAAGGTGCGCCTGCTCTTGGGGAGCGGGCAATTCACCTTGAGGGCCTGACCCGTTTTTTAGTAAGTCCTCGATCTTGTCTTGCAACCTCTTGATCTCGGCATTGTATTGGGACTCGGCGAACTTTTGGTCGCGCATCATGTCCTCTTTCATCCGAGTCAATTCCTTTTGCATTTCGAGACTGCTTTGGTTTTTGGCAAGCTCGTCGCGCAAACGGGAAATTTCGTTGTACATGACAACTTCGCTGCCCGCAGGCGGAGCAGTGGGTTGATAGACGTATTGAGGCGGCATAACTTGGGGCATGGGCATATTGCCGTTGCCCGACGGAGCCATGCCGCGTTTGATCTCGGCTATTTCGTCAAGGACTTTATTCAAACGGTCGTCGTAGTAATCGTCGTTGTAACCGTCGTCGTAATCGCCCTCGTCCTCGTAGTCGTCATACTCTTCGTCATATTCCTCTTCTCCGTCGTCATACTCTTCCTCGTCTTCGTAACCGTCGTCGTACTCTTCGTCGCGTTCGACGAATTCTTCTTCAACGATCTCTTCGTCGCCGTCCATGGAGAAGTAATTGTTGTCGTGTTTTTCCATAAAATGTTCCTCGCATTTTGTAATTTCTTTTTACGTTCGGTCGCTTGCTAAGATCGACCATGCCGCACTACGGCGTCATTACATTTGAGACTTTTTACAGCAGCCCTATTTCTTAGGCGTAGGACGCTTTGCGCCGCTCGGTCTTGCGCCCGGCCTTGCGGCGGGTCTTGCGCCAGGTCTCGCTCCCGGCCTTGCGCCCGGTCTCGCTCCCGGCCTCGCGGCGGGTCTTGCGCCAGGTCTCGCTCCCGGCCTTGCGGCAGATCTTGCGCCCGATCTCGCTCCCGGTCTTGCCGATCCGGGCTTGCGCTTGGCTATGCGGTTGACGCGCTCTGTTACCTTTCTTACTACGCGTTGAGGCTTTTTGGCGTTCTCCGCTTTGAGCACCGCTATCTCTCCCGCATGCTGGATATCGTCCATGGTCTTGTTGTAGAAGTCCATAAGCTCCGAAGAACCGCGTTCGTCTTCGTCGTAGGACAACTGCGAAGTGTACAGCTGTTCGCGAAGCTTTTTGGCGTCCTCTTCGCCTTTGATATCTTTCATATTTTCGCGGATAGCGATTATCTGATCCTTGCGGATAGCTACCTTTTTGGCGATAAGTTCTTTGCGCTCATTATCGGCTTTTTGGCGCTCTTCCTCTTCCTTGCGTTTATTCTCTTCTTCGAGACGCTTGGCTTCGGCTTCTTCCTCAGACTTGCGGCGCATTTCTTCTATCTCTTCTTGAGCTTTGCGCTTGGCTTCTTCTGCCTCTTCTTCCGCTTTGCGTTTGGCGGCGTCGGCTTCTTCCTCCGCCTTACGCTTGGCCTCTTCGGCTTCCTCTTCTGCCTTGCGCTTGGCTTCCTCCGCCTCTTCTTCCGCTTTGCGTTTGGCGGCTTCAGCTTCGGCGATCAGCGCTTCCTCGGCTTCACGCTTTGCACGCTCGGCGGCGGCTTCCGCTTCGAGACGCGCTTGCTCGGCAGCTTCCACTTCCGAACGGGCTTTCTGCTCCGCTTCGAGACGCGCTTGCTCGGCGGCTTCTATAGCTTCTTGCGCTTTGCGTTCGGCTTCCGCCTTTGCCTCGTCGGACGCGCGAGCCGCATCTTCTCGCGCTTGCTCGGCTTCCATTTGCGCCATCTGCGCGGCAAGTCTTGCTTGCTCGATCTCGTTCTTGGACTTTTCGAGCTGTTTCTTGAGGTTTTCCGCTTCGATCTTTTTCTGATCTTGACTTATAACGCCGCTGCCCGAAGTGATGAGGTCGAGCGGGTTGACGTTGTTGACAAGGTCGTCATGCTTGGCGCATGCGGATCTAAGCTCTTCGTTTGCTGCGTCAAGCTCTTGACGCGCGCCCTCGATCTTGGAGTCGTATTCGCTTTGAGCCTCCATCTTGCGCTTTGTGCCGTCAACGTTGGCTTGCTTCAAGCGTTCTTTAAGCTCTTCCACTTTATCCGCTTTATCGCCTTGATCGACCATGAGCATAAGCTTCTCGTCGTCGCCCGCAACTTCCATTTGCGCGTTCACGGCGTCGAGTTCCGCTTGCGTAGCTGCGAGTTCGTCCTCTATATCCTTTATGTTGGACGCGATTTCCATAGCTATCATGGTTACGTCGCCGGCAGATGTAGCAAGATCGTCGTATACAGCCTGAGCCGCGGCGACTACTTTTTCCGCTTCCTCTACGTCCCTTTCGCGTATTGCCTTAAGGTCGGCAAGCTCTATATTGCCTATTACAAGGTCTTCCGCGGAAATAACTTCTTCCAGAGGTATTTGGCTCTTCTCTACAAAATCGTTTGCCTTGCGACGTTGAGCGTTGAACTCTATGTTGAGTTCGGACTTGCGCTTGGTGGCTTTTGTGATATCGCGCTCTATCTCGGACAAACGTGCGTTTGCATCGGAAATGCGCATGTTCAAATTGCCGATAGCTTCAAAGTCCGTCGTGCCCATGATCTGCGTTTTTGCCGCGGCAACGTCCGACTTAAGGTCTTCGCGCTCTTTCTCGTATGCCGCAGTCTCGTTTTGCAAGCGGCGCAATTCGTAATCGGAATTGTTGACCGCGATGAGCATGGGAGTGAGCGACTCGAGCTTGGCGTCGAGTTCTTGCCGCGCCTTGACCAAAGCGAGCCTCTGTTGATATGCGTCGAAATCGGCGCGCGCTCTTTCGAGCTCGGCAATAATGTCTTGTTTTTCCGCGTCCTTTTGCGCTTGCATCGCATTGAGACGTTCCAATATCTCGGTAAGCGCTACGCTGTTGCGGTCGAAACCGTCAAGCTTTCTGCGCAGATTTTCAAGTTCGGTCTTGTTGCGCGCGCGCTGCTCTTCCTTGATATTTATGTCGCGCGTAATGCGCTCTTTCTCTTTCTGCTTGGCGGAAGCCAGCTTGAACTCGAGATCTTCTATATCTTTGGTGTATTTAACGTCGTCTTCCTCGGCTTGCGCTATCTTGGCGCGCAATTCATCAAGCCCGCCGTTGTATACGTCAAGCTCTGCCTGTACCTTGGCAAGACGCGCCTTAAGCTCGGCGATCTCCTTTTCGAGGATATCGTTTTGACGCTCCACGTCGCGCAAATGACTTTCTTCGGGAGCGAGATCGATATCGATCTTTTCTTCCGAGAAAGCATCGTTTGACTGATCGGGCGAGAACAACGGCGAATCGGGATCGAAGTCGAGACTGTAATCGTCAACGGCGTAATCGTCTTGCGTATTGGGCTCGGAAGGCGTGGATACGCGGTCGCGTTTTGCGCTCTCCGCTTCGCTCATGATGGCTTCGTCCATAGGCATGGGCGATTTGTAACGCTCGACTATGCGGTTCTTTTCCTTTTCAAGCTCGCGCGCTTGCAGATCTTTAGACTTAAAGAACGTGCGGCGAACCATTCCCTTAGGCTCGTACTTTTCAGTAAAGATGCGCTCCAAAAGCTCTTCGTCGGAAATGTATTTGGCAATGAGCGCATTGTAATCTTCGCCCGTCTCTTTGGGTGTTGAGTACATAGGCTCGGACATGCGCGGAGTGCTGTCGAGCGGCATAGAGCCGGGCGTCGAAGGTATGCCCGAAGCAAGCTGCAACGTGTCGGGAGACGCGGCGGGCGTATTTGTGGGACCCGCGCCGAGCAACATTTGATTGCTCGCTTGCGACAGCGCTTGCGTTGCCGCCATGCGCTGTTGAGCTTGGTTTGCCGCTATCGTAGAATTCAATTTGACAATGTACGACGACACGGGGGCTTGAGTTGCAAGCTCGTCTTGCTTGTGCTTGGATATGGAATGAATGAATATCCAAACTATCAAGAGAATGAGAATCAAGCCGCCGAGAATGCATGCCGCTATAATGAGCCAAGCTTGCCAATCATCGAACCGAGCAAAGAAACTGCCCGCGTTTACGTCTATCGTAAACGAATTGGAATCTATGGTTACGGTTTGGCTCTTATTGTTGGTAAAGCGCATGCGAACTTGCGCCCGCGTCTGCCCCGCTATGCGAGCCACGTTGGGCGTAAGCGTGAGCGTGTTGTTTTCGAGAACGACGGTCAACTCGTCGGGATTGAGCGATTCCGCGCCCGTCATTTGATATCCGTCAAGCATGAGCGACGCGAACTGGCTTGCAGTAAGCACGTTATAAGCTACGGCATGCTTGCCTTCGAGCGACGCGAATTCGACCGAATATCCGCCGAAACCTGTTATTGATATCGTAACCGACACCGTTGACGGGAAGTTGCTCGTTAATGTATAGTATTCTACCACAAACGTTATATTATAACTGCCGTTGGCAAGCAGCGTTACTTTGTATGCGGAAGGATGGAAGGTATCGTTTTCGATATCTTCTGGATTATACATCTCTATCTTGTAATAGTTTTCCAAACTCGAAGTAGTAGCGTTTCTGTCGAACGCCATTTCTCCGCCGTACGTTACCGAAGGATAAGAATACTCTATCAAGTCGGAAGGACGGATGATTATAGAGCCGTAGCCCGCATCCGCTTGCCTATCCGCTTCGGCTACAGCAGTACCGTTTTCGTCGTAATACTTGTCTTCCGAAATATCGTAAGAATACTTGGACGTAACGTTAAGACTGAGCTTGGACGAATTGATATTTTTCATCTGCGGGTTAGCAGGGAAAAATCTCGTGGGTATGCGAACGTAATATTTGGCTGTCGAGTTGGATACCTCGCTCACCGTAACTGTCAGTTCGTGCGTGGAATTCCAGAACTTTTCTATGCGTTGCGCATACGAAAGCTCGCTGCCGTAAATTCTTTCGGTGTAGCTGCTTATCAAGTTAGTGGAAAGCTCCAACCGCATGGTAGCAGTCGGCGATATACGCGCATGCTCTTCCGGATCTGTGAATATCATACCGGAAAACGCGCCTGCTATAAGCTCGACATTGGTTATTCTGAAATTGGTTATGGACGAAATGCCCCAAAATCTGTCGCTGTCTCCGCCGTTGAGCATTATTGTCGTGGTATTGACCTTGCCGTCAGTACCCGTGCAGTACAAAGCTCTTCCGAGAAGATGTTGAGACAAGTCTATAGTAAAATCGGAATAGTTGTTGGCTGTAACGATATAATCAAGACTGCTTTCTATTTCGTGCGCATTCTCGTCGAGTTTACCGCCAACCTTTACTGTTTTGGCGTCGCCGCTCGTCTGTATGTTGCTCCAACCGCCGCGGTTGGCGTCTTGCAACGCCACAAACGTATCGGTAACCGTTACTTCGAAATAAACGGTTACGGGCGCGCTGCCGCCGCTTTGGGCGAGCTGTATGGAGAAATATCCCGCGGGAGTAACAGACAATGCGGTTACATATATATCGACGCTGCCATTAGACGTATCGACAGCAACCGAAAATGCCGAACTGTCGTTTTTTATAGATTCGGGTACGAACGTATAGCTGCTCGAATTGATATCGGTGCCTTCGTGGACATCGTTATACGAATCGACTACTGCGACGCGGTTTATCATGCGCCGTTTTAATCTCAAAGCATTATTAGCGGCTACGGATGCACCCGTAGTATCGCGAAGCGTCTGCGCATAATATGCGTCTTGACCGTTTACGTCAATGCTCAAACGCACGTCGGGTGTACCCGTAGGGCTTATGGCATCGTTGCCTTCGGCGTGCGCGTCTTTTGCGGGGAATGCAAACATGAGCGCAACGGAAACAAGCGCGAGCAGTACTGCCGCCAAAAATACGGTTATCAGCTTTTTATAGTTATGCTTAACAGTTGACTTTTGCATGATGACCTCCCCTTTACCCTTGCGAACCGTCATCGGGAACGTCGAATATTATCTCGTTACCGCCGTCCATGGGTTGCGGATCGAAAGTCTCCACAGGAGTGTCAAAACCTTGCGGCTCGACAAAACCTTGACCGCCTGCCATAGGATCGCCAAATGGATTGATGGGGCTTATTACATCGCCGCTCTGAGCTTGAGCGAACGCGGCTTTTTTAGCCTCGAGCTCGGCTCTCAACTCGGCAATGGTTTTCTTGCCTCCTTTTTTCTTCTTTTTAGACTTGGGCGCCTTGCCCGTAGACATCTGCGGCGGCGCGGAGAAGTCGGCGTTTTCCAAAGTTATGCCGCCGTCGTCCTGTCTGTCTTTCTTCATTTCGTTAAACAGCTTGGCATACTTGGGATCGTTCATCTTGAGCTTGGTCTTAAGCGCTTGCTCGCGAGTAGCTGCGGTAGCCTTATTGTGAATGCGATCGCGCATTTTGATAAGCTCTTGATTGCGCTTGATGATCGCGCGCTGTTTGGCACGGCGACGCCAGTACACTATCATGCGTATCAAGAATATGATAAGCAAGAAGCCGAGCGAGCCGAAGAACGCCACAAGCCATATCGTTACATACGTCGTTTTAGGCAACGTGGTGGATATGCCCGTTACCGCTATGCGGAACGACAGTATTAGACTGTCCGAACTGCTGTTGGACGCTGTAGACACGCTTACCGTCATGGGACGCTGAGTACCGTCGTCGTTGAGCGGGGTGTTGTACAGCGGCGTTATGACTACGAACTTTTTATCGGTGGTGTACGAGTAATTGAAGTATGCGGCGGCATCCGACGAAGCCGAAACCAAGAATATATCGTATGCTTCGGGAGATCCCACGCCCGATATTTTGCCGAGCAACATCTGCACGGGTATGTACACCTTCATATCGGTGTTTATGCCGTCTGTGTACCAGTCGCCGAATCTGTTGACCGAATTGACCGCTTTCGATTCGTCGCAATCTACGTATATCGTGTAAATAACGCCGTCCTCGAGCGCTATGCGTCGGCTGGAACGGATCACTTGCGACGTCGTGAGTATGGTCGCTTTGGACTCAACCGCTTGCGCGTAAGAAGTATAGCCCGACATATCGTTTACAAAACGCATGCACAATCTGTACTCACCGTCGAGATCGATCTCGTCGGTATTGGCCTCTATCCTGAGACGAGGGTTTGCCGAATCGATATCCACAAAATACGCGCTCTTGACAAACGGAGGATAATTAGCTTGGACTTCGCCGTTTGCATCGGTAAAGAAAACGGCATTACTGTTTCCGCGCTCGTCTACGTCGCGCGTGAGAGCGGTATAATTGGCTACTGCCGCATTGAACGAGTTGGCTTTTCTCAAACTGTTGAGCAAGCTGTTAAGATAAACGTATTGCACGTCTACTATCTCTATCGGATCGTTGATATTAGTAACGCCCGAGACATAGAACGTGAGGGTAACTATAATGCTCTTGTCGTAAACGGTAACTACAAACTGTACTACGGAAGTACCCGACGATTTGGGCGAAACGCTGAACTTGGTGTCGTTGATATACCCTATGTCTTCGGGTATAACCGTGTCGATACCGAGCACATTGGTATCCAAGCTCTGTATGGAAGACAAGCGGATGAGATTGCGATAGCGTTCGGGCAAACTGATGTAGTTGAGAACATCGACTTCGGTCTTTTGCTCGATGCGCGGCGAAAGGTTTGCGCCCGATGCGTGCGAAAGATCGAAACCGCCTATCGTTCCGAACTTGAACGTCAAGTATATCTTTTCGTCGCCGTCCGCAAAATACTGCGTTCCGTTGCCGTAAAAACGCTGGATAGCAATGGTAAAGTTGATGGGATGCGTCGTAGTGGGACGAACCGTGATGGACGACGTATTCACTTTAACTATCTCGCCCGCCGCATAATAGCCCGTTTCGTCTGTGAACTGCTTGTTGAAATCGGCGAAGTTGACTGCGTTTTTGAACGAAAAGCTTATCTGTGATCCCGTTACGCCCGGTTGCTGGATGTAGTCCGAAAGATATATCGTATACGTAGTCCCGACCGTTACGGTATGAGTCTCCGTATAATCGACAGTAAACGAGTTGTTTCCGCCGTCCGCGTCGCCGTATATGGAATTGTTGTCGTTTTTGTAAGCGTCCTTAAGTCTGACGGTCGGTTGCGAGAAAACGGCTACGGCGCTGTTCCAGTTGCCGTTTGTCGTTTTGCCGTTCTTGTTTACGACAAAGTCATTGGTGTATGTCGTGTATTCGCGCGTGGTTACGTTGATATTTGCGTACTTACTGTCATTTTCGGAAGTGCTGTACGACGTAACGCTGTCCGAATTATATTTGATAGAGCCTGTGCCGTTTATCGCAGTGAACGTAACAACGTCGTAAGAGAACGACAGCATCAATTTTCCGTCGTCGCTTTCCGTAAATGTTACGTCGTATATGCCGTAAATATTGTTGAAATTTTTGGCAAACAGCTGTCTGCGCGAGTAATGCGTCTCGCCTTGCTTAAGACCGAAATTCGTAACGTCTACGGAAATATCTATCTTTGCACGCGAGGCTGTTACCGAACCGCTCTGCGCTCCGCCCGTAAACTCCGCCGTAACGTTGCTTATAAGCGAAAGATCGGCATCGCGGTCTCTAAGCAAAAATTGGTACGTACCGCCGTACGCTTTTTGCGCCGCAGCTTCGCCCAATGAATAATCAAGGTTGCCCAATTCTTTTTTGCGAGCGTCGGGATAGCCCGCATCATTTTTCTTCATTTCCGCCAAAACCGCATCGGCAAAATTAGCGTTATTGCTGTCGCTCTGCAAATATTTTACAAGCTCGATATAGCCCGTATTTACATCTTGGACTGCGACTGAATATTTGTTGTTATAGGCATTGTTGGGATCGAGCAACGGGATATTGGAATTGCCGTCATCGCCCATGCGCTCGAACACTTTATACGCAGGCGTATTTTCTATAGTGAACTTTAAGCTGCACTTTTTGTAGTCGTAGTATATACCGTTGTCCGCTTGCGGGAAAGAGTCGGAATCTATGACAAAGTTTTCTGCACAGTCGAATCGCGCAACATAGAACTCGACGGTAATTTCGCCGTCTTTGGACGATTGTTTGGGGCTTATTTGTATTCCTATACCGTATTCAGCACTGTACACGATATCGAAGTCAAACATGTTTTCGCGTTGTTTATCTTCCATGACAACGCCGTTGAATTTAAATACGGGTTTAAGCTGTTCCGCAGTCAAAGAACGGTCGTCGGCGCTCGTTCCCGTCGTATTCAAATACTTTATGCCCGAATCGTTGTTATAGTCGAGGATACGGTAAACATCGCCTATCGCGTTTGCTGTTACGATAGAGCCGCGCACGCCCGCATACTTGTGCGCCTTTTCTTCCGTATTGTCGTCGCTTACTCCGTTTAAGCTGATAGAACTCTTATTGACGTAACCGTTATCGAGATAGAGCGTAAAAGCGCCGAGTTCGGGCGGGGTCGTGGGATCTGCCCAATCTTTGGCGCGAACGGCAAAATTGACCTTGTTATCAAGGTTGCCCGCCGTCCAGTTTACTATCTCGTTATTTTCGCTTCCTATGAACTTATCGTACACGGTTTGCTTATACTCGCCGCTGTCGTTGTCGTAGACTATTCTTACGAGCTTGCCCAAACGAGTTATCGCAAACAAGTTGTTTTTGTATCCGGAATAAACGGCGGCAAAATAATTATATTCGCTCTTCGCACTGTTTCCGCCGTTGACCGTCGCTCCGCCGAATACCAAGGCTTGCGGCGTGGATGAATTGTTGCTCCAAACGTAAAGATTGCCGTTTTCCGCTACTGCGCCCGAAATAAATTTCTCATCGTTACGTACCGATTCGGAAAAATCGGTGCCGTTTAAAGTTTCGTTGAAAATGAACGGCTTATCTGCGCTCGATATCTGCTTGCCCGCAGCAACGGATATAAAAGACGTTCCCGCCATTATCTGCTTGGGATACGAAGAAAATTGTTCGCTTACGGCAGACGTCAACTGTCCGCAAGCGTTATCGCCCCATGCGTACAGTTGCCCGTTTCTTATACCGTATCCTATATCGTTACCGAGCGATACGTCGTTATGTATAAGTTTTGCATCCGACTCGCCGTCGTTTATAGCAATTCCGTCCGAATTGTAAATTTCCAGCGAATTGTACTTGTCGGAATTACCCGAATACGTTATTGTTCCGCTTCCGCTCGCCGCGACCGCTTGCCGTCCGTAGTACAAGTCCGCATTCCTTCCGTCGGCGCTTGCGCCGCCCGCTCCGATGGATGTTACGTAACGCCCGTCGCCGGGGTTTTGCACAGTGCCTTGTTTTACAGAATATCCGCCTATGATAGCGTCTTCAACGGTGTAAGAAGTGCCTTGAGCATATGTCATCTCGCTGTAGCCGTTGCTCGCGACAACACTGTCTACGCCTTCTATAGAATAATTGAGTTTATTTGTAGCGACTGTCGGTACGGGTTTGAGTTTTCCTTCGGCTGAAGACGTAAGCGGTTGCGTGCTTATAAAGTTGCGACCACGCAAAGTGAGCGAAGTGGTGTTTGCAAACAATTCGCCGCCCGAATATTTATTGTTCATGCCTACGGTATACCCGCCGGCAACAGCCGTTACCGCCGATACGTTGTTGATAGTATACGGCGTTTGAAAAACATACCTACCGCTCGTTATGCTGCCCAATACCTCGGGCGAAGAATACGATCCGACTTCGGCGCGGTTGGTTATGGCATACTGCATGCCGCCCCATACGAAACTGTAATATCCGTTGCTTGTGGAATACACGAATATGTAATTATACTCGCCGCCCGCAATGGACATATTGCCGAAGCTATTGGGTATTATCGCAGTCAATGCGTGTTTGTTGCCGCCCGTCTCGCCGTAGTAGCCGTAATCGATTATGTACGGCTCATACCACCTTTCGGCAGTAGCGCTTCCCACTGCGGTGCAAGGACGCAACAACAAGTTGTGAACGGCGCTGCTTTCCGCGGTATAATCATAGTCTCTGTGCGTAGCGTCGCTTCCCCAAGTATACAGATAACCCGCTTCGGTGATGAATGCCGCCGTATAACGCGTCGCCGCTATTTGAAGTATCCTATCCTTTCTTCCGCTGTTTTGATTTTCGTAAGTATCGTGATAATTGGAATTGTTCCAAGAACGCGTTCCGTTGCTTCCAGGACCCGCCCTTAAAACTACGTTTATTTTTGTGGGAGTGCTTGTGTATCTCGACCCCAAAGTCTCGCCGTCGGCATGCTCGCCGTCGAGCAAACTCCAACCGTAAAGATCTCCGTCGTACGTGAGACCTATGGCAAAATCCTCGCCTGCCGCTACTTGGACGAATCTGACTCCGTTTTCTTCGCGCGCGCCATCCTCGGCTGCCGCTCCCTTGGTCTTGTACAAACAGAATGAGAAGACCGTACTCAAAATCAGAGCCATACAAACAATGACCGAAACTGCCAATGCTTTTATCGAATTCGATGATTTCTGCGATTTCATTTAATCGTCAACCTTCTTTAAGCTGATAGTAGTTGTCCGAAAATATCGGCGTGCCGCCGAATATATACACTATTCGACAGTATGCACCTAATTATTATAATACATTTATTGGGGGTTGTCAATATATTCCCGAGCAAAAAACCCGTAATTTTTTGACTATATTATATATATATTTCATTACGGACGGAGGCTATTAAGATAAAAAATGATAGTTTTTGCTTTTTTTGTATTTTAGACGCGATTCGACGCGCACATCCGCATCTGCGCCATGTGCCGACAAATACGGCTTTACCGACGTATACTGCTTATACGCTGTATTTTGTTTGATTTTTCACGTGCGCCGTGATATAATTGATCATACTATAAAATAAGAAGGTGTCATATGAGAGTTTATAACTTTTCCGCGGGACCCGGAATGCTTCCGCTCGAAGTGCTGGAACGCGTCCGTAAAGGACTTACCGATTATAACGGAACGGGCATGTCCGTAATGGAGATGAGCCACCGCTCCAAACCTTACGAAGAGATCAACGACCGCGCGCACGCTCTTTTGCGCGAGCTTATGGATATACCGTCCGATTACGACATACTGTTCGTTCAAGGCGGCGCGACGAACCAGTTTTCCGCAGTACCGCTCAATATAGGCACCGTAAACGGAAAAGCAGATTATGTGATAACGGGCAATTTTGCCAAAAACGCGTACAAAGAAGGCGCGAATCTCATCGACGCGAAAGTCGCGGCGACGTCTGAGGACGAGAATTTCACTTACATTCCCGAGCTTACGCCCGACATGTTCAGAAAGGACGCCGATTACGTCCATATCTGCTACAACAACACCATATTCGGCACGCGTTATACAAAAGCGCCCGATACTGCGGGAATACCGCTCGTTGCCGACATGTCGTCCATGATATTGAGCCAAAAAGTGAATGTCCGCGATTTTGCGCTCATCTATGCGGGCGCACAGAAAAACATAGGACCTGCGGGTGTTACAGTGGTCATAGTCAAGCACGAGCTTACCGAACGCGCCGCGCAAAAATGTCCCGTCATGCTGCGTTACGACAATCAAGTCAAAAACAAGAGCTTGTACAACACCCCGCCTTGTTTCTCCACCTATGTGGTAATGGAAGTGCTGCAGTATCTTAAAGACAACGGCGGCATAGACGCTATCCAAAAGATAAACGAGAAAAAAGCGGCTAAACTTTACGACTATATCGACGGATCGGATTACTACAAAAACTCCGTTCGCCGCGAGTTCCGTTCGCTCATGAACGTTCCCTTCGTCTGCCCTACCAAAGAGTTGGACGACAAATTCGTCAAGCAAGCCGCGGAAAAGGGACTTGTATCGCTCAAAGGACACCGCCTCGTCGGCGGCATGCGCGCGTCTATCTATAACGCTATGCCTCAAGAAGGCGTGGACGCTTTGATATCGTTCATGGACGATTTCCGTTCGCACAACAAATAAGAGACTGCGGCACGCCGCATAAAGGAGTTTACAGACAATGAAAGAAATACTTAAACTGAATGCAATAGCCGAATGCGGCAGCGAGGCGCTCGGTTCGGGATATAAACTCGTAGACCGATCGGACGCGCCCGTAGCCGTCATGCTTCGTTCGTTCGTAATGCACGATTACGCTCTTCCCGAAAGCGTTATCGCAGTCGCACGCGCGGGCGCGGGCACAAACAACATCCCCGTGTCCGACTACGCAGAACGCGGCGTTGTAGTGTTCAATACGCCCGGAGCGAACGCCAACGCAGTCAAAGAGCTTTGCCTCGCCGCCCTCCTTCTCGCATCGCGCGGTATAGTGGACGGCATAGAATGGACTAAATCGCTCAAAGGCGACGACGTTTCCAAACAAGTGGAAAAGGGCAAAAAACAATTCGGCGGGCATGAAATACTCGGTAAAACGCTCGGCGTAGTAGGACTTGGCGCGATCGGCGTTCAAGTAGGCAACAATGCGGTGCGGCTGGGTATGAACGTACTCGGTTACGATCCGTACATTTCCATCGACTCCGCATGGAAACTCAACCACAATATAACCAAGATAGACAACGTGGACGGCATATTCGAAAATTCCGACTATATCACCCTTCACGTTCCCCTGGTTGACGGTACGCGCGGACTGATAAACGCAAAGACGATCGCAAAAATGAAGACGGGCGTAAACATCATAAACCTTTCGCGCGGCGAACTGTGCGTCAACGCCGATATCATAGCCGCGGTCAAATCTGGCAAAATACATTCTTATATCACCGACTTTGCCGCGCCCGAACTGCTCAACGTACCCGGGATCATCGTTCTTCCCCACCTCGGCGCATCTACCGAAGAAGCCGAAGATAATTGCGCGGTCATGGCGGCGCAAGAGCTTGTGGACTTCATAGAAAACGGCAACATAAAAAATTCCGTCAACTTCCCCGCTTGCTTCAGCCCGCGCAGCGGCAACGGCAGAGTTACCGTTATTCACCGCAACGTGAAAAACGTGCTCAAGTCTATCACCGACCTCATCTCTCAAGACGGGATCAATATGGAAAACTTCGTATCGCAATCTCGCGGCGACTATGCGTACACAATAATCGATACGAGCAATCCCGTGAGCGACGATCTGTTCAAGCGCATAACCGAATGCGACAACGTTATAAAAACGCGGCGTATCGACTGATAGTTACAAACGACTGTAAAAACGAATAAAGTTTTATCACAAACGCGGTTTCGGACGAAAGTTCAAAACCGCGTTTGTGATCATTGGTATAAATCGATGTCCTACATTATAATTAAAAACCACATACTTTCACTTTAGAGCGCACACTGTTTTAATATTAGGAACGTCTCATACCGTAGAAGTATTCGCTCTTTAAAAGCACCTCATATAAATATCAACGAATATATCACAGCACGTTTTCGACGGGCGGAACAAAGACCGCGCCGTCAACATAGTATCTCTTGCCGGATTTGTTGTAGTACACCGTAGCGTTTAGATATCCGAAATAAGTTGTGCCGAACGGAAGTATAACTATAAGACCTACTCCGAGCGTAAATATAGTTATAAACATGCCTACGGCTATAAACAACAATAACGACACGATATACGTAGAATATATCGATCCGAAACGCTTGAAGCAAATCTTGGCGGAATGAAAAAATCCTTTTATCACGCCGTACTCGCCGCTCGCAACGCAAGGCGCCCAGCATGCGATGATCGAAAAACGGAACGCGCCCAATACCAAGAACACAAACACTGATATGAACAGTAGCCACATATTGAATCCCACTGCTTGCGCTATACCCGTTATTATAAGTGCCATCACAGCGTCGAACGAAACGGTAACGACCATTTTTGCAAGCGAATATCCGACAGACGTAACGAGCGTGGAAAACAGCTTGCCCATAAATCCGTAATTTGCATTGCAAGACAGTCTGCCGTCTATCACGGTGGCGAGCGGTATTTCGTATAAGCCGAGGAAAAATCTAAACGCGACGACAACGATAAATATAAAGAAAGTCATTATAAGCGTCGTCATTACGCTGTTATCTTCGAACACGCCAAATACGGCGGCAAAAACATCGTTCAACTCGCTCCACATGCCGTTCCAACCGCCTTCTCCGAAAAGCGCGCCGAACGCCGATCTTATGCCGTCCACTACTCCCGCTTTAATAAAAGCGCGCGCTATCGGCATGATAAACGGCAAACTCAATCCCGTTATCAAAGCGGCGAACAAAAGTATATACAGCAGCAACGACCACACCGTCCCGAAGTGCGCCACGAGGTTTTTCAACGCATTTTTAAACGACATTTTCGCCTCCGTCTATAGACTTTGACGCTGCGTTTATGCCGACGCTTTCGTCCGAATTTTTCTTTTCCGCGGTTTTGCGCGGAGAACGACTTTTTGTTGCCGTCGTATTTTTGTCTGTTTTTGTCTTTTTAGCCGTACCCGACCGCGTAGTCTCCGAACGCTTGGGCGACGTATCCGTATGCGATTTTTTATCGGTTTCCGTTTTGGATTTTTTTCCGCGCGATTTTTCGCCGTCCGACTGCGTAGCGTCGGTTTCGCCCGCTTGCTTTTGCGGCTGCTTTTCGGTTTGCGATGCAGCGGGTTTTATTTCGGGCAGCGGGAAGCGTTGCATTATGGAAATGTCGCGGCGGTCGAGATCGCTTATCCTGTAAAACGACAGTATTACGTAAACGACGATGTACATGTTGGTGAACAAAAACACCGCGCCACCTACGGCGCAGCTTATAGCCGTATGGACTTTCAAAAACCCTATCAACATCTCTATGCCTACGCAAGGCAGCATGGGAAGCAGCAATCCAATAAACAGTCTTTTGCCCGAAATGAGTTTAAACGACAATGCCGCCGCATCACGCAGCCTGTAACCGTATATAAACATGATAGGCGCCCAATACAGTACGGGCGTAATTATAAGCACATGAACAACAAAAAGCGCAAGCGCCAACACGCATATCAGCGCAAGCGTAGCGCCCGCGTTAAGCCCTATAGCTCCCGACGTAACTTGTACTAACGACACAAGCCCGAAAAGCACGAACCGCCAAATTATAGACACGACGGACATTACCGCTATACCTACGGCGAGCGGTCCTATGGAATAATTCAACAAACGCGCGGGCGAACGCAACGTAAGCTTTCCCGTGCGAAAATGCTTGTCTATAGCCGACATCACGAGCGACGCGGAAACAGCCTGTAATACGCCCACCAAAACGATCGGCCATAAATACAGCCACGAATCGCCGAATATGATAAAAAATGTTTCTTTAACGGATACGTAAGGATCGTAATCGAATGCGGTTACAAACGAAACCTCCCAAAACGGCGCAGATAACAAGCACGCCGCTATGGAAGGCAGTATCATTACCGCAAGCGGAAGAGGAAAATTCTTTTTTATATATGAAAAAGTTTGACCTATATACCCCACATAACAATTATAACGCTAAAGACCGCAAATTGCAAGCAATTATCCAACAATGCTCCGACGGTATATTTCATCTGCCGTGCCTTTTTGTCGTTCGTGCCGCGCCTTGCTGTTTTGCGTCCGCACCGTCTGTATCGGAACGCTCTTTACTTTTGCGTTTCTTATCGGGCTTTACCGACACGAATAACAGTTCGGAACTCTTATGACTGCGCCTTTTTACGCTGTTGAGTACGCCTATGCTCGCCATAAACACTATGAGACCCGAACTGCCGCTGCTTATAAACGGCAAAGGCAATCCCGTAGGCGGTATGCTGCCCGTAACGACCGCTATATTGACCGTTACTTGTATCGCTATTATCGCGGCGATACCCGACGCGAGAAGAGAGCCGAATTTGTCCGACGCGCCGAGCGATATTTTGAGCGCTCTGCGTATGAGGAATATATACGCGCACATCACCGCAAGACAGCCGAAAAGCCCCAGTTCTTCGCCTATAACGCTGAATATGAAATCGCTTTCCGCAAACGGCAAAAACGAAAACTTCTGTCTCGAGTTGAACAGTCCCACGCCGAACAGCCCGCCCGCGCCCAAACCGTAGTACGACTGAATGAGCTGATATCCTTCTTCGAGCGGGCTTTCCCACGGATCGATAAATGCCATGAGCCGCGCGAAGCGGTACGGTTCGATAAGTATAAGCACGACCGCCGCCGCTATCAGCGGAAGTATTATCATTAGCAAATGTTTTATGCGCGCGCCGCCGAGAAACAACATCACTATCATGAGCATTGCCATACATATAGTAACCGACATGTTAGGCTCTAAAATGATAAGGACGCATATTACCGCCCCCACCGCTATGACGGGCAGAATACCTTTGAACGAAGATATCTTGTCCTCATGCGAGCCGATATAAGCCGCTGCGAAAACTATAAAACCGAATTTGGATACTTCGCTTGCTTGTATAGTAAAAAACGGAAGATTTATCCAACGCCGCGCGCCGTAATTGGTTATGCCTACGCCGGGGATGAACACTATAGCGAGAAGTATCACCGATACGGCGAGTATCACGTAACGCAGTTTTCCGAGTATGTGATAATCGACGCGCGACATCGTAAACATGACCGCCGCGCCGAGAACAACGCCGACGAGCTGTTTGTACACATAATAAAATTTATTGCCGTACAATCTTTCGCCCGTATATGAGCCCGCCGAGTACACCATGAGTATACCCAGCCCTACGAGCAAGACCACGACTATTATCAACGGTATATCGGATTTCCCTACCGTATTGCTTTTGACAGTATGTTTGATCACTTTAACGCTCCGACTTCCGCCTTAAACTTTTCGCCGCGCTCGGCATAGCTGTTAAATTCGTCGAACGACGCGCACGCGGGCGACAGCAATACCGTGTCCGCGTCCGTGTCGGCTGCGGACTTAACGGCGTCCGCAAGGCAGTCCACCACAAGCACCCGCGCCGTAACTCCGTACTTAGCCGCGCAGTCGCGTATTTCTTGCGCGCTCTCGCCCATTGCTATCACTGCGGTAACGCGCTTATCGAGAGCGGAAAACAAGCCGTCGAAATCGAGCCCCTTGTTTCTGCCGCCAGTTATAAGACACAGCGTGCCTTCCGTCGCCGAAACGGCAGCCAAACATGACGCCACGTTGGTGCTCTTTGAATCGTCTATCCACTTTTTACCGCGCGCAAAACCTATATCGCAAATGCGGTGCGGCGCGGCAGTCGCCGAAGACAATGCCGCGAGTATCGACGTGTTTTCCGCGCCCATGCACTTTGCCGCGGCTATTGCGCACAATGCGTTTTTAATGTTGTGTCTGCCCTGAAGCCTAAGATAGTCGGTATGGCACACGCGCTTGCCGTTAAAGCAGAAATAGTTTTCTTCTATGTATGCTCCGTCCACTTTGCCGTCGAGCGAACAGCGAACTATCTCCGCGCCCGTCTTTAACGACGCGAGCGCACTTACCGGTATATCCTCGCCGAGAACGAGGTATCCGCCGCGCATTTCGTTAGCCACCGAACATTTACACTTCCAATACTCTTCCACAGAGCCGTGATAGTCTAAATGGTCTTCGGCAATGTTGGTTATTACCGCGACGTTCGGTCTTATTCCGCGCGCAAATCGCAGTTGAAAACTCGACAACTCGCACACCAGCGTTTTATCCGTTTTTACAGCCGCCGCCGATACGGGATAGCCTATATTGCCGCACGCCACGCCGCCCAGCATATCCGCAATGAGACGCGTAGTAGTGGTCTTACCGTTTGTTCCCGTTACCGCCACCGTCTCGCCCTTGGCGAGCTTGAACCCGAGTTCGGCTTCGCTCATGACCAAAATACCGCGCGAATCGCAGTATTCAAATACGGCGTGTTCGGGTCTTATGCCCGGGCTTACTATCGCCGCGTAATAATCCTTTTCGGGCGGAGCGCAAAATCCGCCGCGCGCATCTGCGTAGATCTTGACCTTACCGCCGCTTTTTTTGAGCGCGCGATACGCCGCTTTGCCCGACACTCCATTTCCGTAAACAAAAAAACGTCTGCCGCTGAAAATTCCCATACCGTATTTTATGTCGGCGGCAAAACGTTTAGACTATCGCGGACATGCAATCACGCGCTACTTAATCGATGATCTTGAGCTTTCAGTACAGCGCCAGCATGAGCGCCACGGTTACTATGCCGCACACGAAAGTTACAAGCGTATATATAACGGCGATCTTGCCCTCGAACACGCCCTTGCGCTCGAAATGGTGGTGCAGCGGCGACATCAAAAACACGCGCTTGCCCGTTGTTTTAAACGATATAACTTGGATTATGACGGACAAACTCGACATGATGTACATTATGCCCACAAGCAGCATGCTCAAAGACATTTTGCAAAGCACAGCCACGCACGCCAAAAATCCGCCCAAAGCCATCGACCCCGTATCGCCCATGAATATTTTTGCGGGGTGCGTGTTGTAGCACAGAAACGCGCAAAGACACCCGACGAGAGCGGCGCAAAGCGTAATCATGTCCGACGTGCCGTCGCCCGTAAGCACTCCCGCAAAAAACGCTATGCCGAGTATGGCGCAGCAAAAAAATCCGTTGGTCGCAGTTACGGACGCAGCCAATCCGTCAAGCCCGTCGGTCAAGTTTACCGCATTGGTAAAAGCGAGGAATACAAATATGAAGTATGCGGGAGCAAGCCGTCCGAGCTCCAACGCTTTTGGCGCGAACGGCGCGTATATCTCCGATCCGACCGACGGCGAATAATAGGCGTACACCGAAACTATGACGGCTATCAATACTTGAAAGATGAGTTTTTGCGCGGCGGAAAGCCCCTTGTTGTGCTTATACCGCACTTTTATAAAATCGTCTATAAAGCCTATAAGCGCGTAACCCATTGTAACAATAAGTATTATGAGCGCAGTCTTGTCCGTATTTTCGGTATAAAATAGCGCGGTGAACAACGCTATAATTATGGATATACCGCCCATAGTCGGCGTGCCGCTCTTGGCTTTATGGTTGTCCACATACGACAGTATGGGTTGTCCCGCTTTGAGCCGTTTTACGAGCGCGATATTGGGCGGCAACAGTATCATGCCGACGGCAAACGCCGTTAAAAATGCGCACAGTACAGCTATCAAAATCCAAACTCTCCCGCTATTTCCAAAACGTAACGCTCGTCGTTGTACGGTTGTTTGCAGCCCATGACGTCGTTGTACTGTTCCGCGCCCTTGCCCGCAATGAGCACTATATCGTCCTTATTAGCCATTTCGAGCGCGGCGCGGATAGCCTCTTTTCTGTCCACGATACACGTATAATCGGTACCGCCTATTTCCTTTATCCCGCTTTCTATCTGGCGGATTATATCGAGCGGCGGCTCGAAACGCGGGTTGTCGCTCGTAACAAAACAGTAATCGCTCATAGTAGATACTATCTTACCCATTACCGCGCGCTTGGTAGTATCTCTGTTTCCGCCGCAGCCGAAAACGGTTATAACGCGCGCGGGCGCAAACTCGCGTATGGCGCGAAGTATATTGGCAATGCCGTCGTCCGTATGCGCAAAGTCTATTATCACGTTGCATTTGGCGGTATTGATTATGTTGAACCGTCCGTCTACTTTCTTTACATTGCGTATGCCGCTCGTAACCGCCGAAAACGGCAGCTCCAATGCCGAAGCTATAGCCGCCGCGCATAACGTGTTGTACATATTGAATCTTCCCGTAAGATTGAACTTTACATTGCCCACGTTGTCCGACATGTTTATCACGTAGCTCAGCCCGTAAGCGCTCATCGCAAGATCTATGCCGAAAACGTCCGACGGATTATCCACGCCGTAAGTAACCGTCCTTAGTTTTGTTTCGCGCGCTATTTTAGCTCCCAAATCGTCGTCCGCGTTCACTACTGCGGTGCGCGCATGATCGCGCGTAAAAAACTCTTGTTTTGCGGCGGCGTACTTTTCCATATCGCCGAAAAAATCGAGATGATCGCGCGAAAAATTGGTAAACGCGGCGACTTCGTACATGATGCCGTCTACCTTTTTAAGGGCGAGCGCATGCGCCGAAACCTCCATAACCACGTAGTCAACGCCCGCAGCCGCCATGTCGGACAGCGTGCGTTGGAGGTCTATCGGATCGGGGGTCGTAAGCGACGCGTCGAGCTTTTCGCCGCAGTATTCGACGGCATTTGTGCCTATAAGCCCGCACGAATACCCAGCCGCTTCTATTATGCTCTTGACGATATACGTAGTGGTGGTTTTGCCGTTAGTTCCCGTTATTCCTACAATTTTCATGCGCTTGGACGGATTGCCGAAAAATGCCGCAGCCGCCATGCTCATCGCCTTGCGCGAGTCGTCCACTTCTATCTGCAAGCAATCGAGCGCAAGCCTCCGCTCCACTACGAGCGCGACCGCGCCGCGCGACAAAGCGTCCGCCGCAAAGGTATGCCCGTCGTTTTCGCGACCCACGAGACAAAAGAAAACGTATCCGCTTTTCACTTTGGAACTGTCGCATGCAAGTCCGTTTATTTCTACATCGCTGTCAGTAGGCAAACCGAGTTCGTTAAGACGCATAATTGTATTCTCCACTTCATTTAGTATATGTCTATTTTAGCTTGTAAATTGCCGTCGGTCGCGCTTTTGCAAACAAACACATATTTCGACACATCGATCCGTTTCGGTGCATACATGCCGTATTACCCATGTCCGAGCGCGACGGATACGGCTATCGGTCCACCGTCAACACCGTATGAGCACGCTGTCGTTTACCGCGACTCGGGTATTGGGTACGGGCGTTTGCGCGGTTACTCGTTCGCCGTCGCCCACAAGCTCGACGTGAAGCCCCGTCTTTTCAAGCGCCGCCACTGCGTCCGCCGCCGTCTCGCCTATAACGTCGGGCATGAACGTGAACTCCGTTTGTTCGAGCGTAGTCGGCTCAAGCCCTGTGTAATCGAATATGTTGGCGAACACGCGCCCCGCATAAGGCGCGGCGACGAGACTGCCGTAATACATATAACCTTGCGGCTCGTCTACTATCATGAGCACGGCGTACTTGGGATCGTCCGCGGGCGCAAAACCTATAAACGACGAAACATACTTGCCTTGCGCTATGCCGCCGCCAACGTACTTTTGCGCCGTACCAGTTTTGCCGCCCACCGCGTAACCCGCCACGCCCGCTTTGCTTCCGCCGCCGCTTTCCACGACACCGCGCAGATATTCGCGCATTTTTGCCGACGTGCTCTCGCTCACAGTAGTTCGCACCGCTTCGGGCAAGCGCACCGCAAGATTTTTGCCGTCGTACGAATCGACGGACGCAACGAGATAGGGCTTATACAGTGTTCCGCCGTTTACTACCGAACACACGCCCGTGATAAGCTGCAACGGCGTTACGGCTACCGCCTGACCGAATCCTATGCGCGCAAGATCGACTGTCTTTACGTTATCTTGCTTCATAAGCATGCCACTGCTCTCGCCCGCAAAATCGACGCCCGTCTTTTGCCCAAGTCCGAAATTGCGTAGCGAGTCGTAAAACCGCGAAGTGCCAAGTCTTAGCGCAAGGTCCATAAAAACGCAGTTGCAAGAGTTTTTTACGCCCTCTGCCAAGTGCTGACTTCCGTGCCCTATCGACCGCCAACACCGTATGCGCTGTCCGTCCACTGTTCTCGACCCCGCGCAATAAAACGAATCGTTATCGGACACCACTCCCGCCTCGAGCGCCGCCGCAGTGGTAAAAATCTTAAACGTAGAGCCGGGTTCGTACATATCGACTATCATGGTGTTGCGCGACAGTTCGTTCAAAAGCTCGAGATCGTTGCGCGGCGGGTCGTTGAGATCGAACGACGGGTTCTTTGCCATTGCGAGTATCCCGCCCGTATTCACGTCCATTACTACCATGGACGCGGACTTTGCGTTGAACTCCGTCGCCGCAGCCTTTACCGCGCTCTCTGCAAAACTCTGGATATTGCTGTCTACGGACAGCGTTATATTACATCCCGGTATGCTCGGCACGTAGCGCGTGATACTGTCCTCCAATTCTCTGCCCGCTATGTCGGTAGACGTGTACGCAAAACCGTCCACGCCCGTCAAGTATTTGTCGTAGTAGCTTTCTATACCAGACTGCCCGACATTGTCTATATTGGTAAAACCGAGTATCTGCGACAGCGACGCTCCGAACGGATAGTTGCGTTGCGTATCGAGCGTATAGTAAAGCCCCGCGATCTTTTTTTCGCGCAAAGCGTAAGCGTCGGTCGCCGATATCTTCCGCTTTAAAGTAACCTCGCCCACGCTCGACGACAGCTTTTTGATCACCGTTTCCCTATCGAGCGACAAAGCCGCGCTTACAGCGTCCGCCGCAGCCTCCTTGTCCGTTACCGCATTGGGACGCGCATAAAGCGTAAACACATCCTTGCTGTCGGCGAGAACGTTTCCGTTTCTGTCATAAATATTGCCGCGCGGCGCTTTTAGCGGAAGGTCGCGGTACCATTGCTCCGCCGCCTTTGCTCTAAGTTCCGCGCCGTCTATTATCTGTATGTAAAGCAACCGCCCGAAAAGCGCGGTAAATACGCAGCATAACGCTATCAACGCTATCAGTATGCGTTTTCGCATTATAGTGGCGCACGTTTTCATTAAACACCTCCGCAAAACGACTGCAGCACAGCCGCAAGAGCGAGCCGACTACGGCACACTCTAGCTATGTATATGCCCGTCCGCACTCGATTATTGCGGAAAATACACGCGCGCGAAACTATATCATACAAACATTAAAAAACGCTTCGATCATAAGACCGAAGCGCATTAATGTTACTGTTTGTTATATTCTGCTCAACCCGTCGCAAAATCTGTCGAAACCGTTCGTGTGAGGATGAGGGAGTGGATATTTTACCTTGTCTACGCGGTTAACGGTAAAATCGGGACCGTCGGCTTTGACCATGCCCGCCGAAACCGCCGAGTCGCGTATGGTAGATTCGTTAGTAAGCACGGCTATGCGCGTCTCTTGTTCGGCGATTATCTCTTGTTTTTGAGCGATCTCTTCGGAAAACAACTGAGCTTGAGCGGACGCGCTCGATATGGATACGCCCGTCGCGATAACAGCTACAGCGAGCACTATGGCGATAGCTACATACACCAAGAGCAGCATTTTCATGCGCGGAGTGAGCCTTGATTGCTCGCGGTACGCCGCTTGCGGTTTTTCGGTGCGCTCTTCTGCTTTTTCCTTTGCGTAAGCCTGCGTCTTCATCGAAGGCATAAAGTCTTCGCGGTCGAGCGCTTTTTTCTCTTTGCTCTCGCGCTTGGGAAGCTCTACCGTCTGACGCGCGCCTTTAGTTCCGCCGAGAGTGGAATAGAGCGGAGGTTGAGATCCCGTCATTTCCTCAACGGGCGTAAACATAGGCTCTTGCACTGCCGAACGGTCGGTAATGAGAATGCTGTCGAAATCGGAACGAGCGTCGGAGGACTTTGCAGCTTCCGCCGTTTGGGTATAAGCGACAGTACTCGCCGAATACGGCGAGCGTCCGTCGTTATCGAAATTTCCGTAACGATCTTGATAAGTTTTGATCTGTCGTGAAGTTGCTTTAAGCATTTCTCACCTGCCTATGGATTTCTCAAAGTTTTTCTACAGTCCGCACCATTGCGCTCGCGCTGCGCGGATTATCCGTCTGTTCTTGTTCGGACGGTTTTTCACGTCCTATGATCTTGCCCGTCGCCTTGTGTCCGCATACGCAGATCGGGAGCGATCTCGGACAAATGCAGTCTGTGGCGAACTCTTTGAACGCCGCCTTGACTATCCTGTCTTCCAACGAGTGGAACGTTATGACGGCAAGCCGCCCGCCGCGTTCTATCATCCCGAAAATGCCGACTACTGCGTCGTACAGACCTTTTAACTCGCCGTTCACTTCTATGCGCACCGCTTGAAAAACTTTCTTTGCGGGATGTCCGCTCTTTCTGTACGGCACGGATGCGCAAATTATGTCGGCAAGCTCTTTTGTAGTCTCTATCTCGCGCTTGCCGCGCGCTCTTACTACCGCCGCCGCTATGCGCCGCGCAAAGCTCTCTTCGCCGTAACGTCTGAAGATATCCGCAAGACGCTCTTCCGAGTAGCCGTTTATAACGTCGCGCGCCGACAGCTCTTGCTGTCTGTCCATGCGCATATCGAGTTTTCCATCGCGCATGTACGAAAAGCCGCGCGTCGGGTCGTCGAGCTGGTGCGACGAAACTCCGAGATCCATTACCGCGCCCGAAAGCTTGTCCGCGCCCGTCGTACTAAGAAGTTCGACCGCATTTTCGTATTGACCTTGAATGTACGTAATATCGCCTTTGACGTTGGCTTTGCAATATTCTATGGCGTCGGAATCGCGATCTATCGCTATTACCCTTGCGCCCGCGTCCAACAACGCTTGCGAATGTCCTCCGCCGCCAAGCGTCGCATCCAGATACAGTCCGCCGCGCTTGACGTTAAGCGCGTCAACGACGTATTCTTTCATTACCGAAACGTGATATGTCATTCGGTAAACGATTGAAGGATGGCGTCGGAGTCGATCTCGTCCAAATGTCTGTAGTACAGATCTTCGTCCCAAATTTCCACGTGATCCATCGTGCCTATGGAAATGACGTTTTTGCTCAAGCCGCATTTGTCGAGCAGCGTTTGGGCGAGCGACACTCTACCGTGTCCGTCTTCCTTTACGGGCTGCGCCATGGGGAAAATAACACGCTTAAGCTCGCTGATCTTTGTGTTGAGTATGTCCGCGGACTCAAAACGCTTTGCCACCATGCGATCGAAATCGCTACCCGTATATATCATGATGCAACGTCTGAAAACGGGCTTATCCCCTTCTTTCGTTTCGTCGGAAGTAACCGCGAACTTTTCCACGCTGAGCATCATGACGGGGTTATCGCCGAGCAATTCACGAAAACGGGTCGGTATCCTAAGCCGCCCTTTATCGTCTAATTGATGGTGATACTCTCCGTAGAACATAACGCTCCTTGCGTCGGTTTATAGCGTTTACCGACATCTGAAAGCATTATATCACACTTCATGACCACAATCAACCCTTTTTGACCAAATTGTTGTGATTTTTTTAATTTTTTTTCTTTTCCGCCGCCATAATACGACTTAATAATTTATCATAAATTGTCGAGTCGATGCGCGTTTGGTCGTAAAAGACTGCATTATGCCGTCGGCGCGTTTTACGTGCGAACGAGCTTTCCGCAAACGATTGACTTTACAAAGATAACGTATTATAATCGACATATGGTACTCGAAGATATATATAAAGCAAAAGAACGACTGAGCGGCATAGTTCACCACACTCCGCTCGAACAGTCCGAAACTTTTTCGCGAATGGCGGGCGGACAAGTCTTTTTAAAGTGCGAAAATCTGCAAAAGACGGGCTCGTTCAAGGTGCGCGGCGCATACAACAAGATAAGCAAACTCGGTTTAAAAGCGGGAGCAAAGGTATACAGCTGTTCGGCGGGCAATCATGCCCAAGGCGTGGCGTTTGCCGCTACAAGGCAGAACGCGCAAGCCGTTATATACATGCCGCTGTCCACGCCCATCGCCAAGATATCTGCGACGGAGGGTTACGGCGCAAAGGTCGTTTTGCACGGAGACGTGTTCGACGACGCTCAAGCCGAGGCGATACGCGTTTGTTCGCGCGACGGCGGAGTGTTTATCCCGCCGTTCGACGACGAAGACGTTATAGCGGGTCAAGGCACTGTAGGTCTCGAAATACTGAGCGACCTACCCGACGTGGAAACTATCCTCGTTCCCGCTGGCGGCGGCGGGCTTTTGGCGGGTGTCGCTTTTGCCGTGAAATCGGTACGACCCGACGTTAAGGTGTACGGCGTGCAAGCGGCGGGCGCGGCGGCGGTGGCGAGCTCGTTCGGCAGATCGCCTATTACGCTCGACCGCATATACACCATAGCCGACGGAATAGCCGTAAAACGTCCGGGCGATATCACCATGAAATACATCAACGCGTATGCGGACGGCATACTTACCGTTACCGACGACGAAATAGCGTCAACGCTTATTTCGCTTATTGAGCGCGCCAAGGAGATAGTAGAACCCGCGGGCGCGGCGGGGCTTGCCGCGGTGCTTTGCGAAAGGTATCCCGAGCTGCGCGGTAAAAAGACGGTGTGTCTGCTCTCGGGCGGCAATGTGGACGTTAGTTTTATACACAAAATAATCGAACGAGGTCTTATAAGCCGCGGACGGCAGATCCGCTTGTCCGTTATCCTCCCCGATAAACCGGGCGCGCTCGAAAACGTAAGTCGCATACTTGCCGCCAACGGCGCGAACGTTATAGCCATTCAGTACGACCGCGTAAACGCCGAACTTTCGCTCAACGAGACCATACTGCACATAACGTGCGAAGTAAGCGGCAAAGAACACGGCGCTCGCGTTATGGACGCGCTCAAAAATTCCGATTACAAACTTCAGTCTTGAAAAACAGATAACCGCACGGTAAAATCATAAAATTTCGACCGCACGGTTTTGAACTTGATCGCACGACGTTAAATAATATTTAACGTCGTTTTTTATTACAAGCGGCTTAGACCGACAGTCCTTGCCGTGCAAATGACCGTACACTACGGCGTTGACGGCGTATTTGTCGAACAGCGCCGTAACATCGTTATCCTCGTAACGCGAATTGAACGGCGGATAGTGGATCATGAATATGACCTTATCATCCGCCTTGCGCATTTTTTCCATGCATGCGAGCGACATTTCTATGCGCAACAGCTCGCGCGCAAAAAGGCGTTTGCCGTCCTCCGTTTTGTCGTCGGCGCTCCACCCCCGACTGCCGCAGATAAGAACGTCGTCTATGCGCAAACAGTCGTTTTGTATTGCGTAAACGCTTTGCGGAAGCGCGGCGCGCACAGCGCCTATCCCCTTCCACCAATAATCGTGATTGCCGCGAATGAGCACTTTTTTACCCGGAAAGCCGCCTATGTACTTAAGATCGGGCGCGGCGGCTTCCAGCGTCATCGCCCAGCTGTGGTCGCCCGCAAGCAAAACAATATCGTCCGCGCCTACGCGCTCGAGCGAGCGCTGTATATCGTCGAGATAGTTGTTCCAAACCGCGCCGAAAATGTTCATCGGCTTGGGATTGTTTATGGAAAGATGCAAGTCGGAAATCGCATAGATCTTCATGCGGTTAGTTTAGCATTTACGTTCGCGCTTGTCAATCGCTCGGCGCGGATTTTCAAACTTCGTCGCCGCCGAACGCGGGAAAAACATTAGTCCCGAAATCGGCGTCGCACACACAGCCCGTGCAAGGCGGATAATGACAGTACCCGTACGTGGGTATGAGTATATCCACGGGCGCAGTTACTTTTATTATCTGCAACAGACAGCCGCTGACGGACACGGCGTTAGAACCTATTATCGCGCCGCTGTTTACGCTCATCGTTGACTGCACTTCTATGGAAAACGGTACTATGCCGCTGTCGGGAAGCTTTAGAAGAACGCTTCTCGTCTCGCGCACGACTGCGGGAACGGTAAAGCACGATCCGCCGCTTTCGTAAGTTACGGCAAAAGTCGTAACGATATCGCCCGTAACGCGACAGCACCCGCCCGTTCCGTCTGTTACCGAATAACCCACAAGCTCGCTGCCCGTAACGCGCGCACAAGCAAACGCAGCTTGCTGCGGCAAAGCGGTATCCGTCGTGAGCGTCAAAGTTATGTTTCTGTCGGTAAAAGCGCAACCGTCGAATACGCGCTTCGTTTCTATCACCATTCGGCAGCAGAGACCGTCGAAATCACCGCCGCAACCCGCCTTTTTGACCATACCGCCTCCATTCCGAAATAACTAAAAATATATATGCGGATCATGGCGGAGGCGTGAATTATATTTTGCGGTAAACGCGGCTGTCGCTAAGTATAGATACGTCAGTTAAATTCCGTCTTTTGCCCTATAAAGTCCAATACGGCGTCTATATCCACATTATCCTTGCGCGCTATAAACGCATCTACGAGCGACGCGTAATCGGCTTTGAGCTTGTTCAAATGTTTGGCGGATATGCCTACGCTCACATCGAGACCGTCGTTCTTTTCGGATATATCGTCGGACAGAGTGTAGTAATTTTCCTCTTGAACGAAGAGCATGGGAACTTTGACTTTTACTTCTTCGGTGTCGTCGCCGTTCTGCACGTAAAAATACTGCGTGCGGAATTCTATATCGTATCTTCTCGACATATTTTTTGCGGACAGCCCGCCGACATTTTTGCTTTCGAACGCGGCAGAATTTCCGTTGACGTAAAACTTTTCTTCGCTTTGATCGTACTTGACAGAATCTATGCCGCCGACGTCGGCAAGATCGAACCACAGCGTATTGAACTCTACCGTTTTTCCCAAAACCGTTTTCGTTTCGCGCACTTCGTAACCGAGCATCTCTCCGCTGCGCGCGTCGTACAGTTCGCAAATGTATGAGTCGAACGCTATCATGCCGCTCGCCTTATTTCCGACAGCCGTAACATGCTCGTCTGTTATGTAAAAGTCTGCCGCGCTCGATATCGCCTTGTCCGTAACGCCGCTCGCGGTGAGAAATTCGTTTATATGCCCGACGACGATGCCGTTTTCACGCTTTACCTCAAACATAGCCCGACGCACTCCGCCGTACTTGATAGCGAACTTATAGCTGTTTGCGTCGAACGAGTATGTAAGCGCGTTGGCGTCGCCGAGCTGTATGCGCACCGTGCGCGTTTCGTCTTTCAGATCCATGCGCAGCGATATTTGAGCGGTCTGCTCGCCCACCAACGGGAACGTCGCGGTATAGTCGAGCACGCAATATATGTAAGTATCGCTACAGTCTATAGTTACGTTGTATATACCGTTTTTAAAGCTGTAGTGCGCCGTATCGTCGGGGTTTCCGTCTATATAATTATTGAACGTAGTTACCGCCGCCGCGACTACCGTATCCACGCCCGACAGCGCGTTAAAGAACAGTTCCGACTGCTTAAGATTGTCAGTTATCATGTGCCACTGCTCGCCGTAACCGTTATGCGGCATGTTATGCTTGTTTACGAAATCGGCGTAATCGCTCTCTTGCGTTTTTACGCCGTCGGCATTTGCGAGATTTACCGACGAAGGACGCATTTCAGACGGTATATACGAGTACGGATCGAGTTTGTATCCGCTCGTCAATTTTTTCATAAGCTCTTTTACGTCTATCTTATCTACATACTTGGCGTACAGAGTTACGTTGCCATCGATAGTTATGGGAAACTGCGCAGCGTTTTTACCATCGCCGTCCGTACACCAGCCCACAAAACGCTTGCCGTCCAAAACGGGCTTTTCTTCGGGTTCGTCCAAAGTTTCGCCGTACTCGAGCGTTACGTTGCCTTTTTCGTATTCGCCGCCGTTTGCGTCGAACGTTACGGTATATTTCTGTTTTACCTTGCCCACCGACGCATAATAAGTAACGTCGCCTTTAACTTGCGGTAACGACTGTATGACCTCGCCGCCTTGAGTCGCGCTCCAACCGTTGACTGTATAGTCCCACTCCGCCGTGTCCGCTTTATCGTATGTATAGTCGGGCACATCGCCCTCTTTTACCGTCGCGGTAGTTAATAGCGCGCCCGTTTCGTCGCGCCATGTAACGGTGTACGACGGCGTAGTATCGTCGGGCGTCTCGTTACCCCCGCCGTTGCCGTTGCCGCCGCTATTACCCGCGCACGCGCATAGACCGAGCGAAAGAGTTGCGGCGACCGCCGCGGCAAGCATCAAACGTTTTTTATTTTTCATGAGATATCCTCCGTATTGATCTATTTATGTATGCGCCCGTCAATCGAGCGTATGTCCTCTGCACATTCTGACCAACTGCGGTATAAAAGTGAACGGCGCTATGATCATCGCGATCACCGCCATCAACAACAGCGACAAAACGTATATGATTATCCGTATGACAGCAAACAGTATCTTGACGCCCACCAAAAATATAAGTCCGTCGAGATCGAGCGTAAATATAACGCCGGGCGTGCCTACTATCTTGCCGCCGAAAGTACATACGTTAAAAACCGCTCCGTGCCAAAACATCTGCGCGGCAAACGTATAAACGATGACTCCGTACAAAGCCGCATCAAGCGCGATCTCGCCGCCCGACTTGTATGTATAAAAGTAACATATTATGGCGTATATTACGATCCAGATCAAAGTTATGGGCGCTGCCCATATCAAACCGCGATCACGGAGCTTGCGTGCGCGCTCATGCTCCGCTCTTTGTTTTTCCGAGGCTTGACGCTCTTGTTTTTCCTTTTGCGCTTTTATTTCGTTTTCGGTCGCGCGCTTGGCGTTTTCTCTGCGAACGGCGCAAGCTTTACAAACCACTGCGGGCGACGTACTTGCCTCTTCGTCTTTATATACGATCTTGTTACAGACTTTACAAAACCCCACAATGGCGCGTCCGCCGTTATCCGCGTCTACTGCAGCCGCCGCGTCCGTTTCGCCGTCGTTCTCTTCTTCGGACTGCTCGTCGAATAATTCGCCGCCTTTCTCGAAGTAGCCTATGGGAACGTTAAACAGTTTG
Organism: uncultured Christensenella sp.; assembly: GCA_910579205.1. Lineage (GTDB taxonomy): Bacteria > Bacillota > Clostridia > Christensenellales > Pumilibacteraceae > Anaerocaecibacter. The sequence continues at coordinate 38,858 of CAJTTD010000005.1, forward strand.
GCAAGCTTTGACACCGTTTCAAAGTCGGGATACGACTCGCCGCGCTCCCATTTAGATACAGCTTGAAAAGTAACGTTTAACTTAGAGCCTAACTCCGACTGAGTCATTCCGTCGGTTTTTCTCAGCGCCGCTATCTTTTCGCCGATTTCCATCATCTGCACATCTCCTTAGTGATACACATCGATAGCGGTGTTTGCAACCGCATCGATCGTGTTTAATTATATCACCGCATTGTGCGATTGTAAATGCAAAACGCTAAACGGTCGGTTGAAAACGCTCTACTGTTAGTTGATTTACGATTTTGCTAAATTCAACCTATAATTTAATATATCGATACCAAAAAGCGACATACGAAGGTATGCCGCTCTCTATATAAACTATTAAATATTGTCTATCAACTTGTTTATCGATCAGACGCCAATATCCCGCCCAAGCGTTCGAGCACATCGTCCCGACCCGTTTTGTCGAGCGCGCTCGTTACGATGAGGTCGTCGCGAGCAAGCCCGAGCGATGCGGCGATCTTTATGCGCGAGTTGTATAGCTGCGATCGCTTCAGCTTGTCCGCTTTCGTCAATATAACGGTAAACGGCAGACAGAGGTCGCGAAGATAATTGATAAGCGTTTTGTCGAGATCGGACGGTTCTCTGCGGATATCCATCAAGCACAAAACTTGCGCGATGTTTTTTCCGTTTTTAAAGTATTCGTCTATGCTCACGCTCCACTCGTCGCCTATCGATCTCTGCGCGCTGTTAAAGCCGTATCCCGGAAGGTCGATAAAGTAAAACGGGCTATCCGCGTTTACCTCGAATACGTTGATGAGCCGCGTGCGCCCGGGCGTTGCGGACGTTTTGCACAGCTTTGCGCCCATCAACAAATTGAGCAGCGTAGATTTTCCGCAGTTGGATCTGCCAGCCACGCACACTTGCGGCGCGAATTCGTCCGCCGCCGCGCGGTCGGTACAACTCTTTACGAATTTAGCCGATCTTACTATCATACGAGTACAGCGTCGAAAACCTGGTCGATATTTTCCACCATGATTATTTCGAGCTTGTTTTTTACCTCTTGCGGAACGTCAGCAAGATCCTTTTCGTTTTCGCGCGGTATTATGAGCCGTTTGAATCCCGCTCGGAACGCCGCGAGCGACTTCTCTTTAAGCCCGCCTATGGCAAGCACTTTGCCGCGCAACGTTACCTCGCCCGTCATAGCGACGTCGTGCGAGACTTTTTTCTGCGAAAATACCGACATGAGCGCCGTAGCTATGGTTATGCCCGCGCTCGGTCCGTCCTTGGGCGTAGCGCCCTCGGGAAAATGCAAGTGCACGTCTTTTTCGGTAAATTCGCTTTGATCGATACCGAACTTTTGCGCGCGCGAACGCACGAGAGAAAGCGCTGTTATACACGACTCTTTCATTACGTCGCCGAGACTGCCCGTGAGCTTTATTTCGCCCTTGCCGCCCGAGATAGTTGCGGCTTCGATACTCAGCGTTACGCCGCCCACGCTCGTCCAAGCAAGCCCGTTGGCGCAACCGACGGTATCCGCTTCCGACACCGCGTCGTCCTTGTATTTTGCGGGGCCCAAAAATTCCGCGACTTCCTTTTTGGTTACCTTAAAGGTTTGCGGCTTTTCTTTTTGTTCTACTATCTTGAGCGCTATCTTGCGCATTACCGTGGCGATCTCGCGCTCGAGATTGCGCACGCCGCTTTCGCGCGTATAGCCCGAGATAACGTTCATTATCACAGCGTCGCTCATTTCCACTTTTACGTCGGAAAGACCGTTTGCCGCCACTTCCTTGGGCTTGAGATATTTTTTGGCTATCTGCAGTTTTTCGTCGTAAGTGTAGCCCGAAAGTTCTATTACCTCCAGCCTATCCAAAAGTGCGGGCGGGAGCGGATCGAGCGAGTTTGCCGTTGTTACGAACATGACCTTGCTCAAGTCGAACGGCATATCGAGATAGTTGTCTTTGAAGTTGTAGTTCTGATTGGGATCGAGCACTTCAAGCAGCGCCGACGCAGGGTCGCCGTGCATGTCGGCAGTCATCTTGTCTATTTCGTCCAGCAAGAACACGGGGTTGTTTACGTTGGCTTGCTTTAGTCCGTTTATGATACGCCCCGGCATTGCCGCAACGTATGTGCGTCTGTGTCCGCGTATTTCCGCTTCGTCGCGCACGCCGCCGAGCGACATCGTAACAAGCTCCTTGCCCGCCGCGCGCGCTATCGACCGCACTATGGACGTTTTGCCTACGCCGGGAGGGCCCACAAAGCACAGAATGGGCGATTTAAGGTTGTTTGTCAGTTTGTAAACAGCCAAATACTCGAGAATGCGTTCCTTTACTTTTTCGAGGCCGTAATGATCCTCGTTCAGCACTTTGCGCGCATGGTCGAGCGCTATGTTATCCACGGTGGACTTGCCCCACGGCAGATCGAGTATCAATTCTATATACGACCGCGAGACCGTAGCCTCGGGAGTGGACGGATTCATTTTTTCCAGTCTGGAAATTTCCTTTTCCGCTTTGGAATACGCTATCTCGGGCAATACGTCCTTCATGCTTTTGAGCTTGTCGCGAAGCTCGTCTATCTCGTCAGCATCCTCGCCCAGCTCTTCCTTTAACGCGCGTATCTGCTCGCGGATATAGTATTCCTTTTGGTTTTTGTCGATGTTCTGTCTGACCTTGGCGGTGATACGCTTTTCGAGCGCGCGTATCTCCGTCTCGCGCACAAGCACGGACAATATCTGCTCGTACTGCTCGGACAGTGTTTTTGTCTGAAGTATGTTCTGCTTTTCGGCATCCGACGTGAATATATATCCCGTGATAGTGGAAACGAATTTTTCCCCGTCGTCCACCGATAACGAACTCAACACGTCGCCCGGCATTTTTGTGTCGATGCGGCGATATTCTTTGAACTGTTCTTCCAGCCGTCTTTTGATCGCTTCGAGATACAGCGGTTCGTCTTCCGCCGTTTCAAACTCTTTGAGAGTAACCTCGAAAAACGGCGTGATAGACACGTAGCTTTCTATCTGCATTCTTCGTCCCGCCGTAAATACGACGCGCATTGCGTCGCCGGGGAGGCGCTGTACTTGCTTTATTGACGCGAGAACGCCTACGCGGTAAATATCCTGCGGCGCGGGATTGACCGTAGTCGCGCGCTTTTGAGCGACCAAAAACACGCTCTCGCCCGATTCCACCGCTTGACTTATCGCAGCATAAGATTTGTCGCGCACAAGATCGAAATGCACGGCTTGACCGGGAAATACTACCTTACCGCGAAACGCTATCATTTTGTACGTTTTTACGGTCTTGGGTATCTGCTCTGCTCCGATGTTGACTGTACCTTTATTTTCCATGTTCCACCATACCGATATAAAGTATAACACATTTGCGACCGAATTACAACTGTTTGCAACAAGCCGCAGTATTAGAGTTTTATTAAAAATATCTCTGCCGACGCATGCGCTTTGACAAACGCAAAACGCTAAGCCCGCGTAAGATAAAAGCCGAATCATTTAATATTCGGCTTTTATCGGACAAAAAATAACACCGCCCGTCAAACTGTTGCGATACTTATAAAAGTCGCTTTTACTCGGCGCGGCTCAGACGCTCTCGAGGAACTCTTCGAGTTCTGAAGACCCGCCGTGTGGTAACTCCGATATATCCGTGTTATCGCCGTTGATTAGACAATCTGTCAACAAGAACACGCGCATGCCGATATTGCGCGCGGGCATGTCGTCGGAAACGTCGTTACCTACCATGACGCAATCTTCGGCGGCATAGCCGAGGCTGTCGAGTATCTCCTTGTAATACCCTTCCTTGGGCTTGCAGTAATGTGAATTTTCATAAGACGTTATATGCTTGAACATGCGATCGTCCAGCCCCGCCCAACGCATGCGCGCCGCTTGCGCCACGCGCGGGAATACGGGGTTGGAGGCGATGACCAAGTCGGCGCGGGATGCAAGCCCTTGCACTACTTTTATCATTCCGTCGTTAGTTCCGCAAAGCTCTTTCAGCCTTTCGAAACCCGTCGAATAAAACTCATCGAATATGTATTTGTCGTCGTAGACCTTTTGTCCGAAAATATCGGAGAAGCTCCGCCAAAACACATTCTCGTTGACATCCGAACCGTCATTTTTCAGCATGGCGACCGTGCTTTTCCACACCCCTCCAGCAAGCTTTTGCGGGTCGTAACCGTAACGCGCCGTATGCTCCGCCAAAGCTTTAAAGTATGCGGATGTAAATTCGTTTTGATCCATGGGCAACAGCGTGCCGTCGAGATCGAATAGTACAGCTTTCATAATATCTCCCGTGTTCCGATGTTAATATAAGCGATCGTATTTCGGCACGATATCCGTTTACGCCGAAACGATATCATTTTCCTGTTGCGATCACTCGACCGCTTTTCTCGCCACGCCGCTTTTGACTGCGGCTTTTACCACCGCCGCCGATACCGTTTTTACTACGCGCTTGTCGAGCGGATCGGGCAATATTTTGTTTGCCGAAAGCTCATCGTCGGAGATAAGCGAACTCAGAGCGTACGCCGCCGCGCGCTGCATTTCTACGTTTATGTCGCTCGCTCTGCAGTCGAGCGCGCCGCGGAATATGCCGGGGAACATGAGCACGTTGTTTATCTGATTGGGTTGATTGGACGCGCCCGTTCCCACTACCGCCGCGCCCGCGGCTATAGCTTCGTCGCGCGTTATTTCAGGTACGGGATTGGCGAGCGGAAAGACTATCGCGCCGTCCGCCATGCTCTTTACCATTTCTCCCGACACTATACGCGGCGCGCTCACGCCCAAAAATACGTCCGCGCCCTTCATTGCGTCGGCTAACGTTCCGTGCATGCCGCTCTTGTTGGTGAGCTTGGATATTTCGTCGTGCGCGGGATTGGAGTATCTTTCCCCGCTATGCAGAATGCCGCATTTATCCACGCAAACTATATCGCCCGCGCCGAGATCGATAAAGAACTTGGCTATCGCTATGCCCGCGCTGCCCGCGCCGTTTATCACTATGCGCACGTCCGATATGTTTTTACCTACGACGCGCAACGCGTTTATTAATGCCGCGCCCGCCACTATTGCCGTGCCGTGCTGATCGTCGTGGAATACGGGTATGTCGCACAGTTCTTTGAGCCGCCGCTCTATCTCGAAACAGCGCGGCGCGGAAATATCCTCGAGGTTTATACCGCCGTAGCTCTTGGACACCGCCGCCACTATGCGCACTATCTCGTCCGTGTCTTTGGTGTTGAGGCAAAGCGGCGTCGCGTCGATATCGGCAAACGCTTTAAAAAGCGCGCACTTGCCTTCCATGACGGGCATTGCCGCCTCCGGACCGATATCGCCGAGACCCAATACCGCCGTGCCGTCCGTTACTACCGCAACGGTATTGTGCCGCCGCGTCAGCTCGAACGACTTAGCCTTGTCCTTTGCTATTTCCGTACACGCGCGCGACACACCGGGGGTGTAGCAGAGCGCAAGGTCGTCCAGTGTTTGTATAGGCGCGCGAAGTTTGACTTCGAGCTTGCCCGCCCAATCGTAATGCTTTTGCAAAGACTTTTCGTAAACGTCCATAAGTTACCGTTCCTCGTGAAATAAATACGCCTAAATAGGCGCATGGATTCGTTTATATATATTAAGTATAAGCGCGAAGAGCGCATTTGTCAAGCGACAAAGCGCACGCCTTAGTAAGCTCGAGGTCGTAAAACGAAAAAGCGCAGACAGCCTTTCGACAAGCCTTATAAGCTATCGATCGCCGTCGGAAGCTTTAACACGCGCCGCAAGCTTTGACTTTTTCCAACAGAGCCACGCTTTATCCAATACCGTACATTTATCATTTTCGAGTATAGCGTCGCACGGGAATCCATCGCATTTGCCGCAAAACTCAACACCGCGGTCGATCACGCAATCGCGCGTAAAACAATCGCCCGTTTTGTGCGCTTTTAAGCATCCGTCGCACTCGCCGCATATATGATCGGGACAACTGCCGCAATAGAACCCGCACTTCCCGATCGTGTCTTTATCTATCATTTATCGCACCTATCGTCTATAACTATGTGTTCTATACCGATAGGAAGATCTTTGAGTTTTTGCGCAAAAAAGTTCGGGAACACTTTATGCTCGCCCAGCTCGTCAATAGGCATCCACACTACATATTCTTTTCCGTCGGCGCAAGTGCTCGTCGAATGCGTTTGCCGAGAGCCGCGCGGCTTCATCAAGTAGAATAGCGTTATCTCGTGTCCGTCATAACCCGACAGCACGCTCTTGCTCTTGTCTCGGAAAAAGTTTTCGCAAACAAACGCCAAGCGGGATATCTCGTACCGCACGCCGGTTTCCTCGTACGCCTCCCGCATTGCCGCCGCAGCCGACGTTTCGCCCAAATGCACCGCGCCGCCTATCGAATAGTAGTAATCGACGACATCATTTGTCGCGAGCAAGACATGTCCGTCCTCTATTATCACCGCACCCGCGCGGTATCTGAATCTGTCATTACCGTTGATAAAGCCGCAATTCTTTTCATTTTTATCGTCGAACATATTTTTCTCTCCCCCCCCAAAAAAACAGATGTCAAAGTATTTCGCGTGCTTTGAGCCAAAGAACGGACTGCGAAAGCCCCGCGGACGTTTTTGTTTCCGCCACACACCTACAGCCGTGAGCGCGCGCAAGCGCGAGACGCGCAGTAAGATCGACATCGCCGTCGCCCAAAGGAAGGTGCGCGCTTTTATTCTGCGCGTCGTGTATATGAAAATGAAAAAGCTTATTCGCATGCGACAGTATATACGGCTCGTCGCAGTCGCCTATGCAATGCGAATGCCCTATATCAAAAGTCAGCGCAAAAACATCGCTTTCCAAAAGACAGTCCAAAACACGTTTTTCATGCTCCGCCCATCCGGCGGTATTTTCTATGCATATCTTGAGATCGGCATCGCCTATCATGCTTTCGCATACGTCGCGAAATTTCAGATACGATCGGGCGTACATTTGCGAATACTTTTCAAACAGATACACTTTTGCGTGCGGCAAAGTAAAGTACACTCCGCGAGCCAAATGCATATTGAGAACGGGCATTCCGTTCCGCAACGCTATATCTATCGACCGCTTGACCGTGTCCGTATACGCTTGCGCGACTGCACTGTTGAAATCGGCAACGTTCAAGTTTTCGTCGAGATGCAATGTAAAATATATGCCGTTGCTATCGGCAACGCTCGATAGATCGATCTTTTGGAGCGCGTCCGTTTGATACTCGGGCAGATTCATATTCAGTTCGATAAACTTGAGACCGAGAGAGCGGCATGCGTCTACGTTACTTTTCAAGCCGTCGTATTCTATTAATGTAGGCATTCCGATATCCATCAGTCGGCATCCTCGTACACTACATTCTTTTGGAAAGTTATGTCGTCGCAAAGCACAGTCAAATACGACAGACCTTGCGAAGTGGCAAACATCATATGCGCCTCTATCTTGCCGTCCTCATAGTAAAGCTCGTCGAACAACCAACAAGAAAACTCGTCATCGCCCAAAGGCAAGCCGTCGCATTCCGTTATGCGCGCGTTTTTAAACACGACGCGCTCATACGGTGTTTCTCCGTCGAAGCACGCGCAGCATAAGCGCAAAAGCATGGAAATATCGCCGCCCGATTCGCAGTACTCCACGACTTCCGCATCGTGAAAGCCGAACTCTCCCGTTATGCGCTCGGGAAGCTTTTCCGCTTGCGCCGACAGCGCTTTTTTCGCGGCGAGGTTTATCCTTTTGAACTCGCGCTCGTTGGCTTTTGCCTCCGCTTTTAGCTTGTCGTAAACGCTCTTAGTAAAGTAGCCGAGCGCGGCAAGCCGCACGTCCACGACGGTTTTAGCCCACTCGGGAAGTCTATCGAGTTCGTGTTCCAGCCCACCCTCGTATCTGCGTTTAAACATCTCGATCGTCTCTGTCGGGTCGAACGGCGGACGCTCTTCATACTCCTTCATAGCCGCCGCTTTTTCTTCTTCGTACGCGGCGCGAATTTGCTCTACGCTTTCAAACTTTTTTAAATTGCCCGTTTGCGCGTCGAACATAACAAAGTCGTCCAAATCGACGTCGCCGTCGAGATCGTACGGCACAAACTCGGGCGGCGCATCGTGAGCGCGCTTTTCGCGCGCGATCTCGCGCTTCAGCTCTCTGTCGTAAAGCGCGCGGATGTCGTCGTCCGAATACTCCTTGTCCGCTATAGGCTTTTTGCAAATGCAATAATCGAGCGACTGCATAAGAGCATACCACTCTTTGGTAAAATACTTCATTCTTTTATTCCCCCTTTCCGCTCGAGCACGCAAAGCGTCTCGACGTGATGCGTATTCGGAAACATGTCGAACGCTTTGCAGACCGATATTTCGTAGCCTTGCGCACGGTCGCGAAAAAGCTTTATATCTCGGCACATAGTGGCGTGATTGCACGATATGTATATAAGCCTTTGCGGCTTGATATCGGCTATCGCGTTCATTACAGCCGCTCCGCAGCCCTTTCGCGGCGGATCTACGAGCACGTCGGTATTTTCCCCATCTGCGTCTATGCCGCCGAGAACGCGCTCGGTATCTCCGCAAATGTTCTCTATCTTATCGGCGTTGCAGTTGAGTTCCGCCGTCGCGTCTGCGTCCTTAACTGCTTGCGGAACGCACTCGACCGCGATTATCTTTTTGCATTTTGCGGCGGCAAGATTGCTCGTAATGCCAATGCCGCTATAAAGATCGATAAGCGTTTCCGAGCCGACCGCGCCTATAGCTTCGGTATACAGCTTGTCGCGCATATGATCGTTCACTTGAAAAAAAGACAGCGGCGAAAGTTCGGCTTTTACACCAAGCACGTTGACGGGCAGCTTGGCTTTGCCCTTGACAAGCCGCACGGTATCGCCTACTATCACGTTGTTCCGCCGAGTGTTTGGACAAATAAAAAAGTCGCAATATTCGGGCAGACGCGACGCGAGCTGCTTTTCCCACTCCGCCGCTTTATTCGTGTTTACTACGAGCATAGCGGACACTCCGCCGCCCACGGCGCGCAAAACGAGATGTCTGAGAATGCCCGAGCCGCTTGTCTCGTTATAAACGGACAGCCCGCGTTCGTTTGCAAAACCGCAAACTGTTTCGGCTACGGCGCGAGCGCTGTCGTGCTGCATTGCGCAATCTACCGGCTCGACGGTATGGCTGTTGCTGCGGTATAGTCCGAGCACGGTTTTTCCCCCGACCGTCGCAAAAGGCATAGATATTTTGTTGCGAAACGCTTTGTCTTCGTCGCACTCGACAAACTCTATATCCGAATAGTCGATACCCGCTATTTTGCGGAGATTGTTTTTAAGCTCGGACAGAAGTATCTCTTTACGGTACTGCGACGTAATATGCCCCGTATCGCACCCGCCGCAATTAAAGTAATGCAGACATCTGGGCGTTACTCGGTACGGCGAAGGCTGTAATATCTTTGCAGCTTTACCTACTGCGTATTTGCTTTTAACGCTCTTTACGGCAACAAGCACGCGCTCGCCTTTCAGCGTATACGGCACGAACAGCACTTTGCCGTCCACGCGCGCTATCCCTTCTCCGTCCATGCCGTTGGAGACTATTTCCGCTTCTACGGTTTCCTTTACGTTCATAACAGAATTATATAATAAAACTCGCAACAAGTCAATACATTACGCATGCGAGCAGATAAACGTAGAAAAACAGAACGCAAACAGTTGACAAATGATCACGGTCGTGCTAAAATTATTAAGCTTGACACGCACAAATCGTATCGAGTCAAACAATGCCTTGGGGGTATAGCTCAGTTGGTAGAGCGCTTGAATGGCATTCAAGAGGTCAGCGGTTCGAACCCGCTTATCTCCACCACGAAAACGGACGCGTTAAGCGTCCTTTTTTCGTGGTGGAGATAAGCATCGAAAGTGAGAACGCACGCCGTAGTTTTGCAAAATTCCTATACACATTAAAAAGAATACTTTACACATTTTTTACGCATCGATATTTCGGCGTGCAGTTCGCTAGGCGCTCGGCAAAGCCGAAGCCCGCCGCGACTTCGCGGCAACCCGCTTTGTGTAATGTACATCCCAAATAAAATTACGCCGAAAGGCGTTTTTTTGTTGCTTGGTGGAGATAAGCATCGGAAGCGAGAACGCACAGCATCGAAATGTCGTGCGACAAATTGTTGAGCCGAGCTTGCATATTCCGCTCGCCTACCACAGCGTCAAAGTCTATTTTTGCACATGACATACGCTTGAAAAAAGCGTTGATTTGTGTTATAATTTATTTGCTTAATAAAACGATAAACAGCAATTTAGCGGAGGACGGAAGTCGGTATGAAAGTCGTTACTTTATGCGGCAGTATGAAATTTACAAAACAAATGCAAGAAATTGCTATGGAACTCGAAGTTAAACACGGGTATTGTGTCCTCACCCCTGTCGGAGAAAAAATGAGGCAACTTAGCAAAATAGAAATAGAAAACTTAGCACAAGCTCATTTCAAGAAAATCGAAATGTCCGATGCCGTTTATATTGTAAACATAGGCGGATATATCGGCGAGTCTGTTTCAAAAGAATTGCGCTATGCCAAAGAGCATAACAAGGAAATTCTTTATCACGAAAATTGATTTAAAGCAATAAGTTTTTAATTTAACATACAATATGGATAAAGTAATATTAAAGACAGTCCACAGATGGATTGTTTTATTTTATCAAGCACCTACCACAGCGTAGTTTGACATTTTTTGACTTGCATGTTAAAATAATAATTAAGGGGTATGACTTATGAACGAAATTGTAATATCCGATATTTGCCTTCGACATTTTAATATCGGAGATACTATCAACAAAGAAAGTTCTTTGATTTATTATGACCATGGACAGCCACATATAATAGATATGGCAAAATGTGCCGAGAATTATTATTCTTTACATTCCGGTTCGGGACTTTGTGTTGCCGAAAGAAATATCGTGGATCAAACTATAACATTTTACACTTGCGGGATGGTAACGAAAGTCTGTTTTACCAAGAGATTTTATTTTAATTTTCTACAAAACAAATTATTAAGCGGCAATCGAAATAAAAGATTTCATAGGCTGATTGAATTAATTAATCTTTGCGGATATACAACGTACGATATGTCATAATACTCGTTTTACGTTACCCTCACTCCGCCAATAAAACCTAAAACTAACTCCTTTCGCGAGAATTGGTTTTAGGTTTTTTCTTTGCCGTTTTCGGTGTTGCATATTGCTGTAAATGCCGTCGGCAAAATAACAATGGTTTTTGACGCTGTTCGACAGCAACATCATTATACGCTCGACAGCACGGTTGCGCGTTTGATTCTTTTCGTTTCGGCACAGTTGTTATATCAAGCCGCAGCCGCCCGCAATAAGGCAATTTTTCATTTTATACTTGCTTTTGCCATTGGTTTTTGATATAATACTTTTACTTAACACAGCAGTTTTGTGCGCGTTATAGGTGCTTAAATGGTAGATAACGATATCATAGTAAATAGATACATGAAGAAAAGGCTTATCGCCTTTATTGCCATTATCGGTATAATTGTTGTATCTTGCATGATCATAGGGTCGATTTTTATATTTTCCTATCGCCTACCCAAAAATTTGGATGAAACCACGGGAACTATCGCAGAAGTCGAGCAACACGATAAAGAATGGTACGATCATATCGGCGGCGGCACGGGAGCTTATTTAAAAATTCGGCTTGATGACGGTAGATTTTTTGAAGCAATAGGCATATCATACGACAATATCGATAGAGAGCTTTTTGATAACATCAGCGTCGGAGATCAAATAAAAATAACCTATGCTGCCCGATTGGGCGGTAGAAATCGTATTTTCTCCATCGAATATAATGGCGTTGAATATTTATCGAAGGACGAAGTATTGGAAGATCTTAAAGACAGCTCCAAAACCATGACTATTGTGGGGGCAATAATAATTGCTCTGTCGGTCATTGTAGGCGGGATACTGCTATTTTTAGTATGTAATAAATATAGAAATAAGCGTTTATAAATGATATAATATTTTATCGTCATTAAATATTCATTCCGAGTTATTTTTCTGCCCGCTAAAGCCGTTGCAAATTACCGGTAAAATCGCACTTTAATATTGACAGCCGTATTGCTTTACACTATAATATTGCCATGAAAGATATATTTAACGGAAAGGTGAAGTCGAATTACATAAAGTGGGCAAAGAATCACATCATTGCCGCGAGCATAATTTGCATCGTTATTGCAACAGGTCTATTGATATTTGCTATTTTATATCATGATATCGTTTACGAGTCTCGAATAGTTCTATTTGTTATCTGCTCTCTCGGATACGCATATGCCGCAGTATACCCGCCATTGACGATATCTTGTATCAGAAAATTTCCAAAATACAAAAGGCTATTAAACATCCTTTTGACAGACGATATTCTCATTGACGTCTCGGAAAATGACGAGCAAAATTCGTTATAGGCTACTACTTCCCTACCTATTGTAAAATAAGCGACTTAGAATTTGAATTTTTCTATATATTTTGCAGTCAGTCTTTTCGGCGATCCTGTTTACACTCCGCAATGTCTTGTTCCGTAAGATCGTCATAGCCCAAAAGCGAGTTAGGCGTTTCGCCCAAATAAAGGCATATATCCATCAGTGTCGTTAGATCCGGTTCGTTGACTCCTTTAAGCCAACGGCTGACCGTCTGTTGCGTCGTTCCGATACGGTTTGCAAGGTCTTGTTGGGTCATTTTGTGTACCGCTAACGCCTCGCGTAAGTTTTCCGAAAATTTTAATCGTTTCATATTCATACACCTAATATCAATATACGCGTTTTACGTGTAGATTACTTGTCTTACACGTTTAGCGTGTGTTATTATAATAATGCACATGAAAATTTCGCATTAAACAAAAAGGGGTTGTTTATGAAAGAAGAAAACAAGAAGTGTTGGAGTTGCGCAAAATTTGAAAGGTACTACACTAAGGGATTTTGCGCACTTCAAAAAGAAAAAGTGGGATTTTGCTCTTTACAAAGTAAAATTGTGGATAAAGACGACAGTTGCAAAATGTGGAATTTTAGACAACGTGTAAGAAATATACGAAAAAAGATGGCTATAAATTCTATAATAGAAATTCGCAGTAAATTGGATGTTATCGAACAAATACTAACGGAAGAAAGAGATGCGGAAATTGCAAAAAATGAGAAATGATATTATCGACATATACAAAAACTCTCATTGATTTTTATTTTCTTGTCAAACATTGCTAATTACGGTATAATATTTCTATATTTAAAGGCAGTTCGATTCGAACTTGCAGAGCGTTTGTGTCGATAATAAAATTCGTTTTAGGTCGATATCGATGCGCAAAGGGCACAAACTCTTAAAAGTCGCAAACAGACGGAGGACTTTATGTATTACGAGATCAAAACCCAAAGATTGCTGCTTAGACCGTTGAATATTTCGGACTTGAACACCGCGCACGAATATGCTTCGGATATTGAAAACACGCGTTTTATGATGTTTATGCCAAAGCTGACGGTGGATGAAACAGCCGAATTTTTGACCGCCGTTACAAAAGAATGGGAAAAAAGCGCGCCCGATTTTTACGAATTTGCAATAGTCGCGGACGGACGGCAGATCGGCGCGGTTTCCGTATATTTGAATGAAGATAAAACCGTCGGCGAGCTAGGCTGGATACTTAACAAGAAATATCAAAACATGGGCTATGCGACGGAAAGCGCGCTTGCGATAAAAGATTTTGCTTTGAACGTTCTACATCTCAAAAGGTTGATCGCACAATGCGATTATAGGAATGAACCGTCCTACCGTCTTATGGAAAAACTCGGATTAAAGCTCGAAAGCGACGACGGCATACGGACTTATATAAAAAGAAACGAGACGGCAAGGGAATTGACATACGGCTTGACCGTAGAATGATAACGCTTTGACGTTATCGCCGCCTTGCCCCGCCGCAAACGGCTCATTTGAATGAGGCGTAGAACAATTTTACGGTCGGCTATTGCAAAGCGCGACGGACTATGATATAATATTGTCAAGAGCGTTCATTCAAAGGAGAAAAAATGGATAAAACGGGCATATACGAATTTATCTCGCAACAAAAAACGGCGTTTATAGCGTCGGTCAACGGCGACGGTTTCCCCGTTATACGCGCCATGCTCGCGCCGCGCAGAATAGACGGCGGCTACATTTATTTTTCGACAAACACTTCGTCTAACAAAGTCAAGCAATACTTGGCAAACGACAAGGCTTGCGTGTATTTTTACAAACGCGGTAAATTCAGATATCAGGGCGTATCTATCGTCGGCGAGATGGAAGTATGCACCGACCAAAGCACAAAAGGATCTATTTGGCACATAGGCGACAGAATGTTTTATAAACAAGGCGTAACCGATCCCGACTACTGCGTGCTCAAATTCAAATGCAAGACCGCCGAATACTACTGCGACTTAAAGACGGAGACCGTAGAACTGTAGCCATTCGGGTTCAAACGGCTAACGATCGAATGATCGACGGCAACTTTCGTTAAGCTCTCCCACTCTTAAAGGAGAATCGCAATGAAAAAATCGACGACTGTAACTTTGGCAACGATAGGAAGCATAGCTTTTCTTTCAGTCATCGTTGTTTTTTGCTGCTTTATGATAGAGTCTTGTTGGGGCTACAATAAATTGATGTACGAACATCTCGGCAACAGCGCCAACTACAAAACTTACACGATGACGCTCAAAGATATCGTTGCTTTTAAAGACGGAAAATCGGTATCGTATTCGGATGACGAAACCATACAAGAACAACAAGTCGTATTTGTACTGACGGCGCATGATTACTCCGACGTCAAAGACTTTTTAGGCGCGCGGCACGATCCCGACATGTCGCTTAACGATTATCCTATATCGCTGACCGTAATATCGAGCAGCAACAATATTCTCGCCGACAATGGTTTTTACGACGACCCGCCCGTCGGCAAAGACATAGTCGTCCGCGCGTCGTCTTGGATATACATGGACAACAACTTTTTCTACATCGCTCAGTTACGAGTTGCTAACCCCAATAGATACATTTTTACGGGCAAATCGCGGTCTATACGCGCAAAGCGTCGTTTGCCGTACTGCTTAAAGTACGACGCGCTCCGTTTTGCACGTCTATCCTCGCAATTTGCTCCGTAAAAACACTACGTGCTCGAAGCGAGGCTGTTTTGAGGCAAAGTCAAGGCAAAGTCGCGAAGTCGTAGTGGGGCTACGGCAAGCGGCTTTAACGCAGAGATTGCCCAAAACAGCCCGCTATCGAGTGTTATCCTTGGGGTTAGACACTCGTAAGCTTTGACAACAAAGAATACTTGGATATCGATACGGGCTTGAAAAATATAAACAAGCTGATGGACGAAGGAAAGATATTCAAATTCTGATTTTCTCACGCGCAAAAAATAAAACGGCTACACACTACGTGCAACCGTTTTTTTGTTTACGAACGTTTTTCAAACTTGTCCGCGCCCACTCCGCAAACGGGACAAATATAGTCTTTGGGCAGCTCGTCGCCGTAATAAATATACCCGCACACCTTGCATATCCAAGCCGTTTTGCCGTTTGAAGTAGTAACCTTGAGCACCTCGTCCTTGTGCTTTTGATAATATCCGTAGCTCATAGGCTCGTCGTCAGAGTTGATCTCGCCGTCTATTATCTTGCCTAAAAACAGAGTGTGCGTCGCGTTTTCTATAGCGTCTACTTTTTCGCAAACTATATGCGCGAGCGCGTTGTCTATTACCTTAACGCCGCCTACGTCGGTAACGGCTATATCTTTGAATTTGTTTATATCCCGTCCCGAATTGAATCCGAATGTTTTTATTATATCCGCCTTTACGTCTTTACCCAATACGGACAGTGCAAACTTATTTTCTTTATGCATAAGCTCGTTGGTGTAATTCTTTTTCATGACAGAAACGGCGATCAACGGATTGTCTCCGCCGCTCACCTGCGCGACGGCGTCGACTATGCAACCTCCGCCTATAGTGGTAAGGACGTACATCCCGTGCGTTATTTTGCTTGCTACAAGCGTATCCATACTAAACTCCTTTGATCTTTATACCGCATATGATACCACATGCGCGCAATAATGTACAGCTTTTACGCACCGTTGCGCCCGTTCGGTTCATGTAAATATTACGGCGACTTTCTCCTTAAATTATGCGCAAACGGAAAAAGATATATCCGTCCATGGCCGTATACGCAAAAAATTTTCGGTTTAACGGCATTAAAACATTTGATTTATCTATTCGCATATGATATACTTAATATCGAATTTGCCACTATAGTCTAGAGGTTAGGACGTTGGCCTCTCACGCCGAAGACCCGGGTTCGATTCCCGGTAGTGGTGCCAAAACAAACAGGACGCTTGCTAAAGCGTCCTGTTTGTTTTTAGCGCGATATTTCTATCCAATAGATACAAACACACAAGATATAACACAGTCCCGCTTATGCACGCATAACGCCGCTTCAACGGCAAACAAAAAGCCGCTGACGCGGCTCTTTATATTATGCTGCTTCTTTTATCACTTGCGGCGGTGCGCCGTTTTGGATGGTATCGGATGTTATAACTATCTTTTTTATCGACTTATCGGACGGCACGGAATACATTATGTCGAGCATCGCATTCTCCACGATGGTGCGCAGTCCGCGCGCGCCCGTATGCAGATCTATAGCTTTGTCGGCTATGGCTGTGAGCGCGCTTTCGTCGAATTCGAGCTTTACGCCGTCGAGATCGAGCAGTTTTACATACTGCTTGACAATGGCGTTTTTAGGTTCTGTGAGCACGCGGACAAGATCTTCCGACTTAAGATCCTTGAGCGCGACCGTTACGGGTACGCGTCCAACAAGCTCGGGAATCAGTCCGAACTTTATCAAGTCTTGCGGTTGTACTTGCGGCAAAGCGTCGTCTGCCGTCTTTTCGCCGTGGAGCGTGCCGCCGAAGCCTATACGCGTTTTGCCCAGTCTGTCCGAAACTATCTTATCGAGACCTACAAACGCGCCGCCGAGTATAAACAATACGTTGGTCGTATCCATTTGGATAAACTCTTGCTGCGGATGCTTTCTTCCGCCGTTGGGCGGTATACTCGACACGGTACTTTCTATTATCTTGAGCAGCGACTGCTGCACGCCTTCGCCCGATACGTCGCGAGTGATGGAAACGTTTTCGCTCTTACGCGCGATCTTGTCTACCTCGTCGATATAAATTATGCCGCGCTCCGCCGCTGCGATGTCGTAGTCGGCGTTCTTTATGAGCCTTAAAAGGATATTCTCTACGTCTTCGCCTACGTACCCCGCCTCGGTGAGCGTTGTCGCATCCACCATGGCGAACGGCACTTTCAGTATCTTGGAAAGCGTTTGAGCGAGCAATGTCTTGCCGCAGCCCGACGGACCGAACATGAGAATGTTGCTCTTGTTGAGTTCTACGTCGTCGCTTTTGTTGCGCTCGGAAACGGTGCGCTCGTCGTCGCGACCACGCGAGCTGCGCGGCGCATTCTTTAAATTGTAGTTGACGCGCTTGTAATGGTTATACACGGCTACGGACAACACGCGCTTGGCGTCGTCCTGTCCTATTATATACTTATCGAGTTCTTCCTTGAGTTTTTCGGGCGGCAAAAGATCGACTCTGTCCGGAGTCGTTTCGGTTTGTTCTTCGAGTTGGGACTTGCAAATAGCTACGCAATCGTTGCATATAAACACATTATCCCCGGGCGCGGCGATCAAGTGTTCTACTTTTTCTTCCGATCTGCCGCAAAACGAACAATGCGGCTCGCCTATATTCCCGTTGTCAACTGTCTTTTTTGCCATTTAATTACTGTGATCTCCCGATTGTATTATGCCGCGCTTATACTACGCGCGTTTATCCACTATACCGTCGATTATGCCGTAAGCCTTGGCTTCTTCCGCAAACATGTAGTGATCGCGGTCAACGTCGCGCTCTATCTTTTCGATCGGCTGGTTGCAATTTTTGGCGAGTATGGCGTTCATGCGCTTTTTAACGCGCAGAATGTGCTCGGCTGTTATTGCGATATCGCTCGCCTGACCTTGCGCGCCGCCCGAAGGCTGGTGTATCATTATCTCGCTGTTTGGAAGAGCAAAACGCTTGCCCTTTGCGCCGCTCGACAATAAGAACGCGCCCATGGACGCCGCCATGCCTACGCATATGGTCTCAACGTCGCACTTGATGTAGTTCATGGTGTCGTAGATAGCCATTCCCGCCGTAACGGAACCGCCGGGGCTGTTGATGTACAGCGATATATCTTTGTCCTCACCCTTGCTCTCCAAATACATGAGCTGAGCTACGACAAGATCCGCGGTAACATCGGTAACTTCGCCCGTCAAAAACACGACGCGATCCTCGAGCAAACGCGAAAATATATCGTAGGAACGCTCGCCGCGGTTGGTCTGTTCCACGACCATAGGGACCAAGTCGTTTTTTATTATATCAAATCTGCTCATTTTAAACTCCTTGAATTTACGCGATCGCGCCGAGAGTACTGTTATTCGGACTTTTTGGTCGCGGTCTTTTTAGCTGCGGGCTTTTTTGCCGACTTTTCCGCGTCGGTCTTTTCCGCTTTTTCGGTCTCGCTCTCTTTTACTTCGTCGAGTACGAATTCGTTTGCGTTTATAATGAAGTCGAAGAACTTATCGGTAAGCAGCTCGTTTTTGACAAGCTCGTTCACATCCGCGCCGAGATGCTCCGCTTCGTGTTCGTATGCGCGTCTCAAGTTTTCGTCATTGAGCTTTTCTTCCGCTTCGGCGTCGGTAACATCGAGCTTTTCCGCATCGATTATCGCGCGCATCACTTGACGCATTTTGATATTGCGCTCCGCCGTTTCTCTGCGCTCTGCTTTGAACTGCGCTACCGAAGAATTGCTGTACTTAAGGTAGTCTTCCGCTTTCATGCCGTATTGGGACAGCTGTTGCTCGAAGTCTCGGAACATTCTCTCCACTTCGGCGGAGATGAGTTTGTCGCCTATATTGCACTCGGCGTTGTCCGTAACGGCTTTCATCGCAGCGTCTATGCGCTCGTTGCGCTCGCGATCCTTGGCGGCTTTCTCGAGATCGGCTTTAAGCCCCGTCTTGTACTCGTCTACCGTCTCGTACTTGGTGTGCTCTTTTACAAACTCGTCGTTGAGCTCGGGCAGCTCTTCCGCGCGGACTTCGTTCACCTTGACGTGGAACACTGCGTCCTTGCCCTTAAGTTCTTCCGCATGATATTCGTCGGGGAACTTGACTTTAACGTCGCGCTCTTCGCCCGCCGCCGCGCCTACAAGCTGATCCTCGAATCCGGGGATAAATGCGCCGCTGCCAAGCTTAAGCTCGTGATTTTCCGCCTTGCCGCCCGCAAACTCTACGCCGTCTACAGTGCCTACGTAATCGATAACGGCAACGTCGCCGTTTTGGGCGGGTCTTTCCACCTTGACGTTTCTCGCTGCGTGCTGAATATCGGCTTGAATACGGTTTTCAACGTCTTCATCGCTTACATTATACTCAATCTTGGCGAGTTTAATACCTTTGTAATCGCCGAGTTTTGCTTCGGGATACAAAGTAACGGTCATGGAAAAAGCAAACGCCTCGCCGTCCTCGGGTTTTTCAAACGATACGTCGGGCGATCCGAATATGTGCAGCTCGGGATGTTTGGCTATCTCTTCCGAATATATGCGGTTGATGCAAAGATCCACTGCCGCATCGAAGAACACGCCGCTGCCGTAATGCATCTCTATAAAGCGACGCGGCGCTTTGCCGGGGCGGAAACCGGGAACTTTATAACGCTTTTTAGTGCGGTTGTAAGCATTTTCGATCTCGCTGTTCCACTCGGCGTCGTCAAGAGCGATCTTGAAAACCGCCGCGGATTCTTTTTTCTCAAACGTTGATTTCATGTATTCCTCCAAATAAATACGTAACTGTACCATTTTATCACGGCAGAGCGGTATTGTCAATCTTTTAGAGCCGCATACCAAGCAATTATACACAATTTATAATAGGAGCATTTACAAAAAACGCGCAGTGGCGCAAGCCTGTGCACAATGACGCGCGTACCGCAAAAGCTTGATTTCGCGGCTTGCAAGTGCTACAATATAGCTATGCCTAAAGACGCTTTTACAATTTACAGATGCGCTTGCGAGCTTGACATGCTCAAAGGCGGCAGAGTGGACAAAGTAACGATGCCCGACCGCGACACGGTCATACTGCTCATCCATACGTCGGCGCTCGGCAACCACAGACTGCTTTTGTCATGCAACCCGTCCTTGCCTCGCGCGCATATGACAACGCGCGCATACAAAAATCCCGAGACGGCTTCGGGCACGCTTATGTATTTCCGCAAGCGGCTGACGGGCGCAATACTTATCGAAGTTAAAAAGAACAAGAGCGAGCGCATGATAACGCTCGAGTTTTCCGCACTCGACGAATTGCGCGATCGCGTGAACTATTCTCTCGCGGTGGAACTGACGGGCAAATGCGCCAATATAGTTTTTATCGAGAGCGACGGAGTTATCGGCAACTGTTTGCGCCGCGTAACTTCCGAAGCGCCGGGCAAACGCGCCGTGTTGAACGGCTTAATCTACTCTCTCCCCAACGCGACGGGACGCGTTGATATATTCGACCGAAACGGGTTTAAACTCCGTACAGCGGCATGCGAGGGCTGTTCCGCGCGCGTTGCCGTAAACAAATGCGTTGCGGGGCTTGCCCAGACCACCGTGGACGAGATATTTTTTCGACTGGGCATTACCGACGAAACTCCGCCGACGGACGACGCTATAGACAGATTTTTAGACGCGGCTCACGAGCTGTATCGCGCGCCCGCACGCCCCGCCGTTACGTTCGGCGACGACGGAAAACCGCTCGATTATTTTGTTGTGCCGTACTCGTCTTGCGGCGGAAAAGTAAAACATTTCGACACGTTGAACGCGGCGATGGACGAGTATTATTCATCGTTGTTCGACGCCGCCGATCTCGACAGAATGAACAAACCGCTCAAAGCCGCGGTGCGTTCCGCGACGGCTAAAAACAAAAAACGGCTCGCCGACGCAGTAGCCAAGCTCGAAGAAAGCAAAAACTGCGAAAGAGACAGACAGCTCGGCGAACTTATAACCGCCAACATTTACCGCATAAAAAAGGGCGACGCTTCGGCGGTGGTCGATAATTATTTTTCGGACGGCAACGAAAAGCTGACGGTTACTCTCGACCCGTGCAAAAACGCGCAGCAAAACGCCGCCGCCTACTTCAAATCGTACGGCAAAAAGAAGCGTGCCGCTGTCTATGCCAAAACCGCGGCGGACAGCGCGCAAAACATGCTCGACGTGCTTGACGCGATATCCGCAGAACTCGAGCTTTGCACTAACAAAGCGGAGCTTGACGAAGTGCGCGGCGAACTTGTGTCGCTCGGACTGTTAAAGCCCGAAAACAAACGGAAAAAGGATAAGCCTATATTATCCGAACCGTACTCATTCGATATCGACGGCGCAACGCTCTTGGTTGGCAAGAACCACGCTCAAAACGACAGGATAACGCGCGGCGCGGCGCGCACCGACACTTGGCTGCACGTTAAAGACGCGCACGGCTGTCATGCCGTACTAAAGACCGCCTCCCCCACTCAAGCGCAGATAACGCGCTCCGCGGAGATAACCGCATACTACTCGCGCTCCCGCGGGTCGGAAAACGTGGCGGTTGACTACACGCTAATAAAACACGTGTTTCCGCACGGCGGCGGCAAAGTGGACTATAAAGAATATAAAACGGTTTTCGTAACGCCTAAAAATTTTCGATAATATTTATTATCGAAGCTATGATCTATAAAACAATTCTTTGAGCTGTTTTGCAACGCTGTCGCTGCGATTTGGACCGATGACCGCAGTGGCGACGTCTTTTAACGCTTCGCAAGCGTTTTCCACCGCATAGCATTCGTCCGCGACTGCGAACATGTCAATATCGTTCTTGCCGTCGCCGAAAACGACGAGCCTACAGTCAAGCATGTTTTTTAACTCGGTCAACGCGTTCGCCTTGGTGGCCGTGCGCGGAGTTATTTCCAACCATATATTGCCCGTATATATGTCGTTGGAAAATATACAGTTACAGTCGTTTTTGTATTTCGCGTAAAGCGGTGCGAGCTTTTGTTCTGTGTCAATACATAATATATAAAAAATATCGCCTTTGTATAGATCGCCGATTTCGGATACGGGATTGTAGCGGGCGCAATGCTTGCGAGTATTCAAAAACTGCGCGCCGCACTCGTTTACTTTGTCTGAAACAAACGAAAACTTTTCCGCGCCGTCGATCAACGAATAGACTATGGGATATAAGCCCGCGCTGAGTATATCGTCTACTATCGCTTTGTCCGCATCATCGAACACATGCGATATTATAGGCGCGGCGGTGTCGTCGCATATAAATGCACCGTTGTACAGCACGCGCGGCGCGCTCGTCTTTAGCCCTTGCGTAACTGCGGACGCCGTTTCTAAGCTTCTCGCCGTCGCATATGTAAAAAGCATTCCCTCATCCACGAGAGCGTTTATCGTAGATAGCGTAAATGAGGACAACCGCTGATCCTGCGTCAATAGCGTACCGTCGAGATCGCTGACGAACAAAGTCTTTTTCATTACCGTCTCCCCGCCTTTATACGTTATGAGGTATAAAGCTTGTACAGCGCGATGGATGCCGCGACCGAAAGATTTAGACTGTCTACTTTTTGCGATTGTTCTATCATGACCGCGCCGTATTGTGCGAACTCTCGCGGCAATCCCGTCGCCTCGTTACCGAATACAAGCGAATATTTTTCGGTCTTTTCAAAAGCCTTTTGCTTAAACGGCGCGCCGCCCAGCATAAACGGCACAATACTGTGCGACTGAAATTCAGCCGCATAATCGTCAAAAGAATCGAAACATCGGAAATTTATATTGAACGCCGCGCCCATGCTCGACCGCACCGTTTTGGGATCGAACGGATCGACCGACGGGCGTATTATCACAAGATCGGCGCAATCGAAAGCCGCAACATCGCGCATGATAGTGCCCAAGTTGCCGCTGTTGGATGGATTGACGAGCACGATGTGATGACGGTCGTCGCGGACGGCGCTGTCGAATGTATCGAACTCGCCTATGACGAAGCAGTTTTCCTTAGGGCTAAGTATATTGAACGGTTTTTCGCTCTCCACGATAGGCACACCGAGATCGCGCGCCCGTTCCGCCACGATCGATACGTCCGATTTGGGCGATATGTAAACGCACCGCGCGGCGGAGCGCCGAGAGTTTAAAAGTTCCATTGTTACGGTCGCGCCGAGCGCATACGACCGCGTGTCGCCTTTTTTGTATTTTTTTACCATTTTTCGTTATTTGATATTCGAGTAAAAACAAAACCGCGCTGTATAAGCGCGGCAAGCTTTGATATTTAAGCAATTATCGTCCATATGAGACCGAACACCGACAGCGCCAACAGCACGCCCATGATCGAAACGTTGATTATCGCCGATTTAAAAGCGGGGTCGCGGTGATTTATCTTTTTGGACAACAGCACCATGCAGCATCTTACGACCGAAACAAGTGCGCCGAGCGCGTAACATATGAACCCTGCAAGCAATACGCCTTCGTTGGTGCAAAGTCCCACGATCAGAAGTATAAAGCCAGCAAGCATTATAAAGTCGCAGATCTGACGCAGTCCGAACGGAGTGAAGTATCTGACGAAGATATTCTTTTTCTTTTTACCTGTCTTTACCATTTTTATGTCCTTTACCTATATCGATTATATCCTCAACAAGCCTATAAGCGTGCCGACTATACCGAATATTACCAATAGCACGAGAATTATCCACAATACGAACCAGCCGATACCTTTCGCGCGCGCAACGTTGTAAGACAACACCACGGGAACGAGCATTCCGAGCGCAAAGCACACGCTCTGTATCCACGCGCACGCCTTGTTGATCCATTCCCAATGGAAAAAATTCAAAAATCCCGATACCGCCATAGCGATGCCGATCACTATGATTATCCAAAACGAAAACTTAGACAGCGAAAACGTAGAGCGAGTAGTTGTAGATCGTGTGGTTTTCGTTGATTTAGACTTCTTAGCCATATCGCATTCTCCGCAAATAAAATTATTTTAAACCCTTAGAACCGGGCTTTACGGCGACAGTTCCCTGCTTGCACATGGGGCATTCCTCGGGCGCAAATGTCTTTACGTCTATCTGCAGCAAGCTCTCGTTGGGCACGCCGAAATCGACTTTGCCGTTGCTTCTGTCAACAACTTCTACGACCGCCGCCACCTTTGAACCGAGGCTTTCCACAAGCTCTATCACCTCTTTTACCGAACCGCCCGTAGTAACCACGTTTTCCGCTATCACCACGCGGCTACCCGCTTTAAGCTCGAAACCGCGTCTGAGCGCAAAGTTTCCGTCCTTGCCGCGTTCTGCGAACATATTGGGTATGCCGAGCTGTTTACCGAGTTCGTAGCCGAATATTATCGCGCCCGTCGCGGGAGAAACTATCACGTCCGCATCGTACTTTTTGACCTTTTCAGCCGCCATAGCGCAAAGTTCTTGCGCTATATCGCCATGCTCGAACAGCTTGGCGCATTGCATATAGGTATCGGCATGCAGACCCGACGTCAATATAAAATGACCGTGCCATACCGCGCCGGACTTTTCAAACAACTCCATTACTTTATTCAACGGAAAGACCTCCGATCAACGTTCGTATATCACTGATATTATCACGTTCGCATAGATTTGTCAACTCATTTAATATCCTTAGCGAAGCAAACGGATCGAAAATATTGGCTGTGCCCACTTGAACGGCGGACGCGCCGCACAGCATAAACTCGCCTACGTCCGTACCGCTCATGATGCCGCCCATGCCGATGATAGGTATTTTTACCGCGCGGAAACAATCGTATACCATTTTGAGCGCGATGGGCTTTACGCACGCGCCGCTCAGTCCGCCGTTTCCCACTTTGAGTACCGGTTTTCTCCTTTTAAAGTCCACCGCCATTGCCGACACCGTGTTTATGAGACTTACTGCATCCGCGCCCGCGCGTTCTGCTGCTTTGGCGTTTTCCGCTATGTTGGCTACATTGGGAGTGAGTTTGACTATAAGCGGTTTGGTGCACGCTTTGCGCACGGCTTTTACTATGTGTTCCACGCCGTCCGGTTCAACTCCGAACGCCATTCCGCCCTTTTTGACATTGGGACACGATATGTTAAGCTCTATCATATCCACGTCCGTTTTGCTCAGTATGTCCGCCATAGCCACGTAATCGCTTTCGCACGCGCCCGCGGCATTGGCTATGACAACGCAGCCCAAACTCTTCATAAACGGCAGTTCGCATTCTATAAAATGCTCCACGCCCGGATTTTGCAGCCCCACGCTGTTGAGCATGCCCGACGGCGTTTCGGCTATCCTGACAGGCTCGTTGCCGCAACGCGGCTTGAGGGTAAGACCTTTGGAACTTATTCCGCCGAGCTTGCCCACGTCGTAAAACTCGTTATATTCGCGTCCGAACCCGAACGTGCCCGACGCCGCGATTATCGGGTTTTTAAACTCTACGCCCGCTATTACCGTCTTTAAACTCATAATACTATCTCCTCGAGCGGGAACACAGGTCCGTCGGCGCAAGCTCTGAGCATTTGCTCCTTGCCGTCGCGCATTATCTTGACCGCGCAAACGAGGCACGCGCCCACGCCGCAGCCCATGCGCTGTTCCACGCTCGCAAACCCGAGAACGCCCAGCGTTTTGCAATACTCACGCGCAGTTTTCATCATGCCGGGCGCGCCGCAGACGTACAACACCTCGGGCGCGATCTCCGTAAGAAGATCTGTGGGAAACCCGTGGTAGCCATAGCTTCCGTCGTCCGTGCAGTAACACACTTTTTTGCAAACCTCGTCAAAGTCCGAGCCGTACACGCCGCGCACATCCGCGTTGGGAAAACCGAGCAACGCCGTGCAGTTGAGCGACGGATTGTCCTTTGCAATCTTGAGCAGCGGCGCGCAGCCCGTGCCGCCGCCGAGAAGCGCAATATTCGTCTTGTCTGGCAATATGGGAAATCCGTTGCCCAGCGGCAAAAGCGCGTCGAATTCCGCGCCCGCTTTCTGCGAAGTGAACGCCGCAGTGCCTTCTCCCACATTCGCCACGATAAAAGATATCGAGCTGTCCGTGTTGTCGTACACGCATATCGGGCGTCTGAGATCGCGACCGGGTACTTGCAAATGCGCAAACTGTCCCGCCGCTATCTTGGGCAATTTTTCCGCCGCGTCGCAATCCACTCTGTATATGTTGTCCGCGTGTTTTTGTATAGATCTTATTATGAGCTTTGCTTTTGTCGGTTTCATTTATTCCTCCGTCGCCTTACTTAGTCCGTCTAAAGCACCGGATCATCTCGCGTTGATGGCTTTAACTAAGTCCTCGCGCATGTCTATAGCCGCAGCGCGCGCCGCTTGCGCAAAGCCCATGCCCTTATAACGCTCTGTCATGTGCGCGGCTATTATCCCGCGCGAATTATTTACTATAGCTCCGCTGCCTTTACCGTCAAACGCCGCCGCCGCCGTCGCGCCGCTGCCGCCTTGAGCGCCGTAACCGGGGACGAGGAAAAACACCGAAGAAAATCTCTCGCGCAGTTCCCTTGCTTCTGCGGGATTGGTAGCGCCCACTACCGCGCCCACCGCGCTGTAACCGTGTTCGCCGATAAGCGAGTTGCCCCACTCGCCGATAAGCTCGCCCACTTTTATATATAGCGGAACGCCGTCCACCTTTAAGTTTTGTATCTGCGCAGCGGACGGATTGGACATGCGCGCAAGCACGAATATACCCTTGCCGTTTTGCGAGCAGCAGTCTATAAACGGTTTTATGCCGTCGTAACCGGGATAAGGATTGACCGTTATGTAATCGAAGCCCGATCTGCCGAGATATGCCGCCGCGTAAGCTTCGGCTGTAGCGCCTATGTCGTTGCGCTTGACGTCCGCCATTACGTTGAGCCCGTTTTTTACGGCGTAAGCCGCAGTAGTATAAAAAGCTTCCACACCGTAATGCGCGTACATCTCGTAATACGCCGACTGTATTTTTACCGACGGCACAATGTCCTTGAGCGCGTCGATAAGCGCGCAGTTGTATTCGACTATCGCTTTTGCGGCGTCGCTTCCGCTCTTTACGTTTTTGCGCATGCTTTCCGGCAAAAACTCTATGCGGGTATCGAGACCCGCAACGGTAGGATTGCCTACCTTTTCGATCTTTTCTATCAACGAATCGGTTACGTTTTTCATACGGATATTTTTTCTCCTTTTATTATGACGTCGGTTATTTTGCCTTTTAAGTGCCAGCCGTCGAATACCGAATTTTTGCCGCGCGACTTAAACTTTTGCGCGTCCACCGTCCACTCCGCATCGGGATCGACGATAGCTATATCGGCGCGCGCGCCTTCTTCTATTCGCCCGCCCTTTATGCCGAGAATTTCAGCGGGCGCGCCGCTCATAAGCCTGCTTAAGTCGGTGAGCTTTATTGCGTCCGTTAGCACGAGATATGTGTACGCCACCGAAAACGCCGTCTCGAGACCGACCGTGCCGAACGGCGCGTAATCGAATTCTTTGTTCTTTTCGTCCAAGTGGTGCGGCGCGTGGTCGGTAGCTATAACGTCTATCGTTCCGTCCGCTATACCCGCCACTATCGCGTCAACGTCCGATTGAGAGCGCAACGGCGGGTTTATCTTGGCATTTGTGTTGTACGAAAGGATCTCGTCGTCCGTCGCCGAAAAATAGTGCGGACACGTTTCGCAAGTAACCTTGACGCCGCGCGCCTTTGCCGCGCGTATCACGTCTATTGAATCGGATGTGGAAACGTGCGCTATATGGATGCTCGCATCCGCCTCGTCAGCCAAGAACACGTCTCGTGCGATCGCAGCGCTTTCCGCTGCACGCGGTATGCCGCGCAGTCCAGCGGCGGTAGCGTTTTCGCCCTCGTTCACAACGCCCGCGCCCGATATGCTCTTGTCCTCGCTGTGCGATATGAGCGTCAGCCCGAATGTTTTGGCGTACTTGAGCGCATTGAGCATGACCGCGCCGTCGTTGACGGGCAATCCGTCGTCGGACACGGCTATTGCGCCCGCGCGCTTCATCTTGCCGAACTCGCACAATTCTTTGCCGCCTTGTCCGCGCGTGATACAGCCGATGGGATACACTTCGGCATTGCCGCATTCTTCAGACCGACTGCGCACATAACAGACCGCAGCTGCGTTGTCTATGGGCGGCACGGTATTGGGCATGCAACACACGGCGGTATATCCGCCCGCAAGAGCGGCTGCCGAGCCGCTTTCTATGTCTTCCTTATGCGTCTGCCCCGGTTCGCGCAAATGACAGTGCATATCTATAAAACCGGGAAAAACGAGCTTTCCGTCGCAGTCCACTATCTGCGCATAGGGTTCGTCTATATCGCGCGCCATGCGCACTATATCGCCGCCGTCTATCAGTACGTCCGATTGGAACATTGCGTCGGAATTGACCACCGTCGCGTTTTTTAATAATATCATGATCATTCGCCTCTGTTTGTCAAAAGTTGCAATACAGCCATGCGCACCGCGACGCCGTTTGTTACTTGTTCTTCTATGACGCTACGCCGCCCGTCGGCAACGTCGCCGTCTATCTCCGCTTCACGGTTTATGGGCGCGGGATGCATGACTATATAGTCGGACGCGCACGAACTAAGCCGCTTTTGCGTTATGCCGTAATACTCGCGGTATTCTTCGCGCGAAGAAAAGTACGCTTGATCCATGCGTTCGAACTGTATCCTTAGCGGCATTATTATGTTTGCGCCGTCGAGCGCTCTGTCGAGGTCTGTCTCTACCGAAGCGCCCAAACCGTCCACGCCGCTCGGAAGCAGTGTGTACGGCGCGCATACTGTTACTTCCGCGCCGAGCTTGGTAAACGCCGCTATATCGCTGCGCGCGACTCTCGAGTGCTTGATGTCGCCCACTATTACAGTTTTGACTCCCGCAAGCGACGGGAAATGTCTGAGCGCGGTCATAACGTCGAGAAGAGCTTGCGTGGGGTGTTCGTTAAATCCGTCGCCCGCGTTTATGACGCTTGCCGACACGTTTTCCGCGAGCAGACGCGGCGCGCCGCCTACGGGGTGGCGCAATATTATGACGTCGGTCTTGAGCGCATTGAGCGTTTTGCCCGTATCGATAAGCGATTCGCCCTTTTGCACGGACGATGTGGCGACAGATATGCTGCCCGTGGACGCGCCGAGATTTTTCGCCGCGGCATCAAACGAATTGCGCGTGCGCGTGGAATTTTCGTAAAACAGCGTCATTACGCTTTTGCCGCGCATTGTCGTGAGCTTTTCGCCCGAGTCTATCGCGTCGCGCATATCGCGTGCGACCGTCAATATCTCGTTAAGCTCCGACTTAGACAACTCTTTTATACCGAGCAAGTCCTTTCTTTTCATACGTTCTCCTTATATTGCGCGGCGTTGCATTCGCGCAACGAATTGCGAAGCGTTTGGAGCGCCGCCGAAAAGTCGGCGGGTTCTTCTTTGACGAACGACATTTTCTCGCCGCTCGCGGGGTGGATAAATTCCAATGCGCGCGAGTGCAACAGCTGACCCGACGCGCCGAGCGCAGCCGAACCGCCGTACGTTTTGTCGCACGACACGGGATGTCCTATGTGCGCGCAATGCACGCGTATTTGGTGCGTACGCCCCGTGCACAGCTCGAACTCGACATAACAGTTGTTCTTAAACCGCTCGAGCACGGCATACTTGGTCAAAGCGGCGCGCCCGTCCTTGGTTACAGCCATTTTAAGTCTGTCGTTTTTGCTTCTGCCGATGGGCGCGTCTATAGCTCCGTTATCCGATCTTATGTTACCGTCCACTACGGCGCGATAAGATTTTTTTACAGTGCGCTCGGCAAACTGCTTGCACAGCTCCGCATGCGCCCCGTCCGTCTTAGCAATTACCAACAGCCCCGTCGTGTCCTTGTCCAGCCTATGCACTATCCCCGCTCTCACGTCGCCGTACGCGCTCGACAGTTTGTCCCCGTACTTGAACTTTAGCGCGTTGACAAGCGTCCCCGAACGGTTGCCCGCACCGGGATGCACCACCAGCCCGCGCTGTTTGTTTATGACGGCTATATGCTCGTCGTCGTAAATAATATCGAGCGGGATATCTTGCGGCAATATGTCCGAACTTTCCACTACGTCGTCGAACGAAACCGCGTCTCCCACTTTTACGGTCTGACCCGCCTTTACTGCCGCCGCACCGCCTATAAACACCTTGCCGCCGTCGATCAGCCGCTTGATGTGCGATCGCGTAAGATCGGTCTCGTCAGTCAAAAACACGTCCAATCTCGCGCCCGATTCAGTGCAGTAAACAGTCGTCATTCGGTCTTCCTTTGTTTGCTTTGTCTTTTTACAGACTTGCCCGCGCCGCGCTTGTTGCTGTCGGTCGTGTTCGTTTTGCCGTCTGCTTCAACGTTTTCGCCGCCGCCGTCGCCGAAAGAAATGCTCACGCCGTCTACGGAAGATACTATGCCGTCCGTTGTATCGTCGCTTCCGTCGCGCTCTATAACATTGTCCGACGACTGTGCATCTTCCGCTTCGTCGGCTTCGCGCTCGTCGCTTCCGTCTGTCGCGCTTTCTTTGCCGCCGTCGTCTGTTTGCTCGCTTTCGGACGTTGATACCTCGCCGTCCGTCGCTATCGCTTCTTCAGTCTCGCCCACGTCCGATACTTGCGGCCGCTCTTCAGTCGCACTGCCTTCGGCGATGTCTGTCGTTTCCGTACCGCCGTCCGTATCTATCGCATTTTCGGCTATTTGCTTATGCATGTCGTCTTTGTCTTTGTATAGGAACAGGAAGAACACTATTGCGAGTATAACGCCTATCACAAGCGCCGCGTCGGCTATATTGAATACGTAAAAACTCTTGCTGCCCGCTATAGTCAAGCCGAAATACACAAACTCCACAAAGTCTCGCACATAGCCGAGCGCCATTCTGTCTATACAGTTGCCCATTGCGCCGGCTACGAGAAGAGCGAGCGATATCCGTATCACTCGGTGCTGTTTTCGACATCTTATCAAAACAAATATGAACATAACGGACGCGGCTACCGCGAAGATACTAAAGAATATTCGAGAGCCGACGCTACCCATAAGTTTTTTAATAGCGTCCGACCCGAACGCCGCCTCATAGTTATGTACGTTGTGGATGTTCAAAAAGTTGGGGATAAGCACTACGGTATCGCCCACTACCGTCGTCGCATTGACTATGACTTTCGAAATCAAGTCTATAGCGAAAATGCCTATCATAACGATATACTCCATTTTCGCTTCCTTGAGATACGCCCACACTTTGGCGGCGTACTTTTTTATCACAGCCCACAGCGATGATATTTTGTTTTTGAACGAGCCGTTTTCGTTCGGCATACGATCTCCTTTAATTACGTCCTTCTACTTCATTCGTAAGTCATTCGTTTTCCGATCGCGCCACGTCGACGCCCTCGGGTACTACCATATAAATGTTTTCGGTGATCTCTATTATTCGACCGTTGAGCGCGAACGTCGCGCCCGATGTAAAGTCGAGTATTCGCTGCGCATCGGGAGAATCCGCCATGGGGTTCAAGTCGATTATCGCAGGCTCGAGCCGCCTAAGATATCCTATGAGCTTTTCCACGTCCGCCGTAGTGCGCGGTTTGTACATGACAATGTTTTGGTACATGCGCGGCGAGATGTACTGGCTCTGATCGGGCAACGGCACCGATTTTGTCTTGCCGTGTTCGGGTACTGGAGTGTATTTGAATTTGGGCGGGTTGTTTAGATCTTTTTCGGTCTTGCCTATCAGATCGCCCGACTGCGATTTAGGTTCGGCATAGCCGTTTTGATACCCGAACGCGGTCGGCTGACCGTAAACTCCGCTCCCGCCGAACGGCGCGCTTTGCCCGAACGGCGCGGACGAAGTATAACCGCCCGCAGAGTTATTGACGCTGCCGATGTAATTTCCCGCAGCGTCGTGGGTATCCTCGTAATACTCGGGATTGCCGCCGCGGTAGTTGCTCGCCCGCCTCAAAAAATCTTCGTAATTTTCATTCGCCATAGCTTTATCTCCCCGTAAGGTTTCTCGCCCCGAATATCGCGCTCCCTATGCGCACCATGTTTGCGCCGTTGTCTATCGCCTGTTCGTAATCCCCGCTCATGCCCACAGACAGAATATCGAAGTCTCCGCCGCAATGCCGAGCGAAAATACGGTAAGCCTTAACGTATACGTCCGTTTGCGCGTTAAGCGGCGGCACAGCCATAAGCCCTTTTAGGCGCACGTTTTTGAGCGTTTGCAGTAGCGCTACGAGCGCATCTATCTCGCTCTCGGGCGCGCCCGTCTTAGCGCTTTCGCCGCAGATATTGACTTCCGCCAATACGTCTTGAACTACGCCGCGCTTTGCCGCAAGTCTGTCTATCTCTTGCGCGAGAGCGACGCTCGACACCGATTGTATAAGCCCCACATCGCCCACCAAGTACTTTGCCTTGTTACGCTGCAAAGAGCCTATAAAGTGCCATTTAACGGGTTTTACGCCGTCCCGCTTTGCAATATACTCTTGCACGCGGTTTTCGCCTACGTCCGTAATGCCGAGATCTATCGCGGCGTTCACGGTTTCGGGCGGAACGGTTTTAGTGGCGGCGACGAGCGTTACGCGTCTGCCCGCACGCGCCGCCGCGCGTTGCACTCGCTCCGTTATAAACTCAATATTGCGTTTTAGACAGTCTGTTTGCACGCTATACCCCGCCGTCTATCATTATACAACAATTCGAGCCGTAAAGCAACTGATTTGCGTGCTTGTTATTTCAAGTTTATAGGCAAACAAAACGCGTTTGCAAGGCATAAAAAAGACCCGCCTCCAATACGGAAGCGGGTCGAAACAGTTCGATCACCATGCGCAAACGCATGTTTATTTTTTATCGAATACGAGCGTATCGCCGTCAAGCGCAAAACACGCACACAAACGCAATCACAATAACTTTTCTCATCATAATGAAATCGATCAGAACATTTTTTCCACTTCTTCGGGATCGTATTCAAACCAAACTTTTACACCGTCTCTGCAAACGACTTCGGGCGGATTTTCTCCGCTGTAATATACGGTAACGTTGCGCGTAAAATCGTTCGGTTTATCGGCGCGCATATCTCCGACGATGATTTTATTAACTTCTTCCCTTGCATAAAAATAATATCCGCCGTTGGAAGATATCAGCGTTCTGAGTCCCGCAGTGTTTCCGGGATTAGACTCTTGCAGATAGCGAGCGGTAAAAGTAAAGTCGCGTTTTTCCGATTTCGGGTCTATTTTGATCTCGGCTTCCTTGACCAAAGCCCCACCCTCTTCTATTTCCCAGCCGAGAAACAGATAATCTTTGAAATATTCGGAATGTAAATTCACGGTAAACTCCTCATCGTCATCGGTATACGACATGTGAGGACGGTAGCTTTGATCGCCCACGACTTTTAAATTCGGCTGGTCCGAAACGTACTCGATCTCATAGACGCGTATCCATTTTGCGTATAAATTTACCGTCGTTGTTTTGTCGTCGATCATAGAAGCCGTTGTCGTGTACTCCCGAAATTCGGGGTCGCGATACCAACCGTCAAATTTATGTTTATCCTTAACGGGGTTCTTTAAGGTCTGCTTGCCTATAAGCGATACGGGATTATCCGCATTGTTTATTCCGCCGTCGAGATGATAGACGATTTCAAATCGTATCGCCTCGTATTTGGCGTAAAAATTATAAACCGTTCCGCCGAAACCCGACCCCATTATTGAATAAGTGCTCCCTACGACTTCGCCTTCCCCGCCTTTTTCCGTGGTCCAGCCCAAAAAGCGATAGCCCGCCTTTACGGGCGGCGTATAAGTGATCTCCATATCGTAAACAGTACCCGATTCGATCGAATACTTTTCCTGCCAATAGTTTTCAAAAATTACGTCGTATTCGTAATGGTAATTGACCGTAGCAGTACCGTAAGACACACCTTGCGAGCCTTGCTCGTTATCTTTATCCGACCCGACGCCAAATATACCGCAAGCGGTAAGCCCGAATGCGCAAGCAATTATGCAAACTGCGGATAGAAGCTTGATCAAAATTCTCTTTTTCATAGACAACCTCCAAAAATCGGATTTTTGCAATAAATACACCTATAGAAGTAAGCGCAAAAACGCAACATCGTCTGTCGCGATACATGCTTATATGATGACCGGTAAACAAACAGCTCGAATGTAACTTGTTTTGCACAGTCAATATAGCATATTTGCACAAAAAATACAAGCATCGGAAAATAAATTTAAAAAAAACGAGTCCGTAATGTTTAGCCACGATACAAAATCGCCGAAATGTAACCATCGGCTGTTTACATCGATTTGACTTATTTATTATATTTTAGTTTGATTGCGTTCGTATTGATAGTTCACCGTTGTCGCGACGTTATATTACAAAATAAAATAGGTATATACACAGAGGCATAATACCCATTTTGTCGTCGTCGCAATTTTGCTCCCGCAAGCGGCAATAATACTCCTAAAATAAAAACAGCCGCGAACGGCTGTCTTTATCGTTAATTCATGGTGCGCATCAATACTTTTCGCGCTTTACGTATTCGGTGTGCAGAACATCGTGAGCTATGTGGCTGTTGGGTTCGCCGAAGTACTCGGCATATATCGTTTTGACGATAGGATTTTCGTGGCATTTGCGAAGAGCCGACTTTTTGTCCTTATTGTACAAAACCTTGGCGCGCGCTTGACGAATGTCAACGAGATTGCGCGTTTCGGTATTTACTATGGGCTGACCGCCGCCGTTGACGCAACCGCCGGGACAAGACATTATCTCTATAAAGTGGTACTTGCTGTTGCCCGCTTTTATCTCGTCAAGCAGCTTACGCGCATTGGAAAGTCCGCTTGCTACCGCGATATTGAGCTTTTTGCCGTTAAGCTCTACCGTCGCTTCCTTGATTCCCTTTACGCCGCGCACGGCTTTAAAGTCCACGTTTTCGAGCGTTTTGCCCGTAACCGTCTCGGCAACCGTTCTGAGCGCAGCTTCCATAACGCCGCCCGTCGCGCCGAACAGTCCGCCCGCTGTGCTGCCCTTGCCTATGGGATCGTCGAATTCGGTTTTGGGGTCGAGCGACTTAAAGTCGATACCGTAATTCTTTATCATGCGCGCAAGCTCGCGTGTGGTGATGGAAACGTCCACATCGGGAACGCCCGCCGCCGACTGAGCGTCGCGCGTGATCTCGAATTTTTTCGCTATGCACGGCATAACCGTTACTACCGCCATATCCTTGGGATCTATGCCCAGCTTTTTGGCGTAGTATGTTTTCATTATCGCGCCGAACATCTGTTGCGGCGACTTGCAAGACGACAGATGCTTGAGCTGTTCGGGATAGAAATACTCTATAAACCTGACCCAGCCGGGGCTGCACGACGTTATCATGGGCAGCGTGGCGTTGGGATCGTTGAGCCGCGAGATAAACTCCGTGCCCTCTTCCATTATCGTCATGTCGGCGGTCATGTTGACGTCGAACACTTTGTCAAAGCCGATCGCCTTGAGCGCGGCTACCATCTTGCCTTCGGTATCTGTGCCGATGGGATAGCCGAACTCCTCGCCGAGCGCGGCGCGAACGGCGGGCGCAGTACCCACAATGACCGTCTTTGTCTTGTCGGCAAGCAGTGCGTCCACTTGAGCCAAGCTATCCTTTTCACGTAGCGCGCCCGTCGGGCAAACATTGATACACTGTCCGCAAGCCACACACGGAACTTCGGAAAGTTTACGCCCGAACGGACTTGCGATGCACGTTGCAAAGCCGCGCTTATTGGCGTCTATAACGCCTACGGTCTGAACGCTGTTGCACGCCGCAACGCATCTGCGGCACAGTATGCACTTGTTATTGTCGCGAACAAGATACTCGGTGCAGTCGTCCACGTCGTAAGAGTTCATCGCGCCTTTGTATTTTTCCGCGTCGCAGCCGTATTCGGTCGCGAGGCTTTGAAGTTCGCAGTTGCCGCTGCGCACACAGCTCAAGCATTCTTTATGGTGATTGCTGAGCATAAGCTCGAGCGTGATCTTTCTCGATGCGCGCACCTTGGGCGTATTGGTAAAAACTTCCATGCCTTCCGAAACGACGGTAGAACAAGCGGTCATGAGTTTGCGGTTGTTTTTTATCTCCACCACGCAAACACGGCAGCTGCTCTCGTTGCAAAGATCTTTCATATAGCACAGCGTGGGGATCTTGAACCCCGCTTTTATAGCCGCGTCAAGTATACGCGTTCCTTCGGGAACGGTTACGGCAACGCCGTTTACTTTTAAATTAACGTTTTTCATGTATTTCTCCTGAATTATTGGATAAGTCGATATTGACGATTATTTGCAGACAACGCTGTTTTTAAGCAAATGACATCGCACAGCTTATACGGTGCGAAAATTATCTGCGTAGGCGCGGCATATTTCGAGCGACGACGGGAGTGCTCACTCGCCTACATGGCCATAGCCGCCGCGCCCGTCAACGTCGCATATGCCCGAGCAACACCGTTATTTCGATATCGCGCCCTTAGGACACTTGCTCGCGCAAACCCCGCACTTGATACACTTTTTGGGGTCTATCGTATGCGGCTGCTTGACCGAACCGCTAATAGCATTTACGGGGCAGTTACGCGCGCATATTGTACAACCGATACATTTTTCCGCATCGACTTTATAGCTTACAAGCGCTTTACATACGCCCGCGGGGCATTTGCCGTTGCAGTGCGCTTCGTACTCGTCGCGGAAATATCTGAGCGTCGAAAGTACGGGGTTGGGCGCGGTCTGACCGAGACCGCAAAGCGAATTGTCTTTTATGTAATGGCAAAGCTCTTCCATCTTGTCGAGGTCTTCGAGCGTAGCCTCGCCCTTTGTTACCTTGTCGAGCATTTCGAGAAGGCGCTTATTGCCTATGCGGCACGGCGTGCATTTTCCGCACGACTCGTCTACCGTGAACTCGAGGAAGAACTTGGCTATATCGACCATACAGTTATCCTCGTCCATTACGATAAGTCCGCCGCTGCCCATCATCGAGCCTATAGCCATCAAGTTGTCGTAATCTATGGGGGTGTCTATGAGCGACATGGGGATACATCCGCCCGAAGGTCCGCCCGTCTGCGCGGCTTTGAACTTTTTGCCGTTAGGGCATCCGCCGCCTATGTCTTCCACTATAGTGCGAAGGGGCGTACCCATGGGGATCTCCACAAGTCCTACGTTTTCGAGCTTGCCGCCGAGCGCGAATACCTTTGTACCCTTGCTCTTTTCCGTACCCATGGACGCGAACCAGTCCGCGCCGTTGAGAATAATCTGCGTGATATTGCCATAAGTTTCCACGTTGTTTATGAGCGTGGGTTTACCGAACAAGCCCTTTATTGCGGGGAACGGCGGACGCTGACGGGGTTCGCCGCGCTTGCCTTCCGCGGAATTCAAAAGCGCAGTCTCTTCGCCGCAGACGAACGCGCCCGCGCCGAGACGAAGCTCCAGATCGAATTTATGTCCCAAACCGAGCGCATTGTCGCCAAGTATGCCGTACTCGCGCGCTTGGGCTATGGCTACTTCCAAACGGTGTACGGCTATGGGATATTCCGCACGCACGTATATTACGCCGTGCTCCGCGCCCACAGCATAGCCCGCTATCATCATAGCCTCGATGACCGCGTGCGGATCGCCTTCCAAAAGACTTCTGTCCATGAACGCGCCGGGGTCGCCTTCGTCGGCGTTGCAAGCAACGTACTTTTCCGCGCCTTGAGCGTCGTGCGTGAACTGCCACTTCATGCCCGTGGAGAAGCCCGCGCCGCCTCTGCCGCGCAGTCCGCTCTTTTTGATCTCGTCTATGACTTGTTGCGGGGTCATGGTAGAGACAGCTTTTTCGTAGGCTTTGTAGCCGTCGGTAGCAAGGTACTCGTCTATGTTTTCGGGATCTATAACGCCGCAGTTGCGCAACACTATGCGCCGCTGGCTCTTATAGAAATCGGTGTCGTTGATGGACTTGAGCTGTCCGTCGCTCGCCTTTTCGGCATGGAGCAAACGCTCGACGGGCTTTCCGCCCACGATGTGCTGTTCCACTATTTCCGTAACGTCCTCGGGTTTTACATGCGTGTAAAACGATCCGTCGGGATAAACGACCGCGATAGGTCCTTTGGAGCAAAGCCCGAAGCATCCGGTCATAATAACTTTGACTTCGTCTTTAAGACCGCGCTCGTCGAGTTGATTGATGAAATTATCGTAAATGGTAGTGCTGTTGCCAGAAGTACAACCCGTACCGCCGCAGACAAGCACCGACATGCGCGGTTGTCCGGGCGTTACCACTGCGCCTTCCGCGCGTTCGGTAACTATGGGTTTGTATTTGTCGCGTATCGCTTGCAATTCGCTTACAGTTTTCATATGTCGAAATTCTCCTTACACATTGTTGTACTTGGCGAGTATCTCGTCCACGCTGTCCTCGGTAACTTTGCCGTAAACCTCGCCGTTTACGGTGAGAACGGGCGCAAGTCCGCAGCAACCTATGCAACGCGTCGCTTCCAAAGTGAAGCGTCCGTCTTCCGTCGTATGCCCGGGTTCTACGTTGAGCAGTCTTCCGAACTTTTCTATAACTCCGCCGCTGCCCTTTACATAACACGCCGTGCCGAGACAAACCGCTATCTTGATCTGCCCGGGTTGTTCCAAACGGAACTGCGAATAGAACGTCGCTATGCCGTAAACCGTCGCAAGCGGAACGTTAAAATAATCGGCTATTTTAAGCTGCACTTCGAGCGGCAGATATCCGTAGATATCCTGCGCTTTTTGCATTGCCATCATGACCGGTCCCGGAGTGTCTTTGAGACTTTCCAAAACCTCGGCGAACTGCTTGTCTTTTTCTTCGGTCATTTTATATAAAACTCCTTTTGTGGTTTTTACCTTTAGCCGACTCACGCGAACGCTTGTTCGCAAACACGTATCGGACGCGCGCCGTCATGTCGAGTTACAATATATTGTATCTATACGCAACTATTACAGCACACTGTATACATAATAACATACATTTATACATATTTCAAGTATTCGCAAGATTTTTGTCTAAAGTTAGCGTATGCTAACCAAGTAGAGCAACAATCTCTCGATTTTCTTTTAAAAGCGACTTCGTATAAAATACAATACAAAAAGCCGTCGCATAAAGCGGCGGCATATAAAAATCGAACTCGACGGCTATCAGGCTTCCATGTCGGAACAGTTTACGACGAAATATGAATTGCTATTCCAGTCATCGTCTTTTACTACCTTCTCCCACTGCGCAGCAGTACCAAGATAATTCAATTCGATGAGCGAGTGGAGATCGCCGAATGCGCGTTTGCCTATCGTATCGACGCTTTGGGCTATCGTCGCGCTTTCAAGCGAAGAGTAACCCTTAAAGGTATCGAAATATATCTCATTGCCGCTCGTTACGTTGACCGTTTTTATATATGAGCGGTAAGACGCAACTTGCGAAAACTTTAAAAACGACCAAAACATTTCTGCGGGCGCACTGACGCTTTCGAGCGCGCTGTTGCCGCCGAACGCGCTATCCGCCAAATAAATGACACTATCGGGTATAATAAGGTCCTTTATTTTTGTATCCACGCAAACTTCGTAGTCTATATACTTGAGATTGCTCGACAGTTGGATACTTTCCAACGCGCTCCAACCGTTGAAACCGCTGAGTATGACGGTTACACTGTCGGGCACGGTTACGGTTTCGATACTTTTAGCCGCCGCGCCTTCATCGTTTATTATCTTAACGGCTTCGCCGCCTATCTCCGAAGGAATACTTATCTCGGTAACGCCCGCGTCCGGCATGATACCCTTTATGACCATTCCTTTATCGTCTATATCGCCTACCGAACCGAGCGATATACTTACGCCCGAGTAACGGAACTCGTACTCCACGCCGTTTTCGCGATAAGTATGCAATTCTCCGTCCTTTATATCCTCTTTGCCCCCGTTACCGCCGCAAGCGCAAAGCGTCGCACTTGCGCAAAACGCAAATACCGCCGCCGTCAATACAGAAAAAAACTTTTTGTTCATTTGTTCCTCCCGAAAAACCATATAGTTATACGCACATATCAGACGATCTGTATAAAAACGGTGATCAGACCGCACATAAATTATATCAACCCGAATACGGTTTGTAAAGTATTTTTGACTTGAGCTATGTAAAAACAAAATGTTATCAAATATCCTCAAAAAATACTTGATTGCGCACACAAACAGATTTGAGTCCTATGGTTTTCGCATTATCATCATCATGGTGGACATGAAATCTCTCTCATACTTTTAAGCGACTGCCGAACTCATTGTCCATTTCTTTTGGTTCATATAAACCACCGCAAAGCGCATTATTATTCGTTTTGTATTTTCAAGTACTGACAAAACAATTTCAACAAAGTTCTCCGACGCTAACATTATTTTTTACTATATATGAATATTTGCTGTATCCGCCTTTTATACAAAACAAAATGACTGACAGCATAAATTTTGCAGTCAGTCATTTACGTGTCAGTTAGTCATCACGCTTAACAATATATATATCATACGTCTCGGATGAGCCACCGCCTCCACCTCCCTCATCAGGAAAACGAGCAAAACCACAACGCAAGCACTTAATAAGCCAAGTCAGTGCCGAATGGACGATCGCCGCAGCACAACCTAAGACAAGTATTGTTAAATTCCCGGCAAAATCAATAATTAACAGTATAATTATCCAACCACCTACAATACCTAACAGTCCCGTTAAATTAATAGTACTCGCCACCATCGGGTCATCGACATCATCATCAAACCAATTTACATATACCATAAATCCTATAAAAGCAACTACAAGAACACAAAAACCAATAGATACAAATCTATACGTAAACAAGTCCATATTTACAAGCCTAATACCATATATGATGAATAATACCGACATTGCAATAACAATTACACCCGCAATTATAAATACCACGGGGGATATACGCACCCGCCTAAACACAATTCCATAAATCAACATCTCACAAGTATTTATCACTAAAACCAACCACAAAGGAAGAACAAGTAGTAAACAAGTAGACAATATAAACAAAACAATCAAAATCGACGCTGTTGCGCTCATTGCCATAGATCTTGCTTTCCCGTTTTTCTTTTTATACTGTTTTTTAGCCATTACAGCGTTATATTTTGCTTTAGATTTTTTATTCATAATTCATCTCGAAATTCTTTTTATTAATTATATCAAGTCTCATAAGACTTGTCAAGTCTTTTTAGACTCATATTGTATATAATAAACTTATGATTTTCGGAGAACGGTTAAAGGAATTAAGACAATCTCATTCGCTCAGCCAAATGGAACTTTCCGTAAAAACGGGAATAAGCCAATCGGCTATAGCAAAATGGGAGCTTAACAAAACCGAACCTACAGCCTCGGCTATAATCACGCTTGCTATGTTTTTCGGAGAATCGTCCGACTATATGTTAGGACTGAAAGACTGATTTACCAAATAAAAAACGAGCTGAAAAATCTGTTTGTTCCGCTCGTTTTTTGTATTTTTACTTATTCTTTGCTCGAATAGCTTTATCTATCTGCTCCGCCGCGTCCTTGCCCGCGCCCATTGCGAGTATGACCGTCGCCGCGCCCGTAACGGCGTCGCCGCCCGCATACACCATATCGCGCGTTGTTTTGCCTTGTTCGTCGGTGATGATACCGCCCCACTTTTGCGTTTGTATACCGGGCGTGGTGTTTTTTATGAGCGGATTGGGCGATGTGCCTATAGCCACGATAACGCAATCGACTTCGAGATCGAACTCGCTGTTTTCTATGGGAACGGGTCGTCTTCTGCCCGAAGCGTCCGGTTCGCCAAGCTGCATTTTTTGACAGCGCAACGCTTTGACGTTTTTATGCTCGTCCCCCACCACTTCCAAAGGCGCGGTCAACAACATAAATTCGACGCCCTCTTCTTTGGCGTGTTCCACTTCTTCTTTACGCGCGGGCAGCTCCGATTCGCCGCGACGGTAAACTATAACGACGCGTTCCGCGCCCAACCGAAGCGCGCACCGCGCAGCATCCATCGCCACGTTGCCGCCGCCTACTACAGCCACGGCGCGGCTTTTTTGTATGGGAGTGTCCGAATCCTCGCGGTACGCCTTCATCAGATTGACGCGCGTCAAAAACTCGTTTGCCGAATATACACCCTTAAGATCCTCGCCTTTAACGCGCATAAAGTTGGGAAGCCCCGCGCCGCTGCCTATAAACACCGCCTTATACTCGCCGTCTATAAGCTCGTCAATAAGAACTGTGCGCCCGACTACGGTATTCAGCTCGAACTTAACGCCGCGCGACTTTAAGTTTTCTATTTCCTTTTCAACTATGCTCTTGGGCAAGCGAAACTCTGGAATGCCGTAAACCAGCACGCCGCCCGCGGTATGTAACGCCTCGAAAACGGTTACTTCGTATCCGCGCGAAGCAAGCTCGCCCGCGCACGACAGACCTGCGGGACCGGACCCTACGACGGCGACTTTTATCCCGTTGGTCAATGCGCGATCTGCTTTGCCCGCGTTGTGCGCGTTGTGATGATCGGCTACGAAACGTTCGAGCCGACCTATCGCCACTGGTTCGCCGTTCTTGCCGCGAACGCATTTGCTTTCGCACTGCGTTTCTTGCGGGCAAACTCTGCCGCAAACGGCGGCGAGAGAGCTCGATCTTGCTATCACTTGGTACGCGCCTTCGTAATCGCCTTCTTTTATTTTGCGAATAAACGCGGGTATGTCTATGCCGACGGGACATCCGCTTTGACACGGCTTGGTCTTGCAGTCGAGACAGCGTTCGGCTTCCGCACGCGCTTGCTCTTCCGTATAGCCGAGCGCAACTTCTTTAAAATTTTTCGCCCGCTCCTTTGCGTCTTGAACGGGCATTGGATTTTTTGTTTTAGAAAGATCAGCCATTTCCGTTACCGCCGTTAAAAAGATTACACTCCTCGTCGTAGGCGTGTTTTTCAAAATCGGAATACATTCTGCCGCGCTCTATCGCCTCGTCGAAGTCTACGAGATGTCCGTCGAAGTCTGGACCGTCCACGCAAGCGAATTTCATTTGCCCGCCGACAGTCAGTCTGCAGCCGCCGCACATACCCGTTCCGTCTATCATTATCGGGTTCATGGACACTACCGTTTTTATCCCGTACTTTTCGGTGAGCTTGCACACGAACTTCATCATGACGAGCGGGCCTATGGCTATCACTTCGTCGTACTTGTTGCCCGCGTCGATGAGGTTTTGCAACGCGTCGGTAACAAGCCCTTTCTCTCCCGCCGACCCGTCGTCCGTCATCAGTCTGAACTCGTCCGAAAAAGCGCGGAACTCGTCCTCGAGTATGACGAGATCTTTGTTGCGAAATCCTATCACCGAGTGCACCTTAGCGCCGAGCTCGTGCAATTTTTTTGCCGTAGGGAGGGCTATGGCGCAGCCCACGCCGCCGCCTATAACGGCGACCGATCTCAAGCCGCAAAGCTCCGTCGGATTGCCGAGCGGTCCTACAAAATCGTGTATGCAGTCTCCCGCTTCCAGCCTGTCGAGCTTGTGCGTCGTAGCGCCCACTATCTGATATATGATCGTTACCGTGCCTTTATCGCCGTCGTAATCCGCTATGGTGAGCGGGATGCGCTCGCCGTCGCCGTCTACGCGCAGTATGACAAACTGCCCGGGCGCGGCTTTTTTTGCCACTTGCGGACAGTGCACTACCATGCGCGATACGGTGGGATTGAGTCTGTCTTTACCGAGTATTTTATACATGACCGTTTTACCTGCCTTGAGAATCGACTCGATAACAGTTTAACACAATCGCGGATATTTATCAACCGATTAAACGCAATATAAAAACTCCGCCGACATTCGCGCGCTAATCGGTCAAAGCTATGTACGCATAGACTATCGCTTTTACGTGTATGAGCCTTAAAAACGACAGTGTGCTACGAGACGCTTGACCGTCAAGTTCTACCGCCGATAACAGAGCGTTTTGCAACGCGCGGTTTGCGCAGTCGTAAGCGAGCTTTTCCAATCGACGACAGCAAGAAAATACGGCGCGCTCGGCGGCAGCGTCCGTTATATTGCCGCGGTCAAGCTCCGTTACGGCGGCAAATACGGACGAGAACCATTCGCCCGTCAAATACTCCAAAGCGCGGCGATCCCGCTCGTCGCAATCGAGTTTGGGATATTCCAAAGCGAAATAATGCGAGTCGGCGTTTACCGACACGAGCGTTTTTACGTCCGACTCTCTGTCGTATACGGCGGCTATCACGCGGTATTCGCCGTCGTTGTAGATATGCCCCGCTCCGCCGCGGTCGGACGCAGTTTGCGCCGCCGTCAACGCTTCCACCCGTTCGTCCGTTTTTGCCGTCGCCAAAAAATAAAACGTCTTGCCGCCGAACGACGGGCTGCCGCCCGCTGTCTCCGTAAGACCGGGCAGCAACC
This sequence comes from uncultured Christensenella sp., assembly GCA_910579205.1. Lineage (GTDB taxonomy): Bacteria > Bacillota > Clostridia > Christensenellales > Pumilibacteraceae > Anaerocaecibacter. The sequence goes on from CAJTTD010000005.1 coordinate 83,341, forward strand.
ACACAAGCGCGCAGATGCCCGCGGTAAGCAGCAAAAGCACGATAACAAGTACTCCCGCAGCGCGCTTAGGTCGGCGCGGGTCCCTATACTTTTCCGAACGGCGCGGTCGCCGCGATATTATATACGGATGATCTTCCATGCACGCTCTTGCCTTTACGGTACGGATATGATATACTGGTACCGTTATATACGGCTTGACTTCCGCCGCGCGGCAAAAGCTTTTTGCTATGCCTAACGCACGGCGCGCATTGCCGATTATTATGTATATTAATCAAACGGGGGCATTATGCAATATCACATTCAAACCGCGCCTATATGGGACTCATACAAACAAGACGGGTGTCCGTTGTGCAAGCTGCGCTCGGCGAAAGAAGCGACCCTCGTAAAACAGTATCTTTCCGACAACGTGATGGATCCCGATTTCAGAGTCGCGTCCAATTCCGTCGGGTTCTGCGCGGACCATATCCGCGCGCTTTACGGCGGGCAAAACAAACTGGGGCTTGCGCTTCAGCTCGAAACGCGCGCCGCGTTCTTGAACGATCTGATATCCAAACCGCCGACCGACAAGAAATCGGCAAAAAAGACCGCCGAGCATATATCGAAGCATACGGGCTGCGTCATATGCACGACGCTCGACGAGATAATGCCGCGCTACTACATGACCGTAGCGCAAATGTTTTGCGCCGAAAGCGAATTCCCCGCGCTGTTCTCTCAAGCGGAACACTGCTTGAAACACGCCGAATACTTGTACAAAAACGCCGAATACGCGGGCAAAAGCACGGCGGAATTTCTAAAAGCTTTGACATCGGCGCTCAAGCGCGAACTTAAAGCGACCGAAAAGGCGCTGCGCGCGTTTGCCGACTGTTTCGATTTTAAAAATGCGGGCATGCGTCCCGACACTCAAGCTTTGCCCCGCGCGATACGGTTGTTGATAACGGACAAAATACTTTGAACGAACGCTACTACGCGTGAAAAACGGCAACAAAAAAATCCCGCCTGTGCCGCAAATCGATACGCCGTATTCAAACCCGCCCGATGGCAGGTGGGTCGGCTGACGCGGTCTTTTGTCATCCCCTGCTTACTTTCGTAAAATTACTGAGGCCCGACATATCAACGCGTACGCACCATCCCTTTTATAGATTGAGGTTATAAATAAGGCGTTATTTCGTACACCGCAGGATGTACCTATATTATATACGGAAGCCGAAAAAAAATCAATATCGGTATAAAAATTTTTTGAAAAAAATTTTGACAAACCTATTGACAATCGTCATTTTTTATGTTATATCGCCGCGCTCGAAACCATACTTTTGCCGCATATATTTTACGGCTGCGCTTCTGTCTTGTACTTTTTGACGTAAGCCGATACGTCGGGTATCCACCCCGCTCGCTCGGTAAATTTTTCGTATAAAGCTCTGACATCGGAATAAGAAACGCTCTTTCCCAAAAAATTTACGATATAATAATGCATAAACGAGTCGAACAACTTTTTGTCGCCCAATTTTTCCGCGGAGCGTATTTGCTGCGCTACGATGTCGTACGTGGGAACGCCGCGCTTACACAGCATTTCGAGTATATGTATAGCTGGCAGCATATTGCCCGTAGCGGTGAGGTACGTGGAAAGCTGCAATAAAAAGTCGTCGTCTCCGTCAAGTTTGTATACCACATTGGATAGAGCGGTATCCCTTGCCCGATATTTGGTTATGTATACCGCATACGACGCGCCGTAATAGTACGCGCTTTTTTTGTGGCGCAATCTTTTTAACATCATAGACTTGCGCTTTTCATCGCCCGTTTTGGCGGCAAGCACCGCCGACATTGCCGCCGTCTTGTCGTCGTTTCTTATCGTATCGAACAGCATTTTGTAATTGCGCGCGCATTCGGAAAAGTTGCCGAGTATCAAATGCGCCTCGGCGCAAACGCTGTACCCGTATTCCGCGTCGGGTCGTATCTTTTTGTACTCCTCCGCATACCGCGCCACAGCGTGATACTCTTGCAATACGGACTGAATATCAATAAGCAAATACAGCACGGGCATATAGCCCTTATCTATATCGTACGATCTGCGCGCATTTTCGAGTGCCGCGGCATAATCGCGTTTTTTGTAATCGATGTACGCCTTGTAATACCAATACTGTTCGTAATACTCTTTTGCGGGATGCCGTTCCAGCGCGGCGAGCGCGCCCTCGAAATTTTCCGTTTCTATAAGACAAGACGCTTCGTCGAACAGATTTTCAAACAACTGAAATTCAGAAGCGAGCAGACTGTACATCTCCGCAGCCTTACCGTAATCCATTGCGGAAACGTAAGCCTCCGCGCTTTTTATGTAAGCAACGGGGTCGTCTGGACGCGCGGCGCGCATTCGCTCGGCAGTAGATACGGCAAGCTCTACGCGTTTTGTCAAAAGATATAGGTCTATGAGCCGCACGTAAACGCCCGCGTGCAAGTCGTCGCCCATGGAAAGCGCGTCGTTCATGAGTTCTATCGCCCAACCGTGATCGCTCTTTTGACAGAGTATTTCGGCGGCGTTGTCGAACACAGACCATACGTTCATGCGCTCGTTCTTGTCTGCGACGTTTTTACTTTCGGCTATCGCCGACAGATAATCGCTTAGTGCGCGATCGACGTCGTTCATAGAGTGATACGCATAACCGCGCCGCGAATACGCGCGCATTCTTTCCGCCGCCGTGCGGGACGCAGATATCGCCGCCGTAAATTTTGCTATCCTATTTTCCGCATCGGTCTTGGACGGGTCGTACACGAATGTGTCCGTATCGCACTCGACCGATATCTCGGTATATTCACCGTCGTCTGTATCGTGGTAACTTATCATGCCGAAGTCGGCGATCAATACGGCGGTCTTGCCGTTTTCCGCCCGCCCCGCATAAATGCGGTAAGCGCCGTCTCCCCAGCCCGAAGAAAACACGGCGTACTGTTTATCGTACAAACTGACCACGGTGTGCGTCTGACCGTCGAGAACTATCAAGCCCGACAACGGCGACAGTTCGTCGTTTATATGCGACCTGAAAACATCGTAGCCTTTTTCGTCCGAAAACGCGCAAACACCCGATACTATAGGCACAGCACCAGCATCGGAAGCAGTAGCTAAACGCAAAAGGTCGCTCGCACTGCAAACGATATCCCATTTGACGGGCTTGTCCTCGGTAAACCTAAGCCCCGCGTACGCGACGCGCTCCCCTTCGTCCGTCATGCAACCGAGACAGAACGGAAAAGCGAGCGCGCCGAAATTTCCTTCGAGCGGCAAATACCGCCGCGCGGCGGAATATGCGTCGAACATTACCACTTTACCGCCGTCCAGCCGAATAAAGTCGAACTCGGTATATGTAAGCGGCACGCCGCAAGCGTTACGCATGGAAATGACCGCGCCGAGATCTACGGGCGCGGTCAAATACTTTTTGGGGATCTTTACAGTTTTATACAATTCTTTTCCGTATTTTTATAGGTTGGTAAAAAGTTTATCGCGCACGTCTATAAACTCTTTCCAGAACGGCTCGAAACGTTTGACGGCTTCTTCCGTTCTTTCGGGCGTATTGAAAGCGGTAAGACGTATCCAACCGTTGCCGTTTTTGCCGAAACCGCTGCCCGGCGTACATACAATGCGCGCTTTTTTGAGCAAGTAGTCGAAAAATTCCCACGAGTCGATACCGCAGTTGAACCAAATATACGGCGCATGCACTCCGCCCGTGTACTCTATGCCCAGCGCATCGAACTTTTTCATTATGAGTTTGGCGTTGCTCTTGTACACGGCGACCGACTTTTTAACGTCGTCATAGCCGCCGCGCAGCGCGCTTTCCGCCATGCGTTGAACTATGTACGAAGTGCCGTTGAACTTGATCGACTGACGCTTGAGCCACATACGGTTGAGCGGCGACGCCATAGGTATGGTTATCCAGCCGCAACGCACACCCGTGAAGCCCGCAGTTTTGGAAAGCGAGCATACTTCCACGGCGCAGTCGCGCGCGCCCGTAACCTCGAATATGGAATGTGCGGCAGATCTTCCGTCTATAAACGCCTCGTATGCCGCGTCGTAAATTATGAGCGCGTCGTTTTCGAGCGCATAATCCACCCATACCTTGAGCTGTTCTACGGTATACGCCGTTCCCGTCGGATTGTTGGGCGAGCATATGTAAATGATGTCCGCAGTACAACGCTTGGGCGGCATTGCCGCAAACCCGTTTTCTTTAGTTGCGTTTACGTAAACTATTTTATGCCCCGCGATCACGTTTGCGTCCACATACGCGGGATATACGGGATCGGGGATCATCACGGTTACTTCGGGATCGAAAAGATCCAAAAAATTGCCTATCCCGTTTTTAGCGCCGTCGTTTACAAACACCTCGTCCGCGTTGATATCTACGCCGAACCGCTTGTAATAATCGACGATCGCGCTTTTCACAAACGGATAGCCGTCGTAAGGTCCGTAGCCGTGGAAGCCCGTTTTGGTACTCATATCCATGGCGGCCGCCTTGCATGCATCGACTACTTTGAGCGACAGCGGCTGTGTAACGTCGCCTACGCCCAAACTGATAACGTCCGCGCCCGGAAATTCGTTCTTGTACGCTTCGACGCGCTTTGCTATTTCCGCAAAAAGATAATCGTCTGCGAGGTTTTTAAAGTTCTTATTGAGCTTTTTCATGACACTCCTATTGCATTTAACAGTCCGTATCGTAGATACCGTTACGGCATTGTATTATTTATGCTTTGCCGCATACTTTTTAGACGCGGCTATAAACTCGCGGAATATGGGTTGCGGGTTGGCGGGGCGCGATTTGAACTCGGGATGATACTGCACGCCTATGTAAAAAAGCTTATCGGTTATTTCCACTGCCTCCACGAGATTGCCGTTGGGCGACAGTCCGCTCAGCGTAAGTCCCGCATTTTTCATAGGTTCGCGCATATCGTTGTTGAACTCGTAGCGGTGGCGGTGGCGTTCCATCACCGATAAAACATCCTTGCCGTAGCAACGCGACAACAGCGAGCCGCGCTCTATCATGCATTCGTATGCGCCCAGCCGCATAGTGCCGCCCGTGTTTTCGTAACCTATCTGATCGTCCATTATGTCTATTACCTTATGCGGCGACGACGGGTCGAATTCGCGCGACGTGGCGTCGGCAAGGCCGAGCACGTTCCTCGCAAACTCTATGACCGCTATCTGCATGCCAAGGCAAATGCCGAAATACGGCTTGTCGTTTTCTCTGCAATACTTGGCGGTGGTTATCATGCCTTCTATGCCGCGATCGCCGAACCCGCCGGGAACTATAACTCCGTCCGCGCCGCCGAGTATATCCCCCACAGTCGCGTCGTTTATCTTTTCCGCGTCTATCCACTTGAGGTCTATTTTTACGCCGTTGGATATGCCAGCATGCGTCAAAGCTTCCGCAACGGAAAGATACGCGTCGAACATTTGCACGTACTTACCGACGAGCGCTATCTGAACGCTGCCCTTGCGGTGCTTGGCGCGTTCGACCATGGCGCGCCAATCGTCGAGACAAGGCGTATCCGTTGGAAGATCGAGTTCGCGCGTTACTATCTCTTCTATACCGCCGTCGAGAAGGAGTAGCGGAACTTCGTACAAAAGATCGGCGTCGAGATTTTCTATGACGCAATCGGGTTCTATGTTACATTGCATTGCAAGCCGAGACTTGAGCTTTTCGTCCAACGGCTTTTTCGTGCGCAACACTACTATATTGGGTGAAACGCCGAGCGAACGCAGCGTCTTGACCGAGTGCTGGGTGGGCTTTGTCTTTACTTCGCCGTTAGACGTGAGGCTGGGCGCAAGCGTAACATGCACGAACAAACAGTTTTCGCGACCTACTTCGTTGCTCACTTGTCGTATCGCCTCGATAAACGGCAAACTTTCGATGTCGCCGACAGTGCCGCCGATCTCGGTTATCACCACGTCGGCGTTTATCTTTTTGCCGACCGAATAGATAAACTTTTTTATTTCGCTCGTTACGTGCGGGATAACTTGAACCGTCTCGCCGTTGTACACGCCGTCGCGCTCGTTCTTTAAAACGGTCTCATACACTCTTCCCGTAGTAAGGTTGGAAAACTTATTGAGATTTTCGTCTATAAACCGCTCGTAATGCCCGAGATCCAAGTCGGTCTCCGCTCCGTCTTCCGTTACGTAAACCTCGCCGTGTTGAAAGGGGCTCATAGTTCCCGGATCGACGTTGATATACGGATCGAGCTTTTGCGCTATCACCTTAAGTCCTTTGGACTTTAATATAAGCCCGAGGCTCGCCGCAGTTATTCCCTTGCCCAGACCGGATACAACTCCGCCCGTTACGAAAATGTATTTCTCCATTGCAATATCCTTTGCTTGTTTTTTCGGCAACAACGCTTGCGCGTATCGTTGCCGCGCCGCACTTTACAGCGGCGTATGTATGTGATTCAGTCGATGATATAGTATAACATATGCTCGTACAAAATGCGAGCGTTTTGGCTAAAGTTTTACCGTGCCGCGGAAAACTTCGTGCGCCTCGCCCGTCATCGAGACGGTATCGTCCGAATATCTGACGGTGAGTTCGCCGCCGGGAAGCCTTACCGATATATCGACGTTTTTATCGCAGTAACCGTTGAGCACTGCCGCCACCGCAGAAGCGCATGCGCCCGTGCCGCAAGCCATAGTCTCGCCCGAACCGCGCTCGAATACGCGCGCTTTTATGTGCGTTCTGTCTATGACCTGTACAAACCCTACGTTTACGCCTTCGGGGAAAAGCTGTTTGTTTTCGCCTATCATCTTGCCTATTCCCTCTACGTCGCAAGTAAGCACGTCTTTGACCATTATCGTACAGTGCGGATTGCCCATAGACGAACACGTTACTTTCATCTTGCCGCGCGGCGTGTCTATCTCGCGCCCAACAACGCTGTCTCCGTCGAGAACGACGGGTACGAGCTTGGGATCTAAGATCGCCGCGCCCATATCCACCGTAGCCGAGTTTACCTTGCCGTCGCGCACGAACAGCTTGAGTTTGCGCGCGCCCGACGCCGTCTCTATGGTGATGTCGGTCTTGTCCGTCTTGCCGTTATCGTATAGGTACTTGCCCACGCAGCGTATTGCGTTGCCGCACATCTTGCCTTCCGACCCGTCGGCATTGAACATGCGCATTTTCGCGTCGCACGTTTCGGACGGATAAATAAATACCACGCCGTCGCCGCCCACGCTGAAATGTCTGTCCGACAGATTGACTGCGACCGACTCCATATTGGATATAGGTTTCGACAGACAGTCCACATAGATATAGTCGTTTCCGCAACCGTGCATTTTGATGAAGTTGAGTCGCTGTCTGTCTGTGCGCATGTCGTTGATATCGACAAGCTCGGTATTGTTTTGGCTGTAACGCGATTTTAACGACAGCGCAAGCGCATTTGCCGTATCTATCGAAGTAAGGCACGGGATATTGAGCACAACGGCACGACAGCGCAGTCTCACGTCGTCGTGCGTGGGTATGCGCCCGCGCGTAGACGTGGAAACGAGATAATCGATCTTGCCCGAATTGAGAAGGCTCATTGTGCTTTCGCTCTTGCCGTCGCTTATCTTGTCCACTACCGTTACGTCTATGCCCGCGCTGCGGATAACGTCCGCCGTACCGCTCGTCGCGTACAGTTTAAAGCCGAGTTCGTAATAGTTCTTTGCCACATTGGCTATCTCGGGCTTGTCGCTGTCGCGCACCGTCAACAGTATGCCGCCCGTGCGCTTCATCTTGTAACCCGCCGCAACAAGCCCTTTGTACAGAGCTTCGTCAAGCGTCTTGCCTATGCCCAGCACTTCGCCCGTGGACTTCATTTCGGGTCCCAAATGCGTATCTAGGTCGGTGAGCTTTTCAAACGAGAATATAGGTACTTTTACTGCTACATACGGCGCATGACGGTAAAGATCTACGCCGTAACCGAGTTTTTTCAGTTTTTTACCTACCATGCACTCGGTGGCGAGCTTTATCATGGGAACGCCCGTTACCTTGGAAATGTACGGTATGGTACGCGACGAACGCGGGTTTACCTCTATCACGTATATCTTGCCGTCGCTTATTATGTATTGAATATTTACAAGCCCTTTGGTATCGAGCGCCGTGGCGAGCTGCCGCGTATATTCTATTATCTTTTCGCGGTCGTTGTCCGATATGTTCTGAGAGGGATACACCGCTATAGAGTCGCCGCTATGCACGCCCGCACGCTCTATATGCTCCATTATGCCGGGGATGAGTATATCCTCGCCGTCGCATATGGCGTCTACCTCGATCTCCTTGCCCATGACGTATTTATCGACGAGAACTATGTTGTCGGGGTTTTCGTCGAGTATTATGGACATGTATTCTTTTACGTCGGCGTCCGAAAACGCGATTATCATGTTTTGTCCGCCGAGAACATACGACGGCCGCAACAATACGGGGTAACCGAGATCGTTGCCCGCGGCAAGCGCTTGTTCCGTCGTTTTGACCGTATGTCCTTGAGGACGCGCTATGCCGAGCCGTTCCAAAAGCGCGTCGAACCGCTCTCTGTCCTCCGCCGCGTCTATGGAGTCGGCGGGAGTACCGAGTATGCGCACGCCCATTTCCGACAGCTTTTTGGTGAGCTTGATAGCAGTCTGACCGCCGAACGCAACCACAACGCCGTACGGGCGTTCTGTAGCTATGACGTTTTCCACATCCTCGTCGGTGAGCGGCTCGAAGTAAAGCCTATCCGCCGTATCGAAGTCGGTGGAAACCGTTTCGGGATTGTTATTTACTATAGCCACGTCGTAACCGAGATCTTTGAGCGCCCACACGCAATGCACAGACGCGTAATCGAACTCTATTCCCTGACCTATCCTTATAGGACCCGAGCCGAAAACTATAACGCGTTTTCTGTCGCTCTTACGCTCGTCTATATACTCGCGCGCTTCGTTTTCGTCGTCGTAAGTCGAATAGAAGTACGGCGTTTCCGCCTTGAACTCGGCGGCGCACGTATCTACCGTTTTAAACACAGCGCGTTTATGCATGGGCAATGCGTTGCCGCTTATAGCTTTGAGCGCGGCGTCGGGATAGCCCAAACGCTTGCCGCACATGTATTCGGCTTTGGTGATGGCGCGTCCCGATATCGACTTTTCGTAATTTACGAGATTTTCTATCTTTTGCAAGAACCAAACGTCTATCTTGGTCTCGTCCGCTATCTTTTCGAGCGGAACGCCGCGTTTTATCGCCTCGTACAAAACGAATAGACGGTAATCGGTGGCGGGCATGAGCATGCCTTGTATCTGCTCGTCGGAGAGCGAAGCGTAGTGCGGATTGTCGAGAGTATAAGCGCCCGTTGCGCCGCGGATCGCTTTTAGCAAGCCCGCCTCGAAATTAGTTGCGATAGACATTACCTCGCCCGTAGCTTTCATTTGCGTGCCGAGCGTGCGCTTTGCGTAAACGAATTTATCGAACGGCCATTTGGGCAGCTTTACTACGCAGTAGTCGATAGCGGGCTCGAAACAAGCGCACGTCTTGCCCGTAACCGCGTTTTTGATCTCGTCGAGCGTATATCCGAGCGCGATAAGCGTAGTAACCTTGGCTATGGGGTATCCCGTCGCTTTGGAAGCGAGCGCGGAAGAACGCGACACGCGCGGGTTGACTTCTATTACCGCGTACTCGCCCGTTACAGGATGAAGCGCGAACTGACAGTTGCAACCGCCTTCTATCTCGAGATGAGTTATGATATCGAGCGCCGCGGTGCGCAGCATTTGGAATTCTTTATCGGACAGAGTCATCGTAGGGGCAACGACGATACTGTCGCCCGTATGTATGCCTACTGGATCGAAGTTTTCCATCGAGCATACCGTTATCACGTTCCCCACGTGATCGCGCATGACCTCGAACTCTATTTCCTTCCATCCGTAGATGCTCTTTTCTATCAATGTTTGATGTATGGGCGACAGCTCGAGCCCGCCGTGCGCTATCTCGCGCAACTGCTCTTCGTTTTCGGCAATACCGCCGCCCGCGCCGCCTAACGTAAAGGCGGGACGGACTATCACGGGATATCCGATCGTCGAAGCGAAAGCCACCGCCGACTCCACGTCCGTTACGACGTCGCTCGGCACGCAAGGCTGATTTATCTCGAGCATCGCTTTTTTGAACAGCTCTCTGTCCTCGGCTTTGTCTATCGTTTCGGGTTTTACGCCGAGAAGCCGCACGCCTTGCTTTTTCAAGAATCCCGAGCGCGCAAGCTCCATAGACAAAGTAAGCCCGGTCTGTCCGCCCAAACCCGGAAGAATGCCGTCCGGCTTTTCTCGCTCTATTATGCGCTCGAGCGTGGGTATAGTGAGCGGCTCTATGTATATGGAATCCGCCATTGCTTTGTCCGTCATTATTGTCGCAGGGTTGGAGTTTACAAGCACTACCTCTACGTTGCGGCTTTTAAGCGTGCGGCACGCCTGCGTGCCCGCATAGTCGAACTCCGCGGCTTGACCTATCGTTATAGGACCTGAGCCTATGACCAATACTTTCTTAATGCTTTTATCTTTAGGCATGGTACGCCTCCATTAGTTTGATGAACCTACCGAACAGATATTCGGTATCTTTGGGACCTCCGCACGCTTCGGGATGGAATTGTACGGAGAATGCGGGAACTTTTACATAGTCGAGGCCTTCCACAGTTTTGTCGTTGGCGTTGATATAACGCACCGTTGCGACATCGCTCGCTACCGAATCGGCTTTGACGGCGTAACCGTGGTTTTGGCTCGTTATGTACGTACGCCCCGTCATTACGTCCTTTACGGGCTGGTTTGCGCCGCGGTGTCCGTATTTGAGTTTTACCGTGCTCGCTCCGTGAGACAGCGCAAGCAACTGATGTCCAAGACATATGCCGAACGTAGGGATATTGTGTTCGTTCAGTTTTTTAAGCTCGGCTATTATCTCCGTATTGTCGGAGGGATCGCCGCCGCCGTTGGAAAGCATTATACCGTCGGGCTTTAACTGCAACACTTGCTCCGCCGTCGTATGCGCAGGCACGCGCACGACATTGCAGCCGTACCGAATAAGCAGCCGCTCTATATTGTTCTTCGCTCCGAAGTCGTATAGCACTACTTTGTATTTATGCTGCGCGTCGGGTTCGTTGACCACGCGTATGCTGTCGCAAGTCGTCTCTTCCACGGCGCGCGTTACGCGGTATTTTTTGATAGCGGCGAGCTTTTTGGGCAAGTCCTTGAGATCGTCCGTTATCATGGCGTTCATAACGCCGCTGTTGCGGATCTTGCGAGTGAGCGCGCGCGTGTCTATACCCGCTATGCCCACGACGTTGTTCCGCTTAAGAAATTCGTCTATCTCGCAATCCTTGCGCGAATTCGATCCTTTTGTCTCTTCCTCGCGCACTATGTATCCGAAGAGGTGCGATCTGTCGCTCTCCGCGTCCTGCTCGACTATACCGTAATTGCCTATAAGCGGAAACGTCTGAGTTACGAGCTGACCGTAATAACTCGGATCGGTCAGCGTAAGCAGATAACCGCACATGGCGGTAGTAAAAACCGCTTCGCCTATGACCGTGCCATCCGCGCCTATAGCGACACCTTTAAACACAGTCCCGTCTTTCAGTATCAAGTACCTGTCCATATTCACCTCTTAATTATCGTCTGTAAACCCGTCGAACGAGTTCTTTAAAGTGGGAGTAACGGGCGCGGGATAATCTCCCGTAAAACAGCCCGTACAAAAAACGGTGTTCGGGGAAACGGCGCGCAGATTATCGAGCGAAAGATACTCGAGACTGTCCGCGCCGATCTTTTTGCAAATACCGTCAATGTCGTAATGGTTTGCGACCAGCTTGTTTCTGTCGTCCACGTCCGTACCGAAATAACATTCGTACTTGAACGGCGGCGAACTGACGCGCATGTGAACTTCCTTAGCTCCCGCGCGTCGCAACATGCTTATTATGCGCATGCTCGTAGTAGACCGCACTATCGAATCGTCTATCAAAATAATGCGCTTGCCGGAAACGGTAGATCGTATGGGATTGAGCTTGACGTTTACTGCGTTTTCGCGCTTGATCTGATCGGGCAGGATGAACGATCTGCCTATGTACTTATTCTTTACGAACGCGGGGACCATGGGTATGCCCGATTCGGACGAATATCCTTGCGCCGCGGTAAGCCCCGAGTCGGGCACGCCGCACACATAGTCTGCTTCCGTCGGCTTCTGTCTGTAAAGCGCTCTTCCCATTTGCACGCGCGCGTCGTATACGCTTATGCCGTCTATGACCGAATCGGGTCGAGCGAAATATATAAATTCAAACGAACAAAGTCCGCTCTGCGACGCGTTGTCGAGCATATGCGAAGTTATATTGCCTTTAACGTCGCAACTTACCACTTCACCCGGTTTGACGTCGCGCACAAACTCCGCTCCGAGCGCGTCGAGCGCGCACGTCTCCGAAGAAAAGACAACGGCATCGCCCATCCTTCCCATGCACAGCGGACGGAAGCCGTTTCGGTCGCGCACCGCTATAAGCTTGTCCTTCGTAGTTATGACGATAGAAAACGCGCCCTCTACGAAGTTCATGGTCTGCACGACAGCTTTTTCGAGATCGTTTGTTTTGAGCATGTTGCGCACGATCATTATGTTGACTATTTCGGTATCGTTAGTGGTGTGCAACACCATGCCCGACTGCACCAATTCATTGCGTATTTGCGCCGAGTTGGTCAAATTTCCGTTGTGCGCGAGCGCAAGCGATATTTTGGAATGCACGGTCTCTATAGGCTGCGCGTTTTCCAAATTGCAAGATCCGGTGGTAGAATACCTTACGTGTCCGACCGCTATCTTTGCATTTGCGGCAAACTCCATGTAATCGGAAGTAAACACATCGGAGACAAGCCCCATGCCCTTTTTGCATTTAAGCGCCCCGTCCACAAACATGGCTATGCCCGCGCTTTCTTCGCCGCGGTGCTGTAACGCCGTGAGCGCGCTTGCTGTAAGCGGTGCGACCGGTATGGGACGCGGCGATATTATTCCGAACACTCCGCATTCTTCTTTTAGTTTACTGTATCCCATTAGGCTTCCTCATACGTTTTGACGATCTCTACTGCGATCTTGCGCCGAGAAACGCGTCTGTCCATAGATAATTTTTCTATATGCTTATGTGCTTGATCTTCCGTATACCCAAGCGTGCGCATAAGCACGATCTTTGCTCTCGAGATATACTTCAGATCCTCCAGCTTTGCGCTCAACTCGTCGTTTTTAGTCTTTAAAGCACGCACTCGCGCATTAGCAGCGAGTATCAACCGCACGGAATCGTAAAGCGCCGATTTGGTGATGGGTCTCGACAATGTGAGTATGCCGAGATTGCCTAATACGTCGGTAAACTTTTCGGCTCTGGTATAATCGTCTATATATATCCCGCCTATGTCGTTTGCTTCCGCTATATCCACAGCCAACAAATTGCCGTGTTCGTCGGGCAACTCGCTGTTTACTACAAACACGTCGAACGGACGGCAAAACGACGCGCGGCGAGCTTCCGCCGCAGTGGAACACAGCACGCTGTCTATATGAGCGCGATACAACACGTCGGATATGGCGTGTCTCTGTTTTTCTGTGCTTGCAACCACCAAAGCGTCCAAATTTGCCTCCTTTGAATATTTTTACGTAGTTATAGTGCGCCTAAACGTTAAATGTCCGAATAGAACTCGAAGAACTGTTCGTCGGTCAACAGCGTTTGAGCCGCCTTGCACTGTTCGTGCATGGTGTTTAAAACGTCGTCGAGTTTGTGCGGAATGATCTCATGCAACCACTCGCTGTTTTTGGCAAACTCTATCGCTTGTCCGAAATCGTTGAACAAGCACTCGCCGCTATTGCCTTTTTCGCGCAGTTTGTAACCTTTTTCTATACCTTCCCGACCTGCGGCAAATATCAAGGTGAGGACGGTAAAAGGATTGCATGTGGAATCGGGCGTACGCAGTTGAACTTCTTTATCGTTGAAATAGCGCACCGCCGCGCTGCGGTCGGAGGCATAGCCTATCTTATAAGATTTGCCTATGCGCTTATAGCTGTTTACGGTGGGATTGGCAAAACACGTTATCTCTTTGTACCGCCTCATCACGCCTTCGGCAAACGCCGCCGACGCTTTGGAAGCGTTAGCTCCAGACAATGACACGGTAAAGTGAAGTCCGCTGCCCGGCTGCGTCGATATGGGCTTGGGCATAAACGATGCACGCGTGCCCGTAAGCGCGCACACGTTTTTTACCGCGGCTTTGAACATGATGAAATTTCGTGCCGCAGACCGCGGGTCGGCGCGCTCGAAGTCTATTTCGTTTTGTCCGCAACCGCGCTCGTGATGGGACGAGATCGGTTTAAGCCCCATGTCTTCCAAACTCAATATCACGTCGCGACGCAAATTTTCGCACTTATCGAAAGGCGCGCAAGAACAATAATCGCCGTTATCGATGGGTATGGGCGTGTTTCCGCCGTCGTCTTTAAAGACGTAAAACTCGCATTCGGTCGAAACGCTTGCGGTATAACCGAGTTCTGCGAGTTTAGCCACTTGCGCCTCGAGAAGAGACATCGGATCGCAAGCGTAAGGCGTGCAGTCGTCGTTGAATATATTGCAAAACACGCTTACAGCTTTGCCCGAATGCGGACGCCACGGCAGATCTGACAGCAACGACGGCACGGGCTTCAGTTTGAGATCTACGCCGCCCACGCCCGTTACCGCGGAACTGTCTATCGCCACGCCGTGTTCAAAAGCATCCTCGAGCTGTGAACTCAATACGGAAATATTGCGCTGCCGACCGAGCATATCGCAGAACGTAAGCTTAACGAATTTTACGTCGTTTTCTTCAAAGTATTCCAACAACTCCTGTTTAGTGCAAAGCATACAAGCCCTCCGCCGCAAGCCGCGACACAATGTAAGACGCGTGCGCGCCGTTACTCCATAAACACTTTTATCTGCGAAAGTATGGCGTCTATACGCGCTTCCCCGCCCGTAGCCGCCGTAATATACACCTTGATAAGCGGTTCTGTACCCGACGGGCGAACTATCACTTTGCTGCCGTCGCTCGCTTTATAAGACAGCACATTGGACTTGGGAAGATCGAACTCCGTTTGCGTCAAATAATCGATGCTGCTCGTAACCGCCAAACCGTCGAGATCGGCGGGCGGAGTATTTCTCAGCGTCGCCAAAACCTCTTTCATTTTTTTTGCGCCCGAAACGCCTTCAAACGCGAACGACACAGTCCTATGGTAATACTTGCCGAACTTGGCGTATATGCCGTCGAGCACGTCCGCAAGCGTCTTACCGTCAGCAAGATAATCGGCTGTCATTTCGGCGACGAGCATTGCGGCGACAACGGCGTCCTTATCACGAACATAAGAACCGGACAAGTATCCGTAACTCTCCTCGTACCCGAATACAAAGCGCTCGCCCTCTCCCGCGCTTTCGAGTTTTTTTATCGTTTCGCCTATATACTTAAATCCCGTCAATACTTCGCGTACTTCCGCGCCGTAACTTTCGGCGACGCGCGCCGCGAGATCAGTCGTTACTATTGTTTTAACTACTACGGGCGATTTGGGCAAACCGTGCATATGCGTAAAGATATAGTCTATAAGCAGCACACCCATTTCGTTGCCGGTTATAAGCCTATAGCCGTCTGCTGTCTTTACGGCAACGCCTATTCTGTCCGCATCGGGATCTGTGCCGATAACTACGTCCGCGCCTTTGTCGGCGGCAAGACCTATTGCAAGGCGCAACGCCTCCGATTTTTCGGGATTGGGATAAGCGCATGTCGGGAAATTTCCGTCGGGACGCGCTTGTTCGGGGACTATCGCAACGTCTTTAAAGCCGCGTTCTTCAAACATTTGCGGCACTATGTCGCAGCCCGTGCCGTTGAGCGGAGTGTACACTATGGACACCTTGCGATTTTTTCCCACAGACCGAGCGTAAACGCTGTCCAAATAATCGCGTGTAACATCGACAAATTCTATGTCGCCGCTTTCCACGGCTTTTTCAAAGTCCGCAGCCTTTACGTCAAATGTTTTGGTGTCATTGATAAACCAAAGAATTTCGGACGCGGCTTTATCGGTAACCTGACATCCGTCCGAGCCGTAAACCTTGTATCCGTTAAATTTGGCGGGATTGTGGCTCGCCGTTATCATAACGCCCGCATCGCAACCCAGCCGACGCACCATAAACGAAAGATACGGCGTGGGCTTAAGTTCTTTTGTTATGTACGCCTTGATGCCGCGCGCCGCGAGAACGGCTGCGGTATGGCGCGCAAACTCTTCCGAAAAAAGTCTGGAGTCGTAACTGACAGCCACTTTGGCACCCAGCTTTTTATGAGCCAAAAGATATTTGGCGAGACCGTCGGTAACGCGCCCTATCGTGTATATGTTAAGTCTGTCTGTTCCCGCGCCGATAACGCCGCGAAGTCCCGCCGTACCGAACTCGAGATCTTTATAAAACGCTTCTTGCTTGCACTCTTCGGTCATAGCAGAGAGTTCTTTGCGGCACAAAACGGCTTTTTCCAGCCATTCTTCGTACAGTCTGTTTACGTCGGACATAACATGCTCCTTTATTTTAAAAAAGAGAAATGTATAACAACCGATACATTTCTCTTGATTGGATTTCAGCCAAAGTTTTCATCGCTTTATAGTCTATCAAATTCGAGCCGAACTGTCAAGCGGAATTAAACATCTTGTTAAACCCACTCGCTGTCGCAACGAATAAATTTTTGCATAGCAAAAGCTCTCGGACCGATCATCCGAGAGCTTTATCTTCGCTTTATATGAAACTTTTATGCTTTCGATTTCATATTCGCTGCTGCTTTTTGCTTGCGAGCTTAGAAGTCATTTGGATCGAAGCCGTCCGATCCGCCTTGACCGAAGCCGTTATCCGTGGGGATATTACTTACCCGAGGCGCGCCTTGCTGCATGTTGGGCGCGGCGCTTCCGTCGGTAGGCGGTTGTTGACCCGTACCGGCGCCGAGCTGCAAGTTGTTGGGCGTGGGGTTCTTGGGCGAGCCGTTGAGCATGAGGTTGGGATCGTTCGCCGCATACGACGTGGGCGGCAAGTATCCGAACGACTGATAACCCGCCGACGCGCCTTGCGACAAGCGCATCATTTCTTCCTCGAACTCCGCCTCGGAATTGAGTAACGCCTCGATCTCGTCTCTCATCTTCTTCTTCTTGCGAACGACAACAATGATTATGATGAGAATTATTATGAGAAGAAGCACGCCGCCGGCAATGATACCGTACATTATGGGATTTTCTTGAACGGTCGCAACTATGCGGTTGAAGAACGACAGTTCGTCCATATCGGTACAGCCGATGTCTATAGTATGACCGTACAGCGTACCCGTAGCGTCGGTGATGTTGAACGTAAGCGTCGTTTTACCTCTGCCCTTGAACGAGATCACGATATTGCGACCGTCGAGGTACGCGTCGGCATAAGCGGACGCTTTTACCTTTACGGGCGAAACAAAGCGCATCACGTCGTCAACGTCCTCATCGGTGAACCACATTTCGGGTTCGATCGTTATCATATTGCGATCGTTGAGCTTATCCTTGGTGAAAATGCCCACTTCGGGATCGCTCGTCATGACGGGCGCGTTGTTTTTTGTGATGACAATGCCGAAGTCTTGCGAATACTCGGCGCCGCCGACGTCGAACGTAGCGGTAATGACCGCGGGCTCGCCGTTCAACGACATGCTGTTGGCGGTGATGTACCACTCGCCGAACTCCGCGGCGGAAGTCGATACTTTACCTTCGTAAGCGGACTCGTCGGCAAACTTTTGCGTTGCGGTCAAAAGCCCCGCGTCCTTGACTTCTATCGACTTGAGCGTGTAGCCGTCGGCATTGTGCGCGTCGTCGCCGCTCGCCGCGTTGAGCAAGCGCTCGGCGGTTATCTTGCGCGTTACCTTGTTGGCAATGGCAAACTCGGGCAACGTCATTTCGTCGAACGGACAAACGACTGTTATGGTGATCTCCACTTCGGTCGTCAAACCGTCTTCCACAAAGGCCATAGCGCCATCAAGATAACCGCTGTCGCTGACTGTAAGGATAGCTTTTTGCGTTCCGTATATACCGGGCTGAAGCGTTATGGAGAACTTCTGATGCTTGTCGTTGTCCGCCCAGTTGATGTCGCAAACGCTCAATATCTCAGCATGCCCCTCTTCTTCTATAGTTGAATTGGGGCCCCTGATTTCGGGAGGATCGATGTCGCTATACTTAGTCCTTACGAGTATGTTGTCTATATAGATATAGGTTTTAGAATCGCTTATCGTGGCATCTACCGCGTCGTTGGGGTTGATGTCTGTTACGAAATCGAGTATGCTGTAAGGCGCACTCTCACTAATCTCTCCGTCCGCAGCTATGCCCATGACCGTAAGTTCTATATTATCGGTCTTTTTGACCGGCGCGGTGTTGCCTACGGTCAAGTGGATGGTCATCATGCTCGTCGTGGCTTTCATAGTGGAGTCGTACAACTGCAACAGACAAGTGGACTCCGCTCCGCGGTTGCGCGATGTGGACTTGAACCTCAACGACGACATGGTGGATATGCCGTATGCGTTATTGGTTACGGCAGTGGAGAATGCAAACAACTGCGCGTTGCCACCGTCGATGGTTATAGCAGTAGTCTCATCCGACAGTATGCGGTTGGATCCGCCGCTGGTATTAAAGAAGTACGCGTCCATCGCAACGTCTTTATCGTCGATGATGTCTGCGAGATTGACAACAAGCGTGCTATCCGTCGGCACAGATGCAAACAACTCGTAACCGTTTACTTCGGAATACGTTACGTAGTATCCGCGAGATACGTCGTAAACAACTTCCTTAAACTCGGGTGCGTCGTTAGTTACGCGAACCATTATCACAGTCTTTACCGAAGCCGCGTATTTGTCCGCAGCGCGGTTGCCGAGGGTATCTACGCACGCTATCTCGACGGGAACATCGGTATACGGAGCTACGCCGTCTTTACCGGGCTGACCTATTCGCACTTTGCGGTTGATCTTGATAGTTATGTTGCCGTTGCTCTCCGAAACTGTGAGCACGGGATCTTTACCTATAAGGTCGATGGCGTCTTTAACTGTCTGCTTAACTACAGTCTGACCGTTTTCGTCTTTTACGGTGTACTGCGGGAGAACTTTCGCGCTCACAAAGGACAACGTGTCGTTGCCGCCGTTGAGCATATCGTGATCGTAGAACAACCCGAAGTTTTCGTCGAGACGCTCGTCTTTATTGTACAAGCTCCAGGTGAGCGAACTGCCCGCGCTGCCTTCGAAAGTCAAGAACTCCGATTCGCGCATAACGGACATTTCCCCTTGCTTAACTTGGGGATATCCGTAGTTGAGCGCCGTAGCTTCGACCGCAACGGGCTTGGAGTTGGATACCGATACGTTGAGGTACGCATTCTTTTCGGGCATGACATAATCGTTGCCGTTTTCGTACTGCTTACCTATGATCACGTAGAACTTTATCTTGCCCACATTTGCGCCCGAACCGGTTATGGTCGCAGCTTTGGGATCGAACGATATCGTTTTACCGTCTTCGGATATAGTAACTTTGAAGAACCTATTTACGTATCTGTATATTTCCTGGCTCTCTCCGCCGTCGCCGTTCTCATCTCTTGCGGGATCGTTGCCGTGCGCTTGCATGCGCTTGACGATAAGCGTGGAGTTTTTATCGAGATTGTTTGCCGTGATCTCGTTGAACACTTCTCCGTTCTTTTGCAGCAGCGCGTACACTTCCACGTCGTACAAAGCCGACGGAGCATTTACGTCCGCATCGTAGATCACTTTGGCGTCAGACTTAGTGCCCGACACGAGCTCCACGATCTCCGCTGCGCCGTCGTTTGCATAATCGGCATAGCTTCTTATAGCTATATCCGCCGCATGAGAAAGATCGGCTTCTACTTCCGCCTCTTTAGGCGCGACGTACACTCTGATAGTGATCTCCTCCGATTGAGCGCCGTGCGCGTCCGATATGCGGAACGTAACGGATGAGAATTCGCCGTTTACCGGTATGTAGTCCACTGCGCGGATCACTATCGATTGAACGGTGCTCTCTTCGGTCGTTGCGGGAGCAACGGCGGATATACCCTCGGGGTTAGTCGTCTTGAACTGCGTGCCGTCGTAAATGGACGGAACAAAGAAGTTGCTGTCGTCGCCGTTATCAGCATCGGTAGCGATTGCTCTGAGCGGCGCTTTGAATACGTCGCCGTAGTGCATATCCAACCGATAAGTAGGATTGTTTATGCCCAGCTCGTCTACCGGCGTTATAGTGAGTTTATCGGATGTTGTGTACTCCCTCATATTGGGTACGGGTGCGCTCGATACAACGGTTATGAGCAAGCGCACTTGAGTGGTAAGCTCGCCGTCCGTCAATGTTATCGTATACACCGCGTTGGTAACTACTCCGCGAGCCGTCAAAGTAACGCTCATAGGCAACTTCGGAGTTCTGCTATTGTGAAGCAACGCCTGCTCGGTGCGCATAAAGTTTTGAGCGACCACATTAAACTTGTTAGTCTGCGTCGCGTCGCCGAACTCACCAACCATGGGTCTGGAGTTGGGGTTATACGTAAATCTGAGAGTACTCGACGCGTCGTCGCTTCCGAGTATAAGATCGCCGAGATCGCCTACGTTATTTTGCGGATAGCTGTCCGTTGTGTAGAACTTAAATGCATCCTTGGCTTCTTGCGCCGTAGAGTCTATGTAGCTGCCGAACTCTGCGTCTTTTCCGTTAAGAGCTTCGAACTCCGCGGGAGACTTGTATCCGCCGCTCTTATCGGTCGAGAATACATTGGGATCCGCCGCATACAGCGTAAAGCTGTCGCCTGTCTTCATAACGACGGAAATCAAATTGGAGTTTCCGTACGTGTCCGCGTTTGCCGTGGGCGCTTCGTTTTGATACGTGATATGGAACACGATCTTTTCGGAAGTTCCCGCCGAGTCCATAAACGTAAATTCTATATCTATCGAAACGTTAAAGCCGCTCTTGGCATTGAACACTATAGACGTAGGCGCGGTTTTAAATACGTTTACGTCAAGCGGCGTAGCGTCTCCGTTTATAACTTGGACCTTATTGCCGAAGTCAACGCCGGTCTTATCGCCCGTACCCGTCCATCCCGCCGCAACGGGCATGACGATGTAGTCTTTAACGAGACGCTCGTTGGTTTCGACGGCATTTCCGGTGTTAGTCAGATCTTGCCACGCGTCGTCGTCTGCGGTCGCGAACGACTGTCCTTGAAGAACTATGTCGTTATCGGTAAGGAGCGACGTTACGTCCACGGAGAAGTTGACGCCCTTGGTAAGCGTAAAGTCGTATCTGTTGACGTTTTCCGTCTTTACGCCCGAAAATCTTATGGGATCGTTGTTGATATATACCTTGATAATAGCGAGCTGCCAATAGCCGTTTGTAAAGCCTGTGCCGTCAAGATCGTCATAGAACAATATCTTGAACGGATAGTAAATACCGCCGGCGTCCTTTTTGAGATTGTTAGCCGCAAGATAATCGCTTTCCGTCGCGCCTTGAGGTATTACAAGTTCGGTCTTGGCTATAGGTGTAAACTGCAGTATAGTGGAAGACCCCGTTCCGGGAGATACCGTAAAGAATTTCTTATAGCCGGGATTGGGTACAAGATCGGTATTTACGGTAGCATCATTGGCGCTTGCATGCCCGAAATAATACTGGAACGCCGCAGAAGACGGCTGAGCATTATTTCTGGCAATATGAGCAAGCTCGGCGGGATTGTTAACAAACTCTTCGGCAAGAGACTTGTCTGTAGCCGACGGCAAATAGAATTTAAGTATATCCGTTCCGTCGCTGTCCGTTCCTTTTATTACGATACTGTTGCTCGGATAGCCCTTGCCCGTAGTGATCTGCTGTTCGCGCTTATTGGTCAAAAGCTCTACGTACTTGCCGGAAGTGTCGCTCACCGTCATATCCACGTCGAGCGTGGAGTATCCGTCTCTGCTGCCTTCGGCCTGCCCGGGCGTTGTATTGTTGACTATTACGTCTACGGTAACGTCTTGAGGCACGCTTTGAGTCTCGCTGGTGCGCAAGCTCACGATAAGCTTGAGCGCGCCCGTGGGACGTCTGTTTTGACCGTCGTTACGCTTGGATATAGTAAAACCGTATTTATCCTCGCGGAATATGCTCTTTCCGTCTACCAGCCACGACATATTGGGTCCGAACTTGTCGCCGTCCGCCACAACGCCGCGGTTTCTGTTGATGTATGACTCTTCGCCCACACTCGGAACAGCTATCTTGCCGTTGTAATCAATAACTATGTACGGGTTCTCGTTGATGTCGGCACCCGTCCATTGTTCCTTGCCGTCCGTAAGCGTCAAGTTGGCAAATACGGCGTTAAGCTCGCGGCGCTTTTCGGCTTCGGTCTTATTGCTGCCCGTGCCCCAATCGGCATAACCGCTGTCGAGCAAGCTGTACTTGCCGCTTTCGTATTCGGACGGCACAGTAGTAGCGTTGCCTAAAGTAACATGGATATTACTGCCTTCCGTACCACCCGTTACGCTGTACGCAGTAGGCATAGCGATATAGCTGATGGGCACGATCTTATTGCCCGTAGCCTCTATTTCTATCGGTTTGTAATAGAAGGCTTGAGCTTTCGCCGACGGATATATCTTGGATGTGAGCTTGATATCGTCGCCGTCGATCTTGCTGTTTACAAAATACTGATACTTAAAGTCGTCGGTGAATACGGCGTTCTTTACAAGCGAATCTTGATCGCTTACGGAAGTACCCGCTTTTGCGCTGTACTGGTAAGAAGCATGCACCGTATTGTAACCTACGGCGAAAACTCCGTCGCTGATCTCGGTAGCGGCTTCGGCTGTTCCATCCGTACGGTAATATTCGTGCATAGCCGTAAGACCGGGGCTTAAATACTGATAGAAGAAATTTATGACGGTAACATCGGAATCGCCTGTGCTCTCCGTTCTGTCCGCGCCCGTATACACGGTGTTTCCGTGATGGTCGTCTCTGACGGCAATGGCAAACTGAGCGGGCTTGCTACCGCTGCTGTTGCTGCCGTTGTCCACTATCTTAAGCGCCCAATACTTGGACGTAGGTATTTCGTCGCTGTTTACGTTCGTTATCTCTTCGAAGCTTCCGTCCACGTTCTTTTTGAAGAACATGACGCTTACCGACAAGTAATCGTTATTCGACCCCGTGTTTTCCACATACGCGGGCGTATAAATGACCGCCGCGGATCTGTAAAGGTCGGACGACGTAAACGCCTCTTCGTTTACATATGTAGGGCTGGTCGCCACAAGTCCGGTCTTATAACCGTCGCCGCCCGCGGCGTTGCTGAAGCCTGCAGCAGGATTCAACAGAGTGCGCTGCTGAGCGTCTATATCCTTAAACAACAACATTTTGTTGGCGGGAGACGCATTGATAGCGGACGAGTTATACAGCTCTTCGCTGTTGACAATGTATCGGGACAGCCGCTTTTCGGCAGCCGTCTCGAACTCTATATTCCAGTAGTAATTATACTCGTCTTTTGAGTCTTCTATAAATTCCGCCGCAAGATTGTCCGTCAACATCTCCGAGTCGCTGTTAAGCACTTCCAAAGGCACGTGCAACGTTGCCGTTTGGGGCTGCGCTCTGTAACCGTCGGTTACTTTAAACTCCAAATAAATAGGATGATCGAAAAGCTGCGTGGACGATAACGCGGTGATATATATTACGTCCACGCCTATCTGACCGGACGTAGTGCTCTTGGTGAGTATAGCCGTAATGTAATCGGATAAGTTGTAAGTGGTGTTTGCGGGATCGTTGCCGTACTGACCTACTATGGACGTAGCGTAATCGGCTTCCGTATCTCCGTTGCCCGTTTTAGCCACTATGCGCACACTACCCGATACGAACGAAGGACGATCGTTATCCTTGTCTATAGCGAGATTGCCCACCGTAAATTCTTTGGTGTCTCCCGCCTTAAACGTGTAAATATCTTGTATTTCCGCAAGCGAAGGCGCGGCGTTTTTGACCGTTACTGCAATTACGCAGTTTACGCTCGACATGCCGTCGCTTACCGCAAAGCGCAACGTCAAAACGCTTGCTGCGGTACGGGAAACGCCCGTTATCTTTATTGCGGGAACGGAATAGTTTTTGCCGTCAGATGCCGTAACCGTATTGACGACTTCGGTAGTAAAGTACGACTCGTACTGTTTTGCCGATGACACTATAGTATCGCCGTTTACGAAAGACAGTTTATCCATCGTAACATCGGCTTCCACAGCAGCTACGCTCGGCGTCTCTGTGCGTTTTACCTTGTAAACGGCGTTGATAGCGGATACCGCTTGAGCAAAACCGGTATCGCTCGGGTTGGTATTAAAATCATACAAACCTTTACCGTGGCTTATGTCGTTGCCCGTCTTCTTGTTTAATATATCGGCAAGATCGAGGTCGTATACAAGGTCGTACGGCGTAATGTAAAGAACGTCTTGCGCTTCTATAGTGTAATTGATATACGACGAGCCGATTATAGCGCTGTATGCGTTGTACGCGCCCTTAGACGTCGTATTGAATGCGTGTTCGGTGTAGTCGTTTTGCACGCCCTGCTGTTTGAGATCGGTTTCGCTGCGGCGCAGATTTGCTCCGCGGTTGTTCACTTTTACATATACGCGTATAGGGCTGTCGCTTTCCGATCCGTGCGAATCTATCACGTTTACATCGAACTCGTAATAATAGTTGCCCGTAGATCTGAGAGCGGTAACCTTAAGTCCGTAAAAAGAATATACGCCGCTGCCCTCGTCGGTCAAGCCTATCTTATTGCGCACGTCAGCCGATATACCGCCGTTTACGTAATCGAACACTTCCTTAGCCGCATAAAGTTTGACTACTTCTACGTTAAAGAAAGCGGATGCGGGGTTTACCACAGTGCCGTCGGCGGCAACGGTATTGCCGTTGAGACCGATTATTTCGTTAAGCGTAAACGTACAAGGATCGTTGTTTTTGCCGCTTCCGTAAGAGAATACGTCGTCGTCAGTAACGAAAGGCTGGGCTTGATACCTCGACTGTATCATATAATCGCCTTTGCTTGCGCAGCCTATTCCCTTGAGCGTACCGTTTGCGTCGGTGTAGCTTACGGGGGTGAGATATGCAACACCGCGTTCCTCACCTACCGTACCGTTTACTAAAGATACCGCGTCGTTGCTCGCGTCGCCCGCCGTGTAATCGAAGTCGAGCGTGAAGTTAGCCGTAGTAGTAGGCTCATGCGGCGCGGAAGAACTCACCTTCAACGCTATGGGATACCATATGCCGTTATCGCTCGTATCGCCCGGATCGTTTACGCGCACAAGCACGTAAAAATCGCCCGCTCTACCGTCTTGCGAGTACATATACTGCGTCGCCGCGCGCGCGGTAAATCGCAATGTCGTGGAGTTTACATATTGATACGTAATACACGCATTTGCCGCTTCGGCGCTTCCAGCCGCCGCAAGAACGGAATTATATATGGCGGAATTGGCAAACCCCGTCGGAATTTTACCCTCGCCCGTAGTCTTGGAATCGGCGACTATGTTTGCGGCGATATTGTTAGCCGCATAATTGGAATTTCCCGCAAGACCGATCAGCGAGTTTTCGATCGTTACCGAAATGTACTCGTTTTGCGGTATCTTTATAAACGAACCCGCCGCACCCGAAGTAACGAACGTAGGGTTGTTTCCGTCGGGATCTTTTATGAACGACTTGCTGTCGCTGTTGGATATTATTACATCTTTTGACTCGCCCACCGTCATGTTCAAAACAGGCTCGGTAAGTCCCGTCTGCGTTACCGTAGTGGTAGCGTAATAAGGGCGCGTATTGGCTATTTTAAATACGAGATAAATCGTATTTGTGCTACCTATAACAGCGCTGCCGTTCTTTTCGTACGACTGACCGGCAACCGTCAAAACTACGAATGTAGCGGTATTGGGACGGAGGTTTGTCGGTTTAATGGTTATGGACTCACCCAATCCGCTGCTGCCGTACTTGGATGTATTGGTATTGAGCGTTACTCCGTAGTAACTCGTGTAACTGCTTGACGATACCGTTTTAAAGCCTACCGTATCATACGCCGTATCTGGATCGCGGAAAATATCCGACGCATATACCGTAAATCCGCTTGTTCTGTTGGTGGTGAGCGGCATGGGAATAAATACGGTGGTCCTTCCCGTTGCTTCGTTGTATATATGGCCGCTCATAAAGTCTTGAGTCTTATTTGTGCTGTCCGACTGACCCAAGCGGTATTTGTACGCGTTGTCGCCCGTGCCGTAAGTATACTCTACATATTGTCCTCTTCCTTGCGGCTCGTTGATCGCTACGCCGTTTGTCTTATTGGTAAAATTCGAATAATTTTGTACGACTATCGCGTTATCGGTAACCGAAATAGTAAACGATACTGCGGCGAACCCGCGCGAATTACTCGATCCGAAACTGTCGCGCACTTTTGCGTAAAGCGTCAGTTTGCCGTTTGCGGGATATCGTTTAACGCTTGTTATTCTTATAGTTTCATTATTTACATAAGTTGTATCTATATAACTCGACGCCGACTGCGTGCAAGCCGAATTTAGATAGAACGACCGTCCGCTGCTGTTGCACGTATCATAATTGGATGCTGTGCCGTCGCTGAAATACAAATTTGTCTTTGTCGCGTCGGGATCGTTGGCTATGCCTACGTTTGTAGATGTTCCCGTAAAACGACGAGCATCCGATTTGATATCTATCGAAAGTCCGGTGCGGCGAGTACCTACGCTTATGGTTTTATTAGCAGATGTAGGATTTTGATTAACGTTAATAACAGTAATCTTCACCTTACCGGCATCCGCATTGACTCCATAAGACGCTGTGTTATAAGTACCGGCAACAAAATAAGAAGTATTGATACCGTTGGTTCCGGCATATCCGCGTCTCGGATCATCACCATGATCGCTCTTGCCGCCATACCAGCCGCCGCCACCGCCGCCTTCATCATTATAATAACGTGAAGAATGACGCGAAGTGCAACCGTGAGTTCCTTGGTATAGCGTTCCGTTTGAACCAGATACACTGCTGTTAGCTTGATTAACACCGCCGCCGCCGCCGGCTGCCGCTATTATACGGTTGCTTGTAGACGTGCCGCCTGTACGAATATCCGTTCCGCCGCCGCCGCCTGGTCCGGCACTTCCCGACCCCGTTCCGCCGCCGTTAAAACCGCCGGCATACACTCTACCGCTATTTCTGTCTATACTGCTTGTAGAGTTCTTACCGACACCACCGCAATATATATAATAAGTAGTATTTGCCGTAATATTAACATTGCCGTATGCATAACCGCCTTTACCGCCGTTATTGTTACCGCAACCGCCGCCACGCGCACCCCACAATTCAAACTTATATGTTCCGCGCGGCAATGTAATAGTACGATAACTGCCGTTATACGTATAATTTAAAATGTCTCCGTTTGCAAGAACGCCAGCCCCTGTTAAGTTACCTACCTTATTGCTGTAAGTAGCAGACTCGCGAATCTCTCCGCTGTCTACATTGTCAACGTCTACCTTGCCCGACGTTCCCACGAACATCGCGCATGTAACGCCGAGCGCGACGGCTATCACCGCGCTCATCAGCAATATCATGAACCGCTTGAACTTAGAGTTCGTTATGACATTTCCGTTTTTGTTTCTCATACAGTTACCTCGTATATGTCGTTTTCCTTCCATTTGTTCACAATTTGTTCACAAATATATGCATATACAGATAAATGTTAACACATTGTTCATATTTTGTCAATACTTTTTTATGCTTTTACCGCATTGTTTTTGATCTGACCGCTCCGAAATGGCTTTTCTGAGGGCGATCGATATGAGTTTAAAACGCTTGACAAACCCATAAACATATTCTATACTTATTTATGCGTTGTCAAACGCGCGCGCTATACGACGCCATTAGGCTGTATGGTACAATATTAATAGTTTATGCGGGGGTGGCGAAATTGGCAGACGCGCAGGTCTCAGAAGCCTGTGGGTAACACCGTACGAGTTCAAGTCTCGTCCTCCGCACCAAAAGGCATTTAAGGGCGCATCTCGCGCCCTTTTTGCGTGTCTCACGCTCGGTCATGTAGGGGGTTCTACATTCCCGTCGCGCTCGCACTTAAAAGTACACGATCTGCAACCCTTCTCTGCCTTTTGGCATACTGCATTTTTTTAATCCTCCGCACCACACACAAAGAACTGTCGCTTGTCGGCAGTTCTTTGTGTATTTGTACGAGACTTGAACTCCTTGGGGCGTGAGCGTTTATAAAACATACCTGTGGTATGTTTTTAGCGAACGCGCGAGCAGCTATGCTGCGAAGCGGGCGATTTTACTGAGTAAAATCGCGCAAGTCTCGTCCTCCGCACCAAAAAGCATTTAAGGGCGCATCTCGCGCCCTTTTTGCGTGTCTCGCGCTCGGGCGTTACTCATTACTATCGCTTTACGGTATGACTATCGAGCGCAAACGTTATTTGCCGCAGACATAAATATCGCAAAAAAAAAAGTCCGCTGCAAAAGCAACGGGCTTTAAAGGATCGCGTTAGCCGATCAGCACGGCAATAAACGCAGAATGTGCTTGCTGACTATCATCAGTATAAGGTCTACGATCCAAAGAATGAATCCCAAACCGATCAAACGAATGATACCCGCGATGATCTTACCTTCGGAAAATCTGGTCAAAAATCCGAGTACCCATGCGGTAACGGGGATGATCGCCAAAATCACGCTCACAAGGTAAGGAAGTCCAAAGTAATCGCTCTTAGCCATGATACACCTCTCCTTTTATTAGTGTCTTCATTATAACGATTATATGCGGACGTGTCAAGCATATTCCTTTGATTTTCTCATTTAATAGCATTTATCTATATTTTATATATTAATGAAAAGAAGGTTTACGCGGTTGACAAGCTCTCGACGAATGTTGTATAATGTGCTGTAACCGTTTCGTACGCTTAAACATGATATTTATCGCGTTTTTTGCGGCGGCGGCTGCGGCATAAACTGACACACGGGATGATATTTATGTACCGCATTGGCTTGGATATAGGTTCTACTACAATAAAAACAGCCGTGCTCGACGAGAGCGGAAAACTCGTGCATTCGAGCTATCAACGGCATAACTCGGACGTGCGCGCCACTTTGTACGACGTGTTGCGCGGCTTGCTCGAAGTATACGATAATTTTACCATAACCGTAACCGGTTCGGGCGGAATTTCCGTCTCGGAATGGCTGGGCATTCCTTTTGTTCAAGAAGTGATAGCCGGCGTTGAGGCGATAAAACGGCTCATACCCGAAACGGACGTAGCGATAGAGCTCGGCGGCGAGGACGCCAAGATCACGTATCTTAAAGACGGCGTGGACCAGCGCATGAACGGCACTTGCGCGGGCGGTACGGGCGCGTTTATCGATCAGATGGCGGTATTGCTCAACACCGACGCGTCGGGACTGAACGAGCTTGCCAAGGACGCGTCCATGATCTACCCCATCGCGTCGCGCTGCGGCGTTTTTGCCAAATCGGACATACAGCCGCTAATAAACGACGGCGCTAAAAAATCGGATATTGCCGCGTCCGTTTTTCAATCCGTGGTCAACCAGACCATATCGGGGCTTGCTTGCGGCAAACCCATTCGCGGCAAAGTGGCGTTTTTGGGCGGTCCGCTCCACTTCTTGAGCGAACTCGGTCAGAGATTCAAAGTTACTCTCAAGCCCGAAATGGCGATATTCCCCGAAAATTCACAAGTTTTCAACGCGATCGGCGCGGCGTATAAATCGGAAAAAGCGTTCACCGCCGCCCAACTCGGCGAAAAACTCGAACAAGTTAAAAACGTGGGAGAAAGCGAAGTTACGCGCTTAGACCCGCTTTTCAAGAACAAAGACGAACTTACCGAGTTCAGACTGCGGCACAGCAAGGTATCCATACCGTTTGCCGACATAAAAAAACACAGCGGCGCTGCTTTCTTGGGCATAGACGCGGGTTCGACCACGACCAAAGTCGCGCTCATAGACAAAGACGGCGGCTTGCTTTTCTCGTGGTACGGCTCCAATTCGGGCGATCCGCTTGCGTCGGTCATTGACGTAGTAAAGCAGATCTACGACTTGATGCCGCCCGACGCATACATAGGCTACGGCACTATCACGGGCTACGGCGAAAGTCTTATAAAAACGGCGCTCAACCTCGACAACGGCGAGATCGAGACAATGGCGCACCTCACCGCGTCCGATACCATACTGCCCGGCGTGGAGTTCCTTTTGGACATAGGCGGGCAAGATATGAAGTGTTTGCGCATCAAAAACGGCGTGATCACCGACATACTGCTTAACGAGGCGTGCTCTTCCGGTTGCGGGAGCTTTATAGAAACTTTTGCGCGCGCCATCGGTATGAACGCAGAACAGTTCGCCAAAGTCGGTCTCGATTCGTCCGCACCCGTCGATCTCGGCTCGCGCTGCACGGTATTTATGAACTCGCGCGTCAAGCAAGCGCAAAAGGAAGGCGCGACCGTTTCCGACATTTCGGCGGGACTTGCCTATTCCGTCGTCAAAAACGCGCTCTTCAAGGTAATAAAACTGCGCGACGCAAAAGAGATGGGCGAAAAGATAATCGTCCAAGGCGGAACGTTCCTCAACGAGTCGGTCTTGCGCGCATTCGAGCTTGTGTCGGGCAGAAACGTGATACGCCCCAATCAAGCGGGACTTATGGGCGCATACGGAGCGGCGCTAATAAGCAGAAACAACTATACGGGCGGAAAGAGCGGCATAAAAAGCAAAGCCGAACTCGAAAAATTCCGCGTTGTCAAATCGTCGAGGCGATGCGAAAAATGCGGCAACCACTGTCTGCTTACCGTATCCGAATTCGACGACGGCAGAACGTTTATTTCCAACAACCGCTGTGAACGCGGCGGCAACGCGCCCGAGAAAAAGCAAGAAAAACTTCCCGATCTGTTTGAAGAAAAATACAAGCGGCTGTTCGCATACTACCGTCCGCTCGACGCACACGCCGCGCCGCGCGGCGTTGTGGGCTTGCCGCGCGTACTCAATATGTACGAAAATTATCCGTTCTGGTTCACTTTTTTCAATGAACTCGGATATTCGGTCAAGCTGTCGCCAAGGTCTTCGCGCGACATCTACTCGCTCGGCATAGAAACGATGCCCTCCGAATCGGTATGTTATCCCGCAAAGATCGCGCACGGACACATTCAAGCGCTCATCGACGGCGGAGTAAAATTCATATTTTACCCTTGTCTGCCCTATGAGCGGCAAGAAGATCCCAATGCGAACAACCATTACAACTGTCCCGTAGTCGGCTCGTATCCCGAAGTGATACGCCTCAACATGCGCGACGAGTTCATAAACAAGGGCGTAACGTTTTGCGCGCCCTTCCTTCCGTTCAACACGCCCAAGCGAATGGCGGAACGGCTTGCGGAAGAGTTTCCCGATATACCTAAGTCTCAGATACGCCGCGCCGTTAAAAAAGCGTATGCCGAGCAGTATGAATTTACCGCATGGTCGCAGCGCCAAGGCGAACGCGTGATAAAAATGCTCGACGAAAACGGCGGACACGGCATAGTGCTTGCGGGTAGACCCTATCACCTCGATCCCGAGATCAACCACGGCGTGGCGCAAATGATAAACTCGTACGGCTTTGCCGTTCTCACGGAAGACAGCGTTGCGCATTTGAACAAAGCGCCGCGGCCTTTGCGCGTATTCGATCAATGGACGTACCATTCACGGCTGTACAGCGCCGCCAACTTCGTAAGAACGCGCGACAATATAGACCTTGTCCAGCTCAATTCGTTCGGATGCGGGCTCGACGCAGTTACCACAGATCAAGTGCAAGAACTACTCGAAGCCGCCAACAAAGTATACACGTTGCTCAAGATAGACGAGGTATCCAACCTCGGCGCGGCGCGGATACGCATACGCTCGCTGATGGCTGTAATAAAAGACCGCAAGGCAAAAAACATGACGGCAAAACTTCCCGAGCCGCCCGCAAAGCGCATAGTATTCACGCAAGAAATGCGCGAAAAATACACCATAATCGCGCCGCAGATATCGCCTTACCACCTTAACATTTTGCAAGCCGCGCTCAACAAGCACGGGTACAACGTAGAAGTTTTGCCCGACAGCCAAGACGCTGTATCGGTGGGGCTAAAGTACGTGAATAACGACGCATGTTACCCCACTATAATCACGGTTGGACAAGTTATGAACGCTCTGCTTTCGGGCAAGTACGACTTGAACAGAACGGCGGTCATAATGACGCAGACGGGCGGCGGTTGCCGCGCCACCAATTATATAGCGCTCATACGCCGCGCGCTGAAGAGCGCGGGCATGGAACAAGTGCCCGTGATATCCTTCTCCGCGGGCGTGGAAAAGAACCCCGGGTTCAAGTTTACCCTGCCCATGCTCAATGCCATAGCAAACTCCATGCTTTACGGCGATCTTTTGATGCGCTGTCTGTACAAAGTAAGACCGTACGAAAAGAACAAGGGCGAAACGTATGAGCTGTATCTTAAATGGGATAAAATACTGCGCGACGGATTTTCAGTCGGCAACGTACCAATCAAGAAATACTGCCGCAGCATCGTACGCGAATTCGACGCCTTACCCACGACGGGCGAAGTAAAGCCCAAAATAGGCATTGTGGGAGAAATACTCGTCAAGTTCCATCCGCTCGCAAACAATTACGCGGTCGATCTTGTGGAACGCGAGGGCGGCGAAGCGGTAGTTCCCGATCTTCTCGACTTCTTTATGTACTCGCTGTACGACAACACCATCAAGTACGATCTTCTCGACGGAAAGCGCAAGAGCAAGCTGTTGTCGGACATAGGCATAGCGTATCTCGAGCATTTGCGAAAACCCATGATATCCGCGCTCAAAGGCACCAAGTTCGGCGCGCCCACTCACATCAAAAAACTGGCGGCAAAAGCGAGCAAAGTAGTGGGCCTTGGAACAATGGTCGGCGAAGGCTGGTTTTTGACGGCGGAAATGCTCGAACTTATAGACGAAGGCGCACCAAATATCATTTGTATGCAGCCGTTCGCGTGCCTTCCCAATCACGTTACGGGAAAGGGTGTCATGAAAGAGCTGAAGCGTTTGTACCCGCAAGCGAACATAGTGGCGGTCGATTACGATCCGGGCGCGAGCGAAGTCAATCAGATAAACCGTATAAAACTCATGATGTCGGTCGCGCACGACAATGCCCACGGCGGCAACGCCACGCTGCCCGACTTTGACGAAACGGACGGCATAACCAATGTAAACGGCTGTGCAAAATGCGGCGGATGCGCGCCCGCCCAAGACGACGTTATGGCGGAAGCGGCAAGCGCGGACGATACAGACGAACTTTGATCGTTTAACGATAATGCAAAACAACGGCGCAAAGCGCCAACGGAGGTAATATGAATACGATAGCGCTGGTCGGCGCACAGTGGGGCGACGAAGGCAAAGGAAAAGTGATAGACATCTTGGCAAGCTCCGCCGATTACGTAGTGAGAGCTACGGGCGGAAGCAACGCGGGGCATACGGTCGTTTGCGGCGAAAACGTATACAAGCTTCATCTTATACCGAGCGGCATACTCTACCCGAACACCGTCAACATAATAGGAAACGGCGTTGTCGTAGACCCCAAAGTCCTTCTCGAAGAAATGGCTTCGCTCAAAGCGCAAGGCGTTGAGTTCGGCAAAAACTTAATAATAGACGTGCGCGCGCATGTCGTTTTGCCCTATCACAAAACGCTGGACGAACTCGCCGAAAAAGCCAAGGGCAAAGACGCTATCGGCACGACAAAACGCGGCATAGGTCCTTGCTATGCCGACAAGAGCGACCGCATAGGCATACGCATGATCGACTTTATCGATCCCGACACGTTTGCGCAAAAGCTTAAAAGCAATCTCGCATTAAAGAACAAGATAATTACCGCGGTATACGGCGGCGAGCCGCTCGACTACAACGCGGTACTCGACGAATACAACGGCTACGCCAAACAACTCGCAAAGTTCTGCTGCGACACGGGCGCGGTGCTGTACGATGCGATAAAAGCGGATAAGCGGGTTATATTCGAAGGCGCGCAAGGCGCTCTGCTCGATCTCGACAGCGGCACGTACCCGTTCGTTACAAGCTCCCATCCCATTACGGGCGGATTTTGCGCGGGCGCGGGCGTAGGACCTACGGCTATCAAAGAATGTCTGGGCATAGCCAAGGCGTATACGACGCGCGTAGGCGCGGGTCCGTTCCCCACCGAGCTAAACGACGAAGTGGGCGATCATCTCCTAAACGTAGGGCATGAATTCGGCACGACCACGGGAAGAGCGCGGCGCTGCGGCTGGCTCGACGCGGTCATACTTAGGCTTGCGGTGCGCATAAACGGACTTACTTCGCTCGCAATAAACAAGCTCGACACGCTCACTGGCATAAAAAAGCTAAAGATAGCCACGCATTACATGCGCGACGGCCAGCGCGTTGACAACTTCCCCGCCGACATAAGTTTGCTCGAGCGTTGCGTGCCCGTCTACGAAGAGTTTGACGGTTGGACGGAAGATATTTCTTCTGTCCGTTCGTACGACGAATTGCCGCAAAACGCGAAGAAATATATAGACGCTGTGGAACGGCTTTGCGAATGTAAAGTATCGATGATAGGCGTAGGCGCAGACCGCGACCAAAACATATACAGAGATCGATAAACCAGAACCAAAGCGCGGCATACCACATTAACGGTATGCCGTTTGCTTATAGTCGTACGAGCGCACCCAAGGACAACACTCGATAGCGAGCGGTCGTGGGTCAGACACTCGTAAATAAAGTGAGATGAAAACGAATAAAGCGACACGAAAACAAGGCATGATCAAGCGGTTCGTACGGTATTACAAACCGCACAAAAAACTTTTTGTGATAGATATGCTGTGCGCGTTTACAATTTCCGCGCTCAATCTTGTGTACCCATACGTTACAAAAGAAATAATAAACAACTACGTCCCAAACAGACTGATAACCATGCTGTTATCCGCGGCGGGGTTTTTGATAGCTTTTTATCTCATAAAAGCGGGGCTCAACTACTTTCTCCATTCTTGGGGACATATAGTGGGCGTGCGTATACAGTCTGACATGCGGCGCGAACTGTTTGTGCACTTGCAAAAACTTCCGTTTTGTTACTTTGACGACAATAAAACTGGCGTGATAATGAGCCGCATGACAAACGACTTGTTCCAAGTATCAGAACTCGCCCACCACGGTCCTGAGGACGTGTTTTTGTCGCTCATAACAATGATAGGCGCGTTCGCCGTGCTCGCCACGATAAATGTTTATTTGGTTCTCATAGTTTTTGCCTTTATACCTATAATTGTCGTATACGCTATGCTCATGCGCAAGCACATGAACAAAGTGTACAAAGAGACCCGCATCGCTCAAGGCGAAATAAACGCGGACATAGAGAGCGCAGTATCGGGCATGCGCGTATCGCGCGCGTATAACGCCCAAGCCCACGAGTGTGAAAAGTTCGACCGCGGCAACAAGCAGTTCGTGGAGTGCAGAAAACGCCAATTCATTTTGCTCGGCAAGTTCCACTCATCTATGACGTTTTTCACCGACTTTCTGTACTTTGCCGTTCTGCTCGCGGGCGGATTGTTCTTTTACTACGGCAAGATCAACGTCGGCGATTTTACCGCGTTCGTGCTGTATATAAGCACGCTCATTACGCCCATACGCACGCTCATAACCATATACGACCAAATTCAAGAAGGCGCGACGGGCTTTAAGCGGTTTTGCGATATTATGGACGAACCGCCCGAACAGCAAGACCCGAACGCCGCACAGCCGCAAGCATTGCGCGGCGATATAGTATTCGACAACGTTACTTTCGGATATAAAACCTCGGACGACGACGGATCCAAAGTCATTCGCGACTTTTCGCTTAAGATCCCCGAGGGCAAGACCGTTGCGCTCGTAGGACCGTCGGGCGGCGGCAAGACGACGCTGTGCCATTTGATACCGCGGTTTTACGAAATAGACGGCGGCGCGATCACTTTGGACGGTTACGACATAACCAAGCTTGACAGACGGGTGTTGCGCGATAATATAGGCATTGTGCAGCAAGACGTGTTCTTGTTTAACGGCACGATACGCGAGAATATAGCGTACGGCAATTTCGATGCGACCGATGAACAAATAATAGAAGCGGCTAAAAAAGCGAACATACACGAGCACATTTCCGCACTCCCCGACGGTTACGACACCAATGTCGGAGAGCGCGGTGTAAAGCTTTCGGGCGGACAAAAACAGCGCGTTTCCATAGCCCGAGCGTTTTTAAAAGATCCGCCCATACTGATACTCGACGAGGCGACGAGCGCGCTCGACAACGCAACGGAAATGCTCATTCAAGACGCACTTTACAAGCTGTCCGAAGGCAGAACCACGCTCGTTGTAGCGCACAGACTTTCCACCGTAAAGAACGCCGACGAGATAATAGTTATAACTCAAAACGGCGTAGAGGAACGCGGCACGCACGAGCAGCTCATAGCCAACAACGGCATTTACAAAACGCTGTACGATTATCAATTCAAAAATCTATGACAGACATTTCCGCAAACGAAAAAATCATTGACATTTACAGCAAGGGCGACTATCCCGCCGACGCGCTGTCCAACTTCTATCCGCACGGCTTTACTATCGACGGCGTGGTTTGCGCAAGCATGGAAGGATTTTTGCAGTCGCTCAAATTCGCAAGCGTAAAAAAACAGCGCAAGGTGTGCGCTTCGAGCGGAATAGCGGCAAAGAAAAAAGGCAAACGCAAGTTTTGTTGGAAACTGAGCGGCAACGTTCATTGGGCGGGCAAAAAACTGTCGCGGACGGGCGAAGGGTTTTACGCGCTGATCTGCCGTGCATACGACGCATTATACGCCGACGCCTCGTTTGCCGCAGCATTGCATGCGGCAAAATTAATGCAATATTATGTCCGATCCGTCATTGCGAGCCGTAGGCGAAGCAATCCAAAAGTAAATATTTGGAAAGAGCGGAATAGTCTGGATTGCCACGGTCGCGTTGCTCCCTCGCAATGACGAGTATAAGCTAAATTTCAATTTATCTTTATCGTCTTTTATAAAGCATAGCGCACTATAATTCGCAAGCGAAGTATAGTGCGCTTTTTCTTTGTCCACAATGAAATTCCTATAACAGATACCCTTATAGGGCGGTTTTTGTCGATTATGGCAACAAATATATTATTAGCCACACCGCGTTCATATTTATAAGCGATGGATATTTTTACACTGATATGTCTGTCGCTGTCGCTATCCGCAGATGCGTTTGTTACGGCTGTGTGCGACGGCATGGCGTACAGACCCAAAATAGTAAAACGGCTTGCGGTAGCCCTGTCGTTCGGCATTGCGCAAGGGCTTATGCCCGTTTGCGGCGCGCTGCTCGGCGAAGAAGTGCTCAAACTGTTGGATGCGCAAGAGTACATTGCATTCGCCGCGCTTTTCGTAGTGGGCGTGCTCATGCTCATAGACGGATTCCAAAAGACGCAAAGCTCCAAAAAACCGTTCGGCGCGGCGATGATAGGGTTTCAAGCTATCGCTACGAGCGTTGACGCGTTTGCTTGCGGGCTTACGTTATCCACGCTGCCCTTTCCGCTTTGGGTGGACGGGCTGACCATTGGCGGCGTTACGGCGACAGTATGCGCGATAGGCATATGCTTTGCCGCAAGCATATGCAAACGCTTTTCCCATCCCGAAAGATTTAAACTCATCGGCGGCTGCATACTGATAGCGCTCGCGCTCAAAAATTTGGTAGGCTGCTTTATTTGACGTATCGCGCGGCAAACGCAATATAATATGCACGCAAATAGAAAACGCCGAGATATCTTTACAAACTCGGCGTTTTTCTTTATTGTTTTGTATACGGCGTATGGTATCCGAACCGACGTTACTTGCCTATTGTTTTGATGAACTCAGCAAACAACGGGTGCGTGCTCAAAAGCCGCGAACGGTATTCGGGATTGTATATTGTGCCGATAAAGAATTTTTTAGTAGGTATTTCAAACGCTTCGGGAACGCCCGTCGGCGAATGAGCGGAAAATACAAGCCCGTTCTTTAAAAATATCTGCTCGTACTTGCCGTTGAACTCAAAACGGTGGCGGTGGCGCTCGCGTACCGACGCTTCGCCGTATATTCTGCTAAGCGCAGTCCCCGCCGTTATAAGCGTGGGGAACGCGCCTTTCTTGAGCATTTTGGGTTCGGTATTGCACACTACGGGATACACCGAATCGGGCTCGAATTCTTGAGAGGACGCACCCGTCATCGTGCAAACATTGCGTGCAAACTCAATAAGCCCGGCTTGCGCGCCAAGACCTATCATAAGACACGGCACATCGTTTTCCCGCGCGTACTTAGCCGCGGCAAGCTTGCCTTCGAACCCGCGCACACCGAAACCGGGAGCTATGACTATTCCGTTGTATTTATCGAGTATTTCGGGCGTATTCAATACGTCGTCGCTCGACACGAGCGTTATTGCTACCGCTTTGTTTTTAAGCAGTCCCGCCGTTTTGATAGCGTCGGTTATCGACTGATATGCGGTAACCTTTTCTACGTACTTTCCGACTATGGCGACGCGGAGCTTCTTTTTTGCATGCTCTGCCGCGACCGCGCGCTCGCACATATCCGTCCATGCAGCAAGATCGGGTTCGCGCTCTTCGAGCTTGAGTTTTCTGAGCGCAACGCCAGAAAAGTTCTGGTCATGCAAACGCAGAGGCACTTGATAAAGGTTTTCGGTGGTAATGCTCTCTATAATGCAATCGCGGCTGACGTTGCAGAACAACGACAGCTTTTTCTTGGAACTGTCGTCGAGCGGGCAATCGGAACGACAAACTACTATATCGGGCTGAATGCCTATGTTTTGCAGCTCTTTGACCGAGTTTTGCGTGGGCTTTGTTTTATGCTCACCGCTCATCTCTATGATAGGCACGTATGTAACGTGAATGTACACGGCGTTACCTTTGCCAAGCTCGACACGGCATTGCCGTATGGCTTCGAGATACGGGTGGTTTTCTATATCGCCTACCACTCCGCCTATCTCGCAAACGACAACGTCCGTCTCGGGACGGTTAAGCCGCTTGAGCGTATTTTTGATCTCATCGGTGATATGCGGCACGACTTGCACCGATTCGCCGTCGTATGCGCCCTCGCGTTCGCGTTGGATAACGGCGGAATATATCTTGCCGCTCGTTATATTGCTGTTTTCCGTCAAGTCCTGATCGAGAAAACGCTCGTAGTGTCCGAGAACAAGATCGCCTTCGCCGCCGTCGTCGGTTACAAAGACCTCTCCGTGCTGGTACGGACTTAAGTAAAGCGAATCCACATTGAAATACGGATCGAACTTTATCATATCCACGGTATAACCGCGCGCTTTTAACAGCATTGCCATACTTGCCGCAGTTATTCCTTTACCCAATCCCGACACTACTCCGCCGGTAACAAAAATATACTTTGACATAAGCTCGTGAGCTAACGCTCGCCTCCTTGTTTTTCTCTATAAGTCTGAGCGCGGCGGTTTACGTCGCAAAAACCGATCTCGATAGGTATGCACGCACGCGATACTACGTTCTGTTCTTAACGGTGTAACCTATTTCTTTCAGTTTTTTTGCATTATACTCAACTACGTCGAGTAAATGATCGAAAATATGCTTAGCCACATTGCGGTCGGGTATTGCGCGCGATACGTTTTCGTCCGTATTGTCCGAATGCGCGAAAAAGTTTCTGCGCGAGAAATACTCCGTATACAGCGAGACCATGACTTCGCAATATATCACGCTGTTTATCCGCTGCTGATACCCGCTTTTCAAAATGTAGTTGCCGCGGTCGTTTTTGTCGTACGCTTGACCTATCATTTTGACTTTTATGCCTTCCGACCGTTGCAAGTCGAACACTAAGCGCTCCAGCCCGCGAAACGGCGGAACGAGCAATACCGAATAGTCCGATAGCATGAGCGACGCTTGACCGAAATCGTGTATACCGTACGAAAAGTCTATTCGCGACTGTTCGGACAAATACTCGTAAGCGGTAGGCAGACGTTTTTTGAGTTTGTTTTGAACGTCCGTAACCTTTGCCTTAGGCGCGGTATCGCCGCCCGATCGCGCTCCAGCCTCCACGTAGCCCTCGAGCGCGGACGAATAGTCGCTGTCTTGACTTATCTGCGACTGAACTTCGCCGAATAGTTCGGAGCGTTTGCCTTGCAGCTGCAGCGTCATCTTGCCGACGGCGTAACGCAATATGACTTTCTGTCCGCTTGTATCGCTTACGCTGTACGCCTTTATCTCTTGCGGCGTACCGCCGAACTCTACGCCTTCGGAAGCGACTTTATATCTGTCGAAAGACTTGAGACGCTTCAATACGCCCGACAGCGCAGCTTGCGGATAGTTCTTGACCGAATACCCGTTTTTATATTCGGGCGCGACTTGTTTATCCGCCGAAAATTCGGCGTGCATACCAGTTTCCGCGGTACTTGTCTGTTTGTTCTTGGGCGGTCTTCCGCGCTTGCGCTTGGGCTGCTCTTCTACGGAAACGCCTTGGCTGTCCGCAACGTCTTGCTTTATCGCTACGCGCGTATTTATCTTTGTATCGCTCTTGTACTTAAAATCGTCTTCCTCGTCGCCGAACGATATCACGGCGCGACGCGGCAGACCCGACTTACGCGCAGAGAGCGAAATATTAATGCCCGTATCATTGTCGCGAGCTTCCGAGGCTGGCTTGCGCTGTTCCGCGTCCGATCTGCTCTGCATGTCTGTACTGTCGTTATAATACTGAGGTCTTTTCTTAGCTATCTGAGGCGGATATATCTCGTCGGTGGAAATTTCTTGTCCGCGCGCGTTTGCTATTACCGAGTGCGACATATCGCCTATCGCCCGTGCGCCGTCGTCGGCATATACTTTTCTTTTTGCACGCTGCGGCGGGTAAATTTCGTCGGTGGATATCTCATGCCCTCGCGACGTTGCCAACCCCGAAAAAGACTGCTGCGGAACGCTTTTGGGCTTTAACGCGTCGGGCGAAACGAACACTCGCGACC
This sequence comes from uncultured Christensenella sp., assembly GCA_910579205.1. Classification (GTDB taxonomy): domain Bacteria; phylum Bacillota; class Clostridia; order Christensenellales; family Pumilibacteraceae; genus Anaerocaecibacter. The sequence continues at coordinate 124,350 of CAJTTD010000005.1, forward strand.
GCGACCGCGTCTCGCTCCTACCGTCATCGTTGACGCTGCGCGGCGGCTGCGGCGCGTTGTTATAAACAGTACGGTCGGCATGCCCCGCGGTATCGTACGGCGGCAGCGTGGAACTTAAGATTGCGTTCAATTTGTCGCCGCGCTGCGGCATGTTGGGAAAACTGCCTTGCGCGGGAACAGTGGAACGCTTGACTGTTTTGTCTTGAGACGGAGCGTAAAGCTTTAAGAGGGCTTCGGAATGTTCCGCGCGCCCCGTTATGGAAATTACACAAGCAGTAACGTCGTACACTACGGCGACCTTGCTGTCGTCGCAAAAATACGAATATCTGTCGTAATGACACTTTCCGTCCGCCGCGACAAAACCACGCGGACTATAAACGCTCGTATCGATCTTATCGATAAAAGCCCTTGCTTCGCTTGCGGAACACGGCGAAATATTATATCTTACATTGTCCATTGTTTCTCCCGGCGGATCAGCCACAATTTAATTCTAAGTTTCTCTGGTCAATTTTATCGGAAATGAATTTAACGATGTTTACAAATTATCCTATGTGTCGGCATATCACATATAATTTGTAATGTTCGTCGTTTTTGTGATGTTGCGCTCTTCAATTTAATTGTGCGATCGAACGCAGATACGGCGGTTGCGCTCGATCGCGGCGCATAAATTATAAGCGGCTGTGCCGCCGCTTATAATATTTGGTTTATTTCTTTACTTTGCGGAATCTTACCACGTAGATGATAACGCCCGCCAACAAGACTATAGCTACTACTATCAACACTGTGGAGAGGGTCGTAAGTGTCTTAGGAGTGCTGGATCCCTTGCCGACAACGGTTATCGTAACGCGTTGCGTCGTAGTATTGCCTACAGCGTCTTTAGCCGTGTAAACCACTTCGTACGTTCCCACTTTGTTGAGGGTGATCGTCGTTCCATTGTTTTCGGAATTGGCGTAGTTTCTGTACGAACCGGATACCGTTGCGTCGGAAACCTCGTCGCGCGAAGGATCTATAAGCTTTTTCGTTATGTCTACAGTGCCTTCTTCGGAAGTGTCAACAAGCTCCATAGCGTCGAACTTGAACGTATCGCCGACAACTTTTCTTATGGACGTGCCGCCGGATATCGTGAACTCGGGACCTTCTACGTCGCCTATATTGATCGTATACGTGGCGGTTACGGGCGCGGAGTTTGCATAAGTGGCGGTATACGTAACGGTGTATGCGCCGTCCGTCGTGCCTATGAACGAATTGGTCTCTTCGTCGAAATCGACCGTACTACTGGTTTTGTTGTTAGTTACTTCGACGGTTACTTTGGCGTTGCCGTTCTCGGTATAAGCTACTACTTTGGGAAGGACGATAGCAACGTTCTTGTCGCCGAAGGTGGGCATAACGCCTTGCACTTCTATCACGGGAACAGCGGAATCGCTGATCGAGAACGTATATTTGCCGTCGTTACCGCCGTAAGGCGTTACAGACTCGCCGAAGTTGGTGTATCCCGAAATATCGTCTTTATTGATATATCCGTCTTTTACGGAGTACGAGCCTTGCGTCTTTGCGGTGAACTCGCTACCCATAAGGCTGAATACGCCGCCCTTTATCTGGCGCGCCACATAATATGTGTTGCCCGCCGTACCGACGTTTTTCATTACTTCGTTGTGAAGCTTGTACTTGACGTTGACCGAACCCGTCGTGCCTATAGTAGCAGCTTGAGTATCTACGCCGCCGTTCTCCGACGCTTTTACGTCAAACGTATAGCCGTATACGGAGTTTCTGCCGTTCACGTCGAACACGCGGATAACGAGGCTGTGCTCGCCTACTACCGACGGACGGAACACTATATTCTTAACATATATCTCGGCAGAGCCTTGCGCCTTGTCGCGCGCGGTGAACGTGTCGAGCGTAACGTTTACTGCGTTACCGTCTTTATCCAGCACCGCAACTTCGAAACCGGTGTAATTGCTCATCGCATAGGTCGTCGTGATGTTGAAGCCCGCCGCTACAACTTCGTCGCCTACGTTGATCTCGGTGTCGTTTGCTTCAGTAGAAGCTATCGCTATGCTATCCGTGGTATAGTTGTATTCTTTATTTTCGTTCTTCTTGATGATTTCGACTACGTCGCTGCTCTGCTCGTGGTCGGCAACATTTTCCTTTGTATTGCGAGTAACGTTGCCCACTTTATCAGTTACTTCCACATAGAAGTAAAGCTTAGTGCCGAGCTTAAGCGTTCTCTCCACGCTTTCGCCGTCCACGGTTTGATCTTTGTCGAATACGAAGTAAAGATCGGAGCCGCGTTTTTCTATATCGGCTTTCTCGCCGCCTTTGACGGTAATATACTTGCCGCCGTCAACGTCCTCGCCGCCGTTATCGGTGTAGATACGGTAGTCTATTTGGGGACGGCTGTCCTTGGCGTCCGCCACTACGGGCGAAGGAACGTCAAATGTTTTTTCCGTCTCCGACAGATATGCGGGAACATTTATTTCGGGAGTTACGGGAGCTTCGTTGTCCGTATACTCGTTTTCCAATTTGATGGTGTACGTCTTGGACGATGTATTGCCCGCCTTATCGCGCGCACGGTACAGCACCGTGTACGTTCCGGGAAGATCTGCCGTGTCGCCCTTGGCGTCTTTCTTGTTGTACTTGTTAAAGTCGAAAACAAAGCCGTCTTCGCCGAACTCAAACGATTTATAGCTGCCGTCTTCGTTTTTATCTTCAAAACCGTAAACATCGTTACCGACGACAACACGATCGCTCTCGCTGAGAATGTTGTTGAATTCGATGACCGTCTTGGAGTTGTCCGAATCGTATACGCGGAAGTAAACGGAAATAAGATTTTCGTCGCCCTCTTCTTTCGCATACATATGATCTTTATTGTCTATCACCGTGGGAACGGGGAACTTGACGGTGCCGTTGTTGATGACTTTACTTTCCGCGTTTTTGACGGACAAGCCCCAAGTCTCGGGGATATTGTGATCGGCTATGTCTTCGAACACGGGCGCAGCCAAGTCGGACGCGTTGATATAGTATATACGTTCACTCGATTTGTTGCCCGCGTCGTCTTCCGCTATATACGAAACGGTGTATCTGCCCTCTTCGGTCGGATAGAACGTCATGGCTTTGTCGTTATCGAATACGACTTCTTCGCCGTCCTCGTCCTTTTCCGCAAAGCCGTGCTTATTGACGGTTGCACGTTTTACGTTGCTTCCGTCGGGAGCGGTTACTTTAACGGTGAGCTTGATGTTCTCGTCGTAGTTGTCGGAAGCCGTCGCCTTGGGCAGAGTTACCGCGCGGTTGACCGACACATCGCTCGTTACGCCCGAAACGGTAAGAGTGGGAGCTACAGTATCGTTAAGCGTGTTTTGCACGTTTACCGTAAAAGTCTGATTAAAGAATTTAAGACCGTCGTCGCCCACTTTGGCGGAATACGTTATATATATCTTGCCGTTTTTGCTTGCGGTAAAGGTGTCGCCTACCGCATATTCTTTCTCGCCGTCTTGAGTAGACGTTATGGTAAGGTCTACGTCGGGATAAGATTGCAAGAAGTTATTCTCGTCGTAATACACGACCTTGGCGTCGGGAAGAACGAACGTTCCGTTCTTTTGTATATAAGTGGGAATATCGGCGCCGTTATCGTCGAGCCTCAAAAAATACTCTTCCTCAAGAGAAACATGCACATTGAAATCGTACGAAACGTCTCCAGATTCGGTGGAATACTTAACGGTGTAGTTGCCTACCTCATTCGCCTTAACGGAATACAGCCCGTCCGTCGCCGCGCCGAGATCGATGGGATCGCCGCCGCTCGGAGCAGTAACTTGGACGTTTACGCCGTTGCCCGCAACGGGAACGTAAAAATTTTCGCCGTAAGCGCAAGTATCCTCGACGGTGATAGCGTCGAACAACTCTTTTTTACTCGATTCGCCTTCCGCCGCGGCAACACTCGCGGGCGTAGCGAACGTAAAGCACGTACACATCGTTGCAACGCAAACGGGCAGAGCTACCGCTGTCAGTCCGATCTTCTTGAATTTAGCTGATTTTTTCATTTAGTCGACTTTCTCCTAATAGAAAGAGTAAATATACATATACCGTTAAATTATACTATCATGCGTAAAATTTGTCAAACATTTTAATGCCCTTGCGGAAAATAGTTTTCCCGCGCCGCGCCGACTGATATCGGCGCTTGATTAGTATTATGGATAAAGACGGTAAAAGTTATGTACGCGCGTTTAAATCGCCGTCTGCCGACGCGTCAGTCTATAACACCCTTATCATGGAATCTATGCTGCGCACGTCCGCAAGCTTTGCTATGGACTGAAGCGAATGCATGACCGAATGCTCGTTGGCGCTGTGCGTCAAAAATACGACAGTGGCAGCATCGTTGTTTTCCGCGCGCTGCAACGCCGATTTTATGCTCACTCCGTTGTCGCTCAGTATGGTGGATATCCTACTCAATACGCCAGTCTTGTCGTCCACCGTTACGCAAATGTAATAGCCGCTGACAAAGTCGCCTATCAGCTCCATGCTGCCGTCGAGCTTGCCGCAGTTGTCGAAGTCGCAGTATTTTTTCTTTCCGCCGAGCGCGGTTATAACGTCGGATACGATCGCGCTGCCCGTGGGATGCGCGCCCGCGCCCGCGCCGTAAAACATCAGATCGCCTACAAAATCACCGTTGAGATACACCGCGTTGAACGCGCCCGACACCGACGCAAGCGGATGGTCTTTGGGTACGAACACGGGATGCACGCGCGCTTCTATGCTGTTGCCGTCGCGCTTGCCTATTGCGAGCAGCTTTATCTCGTAGCCCAGATCGTGCGCGTTGAGAATATCCCGCGCGGTAACCTTGGTAATGCCCTCGCGGTATATACGCCCGTACGGCAAGCACGTGTGGAAAGCGAGCGAACCGAGTATTGACAGCTTGTACGCCGCATCGAACCCCTCAACGTCCGACGTGGGATCGAATTCGGCATAGCCGAGCGCTTGCGCTTCTTTGAGAGCGTCGGCATAGTCGCAGCCCTCTTTGCTCATTTTGCTGAGAATATAGTTTGTAGTGCCGTTGATTATTCCGTAGATCGCGCGCACTTTGTCGCCTTGAAAACTCTCGCCGAGCGCGCGTATGATGGGCACGCCGCCCACGCAGCTCGCCTCGAAAAACAGTCCGCAGCCGTGCGCCTTTGCTATAGGCTCAAGCTCGCACCAATGCTTTGCCAAAAGCTCCTTATTGGCGGTTACGACCGATTTACCGTGTTCGAGCATTTTTATTATGAACGATCTTGCGGGTTCTACGCCACCCATCGTCTCTATTACGAGTTCTATCTCGGGATCGCCGGCAAGCTCGTCCGCCGACGAACAAAAAAGCGAGACGTCCGCTCCGCGAGCCGACAGCGGCGCGGAATTTCTGTCGAGAATCGATCTTACTTCTATGTCTATACCTTGCGTATTGCGTATGTACTCGCGGTTGGCGGTGAGTATATCGTATGCGCCGCCGCCTACCGTACCGAAGCCCATTATAGCTATCTTTCTCGTTTTCATAAGTTCTCCTTTGCCTTGTCCGCACCGCGATCGGATCTTACTTGCCTATGCTTTTCGCTGTTTAGCTTGTATATTATATTCAAGCCGCGAAGCGTGAGCGTTCTGTCTACTACGTCGATCACGGGAACGCATTTGTTTACTATATCCGATATCCCGCCCGTCGCCACTACTTTCGCTTGCGACATGCCCGTCTCGCGCTTTATCCGCGCCACCATGGACTCTATCATGCCCGAGTAACCGTATATGATGCCCGACTGCATATTGGATATTGTGGTTTTGCCTATGACGTGCTTGGGTACGGAAAGCTCCACTTTGGGCAGACGCGCCGCCGAGTCGGCAAGCGCGCCCGCCATGGTCTTCAGTCCGCACGTGATAGCGCCGCCCGTAAACTCGCCGTCCGCGGTAACGACGTTGAACACCGTCGCCGTGCCGCAGTCTATCACTATACAAGGTCCGCCGTAGAGCTTGTACGCCGCCACGCAGTCCGCCACTCTGTCCGCGCCCAGCTCGCGCGGGTTGTCGTACTTTATGTTGAGCCCCGTTTTAAGCCCCGACCCTACCGTCATGGGCTTAAAGCCGAAATACGTTTCCACCATGTGCTCGAACGTATAGTTGAGCGCGGGGTTTACCGAACTTATGACCGCGCCTTCAAAGTCGCGCACCGTCTTGTTCTTGAGCCTTAGCAAGTCGTTTATAAGCAGCCAATATTCGTCGCCCGTCTTATTGCTCGACGCTATGCGCAGAGTGTCCAACAGATCGTCGCCGTCGAACAAACCTATTTTGATATTGGTATTTCCTATATCGAATACTATGATCATATGTCATCCTTTGCGCTCGGCTTTGCCTGCCGCGTATACCGTATGTCTTTGCCGTCTTTGCGCGCCGCCGTTCTGCCGCTCTTGAGCACCGTTTTTTCCAATGTCAACGATACGGGCGGAGTGAGCGCCGCCATGCAAACGCATTCTATCGCGCCAGATATCAACATGGTAGGCACGTAGGCAAGCACGGTAACGCCGCCGAGTTCGCTCATAGGCATTATAAGTACGAGCATAGACACCACGAGCGCCGTATTCAATAAACTGCCGACCGCCGCGGCGACTGACACCGACGCAAACTTTGCCGCGCGCTTTTTTGGCTTTGCCACTCGCACTATCAAAGCGTAAACGGCAAACGCTCCGAGCGAAGCCAAGATACGCGGAACTATAGCTATGTACGGGGCTTGAATAAACGACATCGCAACGACGGACGTCGGCATCAAAAAACTGTACGCTATACTTACCGCGCCGAACGCCAGCCCCACAAATGCGGAAAACCCCACCGACAGCGTAGTAGCCGCCACAGTTACGGGCAAAAAAAACACATACGGGAGCAGACCCGTTATACCGCACAACGCAGTAAGCGTTGCCGCCAGCGTTATGGAACGCGTTTTGATATTCTTCATTAAGTCTCCTTCTGTTGAACTTTTGCAAAGCAAATAGCTCACAGCCGATGTTTGCGCACTTTCGTGAGATCCCGCGTTAAGGGTATCCCCGTCGGCGGCGGTAGAAAACCAAGTCTTCCACCTTTCCGTCGCATGCCGCGCGCCGTTAAACGCAGACGCGCTTGTTTCTATTGTACCACACCGACAAAAAATAATCAAACAAACTTAAATGTTTTTTGCACACACCGACGAAAATTCCATACACTGAAATTAGATAAGCGCTTACCGCACTAAAGAAAAACCTTGCCGCTCGACGCGTGTCCGCGGACGCGTTAAACGGCGACGGTGAACTACAAGACAAAATATATAAGGAGGGTCATGCCATGTTTAACGGTTGCGGAGGCTGCAACGATATTCTTCTTTTGATGTTGCTTTGCTGCTGCTGCGGCGGCGGTGATTGCGGTTGCAAAAAAGGTTGCGACTGTCAAGATATACTCTTGCTCTACATCCTCATGTGCTGCTGCGGCGGCAGAGATAAATGCTGCTGCTAATTTGAGCATACATACACGTCGATATCACATTCAGCCGCGCCCTTTCGGTGCGGCTGTTTTTGTTTTTAAAGATCAAAAACGCGCGCCGTCCCAAATTGAGCTATAGAATAATTGACATGCGCCGTATTTAATAATATAATGATAAGACAAGACATCAAGGACGGTTTATTATGAAGGTTACAATGGATAAGCTTGTGGCTCTGTGCAAGACGCGCGGTCTGATCTTTGCGGGAAGCGAGATCTACGGCGGCTTTGCCAACACGTGGGATTACGGTCCCGTCGGCATAGAGCTTTACAACAATATTAAAAAGCTGTGGTGGCAAAAGTTCGTTACGGAAAGCGAAAACAACTTCGGACTTGACAGCGCCATTCTCATGAATCCCAAAGTCTGGGAAGCGTCGGGACACCTTGCGGGCTTTTCCGATCCGCTCATGGATTGCAGAGCTTGCAAAAGCCGCTGCCGCGCAGACGATCTCGTGGAAAACTATGCGCTCAAGCATAAACTCGACGTACCCGTCGCGAGCATGGATAACGACGCGCTGTCGGCGTTTGTCAAAGAACATAAGATCCCTTGCCCCACGTGCGGAAAGTCCGACTTTACGCCCGTCAAAAAGTTCAATCTCATGTTCAAAACATTCCAAGGCGTTACCGAGGACACTGCTTCCACTTGCTATCTTCGCCCCGAGACCGCGCAAGGCATATTTGCCGACTTTAAACAAGTTACGCGCTCAATGCGCGCAAGAGTGCCGTTCGGCATTTGCCAGATAGGCAAATCGTTCCGCAATGAGATCACGCCCGGCAATTTCATTTTCCGTCTGCGCGAGTTCGAACAAATGGAAATGGAATTTTTCTGCAAGCCCGGAGAAGACCTCAAGTGGTTTGAATACTGGAAAAACTACTGCTACGAATTTTTGCAAATGCTGGGCATCAAAAAAGAAAATCTGCGCATACGCGACCACGACCAAGCCGAGCTGTCGTTCTACTCCAAAGCGACGAGCGACTTCGAATACTTGTTCCCCTTCGGCTGGGGCGAGCTTTGGGGCATAGCCGACCGCACAGACTACGATCTTAAAACGCATTCGGAACACTCGGGAGAAAAACTCGATTACACCGATCCCGTTACCAACGAATCGTATATCCCTTACGTTATAGAACCGTCGCTCGGCACGGGCAGAGCGATGCTCGCGGTGCTGTGCGACGCTTACGACGAAGAACAGCTCGAAAAAGAGACGCGCACCGTCATGCACTTCGCGCCCGCCGTCGCGCCGTATAAAGCCGCGGTACTGCCGCTTCAAAAAGCGCTGTCCGAGCGCGCCGACAATCTTTACCGCGCTCTGCGCAAAAAGGGTATTGCGTGCAATTACGATCTCCCCGGCTCTATAGGAAAGCGTTATCGCCGCCAAGACGAGATAGGCACGCCTTTCTGTATAACCGTTGACTTCGACACCGAACCTACGGGAACGGTTACCATACGCGAGCGCGACAGCATGAGCCAGATCCGCATAGACGAATCCAAAGTCGCCGACTATATAATCGAAGCTTGCAAGATCTAACTCTGTAAACATCGGAAACACCAAAAGCGGCGTTTGCTTTATCACCGAGCAAACGCCGCTTTTTGTATTCACCTTGTAATTACTATCGTGTACGCGTAATAATTATCGTCCGTCCAAGCCGACCACGCATCCACTGCCCGACAGCATTTTCGCAATGCTCGACTTAAAATGCAAAAGCCCCGCACATGCGAGGCTTTTATGTTGCAACTGTTTACTAATGTATTATGCGACTTTCGATATGAGTATGGAGCAATCGTTGCCCGCATCGTTCCAAACTTGCATGACAAACTTATACGTTCCCGCACCCGTTATCGTCTTGTTGTCTGTTCCGCTCGGCTTGATTTCCGAGCCGCCGTGGATATTGTTATACCATCTGTCGTTGGCGGAGTTGTAGATCTTAAACTCGATGGACGTAGTTATGGTGATGGTTATCTCGTACTGCTTTTTAGCGCCGCCCGTAGCCGCGACTTCGTTAAGATTGTACTCTTCCGATCCCCATTTATTTTCGCCGTCTACCGTGCCTTTCACATAGAACGTGCTCGGCACAACGGGGACTTCGGGTTCTTCTATCTCGTCCGACGTTATCTCTACGCTGCTGCCGTTTATTTTGATAGTATACGTAGCTGTCGCCTTGATGCAAATATTGGTATCTCCGTCGGTCTCGATATAACCTTTACCTTTGCCGACGCTGTTGTAATTGAAGTGCGTATCCGTCCAATCGGGAGCGCCCTCTTTGTTCTTAACTATCTTAAACGACTGCCCCTCATGCAACTTCAACGTCGCGCCGTTCTCGCCGATGTGATACGCTTCCATGGGCGACCACTTGTTCATGCTGCCTACGATATAGTAATCGCCCTCTACAAGCTCGCCTATTTCTTCTTCCTTGCCGTCGGTCATTTCTATTACCCAGCGGTCTTTAGGTTCGGCGTTGTCCGCTTTGTAGAATCGAACGTATATATTGAACGTGCCCGTTTCGAGTACTTTAAGCCCGCCTGCCGTAAGCGATACGCCGTGCGATTCACCCGCAAGACTGAATACAGTGAGCGGCTCGCCGTCCACCGTAAAGGACACGACGTCGTCCGCTTCGAGCGCTACGCCTTCCTTCATGAACTCCCGCTTCGCTTTATGCTCGGGCGGAATGTTGGCGGTATTGTTAGTAAGATCGGTCGCAACGCCGCCTACGGTAAACGCCGCCGTACCCGTATCTTCTTCGTCGCCGCCGTGGTCTCCGCCGCCCGCAGGTCCGATGTATATGCTGTGTATGCCGTCTTTTCCGAACTTGAGATAAATATCGTAATTGCCGGATGTTACTATATCGATATTAGGCGCATTTTCGCCGTAGCCGCCGCCCGTTGCGATGCTCTCGTCAACGTGATCGGTTTCAAGACCCGCATACCACTCTTCTGTCTCGCCCGCGGCGGGATTGTACTTGATCTTGAACGACGTATCCGCGGCTAACGCGACGTTTCCTATAAAGTATTTGGATTTTAAATGCGTCTCGCCTTCGTCTGGATCTATTGCGTTCAACTTGTACTCGCTGTCCAGTGCCCAGCCGTTGACGTTGCCGACCAGATAGTACGCGCTTTTCTCTTCCACAACGCCGTCGTTGACTTCCACCGTCCAGCACGCGGGATCGGTCGCGGTCGCCGCATAGTAACGCACGTAAATATCGTATGTGCCGCCCGCCGCTTTGGCTACGACCGTTTGACCTTCTTTCTTTGCGCCGTGGCTGCGCGCGTCGAGAACGAACTCGAGCGGCGCGCCGTTAAGCTCGAACGACACGACAGCGCCGCCGATGAGTTCCACTCCAGTTGCCATAAGTTCTTTTTCGGCAGCGTCGAACTCGGGCTTGCCGTTGTCGGTCAGAGCAACTTTATTGCCGCCTACTATGTAATGACAGACGACATCGCCGATACCGCTGTCTACCGTCCATTTGGCAAATACTTGGGTATCGTTTTCAAACACCGTTGACGCGCCGACAGTCGCGCCCGTGCCGTCTGCGCTGAGATTCCAACCGCCGAAGATATAGCCCGCGCGCGTTTTTACGCCGGGCAATGCGCCCGTCAGTTTGCCGTTTGCCGTGGTCATAGACGATACCGCGCCGTCGGCAAGCTCGCCGCCGTTGGGATTGAACGTTACGGTATAAACGCCTTGGGGCGTTTGACCGCCATTCGGCGTCCACTGCGCGTAAACGGTAGTCGCAGCCGTAAACACGGTATTGCGCGTAACGAGCGCGCCCGTGCCGTCTTGCTTCATATTGTATCCGTTGAATGTATAGTCTTGGCGGACGGGTTCTTTTTCGGGCAACGCCGAAAGCCGTCCGTTATTCGTTTCGCTCTGAACGGTAGTTTTGTCGTCGAATTTACCGCCGTTGCCATCGAACGTTATAGTGTACTTGCCCGTATTGGTTTCCCCGCCGCCGCTCGCGTCCGTCCACTGCGCATAAACGGTAGTGTCCTCCGTAAACACCGTTTCCACCGTTACCGCAATACCGCTGCCGTCCGCCTTGAGATTGTAGCCGTTAAACACATGCTCGGCATAAGCGGGTGTCTCGTCGGGCAAGTTCAAAAGCAAGCCGCCTACGGTTTGTTGCGTTATTATGGCGCCTTGGCTAAACGCGCCGCCGTTGCCGTCAAACGTTACGGTATAAACGCCCGTATCTCCCGTACCCGTATCCTTTTCGCAAGCCGCGAGACCGCATGCAGACACGGCTATTGCCGCCGCAGCAGCAACCGCAAATACAGCACTTGACCGTCTTTTCATTACATTTCCCCCACATATGAAACAATTTCGATAACGGGCTTGCTTATATTAAGCAACGCGTTACCGTTTACTTATGCATGTATTATACCACTCGTGTATATCTATGTCAATACCTATCCGAAAAATTTTTTAAGGTATATGCGCAACAAAAAGAACGGCGCATTACCGCCGTCCTCGCATATTTTGTTATTTAATTGAGATCTTCTTTCAGACTGCGCTCGAACAACTGTTCCATAAGCGTTCTCGGCGGGATCTTATCTATTATCATGGTGTTGACCGCCGTAGTGAGCGGCATTTCCACGCCGCACTTATCGGCAAGCAGCGACAGTGCGCGCGCCGTATGTACGCCTTCCGCGAGCTTGTCGTACTTTTTGCCGAGCACGTAATTTTCGCCCCACATTCTGTTGTGGCTGTGCTGCGAGAACAGCGTCGTTTCGTAATCGCCCAAATGGCAAAGCCCGTAAGCCGACATGGGATTGCCGCCGAGCGCGCCTATGAGCCGAGACACCTCTTTGCAGCCGCGCGCCATGAGCGCGCCTTTTAAAGTGGTGAGGTGCATGCCGTCGAGAACGCCCGCCACTATGCCCATCACGTTTTTGGCAGCCGCGCCTATTTCCGTGCCTATTATGTCGTTGCCGTAATAGAAGCGGATGAGCGGGCTTTTAAAGTACTGCACCATGCGCTCTGTCGTCGTGTGGTCGAGCGAATCTATTATCATGCAGTTGGGATTGCCCGCTACGAATTCTTGAACATGCCCGGGACCCGCCCACACAGCTACTTGCCAATCGTCCAAATATTCGCAAGCTATCTGCGACAGTCTTTTGCCCGACTTTATCTCCACGCCTTTCATGTTGGTAACCAAAAATTTGCCGTCGAGATTGCACGTGGATGAAAGCCGACGCATAACGTCGCCGAACGACTGCGACGGAACGGATACGAGCAAAACGTCCGCGGGATCGACCGCGCGCTTAAGATCGTCTGTAAGCGTTACCGATTTAGGCAGTTCCAAATACTCGTTCTTGCGCGTCATTACGAGGCGCTCGTAAGTAAAGTCGCCCGTCAAGCCGTACAGCGTAACGCGGTGTCCGAGCTGATCGGCGTACCATGCCAAAAACGAACCGAATCTGCCGCAGCCTATAACGGTTACTTTGATCTTGGGTCTTGTGTAATCCATCGGTATCGTATATTTGACTTGCAATTTGGTCTCCCTTCCGCGAGCCGAGCGGAGCGTAGATTAGATATCGGAAACGTATCTTAGCCCTTGGGCGAGTAGTTGGGTGCTTCCTTTGTTATCGATATGTCGTGGGGATGCGATTCCACGAGCGACGCGCCCGTGATCTTTACGAAACGCGCGTCCTTTCTGAGTTTGGCTATCGTCGGCATGCCCGTGTAGCCCATGCCCGAACGCAGACCGCCGATAAGCTGATACACTATGTCTGCAAGCGCGCCGCGGTACGGAACTCTGCCTTCCACGCCTTCCGGAACGAACTTTTTAGAGCCTTCCTGGAAGTATCTGTCCTTGCTGCCGAGCGGCATTGCGCCGAGACTGCCCATGCCGCGGTATGTCTTAAAGCTTCTGCCTTGATATATCTCGAGCTCGCCCGGGCTTTCCGTAGTGCCCGCAAACAACGAGCCTATCATTACCGCGTGAGAGCCCGCCGCTATGGCTTTTGTTATATCGCCGCTGTATTTTATGCCGCCGTCGCCTATTATAGTTCTGTTGTATTTGTCGGCGACTTCCGCGCAGTCCATGATCGCAGTGATCTGCGGAACGCCTATGCCCGCCACTATGCGCGTGGTGCATATCGATCCCGGACCTATACCCACCTTTACAACGTCCGCGCCAGCTTTGTACAAAGCTTCCGCCGCTTCCGCCGTAGCTACGTTGCCCGCTATAACGGTAACGTTAGGGAACGCGTTTTTGACTATGCCCACCGCCTTGATGACGTCCACGTTATGACCGTGCGCGGTGTCTATTACCAAACAGTCTACGCGCGCGTCTACAAGCGCTTTCGCTCTGTCCATGTATCCCGCGCCGTTGCTTATGGCTGCGCCTACGAGCAGTCGTCCGTTCTTGTCCTTGGCGGAATTGGGATACTGTATCGCCTTTTCTATGTCCTTTATTGTAATAAGCCCTTTAAGATCGCCTTTGCCGTCCACTATGGGCAGTTTTTCTATGCGGTGCTTGCCAAGTATTGCTTGGGCTTGCTCGAGCGTAGTGCCGACGGGCGCGGTAACGAGCTTGTCCTTGGTCATTATGTTTTCTATCGGCTGGTCGAAGTTGGTCTCGAATCGAAGATCGCGGTTCGTGAGTATGCCGACAAGCTTGCCGTTTTTGCAGATAGGCACGCCCGATATCTTGTACTTTCTCATGAGGTCGAGCGCGTCCGACACCTTGCAGTCGGGAGCGAGATAGAACGGGTCGGTTATAACGCCGTGTTCGCTGCGTTTTACCTTATCCACGTGCTCGGCTTGAGCTTCTACGCTCATGTTTTTATGTATAATACCTATGCCGCCTTCCCGCGCGATCGCTATTGCGAGTCTCGATTCGGTAACGGTATCCATAGCGGCGGCTACGAGCGGGATGTTGAGCGTTATATCGTCGCTCAGTTTGGTAGTCAAGTCAACGTCTTTGGGCGTAACGTGCGACTCGCCGGGGATAAGCAGTACGTCGTCAAATGTCAACCCGTCTTTTACGATCTTACTCATAAGTATTTCTCCTTTGGCTAAGCCCGAATCAAATTTATATATTCGGTCAAAAGCGAATTGTATTTATCGTTTATATTATCGGCAAAGAGTTTTCCGTCCTCTTCGACGATGTTTACAAAATGGTACATCTCGCACGTACGAGCCGTGTACTCGTCCCGCACTGCAGCCGACGCAACGCCGTACATACCGTCATTATAATAAGTGAGCATTGCCATATACCACATCTTGGACGACACAGACGACAACACGGCGAGCCAGTGCAGTTGGCGCAGTCTGTCGTCGAGCGTTTTGGGCACATAATCGACGGCGGCTTGAGCGAACTCGCCGAAATTCTTGAGGTTGTTATACACGCGCGTAAAGCCTTGCGTGGGGTCTATAAACAAACGGAAATGCGCGCCGTCTATCTTGTCTCTGTATTTTTGAGCTTCCGCTTCGGACACTATTCCGTCCACGCCCATGCGCTCGAATTCTATAGACAGATATTCGCCGAGCTGCCCTACGTAATCCACAAACCCGTCGATAACGCTCTCGGGCTTGTTTACTATGCCTGCGTAAGAATTCGATCGGTTTTCCAAAGTCTGCACGCAGTCGCCGTCGTATCCGCTGTCGTACAGCGCGAGATCGGTCGCGCCCATATAAACGCGCGCGCGGAAGTTGAGCCGCATCATGTCGTAATCATAGTCGCACACGTAAGGGCGCATGGAAAGCATGGGGACTGCCGCTATGTTTGCGGCGTTTTTCTTTTCGCTTACGCCGCGAAAGCCGCTCAGCGACATGTACATGCGCGTGTACTTTTCGAGTATTTGCGCAAAATATCGCGTACTGTCGACATCGTCCGTCTTTGCGTATTTTTCGGTCAATTTATAAGACAGGCTTATGCATACGTCCAAAGCCTCTATAAAGTCGGAGTTTGTGAGCTGCGGAGTAGCGGAAAGCGCTTTAAAATTGCCGCGCTCGTCTATTCCGCCCGCGTCGTACTTGTCCGTTCTGTTATTGATATAGCGTTCGCCCGAATTGATAGCGCGCTCGCTCATGCCCAATTTATTAAAAACGCGCATTGCCGACAGCGGCATTACGACGGTTAAAATAGACAGTATCAACATAAATACGGACAGTGCGACAGCGACCGCTTTGACGGAAAGCGCTACAGCCTCCCCGACAAATCCGTCCGATCCGCTCGACGCTTTAACGCTTGACGATCCGTCGCCGCCATCGGGTTTTCGGTCGCCCATAGCTATCGTAACGGGCTTATCATCAGACGCGTCCGCGCTCGGCTTATCGGACATTTCGTCGCCGCAATATTCGACCGACGTACCGTCCGTTATCTTGTCGTCCGAAATATTCATTGCGCTAGTATAGCACAAACTTAATTACGAGGCAAGCATTTTTCGCAATATTAACGCAGCGCGGCGATAAATTAGGCTTTTACCCGATAGCGCGGCATGATACGCTTCTGCGTACGACAGATATCTGCGCGGCACGCACTATGCAAATTTCAATTTTTCTTGGCTATCACCTTTGCCGTAACGGGATCGAGCAGTACGCTGCACGAACTGTCCGCATCCGATATGAACGAAACGTACCAGCATATTCCGTCGCCGTCGATGGGGTCTTTTACAAGCTGCACGCGTATCTCATACCCGCCCGACGGCTTTAGCTCCGTTTTTGCCGCGTCTATCGCCTTGTCGAAATTCATCATGTCGCTCGTAAACAGCGATGTTAGCGCGTACTCGTGCGTCTCTCCGTCCACAGTGAACGATACAGTGAACTGCTCGGTCGTTTCGCTGTCGAACTCGGCGGAAAACGACGCGGCAAAGGGATGAACGACGAGCGCGCCGCCGAACGTGCCTTCGGCTGTCGCCGCTTTGTACGCTATAACCGCGTCCACGTCGAATGACGTCGGAGTTAACGTTATCAATGTGTACGGCTTTAAGCTGTCCGCTTTGCCGTCGGCGGCATACGGCTGTTCGCGCACGCCCGAAACTACCGTTACCGTTGCGAATCCGTCGCTTGCGGTAAAATAGCCGCTGCGGCGTTCACTGACGTTTTCCATTGCGTCGGTGGAGCACGAAGTCAAAAACAATATGGTCGCGACGGTCATTACCGCCGCCAACAATGCGCATAGTTTTTTCATACGCTAATATATGCGCGCGCTTCGCTCAAAATTCGCCGACGGCGTAAGGCATCGTTACGGTATCGGGTCTGCGAGCTTTGCGAATAAATACATATGCGTACCGCGCATTCATTGACCGTTAAAAAGACCCGTGCGTTTACACGGGTCGATCGTAAATTGTTATTGTATTTTCGCGGCGGTCAGTCTTTTATCTTCATCAATCGGACTATTGCCGCGCGCTCGTTCTCGTCGAGCTTCATCATGATATACTTTATTGTTTCTTGTAGCTGCGGGATCATGACGTATTCGAGCGCGTTTACTCTGCGGCGGTTTTTTTCTATCTCGTCGGCTAACATGTTGCATGTTTTTTCCACTTCCGCCAAATGCAGAAGCTTGTCGGCGAGCGCGGTCAGTTTTAACACTGCGTCGTCAAGCTCCGCGGGTGCGGAACACAGCGCGTACGGGAGTTCCACTTCGCCGACACGTTTTGTCTGCATGTACGGAACGTCTACGCCCATTACGTTTTTGGTTCCCACCGTTATCGATGCGGTGAGCGTGGGCAAGGCTATTGCTTGAACCACGTCGAGCGGCGCGCCCGCCGACAGCGAAAACGCTTTCAACGCTTCGGCTATCTCGCTTTCTATCTCTTCGCGCAGACGCTTGTTTTCTTTTATGAGCACCAAGAATTGTCGGACCATTTCGTCCGATTTGTCTTTTAACAGCTTGTGCCCGCGCTCTGCGGTCTTGAGCCGATCCTTTAACCTGCGCAGTTCCATGCGCGTAGGATTTACATTAAGTCTTGCCATATTTTTAAATGCTTTCCGTATTTGGAGTTGATTTTGCTTTTCTCCTACATTACGTAGTTTAGAAGTAGATTAGCCTTTTTAAATGCTTTTTTAACTGCTTTCCGTATTTCGAGTTAGTTGGGCTTTTCTCCTACATTACGTAGCTTAGAAGTGGTTTCGCCTTTTTACCCGCTTTTTTAACTGCTTTCCGTATTTCGAGTTGGTTGGGCTTTTCTCCTACATTACGTAGTTTAGAAGTGGTTTCGCCTTTTTACCCGCTTTTTTAACTGCTTTCCGTATTTCGAGTTGGTTGGGCTTTTCTCCTACATTACGTAGTTTAGAAGCGGATTATCTTTTGTAACTGCTTTTTTAACTGCTTTCCGTATTTCGAGTTAGTTGGGCTTTTCTCCTACATTACGTAGCTTAGAAGTGGTTTCGCCTTTTTACCAGCTTTTTTAACTGCTTTCCGTATTTCGAGTTAGTTGGGCTTTTCTCCTACATTACGTAGCTTAGAAGTGGTTTCGCCTTTTTACCCGCTTTTTTAACTGCTTTCCGTATTTCGAGTTGGTTGGGCTTTTCTCCTACATTACGTAGTTTAGAAGCGGATTATCTTTTGTAACTGCTTTTTTAACTGCTTTCCGTATTTCGAGTTAGTTGGGCTTTTCTCCTACATTACGTAGTTTAGAAGCGGATTATCTTTTGTAACTGCTTTTTTAAATGCTTTCGGTATTTTAAGCAGATTGTGCTTTTCTTCTACATTACGTAGCTTTGCGAGGTTTTGAAAATACTACTCGTTTGTAGTTTTGTAGAACTCGTCCAAATACTCGTCGCGGATACGTTTAAGCTCCGAGCGCGGCAAGATCTTAAGCAGTTCCCAGCCTATGTCGAGCGTTTCTTCTATGCTGCGGTTGGCGTCGAAACCTTGATTTATATATTTCTTTTCAAACTCTTCCGCAAACTTGGCATACAGTTTATCCACGTCGCTTAACGCCGCTTCGCCGAGTATTGCACCCAGCTCTTTGGCGTCCTTGCCGCGAGCATACGCCGAGAAAAGCTGATTCATCGTGTCGGCGTGATCCTTACGCGTTTTGCTCTTGCCTATGCCCTTGTCCTTGAGACGGGACAGCGACGGCAGAACGTCTATGGGGGGATTCAATCCTTTTTTGTACAGCTCGCGCGACAGTATTATCTGACCTTCTGTTATATAGCCCGTGAGGTCGGGAATGGGATGGGTCTTGTCCTCTTCGGGCATCGTCAGTATGGGGATTAGCGTGATAGAGCCGTTCTTGCCGCGTATGCGCCCCGCGCGTTCGTATATGGTGGCGAGGTCGGTGTACAAATACCCGGGATAACCGCGCCGACCGGGGACTTCTTTGCGCGCCGCCGATATCTCGCGCAACGCTTCGGCGTAGTTGGTTATGTCCGTCATTATTACGAGCACGTGCATGCCGCGATCGAACGCCAGATATTCCGCGGCGGTCATCGCCATGCGAGGCGTGTTTATCCGCTCGACGGCGGGGTCGTTAGCCAAATTCAAAAACATGACCGTGCGGTCTATCGCGCCCGTTCGTCTGAAATCGTTTATAAAGAACTCGCTCTCTTCGTACGTGATGCCCATTGCCGCAAAAACTACCGCGAACTTATCGTCGGTGTTTTTGACTTGAGCTTGACGCGCTATCTGCGCGGCGAGGTCGGCGTGCGGCAGACCCGACACAGAAAACACAGGCAGTTTTTGTCCGCGCACGAGTGTGTTGAGTCCGTCTATGGCGCTCACGCCCGTTTGGATAAATTCGTTGGGATAGTCGCGAGCTACGGGATTTATGGGGCTGCCGTTTATATCCATGCTTTTTTCGGGAAGTATCTCCGCGCCGCCGTCAATGGGGTTGCCCATGCCGTCGAAAACTCGTCCGAGCATGTCTTGCGATACTTTAAGCTCTATAGCCTTGCCCGTGAACGATGCTTTTGCCGTTGCTATCTGAAGCCCGCGGCTGGGCGCAAAAAGCTGAACGAGCGCCTTGTCGCCGTCCACTTCGAGCACTCTTCCGAGCCGCGTCTCTCCGTTAGTCTGCGATATTTTTACAAGCTCGTTGTACTTTACGCCTTCCACTTGTTCCACAAGCATGAGCGGTCCTACGACCTCTTTTATAGTGCGATATTCTTTACGCATTGTTGATCTCCTTGGCGCGGGTTTATTACTCTTCGCTCTCTTTGAGTCCGGACAGTTGATTTACCGTTTCGTCGTACAGCGCGTCGAGCTGCGCGATATCTTCTTCCTTTACGTACTTGGCTCTGCCTATCTGTTCGCGGCAAGGCACATCGAGCACGGCGTTTATGTCTGCGCCTCTGTCGAGCGCACGCGCCGCTTGATAGTAATAGCCTACGATGAGCTTGAGCATTTTGAACTGCTTTTTGAGCGAAGTGTACGTATCCACTTCGTGGAACGAGTTTTGATGAAGATAATCTTCACGCACCGATTTAGCTGCTTCCATGGTAAGTCTGTCGCGCGGCGACAGCGCGTCCATGCCCACGAGACGCACTATTTCGTCAAGCCGTGCTTCCTCTTGCAAAAGCTTGCTTATTTCGGCGCGGTACGCAACGAACTGCGCGTCCACGTTTTTTCCGAACCATTCCGCCAGTCTGTCGCTGTACAGCGAGTAGCTAACGAGCCAGTCTATTGCGGGGAAATGCCGCTTGTACGCGAGCGCGCTCGACAAGCCCCAATACACTTTGACTATGCGGAGCGTAGCTTGGCTTACCGGTTCGGACATGTCGCCGCCGGGAGGCGATACCGCGCCTATGGCGGTTACAGAACCCGTGCGCTCGCCGCCGCCCAATATCTTTACCGATCCCGCGCGCTCGTAAAACTCGGCAAGACGGCTCGATAGGTATGCTGGATACCCTTCCTCGCCCGGCATTTCTTGAAGTCTGCCGCTCATTTCGCGAAGTGCCTCCGCCCAGCGCGACGTGGAGTCCGCCATAATTGCAACGGAGTATCCCATGTCGCGGTAGTACTCGGCAATGGTTATGCCCGTGTAAATGCTCGCTTCGCGCGCCGCGACGGGCATGTCCGAAGTGTTGGCGATCAGCACGGTGCGCTTCATTAGCGGTTGTCCCGTTTTGGGGTCTATAAGCTCGGGAAATTCGTTGAGAACGTCGGTCATTTCGTTGCCGCGTTCGCCGCAGCCCACGTATACTATTATATCGGCGTCGCTCCACTTGGCGAGCGCGTGCTGCAAAACCGTTTTGCCCGAACCGAATGGACCGGGAACGGCTGCAACGCCGCCGCGCGCTATGGGGAACAGAGTATCGACTACACGCTGTCCCGTGATGAGCGGCTCTACGGGCGGAAGCTTTTCCTTATACGGTCTGCCCTTGCGCACGGGCCAGCGTTGGAGCATGCACACATTGCGCTTTTCCTTGCCGTCGGCTATGACAGCTACGGTTTCGTCTATGGTGAATTTGCCGCTCAAAATTTTATCTATAACGCCTGATACGCCGTAAGGCACGAGTATCCTATGCGAAATGATCTCGTTTTCTTGCACAGTACCCAAAACGTCGCCCGCAGTAACGAGATCGCCCTTTTTGACTGTCGGCTCGAACTCCCACTTTTTTTCGTGATCGAGCGCGGTGGCTTGTATGCCGCGGTCTATCCTATCGCCCGACAGCTCTTGCAAGCTTTGGAGCGGACGCTGTATACCGTCGTAAATACCGCCGATAAGCCCGGGGGCAAGCTCTACCGAAAGCGGCTGCTCGGTGGATACTACGGGTTCGCCCGTGCCGAGCATGCTCGTTTCTTCGTACACTTGAACGGACGCTAGATCGCCGCGAAGCTCTATAACTTCGCCTATCAGACCTTTGTCCGAAACGCGCACCACGTCGTACATTTTTACGTCTTTCATGCCGTCCGCTACTATAAGCGGTCCGCTTATTTTAATGATCTTTCCCATGATCGCTCCTTACCGACCGAGATCGCAGTGCGGAAATCTTATTTCCGCAGCACACCCTCATTGATCAATCGAACAGAATATCCACGCCCACTGCTTTTTCCACGTCGCGCTTTATGCCCGCCATGCCGAAGCCGTTAGAGCCGTTTGCGCTCGGTATGGCAAGGACTGCGGGATACGGCTGTTCCTTTAGTTTTTGCATGAGCGCGTCCATTTTCGCCGCATAGTTTTCGGTTACGAGTATGACCGCGTATTCGTCGGTTTTGGCGAGCTTGCGCAAAACATCTGCGGCTTGGTACTCGTCCGATACCTTTTGCACCGTTGCGCCTATCGCCATGAACGCCGTAACGCTCTCGCTGTCGCCTATGACGGCTATTTTACCGATTTTTTCCACTGTCGCTCCTTAATCGTAAAGCTTGGGCATGCGCTCGAAAAACGTGTCGCGCGTATCAGTTTTTATACACACCAACGCGGTCTTTATCGTTTTGAGTTCTATGCGCTGCAAAGCGTAGTAGTTGAGAAACGGCTCGAACGTCGTCATAGCGGCGCAAGGCGAATCTGTCATGAAATACAAAAAGTCGTCCGCGTCGCGCTCGAATGCGCCCAACGAAGAAAACCCGTTCTCCTCTATGCGCTCCGCCGCTTGTTCGTACGGAGTGCCGTTAAAGCTATCGGAAAAGCTTTCCGCGCTTACCGCCGCTTCGAGCTTGTCCAAAGCTATCTTGCCGCCGTCTATAAACTCCGCGCGCCTTATGCCCAATCTGCGCAGCCGCGCCGCGGTAAGAATGTTTTTAAGGTCTATCTCGGCGCGGAAATATTTTTTCACCGAATGCACGCCGCAAGACAGCACGTACTTGTACATCGCGCGAGTGATGGCGATATCGATATTTTGCGGCTTGCTTTCGCCCTCTTCGTCAAGCCCTTCGAGCGCGCGGCTTAAAAACACGTCCGCGTCATCGTACTCGCCGTCGGCTATCTTAGTCGCGTCCTTTTCAGTTTGATAATACGCGTCCGACGGAACTTCTATAAACCGCGACTTGTAAGCGAGCTTTACATTGTTGTACCAAAACGGCGCAATAAGCGCATCCGCCGCCCGTCTGTCCGCCACCGTGTCGGCTATAAACGCGATAAAACGATCCGTTTCTTCTACGATAAACTTGTCGACGGTGTTTCCCGCCGTATAAGAATAACCGTAGTCGCCCAGCATTTTAAAAGCGGCTTCCACCGTGGGAGCGTCTACGATACGCCTAAGTCTTTCGGCGTCGAGACGTTTTGAATATTGCATTGCCAACGTGTTGGCAAATACGGTCGTCGAAGCTGTCATATTACCGTTACCGATTGATCCTTTTAGCATGCCGCGTCGATACGCATACATGCAAGCCATACCGCCCTTACAGATCCAAAGCGGACACCGTGCCGCTTTCCGTCTTTTCCGTAAGATCGGATATTATTTCGTCCACCGAAAGATCGCGGTCGTACTTTGCATTGCGCAACACCACCCCGCCGTCGAAATCGCCTTGTTCTTTGGACAGCGAAAGCTTCTTTTTGAGCGCGGTCGATATCTTTTTTACCCACGCCGCGTTTATGCGCTTACTGTCGCGTTTGGCAGCGATTATCTCGTCGCCGTCTTCGGCATTGGCTGCTATGAGCTTTTGCATGAGCTTAAGATATTCGCCGTCGGGAAGCCCCAGTATCTTTTCGCGCACGGCGGCGTACACAGCAGAAACGCATTCGCGCTTTGCCCTAAGCTCTATCTTGCCCGCTTCCAACTCGCCGAGCTTCAGTCGCCCCGCATATGCGGCTTGAGCGGCGGCTTGAGCCGACTTTTCCGCATCTAAGCGCGCTTCTTCAAGCTCCGCTCGCAGCGCGTCTATCGCCGCGTTTTGCGCGTTGACCGCTTCTTCGACCATTGCCGCAGACGTCTTTTGCGCCGACTGCAAAATATCGTCGATCAGATTTTCTTTGCCTTGCATGACTTACGCAACTTTCAAAAGCATTACGCCGAGTATGGATACGATAAACGCGAATATAGCGAAGATCTCCACGAGAACGAGCATGGGTATTGCATGACCGATCTGGTTTTCTTGCTTGCCTACGAGGTTGATGCAGCCTATCGCTACGTTGCCTTGCATTATAGCCGACACCAGACCGACTACCGCTATAGGCATACAGAACGCAAATATCATCCAGCCTTGCGCGTCGGTGAGCGTTACCATATCGCCGAACACGTTGAGCTTGATCATCGTCATGAACGCGACGACAAAGCCGTACAGTCCTTGCGTAGACGGCATTACTTGCAGTATCATGGTCGTACCGAACTTTTCCGGTTGTTTGCTGAGCAATGCGGACGAAGCCTGTCCCGCTCTGCCCACGCCGACCGCCGAGCCTATGCCCGACACGATAACGGCGAACGCCGCTCCGAGTATCGCGTAAAAATTACCCCAATTCATTTTGTCCTTCTCCTTTTGAGAATTATTAGTATGGCTACCTCTTAAGAGGGAAAACCCGATTTAATTGTATCTTACGTACTTTGTCTTTTGACCGAGCGGCGAAAACAGTCTGCCGCCGCCGTCGTAAAACTTGCCGTAAAACTCCAAAAACTGCAAACGCGCGTCATGCACGTACGCGCTGAGCACGCCGAGCGCGAGGTTGAATGTGTGCAGTACCGCCAGCACCACCGCGCCGACTACATACCCTACGACGGGTATCCCCATTATTATGCCGCCGAGGCTATTGAACGCAAGACCTATGGCGCAGCTCGCAAGACACAGACCGAACAGTCGGCAATACGACAGCAGATCGGATAAAATGTTCACCAGCCCGTAAAGGCCTTTGAAACCGCCCACTATCTTGCCGAACACGTTTTTGCTTTTGCGTCCGCCGAATACGAGTATGAGCGCGACGCCAGCTATAGCCAAGGCCATTGCCGCGGTCTTTAGCGCGGCGGGCGGAACAAAATCGATCGTTATACCGAGCATGGGCGCGAGCGACGGCAACATGCCTACGACGAGACACACAAGCGCGGCAAACAACAGTATTATCGAGCCGCAGTCGAATATTGCCGAAAACGGCTTACCGTCCTTGCACAGCGCGACAAACTTGATTACAAATCCCGTTACTATCTGCACGCAACCGAACGCTATGCTCATAACGAGAAGAAGCAACGGTTTGTCGAGCGGGTTGAGTATGAGCGCGACGTTGGTCTCACCGAAATCTATGGAAAAATATCCGCCGAAAAGCACGCCCCATATGATAGAAGATATGCCGCCCATGCCAACGAGCAAAGCGAGCCGTCTCAAGCCGCCGTCGAACTTTTTGCAGTTGCCTATCACAAGTCCCGCTACGGCGAGGATAAGTCCGTAACCCGCGTCGCCTATCATGATACCGAAGAACAGAAAATAGAACACAGCCATGATCGGGTTGGGGTCTATCTCCTTGTACCGCGGCGGACTGTACATGTTGGTTATCTCTTCGTAAGGCGCGACCACCTTGTTGTTGCACACGAGCGTAGGCGGCTCGTCGCGCTCTTCGGGCGCGAGCAGTTGCAACAACACTTCGGGATGTTCGGCTTGTATCTCTTGCGTTACCGATTGCGCAACGCTCTCGGGCAGCCAGCCCTCGAGAATGAAAGTTTGATCGGTCTGTAAAAAATCACGCTCGGCTACGGCGCATTCTATTTCGAGACCTATAACATCGTAAAGTATGCGCAGCTCGTTTACGAATTTCTCGTACGCGAGCGCTTTGACGTTTAGCGCAAACATATGCCGCTCTACGTCGTCGAGTTCCGCTTTAAGCGCAGATATCTTTTGCTCGGCGGTACAGTCGTCGTTTAGAGTACAACGTGTATAACCGAGCGCGCTCATGCTCTTTACAAGCTCGTCGGAAGCGGCGGCTCTGCATAAAGCTATTATCGCAGTCCCGTCGCCGCGCACGATATCGTATGCGCAAGGAAGCGCATCGAGCGCTTGTTCTACCGGTGTCGACGCTTTGTCGTGAAATAAAAATATACGCACATCTCCGTCGCGATCGAGAGCCGATAGTTTTATCGGCACGCAAGCGAACGGCGCGTACGTTTTGATAACGTTGTTTAAAGACTGGACGCGCGACTTGTCCTCGGACAGCTCGAACGATATCTTTTGCAGACTGTCGCACACATCCATCAATTCGTATTCCCTTGCGCGAGCGTCCGAAAAATCCGCGCGAGTTATGAGAGTGCGCGCGTTTGAATACTTCTCTTTGGATACGGTTATGCCGAGCGGCTCGGCTCTGCCCTTTTTTACGTCCCGCTCGTTGGCATCGACCGCCGCGGCGACGGTAGCGTGCCGCGCCTTTAAAAAGTCGAGCGCGAAAGCGAGCTTGCTTTGCTTTAGTTTGAGCGCGTCGCAAAGCCCGTCGGCATTGCCGCCGCCGAGATCGTGCGCGGTAACTTCGGTAGCCCGCGCCTCAAACAAGCCGCGCGAGGCGAGCTTGTCCACTATTCTTTTTTGCTTGGAACGCAATCCGACAAGTCGGAGATGCGCCATATCGGCAATCGCCATTACAAATCTCCGAGCTGCGCGAAGAGTTCCGCCGCGCGTTTTTCTATGCTCTTACGCTTGGACGCGATAAGCTTTTTGCCTTGCTCTTCCGCCTCTGCCACAAGCTTTTTACACTCTTCGTCCGCCTTGGCTATAGCTTCGGCGACGGCGCGCTCTTTATAAGCCGCTATGACGCGGGCATTGTCCTCGCGCATAGCGCGCTCGCGCGTTGCGCCGTCCAGCTGCACCGCCTTTACCGACTCTTCCGCATGCTCGACCGAGCGCTTTGCTTGTTCCTCCGCGGAAAGTATTTCGCCGATGGCGGAGTTGAGTTCTTCGTCAAGCTCCGCGCGGTCTCTGTATTCCAAAGCAGCTTGCTTCTTAGCCATTTCCTTCCTCGAATGCGCATATCTTGTCAACGCGCTGAGCATGTCTGCCGCCCGCAAACTCCGTCGCCAAAAACGCGCGAACTATGCCGAGCGCGGTTTCGATATCGGTGTTTGCCGCGCCGAGCGCGAGCACGTTGGCGTTGTTGTGTTCGCGGCACAGCTTGCCCATGTCGGCGTTGAAGCACAGTCCGCAGCGCACGCCTTTTACCTTATTGGCGCATATGCTCATGCCCACGCCCGTTTTGCATATCACTATTCCGCGCGCGCCGCTTTCGGCAGCGACCTTTTGCGCAACGGCTAACCCAAAGTCGGGATAATCGACCGACTGTTCACCGTCTGTGCCGAGATCGGTATACGATTCGCCCATACCGTCGAGCATTTTTTTGATAGCGGCTTTAAGTTCCAGACCGCCGTGATCGCAACCAATGTATATCATGTCGCTCCTCTATATGTGATTTATAGTATATTCTAATGTGTGAAATTATATCGCACCCGCGCTCGACCTATCTCAAACGACTTATCGATCTAAGATGCCGCGTTCGCAAAAATACGATATCGTGTATGATTATACCACATATCTTTGAGTTTGTCGAGTGTTTTTTACCTTCGGCAAACGCCGTCTACGACCGCTCGGCAATGATCTCGTCGCACATTTCGAGTATTTTGTCAAATCCCGACTTGAGTATGTCGGCGCACTTAAGATATGCGGGCAGCGGATAGCAGTACGGATCGAACACGGGCGAACCGATAAGCCGCTCGTACGATACGGCATTCTTGCCGCCGCAAGCGCGGGCGTATTCCTCGTTGACCGCCACTATAAGATCGGACTCGAGCGACATGCGCACGGTAAACGGCTTTGCCTTTCGCTTGGTGTGTTTGACTCCGAGAACGCTTAGCGCTTGGTCTGCGCTTTCCGTCAGATAATCGTTGCATGCGGCGTAAAGCCCCGCGCTCGACACATTGAACTCGCTACTGCGCTTTTTCTCCTTGAGATATTCTTTGAACATGAATTCCGCCATGGGCGAGCGACACGTGTTGCCCGCACATACGAATATCAGTTTGAATTTTTCCTTTGCGCCGTCATGCGCAACGCTCTTTTCCGACACAGCGCACACCTCCCGCGCGGACTATATTATCTGTCCGCCGCTTATTTTTATAAGCCTGTTGACAAGCGACTCGCCTATGCCTTTCGGCTCTACGCCCTCGGCTATTACGGCGTCGTACCGCTCCGCATCCGCTTTTCTGAGCCGCGCAAACAGATTGTGCGCGTACTCCGAATAGTCCTTGCCTACGGTAAACACCGCGCGGTCGCCATACTTTTTTTTGTTGCCGTTTAAGCAAAGCACTACGGTCTTTCTGCCGCGCGCGGCAAGCTCGTCGTACTTGCGGCAAATATTCTCGCTCATATTATCGTAGAACGCCGAAAACAGTATATCGGCTTGCGGCACATACTTGATGCTCTTTTTTCCGTCGCGCTTTACTACGACGTCGCCTATCGCCGCTTTGAGCTTATCCAAAGTAACCCCGCCGACGCGGTGTACCGTGGGCGGCTCGGTGCGCGTATCCACGATCGTCGATTCTATGCCTATCTCCGACTCGCCGCCGTCGAGTATGTAATCTATCTTGCCTTTGAGATCGTCCGCCACGTGGCTCGCGAGCGTAGGGCTGGGCTTGGACGACGTGTTTGCGCTCGGCACTACGACGGGCTTGCGCACGAGATCTATCAGTTTGAGCGCTATGGGGTTGTTTGGTATGCGCACCGCTACGGTGGACGAGCCCGCGGTTACTACGTCGGGTATGCAGTCGGCTTTATCCAACAAAAGCGTTAGCGCGCCCGGCATGAACTTTTCTATAAGGACGCGCGCCTTTTGCGGAATGTTTTTCGCAACGCCGTCTATCGCCGATTTTTTAGAGACCGCGACTATGAGCGGATTATCGCTCGGACGCTTTTTAACGTCGTATAACCGCTTGACCGCCGCGGAGTCCGTGGCGACTGCGCCGAGCGCGTATACGGTTTCCGTCGGGAACGCCACAAGTCCGCCGCCATTCAGCTTGGCGGCGCATCGCATTATGTTTTCGTTTGTAGGCTGTAATAATTGAGTATCCACTGTGTTCTCCGTACTCGTTTTCGTATGTATATTGTATAATTTTAGCACATCGAGCCGATAATTACAAGCATGAAGAGCAAGTTTGCAAAAATTACGGACGGTACGATAGGCGCGGCACTTATATTTTTTGCCGCGGCGGCAGTGTACAAATACTACATGCCGTTATCTATTGCCGTGTTTTGCGCGCTTTCCACAACGGCATGCGCATTTGTTCTTTTAGGATTCACGGGCAAAAAGCGATCGAATGCCGCCATGCTGTCCAAAGCCGCCGACGACATGTTTTTCGATTTTATGTTTTGCGACGGGAACGCGCCCGCCCGCTCGCTCTTTAAAGGCTTAAAGGCAAAAAACGCCGACATAGCGATGCACGGCAGCGGAGTTTTCTTAAACGACTGCGCGGCGTACTTTTCGTTCGACGCGCCGTTGACGGCGGCAAAAGCCGCGCGGTTCATTTCCAAAGCCAAGCACTACGGCGCGAAAAAACTGACCGTGTTCTGCAAAGATCCGCCGCTCTTTTCTCTCGATATAGACGGCATATCTCTGTCCGTAGTTTACGGGAACGACGCGTACAAGCTGTTCGCATCGCTCGGCTGCGCGCCCAAACGACGCTTTTCGCCCAAACGCAAAAAGCGCTTTTCCGCATTGCGCGGCGCTCTGGGGAAAGACAAGCTGCCCCGCTATCTTTTGCTGTCCGCGTCAATGTTCGGCGTTGCGGTGCTAACGAGATCGATCATTACCGTCGTATGCGCGTCGATATGCGCCGCGCTTTTTACCGCCACAGCCGTATACTCCGCCGTCATATCTTTAAAGTCGAATAAGCAATCCATTTAATGTAATAAATCAGCAACATTTATTATTGGTTTATTAGTTTGTTCCGCATATTTCACAGCATGAGCCGTACCACTTACCATTTTTCCAAATCGATTTTTTGACTTAATGTCTTTATTGTAATAAACTAAAACCAAATCGCTCATATCAATCATTGCTTCATTTCTCTTTATATATGATAAAGCCCCGGCATTATCAACTTTGTTAGGATACTCCGTAGCTTCATAAAAAGATAATAAATATTTTTCATAGTCGTCATTAATATACTTATATGCAGCTCTAAGATACACTCTTTTGATAAATTTGTATTGATTTAATAAATCACTTACTACGTCATAACATATGTCATTAAAATTACTTTTACTTCCAAATAGAAACGTATCGACATCTTGGTCATTAATTAAAATTTCTAACAAGTTACTGATAAAACTATATAATTCTAAGGAATATTTGACATTTCTATGCCCTATCACTGCTACTTTCATAAAAATTATTATACCAAAGAGAAGCATTAAACGCAACTAAATACATCTTTTAAATACTTATTTTAAATACTTATTTTAAAGATGTATCTACAACGACATTATTTGATATATTATTAATAACGATCGGAAAGGCGGTGGATATCTTGACGCTCAACGAAGCAGTAGCAAAACGAATACGTGCGCTGCTGCAAGAAAAAGGCATAACGCGATATAGACTCGAGCAAAAGTCGGGAGTATTTCACGGCGCTATGGAGCGCATATTGAGCGGACAGAACAAAACGGTTACTCTGTCTACCGTATTCAAACTGGCAAACGGTTTCGGAATGACGGCGCTCGAATTTTTGGACGACGACGTATTCCGCTCGGAAGAACTCGATATAGAATAGACAAAGTAAAAGCGGCCCGTGAGCCGCTTTTGTTTTACTTGATTTGTTTAATTTTCGCTGCAAAGCTCTTTTGCAAGCTCGCTTAGCTCTTCCTCTACCGCGGGAGTTACCGCGCCGCGTATAGCGACAGAGCGCTCGGTAAATTTCAAGTCCTTGCATTTTTCCAGCCTTGCCGTCATCACGCGCGCCGCAGTGGACGCCCAACTGCCGTTTTCTATAAGCGCGACGGTGCGCTCTTTGTAATTGCGCTCGGCTATGCAGTCTATAAACTCGCGCATGGGCGGGAATATATCGCCGTTGTACGTAGTGGTGGCGAGAACGAGCTTTGAATATTTAAACGCCTCGGCAACGCACTGCGCCCTATCGTCGCGGGCGAGGTCGCGCAAAACCACTTCCGCGCCCAAAAGGCGCAACCGTTCAGCGAGAAGTTCCGCCGCGCGCTTGGTGTTGCCGTAAACCGAAGTGTAAGCTATAAGCACGCCGTCGCTTTCGGGCGTGTACGACGACCATTTGTCGTACAAGTCCAAGTATTCGCTCAGATCGCCGTCGAGCACAGGACCGTGCAACGGACAGATCGTCTCTATATCGAGCGCAGCCGCTTTTTTGAGCAGCGACCGAACTTGCACGCCGAACTTGCCCACTATGCCTATATAGTACCGCCGCGCCTCGTCCGCCCAAGGTTCGCTGTCGTCCGCCGCGCCGAACTTGCCGAACGCGTCGGCGGAGTAAAGCGTTTTGTCAAAGCTATCGTATGCCACCATTACTTCCGGCCAATGCACCATGGGCGCGAACACGAAAGTAAGCTCGTGTTTGCCGAGCGACAGCTTGCCGCCGTCCTCCACCACTATGCGCGAATCGCGCGTCATGCCGTCGAGTTCCGCGCCGAAGTACGCGTACATCATGGAAAACGTTTTGACATTGCCCACGACGCGCACATTCGGGTACTTTTTTACAAAGTTGAATATGTTAGCCGAATGGTCGGGTTCCATGTGCAACACGATAAGATAATCGGGCGACTTGCCGACGAGCGCGCGCTCTATATTGCATAACCATTCGTCGGTGAAATTCTTATCTACCGTATCGAGCACCGCCGTCTTTTCGTCGATGATCACATACGAATTATACGATATGCCGTTAGGCACTCTATACATCCCCTCAAACAGATCTATGCCGCGATCGCTAACACCTACGTTATAAACGCCGTCTTTTACTTTTTTCATACCGTCCTCCTCGACTGTTGCTACACATATATTTTAAATCAAAGCGTTATTTTTGGCAAGCATTTAACGCCGATATGCGGTATTATGCGCAAAAGCACGCAAACAAAAAGAGACCTTATGCGGTCTCTTTCGACTGTTATGCAAAACTTATTTATCCGAATGATCGCCATCGGCTTCCACGCTTTCGTCGCCGTTATCCGCGGCGTTACCGTCCTCTGACGTTTTCTCTTGCGGTGTTTCGGCAGTTGCGCTTTTACTCTCCGCTTGCTGCTCGGTCGTGTTTTCTTCCGCGTTGTCGCGTTCGTCTTGTTCGCTCTCGCCATTCGCCTTGCGTTTCTCAAGCTCTTCTTCTATCTTTTTCAGTTCGATGTCGTTGTTGATCTTGGTCATTGAAAAGCCGCGTCCGTCGGCTTTGAGCGCGGCGAGTATTATGAGCGCAAACACGCCCGAACCGAGCGATATAAAGCCTATAGCGCCGTTTAGGAGCTTGTGATCGACAAACGTGGTGATGAGCGTCGCAATAAACAACAACATAAACACCAGCGCAATGATCGCGAGAATGCGTGCCGTCTTATCCTTCATTTACGTCTCCTTTATACAAAAGCGCGTCGCTTCAGTTTTTGCTCTGCCGCGACGCGCCGACGATGATATTCTTGCTTTTTATTTACCGACGCAAAATATCGGGATCGTTATTTGTCGTTAAGACAAGCGATACCGGGAAGAACTTTGCCCTCGAGGTACTCGAGCGAAGCGCCGCCGCCCGTGCTGATATGCGACATTTTATCGGCAAAGCCGAGCTGCTTTACAGCCGCCGCACTGTCGCCGCCGCCGATTATGGTGGTGCACTTTCCGTTTACGTCGGCAAGCGCTTGAGCTACCGCTATAGTACCCTTGGCGAGCGTGGGGTTTTCAAACACGCCCATAGGTCCGTTCCAAACCACAGCTTTGGCGTTAGCCACTTTTTGGGCGTAAAGCTTGCGGGTGTTCTCGCCTATATCCATGCCCATCATGTCGGCGGGAATGGCGTTGGACGGAACGGTCTTTACTTCTATGGCTTCGTCTATGGGTTCGGGGAAATGCGACGTGATAACGGTGTCGATGGGAAGCACAAGTTCCTTGCCGAGTTTTGCCGCCTTTTCTATCATGTCTTTGCAGTATCCTATCTTTTCCTCGTCCAACAACGACGTTCCTACCTCGCCGCCCTTGGCTTTAAGGAAGGTGTAAGCCATGCCGCCGCCGATTATGAGCGTGTCGCATTTTTCGAGGAGGTTGGAGATGACGTTGAGTTTGTCCGCAACTTTTGCGCCGCCGAGAATGGCAACGAACGGATGCGGCGGGTTTTCTATGGTCGCGCCCATGACCGAAAGTTCTTTCTCGATGAGGAAGCCGCAAACCGCCGTCTTGACAATGCCGTATTCGACGATAGCCGCGGTGGAAGCGTGCGAGCGGTGCGCAGTACCGAACGCGTCGTTTACATAAACTTCGGCGTCGTAAGCGAGCGCTTTGCAGAACGCTTCGTCTTTCTTTTCTTCTTCCCAATGGAATCTGAGGTTTTCGAGCAGAACAGCTTCGCCCGCCTTGAGCGCGTCGCGCTTGGCTTTGGCGTCCGCGCCTATAACGTCGTGCGCAAAAGCCACTTTGCCGCCCAAAAGCTCGTTAAGGCGTTTTGCCACCGGTTCGAGCGTAAGCTTTTTAGGCTCGTCCTTTTTGGCTTTTTCTATGATAGCTTGGGCGGTCGTTTCGCCCGCGTCCACTTTTTTCACATCCTTTTTGTTGAGCTTGACTTCGCTCGAGAATATGGAGTGGGGCTTGCCCATGTGCGAGCACAGCGTTACCTTTGCGCCCGCGTTAAGCAAATACTCGATGGTGGGAAGCGCGCCGAGTATTCTGTTTTCGTCGGTTATAACGCCGTCCTTCATAGGCACATTGAAATCACAACGCACAAGCACACGCTTGCCTTTTACGTCTACGTCGCGAACAGTCTTTTTGTTCATGGTTGATCTCCTTTTTGTTTATTGTGAGTATCGCTATTGCGATACGTTATAATGCACGGTATTGCGTTAAGCCTTGGATTTTTGGTACAGCCCCGCTATGTATTCCAAGCTGTCGCGCACTTGCAACAGATCGGCATAACAATCGTTGCGCGCGGCTATGAGAACGGGCGCGGCTATCTTGCGGCGGTCAAGTTCTGCGAACAGCCTATCGAATCTGTACTTGCCCTTGCCCGGCAGACACCACTCGCCCTTGACAACGTCCGCCACTTCCACAAGGCTTATGCGTTGTGCGGGAACGGCGTCGAAGAACTCGCGCAGATCGTACCCCGCGTTTTCCGCATGGGTAAGATCGAACGTGGCGCAAAGCCGCGGGCATACGTCAAACAGTTTGCCGAAAAATGCGGGAGTGGCAGCATACGACCACCGCATGTTTTTTAGCGACAGTATAACGCCGTAAGACGCGGCAATATCGGATAATTGCGAAAAGCGTTGCGCGAGCCGATTGTAGTCGAACTCGCGTTGATCGTTTAGATTGATCGGTCCGCGGAAAGTGTAAAACTTGGCGCCGAGCGCAAAACATGCGTAACAGATCTTTTTGAATATCAGTTCGGCGTCGGCTCGCACTCTCGCATTGGGCGAAAACAACTGCGGTTCGAACTGAGTGGAAAGCGGCGACACCGCCGTTACGTTCAGTCCGTTTCTGTATGCGGCGAGTTTGTCAACATAATCTTTTTCGTATTCGGAAAAAGTATTGAGACAGAACTCGCACGTATCCGCGCGCATCTTGCGCATCACGTCGAACATGTTTTCAGGCGCAAGAATATTGAAAAATGTTGATGTAGAGATTCCGATCTTCACGTTACGATTATACTACATGCCCGATGAAAAGGCAAGTATTTTGACCACTTAATTATATCCGCCGCTTGCCGCCGCCGACCTTGCCAAACATGGGCGCGATCGACGGATCGGGCATCCTTAAATGCTTTATATCGATCAAGCCCGCCGCGGCATACTTTTTTAACGTTATAAAAAACGCGGGTATCAATATAACGTTAGCGCCTATCCACGACATGCAATTGCCCATACACACGAAAACATAGTCGTTGAGTTTGAGCGCGACGAACGCGATACCCACGCGCATGACCACTTCGGCGGCAGCGGCAGCGAGAGCGAGCGTTCCCCGCCCCATGCCTTGCAGCGCGCTGCGCATAAGACACAGCGACGCTAAAAGCACGTAAAAACCGGCATTGAACGCCAAATATTTGAGCGCGTATCCGAACAGTTCCGCGCTCGTATCCGATCTTTTGATAAACAGCATTACGAGCGGTCGGTGCAAAGCCAACACCAACGCGCCGAGCGCGAGCGACATGCATGCGGAAAACACGAAAAACCGCTTTGTTCCCTGTCTTATGCGATCATACTTTTGCGCGCCGTAGTTTTGCCCGACAAACGTAGCCGCCGCCGCGCCCGAGCTGTTTATAGCCGCGGTAGCAAGCCCGTCCGTTTTAGACGCTGCGACGTAAGCCGTTATTGCCACGGGATCCATAGCGTTGAGCGCGGTCTGTCCGAATATCATGCCTATAGACACTACCGAAAGCTGCAACGCCATGGGTACGCCGAGCTTTAAGAGCTGCGCGTACTTTTTTAAGTCGGGTATAAAATGCCGCGCCTTTAAGCGAAGCACGGGATACTTCACCCACATGTATATAAAAGTCGCTACCGCAGAGATCCCGTTAGCCGTGAGCGTAGCCGCCGCCGCGCCCACAACGCCCATATCCAATGCAAGGACAAACAGACAGTCAAGCCCCGCGTTTATGATACTCGCCATTATCAAAAACAAGAGCGGAACTACCGAATCGCCTATCGCGCGCAGCGTGGAAGAAAACTCGTTGTAAAACGCCGACAGCAGCATGCCGCCGAATATCGTCGTAATGTAATCGAGCGCATACGGCATGTAGTCTTCGTACGTGTTCATTGCAGAGAGCAACGGTCGTGCCGCAAATAGCGCGACGACCGTAAGCGCGGACACTATGACCAATGTCAATACTATGCCGTTAGCAAACGACCGCCGCATGCCCTCCTCGTCGCGCGCGCCGCGGCGTTGGCTCGTTACCACCGAAAAACCGTGCGTCAGTCCCGATACGAACCCGAGTATCAAAAAAGACACCGCGCCCGTGCTGCCCACGCCCGACAAAGCGTCCGCGCCGAGCGCACGCCCCACTATGACCGTATCGACCATGGAATACAGTTGCTGAAATATATTGCCAATAACGAGCGGTATCATAAATACGAGTATCCGCTTTAGCGGATCGCCGACTGTCATATCTATCGCGCTCGGTCCGCGTTTAAAAAATGCGCCTATCTTGTTCGCCATGATAACATACTCCGCGCGCCGCATATGCGCGACAGCAATATTCTACTACGCGGCGCGCGGCAAATCAACGGTTGCCCCCGCCGCGCGCCGCTTTCGATAGTATTATTGCATTTTTGTAATATTAAATTCACAAATCGCCGCGCCGCTTAAGTGTCGGCTGTATCACATCATGGGCGCCATGAGTCGCAATATACTGCGCGCCAAACGCGTAAACACCGTTACGTTTTCCACTTCGTCGTGCGTAAGCTCATGACTTGTCTTGAGCGTTTCGGTAAAGTCGGCTTTCATGTCGTGTATGCTGTCGGTGTTGTACAGCAATGCGCCGCACTCGTAATGAAGATAGAACGAGCGGTAGTCCATATTGCAAGAACCGATAAAGGCGCGCTCGTCATCCACGATCATCATTTTCGCATGGATAAATCCGGGGGTATAAGTATACACCTTAACTCCCGCTTTTATCAATACGGGTACAAACGACTTTGTAGCCAGATATACGGTGCGCTTATCGGGCTTATGCGGTATGACTATCCTTACGTCAATGCCCGAAAGCGCGGCGTGAACAAGCGCGGTCTGTATCTCGTTGTCCAAGATCAAGTACGGCGTGGTAATATACACGTACCGCTTGGCGGACGAAATAAGATTGATAAACGCGCTCTGTATCAAATGATCGTCTCTGCCAGGTCCGGACGACAGCGGCTGGATATACCCGCTCGCGCCCGAATGTTCGGGCGTGGGTTGAAAATAATCGATATACTTTATTTCTTGGCGGGACAGTATGCGCCAAAACGCCAAGAACATAACGGTAAAGCTCCACGCGGCGTCGCCCGAAAACCGCATGTGCGTGTCCTTCCAATGCCCGAACCGCTCGACCTTATTCGCGTACTCGTCTGCGAGATTGTTCCCGCCCGTATACGCCACCGTTCCGTCGATGACCGTTATCTTTCTGTGCGAGCGGTTGTTTAGCCGCATATCGAACGACGGAGTTATCCTATTGAACGGCAAGCACTGCACGCCGCTCGCTTTGAGCTGTTTTATGGAACGTTTGGGCAAAGTAAACATGCTGCCCACGTCGTCGTAAATTATCTTTACGTCAACGCCGTGCTGCGCTCGGTCTATGAGCGCTTCGCATATCTCCGACCAAATTTCGCCGCGGTCGATTATAAAATACTCCATAAAAACAAACTTTTCCGCGGCGCGTATATCGCGCAACAGCGCGGGGAAAAAGTCGTCGCCGAGCGAAAAATATTGAGTATCGGTATTGCCGTACACGGGATAGGACGCAGAGCGCAATACAAGATCGGCCAATACCGAACCCGTAGGATTCAAGCTTTTTCGTCTGTTGATGAGTTCTGCGTTTGTGATATTAAAAAGCACTTGCGTCGCGTTGCCCGCTTCTTTCAGCCGCTTGCGCACGCGGCGCGGCGTGTGCTGTCTGCCTATAAACAGATACACAAGCCCGCCGAACGCGGGAACGAGCAGAATAAGCACGCACCAAGTAAGTTTATAACTCGGATTGATGTCGCGCGATATTATATATATGCAAATACAAAAACTCAAAAATTGGAATACCAGCCATATCCACCAAAAATACGTCGCCGCGAACAGTACCCCCACAACTACTATCGCTATCTGTATCAATAACGAAAACACGGTTATGCCCGCTTTTGTAGACATTAATTTCAGTAGTTTACCTAACATGATCCTCTTAAAGTATATGTATTCGCGCGCATTTTAACTTTTATGCGTGCGCATGATACATGCATTGTAACATCATCGCGCAACTAAATCAAGTCTTTGACGCTGCGATATCAAAACGCGATCTGTATTTGCCCGCGTTATATTCGGTTTAAACAAACACCACACAGTCAAAGCCATCGCGCATAAAACAAAACCGACCGCTTTTATACGGTCGGCTTGCGTGTATTTGCACGCAGGGCTAGTGCATATTAAATTGTTATTTTGTGTAATTTCGTATTATGCCGCGGGAGTGGTGTCGGCGGCGGTAAATACGATGTCGTAAGTTGCATTCATATCGGCAGTTTCGCCGGACGAAAGTTTGAAGTACGCCTTAAGCGACGTTTCCGTAGTGAAGTTGAATACCGCGGAAGCGCCGACTTCTTTCCATGTGGCGTCTGCAAGCGCGGGAGCAGCGGTTGTCGCATCTTGAACTACAACAAACAACTTAAGGTCGTCGGACAAAGTGTTGCCGGCAGCTGCAGTGGCCGTACCCGTTACGGTTACGGTGTAATTCGTAGCGGAATCCAATACAACAGCGGGAAGGGTCATTTCTTTGCGCGTATCGGCGATATCAGCGTCGGGTTGATCGCTCGGCAAAAGTCCGGTGAACGCAGTGGGAGCGGTACCTTCGCCATCGAAACCGAACAGCGTAACCGAGCCCAAAGTGTTGCCGTTAACATTAGCCGTTTTGTCGTTGGCATTATTCCACGCCGCGAACGAAACTGCGCCGATACCGGCAACTGCAGCGACCGCCGTCGCGATCACAAGGGGTTTTACTATTTTCTTTTTTTCCATGTTATTCTCCTTTTGGAATATTGTCTGTTTATTTTAAGCCTGTCGCGCCCTGCCGCGTTTGGCATTAAAACCGTTGATCATACATCATCCCGTCCGCTTACAGCGCGGACTTCGGGACGATTTGCGTTTACCGCACCGTTACCGACGAGACCCATACGGGCGTTCCGCTGCCGTTACGGACGCGAATGCTAAGCTTGCCGTGATCGTCGTCGCCGTTGACCGTTTCGTTCAATGCGAAAGTCTGATAACTTTCGAGCGCGCTCTTGTCTACGGTGATCTTTACCCATTCGCCAGCTTTTAAGTAAGTGTCGCCCGCCCAGCAAATGCCCGCAAACATTCCCGATTTGGCATTCTCCGCATATACGTAAAATTCTATCACATTGTAGTTGTTAAAGTCAAACACTCCCAGCTCGAAACTCGCTTCGTCGCTGTTCGGTGTAAACTTGATAGACCCCGCGTCGTCGCCGCGCTTGACGCGTGCGTCAAATTCCACGCCGTCGCCCGCTGCACCGCCGTGCAACAACCCTATGCTGAGAAGCTCGGGATAGTACACGTAAACTTCGCTTCCGGAGCGCTGCACGGTGATGTACCGCGTAACGGGACCGAGTCCCAGATCGGGAACGCTGTATGTAACGGTGAGCCTGCGCGCGCCCCTTGTCGGAACGTTAGCTACGCCATCGGTAACCGTGTAAGATTTGCCCGTGGGATCGGTAGCCGTAACCGTAACGGGATGGCTGTTCGTTATATCGCTGCCGTCGGCGGCTATTACTTGCGCCTTGGGCAATACGTAATTTCCGTCCGCCGAAGTTATAGTATCGCCGTGTTCTTCTATCTTTAAGTAGTTGACGCTTGTGTACACGGCGCGCACTCTGTGCAATATAGCCGTAGCCACAAATGTGTCGCCGTCTATCGCCTTGCCGTCCACTTCAAAGTGATCGAACTGCGTTCCTACTTCGGGCGCGTCGGCTATGAGTTTTATATGATCTCCGATATAGTAGTTATCGCGTTCGGACGTGCAGCGCGTTTGAGAAAGTATCACCTTGAATGCGCCGAGCGTGTCGTCTATCGCTTCGGATATCTTGTCTGCGCCGATCGAATAGCGAATGTTGCTTATAACGGGTTTAGCAAAAGATACCACGTTGCCATCGGCGAACGACGTCGTTCTAAATCCTACGCCGAACGAGTTGTCGTACGTATAGTCCTTGGACGAGCCGGGTTCGTCCTCGCTGTAGACACCGCTTATATCTTTGAACCGCTCGAGCGAGACAGTGCCTATGTGCAGCGTTCTGCCGCCGTCGCTTGCGTACACACTGACGAACATGCCTTGACGGACAAACGTAACGGTTACGGGCGTTTCCTCGCTTGCGCTGTTGAGCAGCTCGCTCTTTTCGCTCGACGACGCAAAGGTTACAAGTTCCTTGGCTCGTATCGCCGCGATCTTGCTCAAAGCCGCCGCCTTTTCATCCCCTTCCATTTCGGATACCTTTCCCAATCCGTAATGGTCGTCATCGTCGGTGGAGAATACATGGCCGTACAGATTGATAGAGTCGTCCCAGCCGCCTTCCAATTCGTTGTTTATCAATTCGAGCGAGACGAGCTGTCTGCTGCCGCCGACATACGCGCCGAGGATCCAACCGCGGTGCACGGCGGGATCGACGCCCGTAGAAGTGATGTCGTAACGCAAAGCCCAGTTGTCTTCCGCGCCCAAGTTGTACAATTCAAACGAGTCGCCCGTGCCGCTTATCTCCGTCTTTAGGTCTTCGAGTTCGTCCACACCGCCTACATTGCTGTCCCACGTGCCTTCGAGCTTGCTTCCGCTCCAGTTAGTCCCGTCGAAACGGATCATATACGATCTGTAGCCTTCGCCGTCCGTAGTTGTAAACTGCGGGTGCATATCGGGCGATTTATATGTATTTCCCGTAGCCGATACGAGTACGCCTTGGAGCGACATATACTCGCCGTTATATTTGGCGTCGGCGATAACGTCGTAATACCAAATAGTGCTGCCGCCGCGCAACATGTACGGTCTGTCGTCGTACGCGGCAAAATTTCCGTCGCTCAAGTTGCCTTGCGCGCTCCAGTTGGCGGGATCGCCCGTCTTGCTGCTATCCCAAAAATGTATGCGCACTCCGCTGTTTGCACCGTCTATCCCGCTGTTGTTCTGATACACAACGCGATAAACAGATCTGAGTTTGTCTAATGTGGGGAACGCTTCCTCGGCAGTCGCTTGATTGCCGCGCGCCGCGGCGTAAGTGTCGAAATAAAAGTCTTGAGACGTAATAGGTATATTATCGCCCGAATTGTTTATGCTCAGTTTGCCGCCGCTTATGCCGTAATACGTAAACTTATTGCCCGAAGCGGGCGTTGCCGACGGCACGTATACTATCTTGTACATGCCCGATACGTCGCTGTCGCTCGTAGTTATTACTTCGTCTATCGTAACGTGGTAAGCTCCTTTTATGTTGGTTTCGCGCAATTTGTGCGAAGGATAAAGATCCCAGCCCGAGAACTGCCCCATCACGTAATACCCTTCGTTTTGCGGCGTGCATTCGGTTATCGGCGTTTCGTCGATAGCCGCACCCGACACGAACGTAATATTAAGATTGTCGGTATAAGCGCCGCTACCTGCGTCGTAAAACGATTTGCGCGTTTTTACGGTAAACTTGCCTTGCGCTTTATCGTTGTTTATTATTCTGTAAGAATGACTTCCTTGTTCGTGCGTTACGCGGATAAGCCTGTCGTCAAGCTCGGCGGACATGGCGTTTCCGTTGTAATAGATCAAAAACTCTGTGCCTATCAGAGCGTCATGAGCCTTGCCGTAACGAGTGTCGAGCACAATTTCGCGATCCCACTCCGCGTCGGCAGAAGCGTCCATGGGCAAGAACACGTTTCCGTATGTGTATCCGCTCATGCTTGATTTGTTGTATACAACTACATTACCTTGAGCTATTGCGGAAAGGTTCAAGCCGAACGGTATTTCCACCCCGTACTCGCCTTTTTCATACGACTGCACGATACCCGTCCAGTTGGCTTTGTTACCTTCGCCTATAAACTCCGTTGCTTTTATACCGTACGATTTAAACGTGAAATCGCATTTCCGTCCCGCAGTTATCGCGTTTATATCGAAGCTGTTGTGTCTTACTGTGTTGCTCGTCGCTTTAACGGTTATAGACGAGATCGCATTGTCGTTGACATCGGCATAGTACAGATCTTTTACTTCCGCGCCCACGCCTTTAAACAAGGTCGCTTTGTCGCTGACTCCCGTTATGCTCGCTCTGTAGTTGAGCGAAAGCTCCGTCGCTTGAGATATATCCAATCCGCCGAAATCTACGACGAATCTGTGTTGCAAAGAATCGGACGGTCCGTGTCCCGTAAACGCGTCGTAAGCGACCGTCGCGCCGAGGCTGCCCACATCGTTTGCCGTTACCGTGCCGCTCATACAGTTGACCGTACTGCCGCCGTCCGTCGCTCTGTAAACGATTGTGTAAGGATTGCCCGCTACAAGGCTCTTTGTGGTTTTTTCGTAAACGCCCACAACTTCGTCGGAAGGAGTGAGTTTAAGTCCCTCATACGTCTTGTTCTGCGTAAATGCGCCTATTACGTAATATCCGGCTTCCGTCGTTTCGTTATCGAGATCGTCGTTGTTTTCTATCGCTTCTATGAGCGTTATTTCCAAGCCGCCTACAGTGTAGTCCACCCCGTAAACTTGCGACACCGCGCCGTACCAATGAAGCATATACTTGCCCGATGTTTTTACCGTGATGTTGGCGTCGTTGCCGCCGTTGCTCGTAGGCGGAGTGAAATTCGCGGCTATACTTGCAGGACTATACGTTATGTTTGCACTGTACGAACTGCCGCTCGCGCTCGCTATGCCGAAATACTTTTCTATAACTATATCGCCGCCCGTTCCGTCGCTCGATGCGAACAGCTTAAAGCTCTTTCCCTCGACAAGAGTCGTTATAATGCTTGCGTCTATCTTCGTGGGATCCGATCCTACCGCGCCGACATACACCGATTCGCGCATGGAAAAGTCGTCTATGCCGAGATAGTACGAATTAGCCATTTTAAACGTATGAGTATCTTTGTAAGTAGCGTCCGCCGAAAAATGATATGTAACTGCGGAGTCGGTCGTTACGGTAACGTCGAGCGCGTAAAATTTGTCCGCATCCGCTCCGAAGTCGAGCACGATATATGTATTGCCGTTTATGTAAGACAACGGCTTGCCTACGGGCGAACCGCAAACGTTTACGTTGGACGATCCGCCGAGCACTGTTCCGTCCGCGCTCGTCTTTGCCCTACGCACGGTAAACTCCGTAACGACTGCGCCGAGATCTTCGCCCGATACCGAGAACTCGACATATGCGTGAGATGGATCGGCGGGCGCGAGCGTTCCGTCGCTTTCGTATTGATTTTCGCGGCGCACGCACACATAATTTTTATATGTAGCGTTTCCGTTGGTGTTGACCGATCGAACGGTAGTAACGGCGCTGCCGTGCTTTACTACATTTTCCGTTACGGTCGTTTCTATAGTAAACGGTTCCGACTTTGCCAAGCTCAGTCCGCTGTCGCTTATATCCATAGTATAAACGTAGTTATCCGCAATATCAGTTACAACGCCCTTTACTCCGACGTCGTCCGACTGCCAACCGCTCGCGGAAGCTATTATAAACCCCGTAA
The DNA here is from genome assembly GCA_910579205.1 of uncultured Christensenella sp. Lineage (GTDB taxonomy): Bacteria > Bacillota > Clostridia > Christensenellales > Pumilibacteraceae > Anaerocaecibacter. The sequence continues at coordinate 167,218 of CAJTTD010000005.1, forward strand.
ACTCGCTATATGTATGCGCTTTTGTCAAATTACGGATGACCGCTTTCTTTTTGGTCGACTTGCTATCGTCGAGGTACGTGCTCTGCCATGTTGTAAAATCGTCGTTCTTTATCCAAATATGAAAAAACAGATCGTCTCGGGAAACGAGGCTCGGACTGCCGACCACATTAAACACGAATTTAACGGTTATTATCGTGCTGTCCGTCGCTGATTTTTTAAACTGCAAAATAAGCGAATCTTTTTCGCTGTCGTTAATATTGTCTTTTAGCGGTGCTTCTTTAGTTTCGGTAGTTGTTTTAGGCTCTACGAAGGGCTTGTCGTAATCGACATAATATTGCCCGAGCGTTCCGTCGGTCTTGACAGTCGTAGTGCTTCCTTCGATATCCGACCAATACGCATACGACACGACAAAAGAGACTGCGGATATCACCGCAACGATAAGCAACGATAATATAAAAATCAAATGACGATTTCTACAACGGATCACTGCGCACCAAAGCCCCTTTTCGCTCTCAAATGTATAAATTATACACCATAAACCGACATTTGTCAATACCCTTTTGAAAATTACATCAACTTCTTTACATCACTTTACATTTAAGCTCGCGCCGTAAACTCATTTATCACGCAGCTCGACTTAAACGCCGCAGTACGACAGACGCCGAACCCGTAGGCTCGGCGTTAAAAACTATCCTCGTTTTGCGGCTGTAAGTTATATCAAACTACATTTTGATCATGCGGTAATTTATAACCGTCAGTCGCTTACGCGCTCATTTATCCGCGCGTCAGTTATCGAGTTTATCCAAAAGCCGCCTATCCGAATTGATGCGTTTTAGCCGCCGTATAGTAGCGGCGCGGGCGCGACTGAGTTTTTGCTCGGTAAAGTAAAGTTCTCGGTCGGCGGGGCTGAGCGCGTCGATAAACGCTTGCTGCTCTTGCTTGCGCTTTTCCGCCGCGGCTTTTCGCGCCGCGCGTTCTTCGGGCGTGGACTGCTTTTTTTGCTTGGGCTTTTTGGGCGCTTGAGCCGCGCGGTATTCCGCTAAGCGTTGACGCTCTTCGGGGGTGAGCGGAGCGACATCCGCCAACAACGCGCTAAGCTCCTCCGCTTGGCGAAGTTCTATCTGCGCGCTAAGCTCTCTGTATTGCGCATACGCGCTTCGCGACGTGTCCGATCGAGCCTGAGCCACGGGCGCGATCTCTTTGGATACCACGGGAGACAGCGCTTTTTGCGCACTGTCCAATGCCACTATCTGCGCGGAACCGCTCGGCGCGGGCGCGGAAAGAGTCGCCTCGAACTGTTTGGGATCCATCGGCTTGGAAAAATACGACTCGCTGCCCGTAAGCTCCGCGGGACCGAAAGTAGACGCGGACGGCTGCGGAAGCTCGGGATAAATAATGCTCTTTTCGAGCGGCTGTCCCACGAAAAAGTCGGGGAATTGCGGCATGCTCGTCTCGCCTATCTCTTCTATATTGGGCGCAAGCTCGGAGCGCATGCGCACGCCTTGCTGACACAGCACTATGCCGTCGGGCGTTTGCACGGGGGTAAGCAAAAAGCTCTTGCCTCCCGACATGCCCGTCAATACGAGCGTTTGTCCGTCCTCCGCTTGACGCAGAGTAGCGCCCGACTTCAGTGCCGACACGAGCGACTCGGGGGTGTCTGGCGCGGGCAAAGAATCGAGTATCGCCGCCGTTTCGGGCGTTTGAGGAAGTTCTATCGACTGCGCGTTTACGAAGTCCGTCAACCGCGCTTCTATATTTTTAGCTTCTATCCGCGTCTTAGGCTCTGCCGTCATCATGCCCAAAACGTCCATTACCGCCGTTATCTCGCAAATATTATCGTATCGGAGATTTACCGACGACAACGCTCCCTCGCTCTTTTTGAGCGCCGCCGTTTCGAGCTTGCGCTTTTTTTCGTGCATGCCTATGTAATATATAAACAGCCATGCCGTCAACACCACAAACATTACTATCAACAGCGAGATCGCGCCTTGCGGAGACTGTACGAACCCGAAGAAGTAACCGAAAAATCCGCAGTGCTTACCCGTATATATGCCTATCACGTCTGAATACTTGGGCTTATGTTTATCGTTGCCGGGCGCGTTGTCGCCGCGCGTCGTATAGACCGGTTCTTCACCGCTATTATCCACATGCACGACGCGGTGCGTCAGTACGTACGGGCTACCGCCGTTTTCCACTCTGAAAGTGATGACCGTACCCGCTTTTATTTCGTCCGCGCTCGAAGGAACTTTGTCCACTATCATATGTCCTTCGGGGATCTCGGGATCCATGGAATCGGTAACTATGGCAAAAAGTCTGTGCTTGCCGAACGTGGGATAATAGTCGTCCTTAAACACGCACAACAGCGCGTTCGTCAGCAGCACTGCGAGCAACAATACCAAAACGGCAACGCCGACCGTTGCCGCCACTTTTTTTCCCATTGACTTTTTACCCGATTTCGACATGCCGTCGCCTCCGTCGATATTTACCGCATAACTGATCCGTCCAAATCTGAAAGCCGCGGTACAAACTCCGAATAAATTATATATACTATAGCACAAATACTTATATATGTCAATATTCGATAAATAATTTATACAAAAAAACAAACTGCCGATACGCCGAGCCTCAATCGGAACTTCGACCGCAAGAGATCACGTCAACGCCATCGCCGTCCGCGTCGGCTATCGCAATGTCGCCGAGATCCAATCGACGGTCGATGTACGCGGCGCGTATCTTTTTCATCACGTCGAATATCGCCGTCTTTTTTATCTCACCGTTTGTCTTGACGGGCACAAGCCCGTACGCCGTGCGCACAGTGCTTGTAAGCACTCGCCGCGGCTCTGTAATTTCCGCTTCGGCATATTTTTTTCCGCGCGGACACATGTTGCCGCGCACTTGCGCCGCGCCGTCCTTGAACGTTGCCGTCAGCATACATCCCCGCGGACATTCTATACATACGAAATGTTTTTCTTCCATAGCCTTATTCCCCGCGCACCTTGACCGATATTTTCACTCCGTCCGCGCCGATGAGTATTTGCGGTTTTATCGTTACGCTTTCCATCTCGCCGGGCGCTACGGCTATCCTATTATAAGTTTCGACAGAGCCGCCCGACTCTACCGTTATAGTCGCGTCCCGCAATGCGCGATTTACGCGGAAATATAGCTTTTGCGGTTCGCCGCCGTCTGCGTCGAGCTTTTGCGGCAGCACGTACGACACGCCGTCGCCCGCCGCGGTGTTTATATAACGCTTGCTCTTGTATTTTCCCGCCGCATACCGCGCCGCCGCCCGACCCGCGCGTTCGGCTTCTTCGGACACGTGATCCACAAGATCGTGCACGTGCAAAACATTGCCGCAAGCGAATATCCCTTCAGCTTCGGTCTCTCTGTCTCCGTCCACGATACAGCCCTTTGTGCGCCCGTCCACGGCAAGCCCCGCACCCTTTGTAAGCTCGTTCTCGGGTATAAGCCCCACCGAAAACAGCACACCGTCGCACTCGTAAAATTTTTCCGTTCCGTCGATAGGACGCTTTTGCTTATCCACCTTGGCGATCGTAACGCCGCTCACCCGTTCTTTGCCGTGGATCTCGACCACGGTATGCTCGAGAAGAAGGGGTATGCCGAAATCATCAAGGCACTGCGCGATATTACGCTTTAGCCCGCTCGAATGCTCCATTATCTCGCATACGCAAGCCACTTGCGCGCCCTCGAGCGTCAACCGTCGCGCCATTATCAGTCCGATATCGCCAGAGCCGACTATCACAGCGCGCTTACAAGGCAAGTATCCTTCGATATTGATGTATTTTTGCGCCGTTCCCGCACTGAACAACCCCGCGGGGCGCGTTCCCGCTATGTCGATCGCACCCTTGCTGCGCTCTCTGCAACCCATGCAAAGCACTATCGCCTTTGCTTGAACGGTAAATATGCCGTCCGCGTTCATGCACTCGACGCGCTTGTCTTTTGTAAATGACGTTACGAACGTGTCCGTCATTATCTCTATGCCGCGATCTTGCGCCATTTGAATGAACTTGTGCGCATATTCGGGACCCGTCATGCTCTCTTTAAATCGCGTCAGCCCGAAGCCGTTGTGAATGCACTGCTTCAGTATGCCGCCCGCAACGCTCTCGCGCTCTATCACCAAAATATCCCGCGCGCCTGCGTCGTACGCCGCGACTGCCGCAGCCAAGCCCGCAGGACCGCCGCCTATTATCACTATATCGCGCTTCACAATTCACCGCCCGTTATTATATACGACTTGCCGCCGTTTTTGGTAACTTCTTCGGCTTTGTAGCCGTACTCTTTCATTAAAATGTTGAACACGCTCGGCTGGCAAAATCCGCCTTGACATCGGCCCATGCCCGCGCGCGTTCTCAGCTTTATGCCGTCGAGCGTATGCGGACGCGGCTCGGTGCGTAGCGCCTCCAATATCTCGCCTAACGTTACGTTTTCGCATCGGCATACTATTGCGCCGTAAGCGGGATCGCGTTTTATGACTTCGTTTTTGCCGTCGCGGTCAAGCTCCGCAAACCACGACATGCTCTTTCTATGCGGATCGAAACGTAGGTTTTGCTCCGCGCCGAGCGCCTCGGCTATCCGCTCCGCCACGTAACGACCAATGGCGGGCGCGCTCGTAAGTCCGGGCGATTCTATGCCCGCAACATTGTACAGCTCTTTGGCTACGGCGCTTTGTTCAACAATAAAATCGTGTCTGTCGCAATACGCGCGCACTCCCGCAAATGATGTTATCGTCTGCCCGAACGGGATGTTTTCCACCGTGCGCGCCGACTTGCTCCTTATCTCTTCAAACCCGCAGCGACGCACCGCTACGTCGTGTTCGGCTTCTTCCACCGACGTCGGACCGACAAGAAGATTGCCGTCAACCGTAGGCGTTACAAGCACGCCCTTGCCCGCCTTTGTCGGGACGGAAAATATCGTGTGCGACACGAACGCGCCCGCGCTTTTGTCGAGCAGTATGTATTCGCCCTTGCGCGCGCCTATCTTGAACGAGCGATCTCCGAACAGCTCCGCGACGCGCTGTGCGCCGTAGCCCGCACAGTTCACCGCCATGCGCGCACATATCGTTTCGCCGCTTTCCGAATGGAGCGCGCAACCGCTTTCCGTCCTATCGACCGACGATACTTTAAACCCGCATTTTAGCGCCGCGCCGTTGTCCATTGCGTTGCCTATTGCGGCTATGGTCATGCCGTATGGGCATATAATGCCCGCAGACGGGGCGTAGAGCGCCGAAACTACGTTGCGAGACAAATTATGCTCCAGCTCGCGCGCCGCGTCGCCGTCGAGCATTTGCAAGCCCTTTACGCCGTTTTTAAGTCCGTTTTCATACAGATGACGAATGCGTTCTTCCTGCCCCGACTGCGCGGTTACAAGCGCACCTATCCGCTTGAATTTTACGCCCAGCTCGTCGGAAACGCGCTCCATTATATTGCTGCCTTCGATATTGAACTTGGCTTTGAGCGTGCCGTATTCCGCGTCGAATCCCGCATGCACGATCCCGCTGTTAGCTCGGCTCGCCCCCGCGCAAACATCGTCCGCAGCTTCCAATACGACAACGGAAAGCTTGTATCCGACAAGCTCCCGCGCACAAAACGCTCCCACTATTCCGCCGCCTATTACCGCCACGTCGTACATTGTTTCACCCCTCACCCGTATTTTAGGTATTTACCAATCTTCTTTAATGTATCTCGACGGCTGCTTAACGTCGTCGTAAAACTCGTCGTAACTGTCTTTTGCCGACTTTTTGCGCGTCGGAAAATCGTCTTGCTCGAAAGCGTCTTCATCGCAGTTGTCGGCTATTCTCATAAGCTCCAGATTTGTCATCGATCACACCCGTTAATTAGATAGGGTAATTATAACTCAAAACAACGGCGTTGTCAATAGGCAATATCCGTCAATGTTATAGAGCGCGGATGCATCCACCGAACTGAGACGGAAAACTTCCGTTAAGCGCATAAGCCGCGCCGATGTGATTATTTACACCGAGCGCAAATCGGCGCAATTTAAATGACGGCGCATATATCGTGATTTGATCGCCATGCGCCCGAGCTTTGAGCTATGCTCGCATTGATTTTGTTTATCGAGACATTCGGTACTGCGCTAACTCTATCGTGCCGTTCGACAAAAAACAGCTGTTAGTTCACGAGTCGCAACTTTTTAAGATCATACTAAATAGTCGCGCTCACTTATATGACAGCACGCATTCGGAGAGCGGTTTGCGCGTGGTTTTGGCGGCGTTTTCACACAACGGATAACCGAGCGATATTATTGCCATTAGGTCGTAGCGGTCATTATCCGCTTGCAGAAGCTCTTTCACTTCGGTTTGTCTGTCGAGTATCTCGCCTATCCGGCACGAACCGATCCCGAGCGACGTTGCCGTGAGCAACATATTTTGTATACACGCACCCATTGTTTGGCAGTCTTTTGTGTAGTCAAACGCATTGTCTTTATCCAAGAACACGCAAATCAAGCAATCGGCGTTTTTTACAAACGTGCTGCGTTGCATTAGGTCGGCTATGTCGCGTATGAGCGTTTTGTCTTGTTGCACACGACGACGAAACGCCAAGGTTGAATGTTCTTCGCGCTCGGCGCGAGTATAGCGGACTGCAAAATTTCGTCAAGCTTTTCTTGCTCGATTGGTTTCGGCTTATATTGTCGAACAGAAATTCTGTTTAATATTGCGTTATTCATAATACTCCTTTATATGGTTATCCCACGTAAATGTGTGGGGATAATATGTCAATATATTGTTATCAAATCTCCGTAAAGTTTTTCTTGCAATAGTTTAATGTCTTTTATCGAGAAAAAATAAAGTTCTTTTTTTACACCGTCTTTCATTTTAATATGTAATTTCCAACATCCGCCTTCATTTAACTCTCCGACAAATATAGTAAATATATATCTGAATTCAAAATGGATGTAAAACATGCTTTGAACATCTTGTATTTGTATATGCTCTATCGCTTTTTTTCGATCGCAGATCGCGACTGTATCTTCTGTAAATTTAAACTCTTTTCCGCGATGAAACTTACACAATACGGTCAAAGCGATCATAACCGATTCGTAAACCGCAAAGAATATTAGCTCGGGTATACAATCACTCATGCCATCGAAGTCCACGCAAAAACAAATACCTATTGCTATGAGAGATAAAGCCCCCATCACCGAAAAAGTTCCGAATAATTTAACTAAAAACATCGGATTTGACTTTAAATTTACCGACATTGATTTTCTCCTTTAAAAGATACCTCTGTAAATAGCCATACGGAAAAATAAACGGATAAGTTGAAAAGTTCGGAAAACGCGTCTACGGTCGGCGTTGCAATGCGGTTGCCCTATGCGTCGTGTGAGTAAATGTAAGTTTAGTTATTTGTTCGCACTTCGATTTTACCGACAAATAATGCCTCGAATTCTTCTATCGTGCCTTCTTTTATCAATGACGCTTCCGCCATAAGAGACGTAGATACATTTCCATGCTTTCGTATGATGTAATAGCATTGTCCTATCTTAATTACTTTCTTTATACTATTAGTCGGTATTTTTTCTTTATTATCCAAGCCTACGATATATTCGATAAAACCGTGATCTGCAATCAGTTCTATATTGACATTGGCACGCGGCTTTTTGATAGTGCGGTATTTCACAACAAAATATATCAACGACAACGCCAACAATATAGATAATACAATACTGCCTACAATGCCATAATCATATAAAACACTGAAAATTATAAGCAACGGCGCAACAATAAACACACAAACGGCTTCTACTATTATCACGCCGAGCAACGAAGATTTTTATTCTGTAAACTGCGCATTTATCGGACAACACACCCTCGAATCTTACCATAAACTACATACGTCCTCCGGTAAAATATCATTATTTATCTTACTCTCGCAACAATGGAGAAACAACAACTATGCTAAAAGTCTCCAACCGCAAAAATATCGCTCGCTATGAAATTGCGAAAGTTGCAAAAGTTTGGAATACACCTTTTCGTGCGGCATTGAGACGTGATTGCATACATAGTATGTATATACTACCACAACATCGTCCGCACTGTCAAGTACGACTGTTTTTACTTTGCGCGTCTTAATATTTGAAAAACTCGCATTATGCTGCGATAAAATCAGCTTATATGATTTAATTCGGTTTATCCTTTTGCTTGTACTTGCTCAAGCATATACATGTCGTTGTAACTATAATATAAACTAAAACGTAAGCTCCGAACATGCTGCCGATCACTATGATGGTAATACTATCGATTTGCACCAATAAATACAAAATCGGTATTAAACTAACTGGATCACGGCTAACACGTTGCCCAATATCTGCACCGCAAAAATCGGCGCTATCACTCCGTAATCACGCACATCGCCATACACCGAATCTTTGCCCCCTATACCGCGAAACATCCAAGTGAATTTTTTTATTTTTACCTTTCTAAAAAGTTCGGGATCTATTTCATATAACCGAATAGAAGAAAACGGGCACAATAAAGGCATGAGCAATGTCAAAAATATAGACATTATCAACTCAGCGATCATTTTATTATCTCCTATCGCGCTCGTTTTATGTCGCAAACAAAGCATTGAAATTGCGCCAAGCCCATCCGATTTGCATGCGGGCGTTTCGGCGCAGTTACTTCATGCGACGTGAGCATATTTTACCATGACGCAGCCGACGCTGTCAAGTACGTATTTAAGCCTTGTACGTCTTTACCTTAAAAATACAGCTGTACACATAATATAGTTCTTTCTTTGCTTTAAATGCTATATATTGCTGCATGCAGACTGCACGTCGCAAGCGTTAGATAGCGCTATAATATCGATCTTGATAACGGTCTGATACGCAATCGAGCCTATAGACTTCTAAATGAACGAAAAAGGCGCTTGTTGATTCAAATATCTATTAAACGCGATACCGCAACGACAAAACATTGACAGATTTGGATATGCCGCAACGTGTTCGTGACATTTACACATACGAAAAAAGACGTCTGATCTCTCAAACGTCTCTTTTCAATTAAATGCGATGCTACGTCTCCCGCTTCGTTGTCGCTCTCGCTACGACGTATAATGTTCTTTGAACGAAAAAAGACGTCTGATTTCTCAAACGTCTCTTTTCAATTAAATGCGATACTACGTCTCCCGCTTCGTTGTCGCTCTCGCTACGACATGTAATGTTCCTTGAACGAAAAAAGACGTCTGATCTCTCAAACGTCTCTTTTCAATTAAATGCGGCAGCTACCTACCCTCCCGGTTCGTTGCCAAACAGGTACTCTCGGCTCCATAGGGCTTAACTGCTGTGTTCGGAATGTGAACAGGTGTATCCCCTACGACATGACCACCGCAATGGCTCCCCGGACAGGACTCGAACCTGTGACA
>CAJTTD010000006.1 GCA_910579205.1 uncultured Christensenella sp.
CACTCGGTTGTGCTTGTCCGTGGCGGCAGAGTGAAGGATTTGCCCGGTGTGCGGTATCACATCATACGCGGTGCTTTAGACACCGCGGGTGTAGCCAAACGCAAGCAAGCCCGCTCGAAGTACGGCGCGAAGAAAGCGAAATAATAACGCGCGATCGGCAAGCTTTGCCGCGCGTGTTTATGTCGTTTTCAAGTTGTTTTTGCGCACTCGGCTTTGTCGCGCGAAAACTACCGAGGCTATCGCCTCAGCAATAATCGAATAAGGAGATAATCATGCCGAGAAGAAGCGGGGTCCCCAAACGGGACGTTTTACCCGACCCCATTTATAAAAGCAAAGTCGTAACCAAGCTCGTCAATCAAGTTATGCAAGACGGCAAAAAGGGTACGGCGCAAACTATAGTGTATGATGCTTTTAATATAATCAAAGACAAAACGTCGCTCGAACCGGTCGATGTGTTTAACCAAGCGCTTGCCAACGTAAAACCTCAGCTCGAGGTAAAGGCACGTCGCGTGGGCGGATCGACATATCAAGTTCCGCTGGAAATACGCGCCGACCGTCAGCAAACGCTCGCTATCCGCTGGATAGTCATGTTTGCGCGTAAACGCGGCGAAAAGACGATGGACGAGCGTCTTGCTTCCGAGCTTATGGACGCTTACAACAACACCGGCGCGGCTGTCAAACGCAAGGAAGAAATGCATAGGACTGCCGAGGCTAATAAGGCGTTTGCGCATTTCCGCTGGTAGTTTGAGCGCGCTTACGCGTCGTTATGCTTCGTCAAGCGGCGCGTGCGCTTGGGTCATGTACGTCTGTGTACACTCCCCGGCGCGCACGGTCGCTTTCCTTGCCTAACTCGCGTCTGCACACTCAAACGTTTGGTCGGTAGACAGTAGTCGGAACTCGGACTTACGTCTCATGCTCGCGACTGCTAACACAAATTCGAACGGCGAACGGTCTATTCCCTTGTCTGCTTCTGCTCGATCAGACGGCACGGACGGGAAAAGACACTGCGGCGTAAACGCATTTCTGCCGTATAGGCGCGGATCGTAACTGTTTAGGTTGCATACGTAGTAAGCGCGGACGGGCGCGGAAGAATAAAGGCAAACAAACACGGCGGCTTTTGCCGATAATCGAAATTAGAGGAATAACATTATGGCAAGAAAATTTGCATTGGAAAACACGCGTAATATCGGTATTATGGCGCACATCGACGCGGGCAAGACCACGACGAGCGAGCGTATACTTTTCTATACCGGTAAAGTGCACAAAATAGGTGAAACGCACGACGGCGGCGCGACTATGGACTGGATGGTCCAAGAACAAGAGCGCGGAATAACGATCACGTCGGCGGCAACTACCACGCAGTGGCAAGTATCTGCCGATTCGCCTATGACGCGCATAAACATCATCGACACCCCGGGACACGTTGACTTTACGGTCGAGGTCGAGCGTTCGCTCAAAGTTCTGGACGGTGCGGTAGCAGTTTTCTGCGCAAAGGGCGGCGTCGAACCGCAGTCCGAAACCGTTTGGCGGCAAGCGGACAAGTACGGCGTGCCGCGCATAGCGTACGTCAACAAGATGGACATCAACGGCGCAAACTTCTTTAACGTCCTTAAGATGATGAAAGATCGTTTGCACGCCAAGCCCGTCGCAATACAAATACCCATCGGTAAGGAAGATACTTTCGTAGGCATGATCGATTTGATCACAATGAAGGCGGAGATATACGCCGACGATTTGGGTAAAGTCATCAACGAGACGGATATCCCCGCCGACATGAAGGCGCAAGCCGACGAATACCGCAATATCTTGCTCGAAGCGGTTGCGGAAACGGACGACGCGCTCATGGAAAAGTATTTCGCGGGCGAAGAGCTTACCGTGGACGAGATCCGCACGGCTATCCGCAAAGCGACGATCAACATGACGATGAACCCCGTAGTTTGCGGATCGTCGTACAAAAACAAGGGCGTGCAAAAACTGCTCGACGCGATCGTGTATTATTTGCCCAGTCCTTTGGATATCGCGCACATCAAGGGCACTCTTACCGACGGTGAAACGGAAGAAGAGCGCAAAACGGATGACAACGAACCGTTCTCCGGACTTGCGTTCAAGATCGCTGCCGACCCGTTTGTGGGCAAGCTCGCGTTCTTCCGCTGTTACAGCGGCGTATGCCCCGCTGGCTCGTACGTTCTCAACTCCACTAAGGGCAAAAAGGAACGTATAGGCAGACTTTTGTTGATGCACGCCAATTCGCGTACCGATATCGACGAAGTAAGAGCGGGCGACATCTGCGCTATAGTCGGACTTAAAGACACGACAACGGGCGACACGCTTTGCGACGCGGCGCACCCCATCGTGCTCGAGAGCATGGAGTTCCCCGAACCCGTTATTCGAGTAGCCATAGAGCCTAAGACCAAGGCGGGTCAGGAAAAAATGACGATGGCGCTCATCAAACTCGCCGAGGAAGATCCCACGTTTAAGACTTACACCGATCAAGAGACCGGACAGACGATAATCGCGGGCATGGGCGAGTTGCACTTGGATATAATAGTAGACCGCTTGCTCCGCGAATTCAAAGTGGAAGCCAACGTAGGTAAGCCTCAAGTCGCGTACCGCGAGACCGTGCGCAAAAAGGTGGAGGCGGAAGGCAAATATATCCGTCAGTCGGGTGGTAAAGGTCAGTACGGTCATGCCAAGATCATTATGGAGCCGCTCGAACAAGGCAGCGGTTACGTTTTCGAGGACAAGACCGTGGGCGGATCTGTTCCCAAAGAATATATCCCCGCAGTAGACAACGGTATCCAAGAAGCGCGCATGAGCGGCATACTCGCCGGTTACGAATGCGTTGACTTTAAGGTAACGCTTTACGACGGAAGCTATCACGAAGTCGACTCGTCCGAAATGGCGTTCAAGATCGCGGGTTCTATGGCGTTTAAGGACGGTATGAAAAAGGGCGACGCGTACTTGCTCGAGCCCATCATGAAAGTCGAAATAACGCTTCCCGACGAATACTTGGGCGACGTTATGGGCAACGTCAACTCTCGTCGCGGCAATCTTTTGGGCATAGACCTTGTAAACGGCAGTCAGATAATCCGCGCGGAGATCCCTCTGTCCGAGATGTTCGGATATGCGACAGACTTGCGTTCGCGCACCCAAGGCCGCGGTAACTATTCCATGCAGTTCGACCACTATGCGGAAGTTCCTCGCAACATCGCCGAAAAGATAATAGGCGAGCGCAGCAAGAACTAATGTTACTCGCTCGCGCCCGTCGAACGAGCGCGAATGCGGTCAAATCTTTTTAAAAAATACACGCGAAAACGGTTGAGATTTTTTTTCAAACATGATATAATACCAAACGTAATAAGCGTGTTTTCGGGCGTGCCCAATAGGCTCGCCGAGCAAAACAAAATAAAGCCCGTTCCGATCGAACGGCACAAAATCAAAAAAGTATTTCTTGGAGGAAATAAAATGGCTAAGGCAAAATTTGACAGAAGCAAACCGCACGTCAACATCGGTACCATCGGACACGTTGACCACGGTAAGACCACGCTTACGGCGGCGATCACCATGGTTCTTGCGTCTAAAGGTTTGGCAGAGCAAATGCGCTACGACCAGATCGATAAAGCGCCCGAGGAAAAGGCTCGCGGTATCACCATAAACACCTCGCACGTCGAGTATCAGACGGCTAACCGCCACTACGCTCACGTTGACTGCCCGGGGCACGCGGACTATGTTAAAAACATGATCACGGGCGCGGCGCAGATGGACGGCGCGATACTCGTTGTTGCGGCGACCGACGGCGTTATGCCTCAGACCCGCGAGCACATCGTTCTTGCGCGTCAGGTCGGCGTTCCCAGAATCGCAGTGTTCATGAACAAGACCGATCAAGTAGACGACGAGGAAATGCTCGATCTTGTTGATATGGAAGTTCGCGAACTTCTGAGCAAGTACGGCTTTGACGGCGACAATGCTCCCGTTGTTCGCGGCTCGGCGCTCAAAGCGCTCGAGGCTGCTCAAGCGGGCAATGCCGACGACGCTGCGTGCAACTGCATCATGGAGCTTATGGAAGCTGTAGATAACTACATCCCCACGCCTTCGCGCGATGTAGACAAGCCCTTCCTTATGCCCGTTGAGGACATATTCACGATCACCGGTCGCGGCACCGTTGCTACCGGTCGTGTTGAAAGAGGTCAGATCAAAACGGGCGAACCCGTAGAGATCGTAGGTATCAGAGCTACTCGCAGCTCGGTCGTTACCGGTATCGAAATGTTCCGCAAATCGCTCGACTTTGCTCAAAGCGGCGACAACGCGGGTATCCTTCTTCGCGGCGTAGACCGTAAAGATATCGAGCGCGGACAGGTTATCGCCAAACCCGGCACTATCACCCCGCACACCGAGTTCAAAGCCGAGGTTTACGTATTGACCAAGGCGGAAGGCGGCAGACATACACCGTTCTTCGACGGCTACCGTCCTCAGTTCTATTTCCGTACGACCGACGTTACGGGCTTGGTCAAGCTCCCCGACGGCGTAGAAATGGTTACCCCCGGCGACAACGTAACGATGACCGTTACGCTTATCCACCCGATCGCAGCGGAAAAAGGCTTGCGCTTCGCTATCCGCGAAGGCGGCAGAACTGTCGGTTCGGGCGTTATCACCGAGATCATCAAATAATTACGGTTAATAAATAGTGTAATACAAAAAAACGGACTTTCTTACGAAAGTCCGTTTTTTGTTGGGAATAAGCATCATGCTGTCCAAGTTGTTTATTTGAATTGCGGCGATCTTCCAAACATCTTTTTAATAACGCCGACGCGTAAGTGGAGGGTAAAAACTTGGTTTTCGTGATTTAATGTTACAATACATGAGGAAGAGTTTACTTATGACGGCTTATTTGCGACATGGTTAAACTTACGGCTTAAATACGCGATTAGCCGAGAAAATCACAATGGCAGTATAAAAGCTTAGATTTTGGGCGTTCCATGTCAGAATGGAGCTATTGATTATAGTACATGTTAAAAACACTCGCCACATTCATTCTACTTGATTTGATGTTGAAAAAAACGATATAGTGTCTGTAGTTGTGCGAGGTATTGATTTTATGCTGAATAAAGATGCGGCGATATCTTTGAATATTATGAGCAGATCAAGTATTATCAACTTGTGGCAATGTTTATGATAAAATGAGCGGCGACGGGCTAATGTCGGATACCGATCATTATTGCCCGTTGCTTCAAGATTGCGAAAAATAAGATAGCTTATTATGTGGTGTTGCGCATAAAGATAAGTGTTTTGATACGATACAAAGTCTTATTGCCGAAAATGGACTAAATGCAAGTTTTTGCAATAAATATGCGCATCGGCGAGTTTGCGGTATCTGTTTGCGATCGGATTTCATGATGTTCATATCGTCGGATTTTCGGTCGAAAATAACGAATGTAAATTGTTGATCGATTGCGATAATGCAAATCACAAACCGAATAGCGGTAAAGATATCATCGAGATACATTTTGAAAATGCAACCGTAAAGAAAAACGATTTGCACATAAAAGAACCTTATGAGTATTATTTCGACAGACAAGAGATCTATTATTTGGATGACGATAGTTTGATGGTCATACTGGGACTGAATAATCGTGGCGAAGCGCTGAAAACCATTGAATTGCATATCGTCGCCGATAATATCAGTATAGTGTGAGATGTAATTATATAATGAAATACGACATTGCAGTAAAAGCAAGTTAGTTTACAATTATTGTCGTTTGCGATATAATAATAGCGGAGAGAGTAATGAAAAAAGCAGTAACAATGTTAATTATGATCGTACTTTCGGTTTGCTGTATGCTTTCGTTGATCGGGTGCGGGTTTGACTATACGTCCGATACAGAAGCGTCGAAGAAAAATTTGGAGATGCTGATAGATCGTTTAGGCGAATGCGATCGCGAAGGCGTAAAAACGCTGTTTGCACCTAATCGAATATCTAATATAGACGATTTCGACGGAGACGTTGACGAACTTTTGTCTTACTTTGACGGTGATTTTGTATCGCATGATTTCGACATGTCTGCTACTATCGATGATATACACCAAGGTAACAAAAAAAAAGTGGTTTATTATCAGTGCAAATGTTACCACGACAAAAAGCGTTTATCGGTTTAGTATGTATTGGTGTAATGAGGATACAACCGACAGCCGTAACATAGGTATATGGTCGTTATTCGTTTTTGATCACGCAGACAACCCGCTCAACGATTTTTCGTTTTACGGCGACAGCGGCTGGGACGATCCTAATAAAAGAGGTATTTACATCGTACAGCCCTTCAAGTATGCAGAAATGACGATGAATATATTTGAGAGCGGAAATGTCGAATATATCAGAGCATTGTTTGCTCCGCAAGCTATAGATGACCAAACTCGATTCAATGATAATGTGAACAGATTGACGTCATTTTACATCGGGGAATGTAAATCTATTAATGAAAAATTTTCCGATCAAGAAATAGACATTGCGGCGGATGGAAAGATAACTAAGTTTTGTCGTAAGTATTCGTATGAGGTTGAAACGACCGAAACGAAATACGATGTTGCATTAAAGTTTTGTGAAAAAGATTTAAACATTCCGCACAATATCGGGCTACATTCTGTTTATATCCGCAAAAACGATCCTACGGTAAATGATGCGTATTGGGGCGATGGATCATGGATAAACGGAATTACGGTCGAAGCTTGATCATTGACGGCGACCGAAAGAAAGTCATTCGGTGGGATCTGTTGGGTAAAAACAGCTAAGCGACTTGCGTTGATTTTATTTGTATTGCATTTTTTGCGACGTTGCCGATCGCGGGCGATATCGATCGGATAAGGCAAAAGTCGTCGGGTTCGCCGCATGTTTTTCGTTGCGGCATATATCTGTTTTAAATTCGATATTTTGCGAAAATCGGATATATTTAGATTGTATTTTTTATACGTTTATGCTATACTCTAATTATGCAAATAATCGAAAGAGGTGGATAATGGAACGTAGAGCGGGAGTGCTTATGCACATATCGTCCTTGCCCGGAAACCGCGGCATCGGTTCGATGGGAAAGGAAGCTTACGAATTCGTTGATTTTATGGCGGACGCAGGGCTGAAGCTGTGGCAAGTTTTGCCGTTGTGTCCCACGTCGTACGGCGATTCGCCGTATCAGTCGCCGTCCGCGCTTGCGGGCAATCCGTATTTTATAGATATCGACACGCTCATAGCGGACGGGCTTTTGACCGAAGAGGAAGCGCCCGTTTACGATATGGGTTATGTCGATTACGAGAAAGTATATAACGAGCGTTACGACACGCTCAGAAAGGCGTTTAAGCGGTTTATAAAGACGCCGCCCGAAGATTACGCGGCGTTCAAAAAAGAAAACGCGTTCTGGCTCAACGACTACGCGGTGTTCATGGCGCTCAAAGAAGCGCACGGAATGCAGGCTTGGGAGACGTGGGAGGACGAATACAGACTGCGCACCGTCAAGCTTACCAAGTTTGCGCGCGCGGGAGAATTTCACAAGTTTTTGCAATACGAGTTCTTTAAACAGTGGGCGGCGCTCAAGGCTTATGCCAACTCCAAAGGCGTATCTATAGTGGGAGACATGCCCATTTACGTCGCATACGATTCGGTAGAAGTTTGGGGCAACCCGCAGCTGTTCAAGCTGAACGAGGATCTTTCGCGCAAAGTGGTGGCGGGAGTGCCGCCCGATTATTTCTCCGCCGACGGGCAGCTTTGGGGCAACCCTATATACGACTGGGATCACATGAAAGCGACGGGCTATGCTTGGTGGGTAATGCGCATGAGAATGGCGCTCAAACTGTACGACATCGTGCGCATAGACCACTTCCGCGCTTTTGCCGATTACTATGAGATACCCGCCGACCGCACTGACGCCAAAGTGGGCGATTGGAGAAACGGTCCGGGCATGGAACTGTTCGATACCGTCAACAGAGAGCTTGATAACCCCGCTATAATAGCGGAAGACTTGGGCGAACTGCACGACTGCGTGCGCGAGCTTGTTCGGCAAACGGGCTATCCCGGCATGAAGATAATGCAATTTTCGTTCGACGGCGATCCGCATAACGATTTCTACTACACAAATTACAAGCCTAACTGCGTAGCGTATACGGGCACGCACGACAACGATACCACGCGCGGCTGGTTCGAGTCGCTCGACGACAGAAACAAAGACCTTGTGCGCCGCACGCTCGGATATTACGGCGACAACATTACGTGGGAGATAATAGAGCGGTTGTATTCTTCCGCAGCGGATACCGTTATAATACCCATGCAAGACTTTTTGGATCTTCCGACATCTGCGCGTATGAACATCCCCTCCACTCTCGGCGGCAACTGGTCGTGGCGCAGCGATGCGGTGTGGAAGGACATAAAAGGCACGCTTCGCGCGCTTGCCGAAAAGAACAACAGATAAAAGATTTGCCGCACGCGTAAGCGCGGCTATACATCCTATACGTCGAGGAGCGGAAGTTGCCGCGGCGTTTACAGACAAAAAAGCCCTTGCCTTAAGATAGGCAAGGGCTTTATATTTGCGGGCTGATAGCGCGTGGTCATTTATTCTTCTTCCTCTTCTTCGTCGTCGTCAACGAAGTCGTTGGGATCGACATTAAAATCGAAGTCGTCGGGTTCGTCTGATACCGTTTCCACGATATCGTCTTCCTCTTCGTCTTCGCGCATATCCTCGTCCTCGAATATCTCTTGCATTCCGTCGGGGATCTCTTCTTCCTCGTCGTCGGCAAAAGGCTCCCAATCGTCGGGATTGTCGTCGTCCTCGGTAACCTCGCTCGATTCCTTTTCCTTTTCTTCGCGTTCTTTCTTGCACTCGAAGCAGATCTCTTCGTCCTCGCCCAAAAGATTGACGCGGCAAACGGGGCAAAGGCGATCCACTTGCGCTTCCTCCTCGTCGGGGAGGAGTATGGACGGATCTCCAAGTCCGAGTTCGGCTTTGCATACAGCGCAAAGCTTATCTTTTTTATCGATGTAATTGATTTCGCAACGCGGGCAGAGAATGTAGACGGGGCGTTCGTCCCGAGTATTCTTGTCGGCTTTTTTCATGTTTGATCTCCGTAAAAGTTTTGCTCGTAAAT
The DNA here is from genome assembly GCA_910579205.1 of uncultured Christensenella sp. Lineage (GTDB taxonomy): Bacteria > Bacillota > Clostridia > Christensenellales > Pumilibacteraceae > Anaerocaecibacter. The sequence goes on from CAJTTD010000006.1 coordinate 9,121, forward strand.
CGCACATATTATATGCGTTTTCGCAATATTTGTAAACTGTTTAGACGGTCTTTTTGATAAAAATTTTTTTATTTTGCGAAAATAGTTGATTCGGGTTATAAAAACACGCGTTTTCGGCTATAATCGCAGTCGGAGGATTCTATGAGACAACGTTCGATAGGTATAGATGACGTAAAGCGTAAGATAGCCGACCTCAAGGGGAAAAGCCTTTCCGTGTCGGTCAATAAGGGACGCAAAAAGATCTTGCACATGAGCGGCGAGATAATAGACTTGTTCCCGTCCGTATTTACTTTCCGAGATGCGGCGGGCGACATCGTGTCTTTTTCGTATTCGGATGTGATCTGCGGCGACATCTGCTTTTCGTGCTGATCGGGTTTTGGGGCGTGTGGTTTTAACAGTATATTCGGCTTGCGCACGTGTTGACGGTTGTCCGCACGACAATTCGACAAGATGATCGATTTAATTTGGCGCAGTCGCGTCGGCGTTAGCATATTCGGGCTTGGAAGTGAATATCATATAGCGATATGATAAACTTTAAGGAGACGGATATGTCTGAAAACAATTACGTTAAGAGCGACAAATTTGCGCCCGTGGCGAGCGGTCAAGCCGTAGTCGAAGCGCGGCAGATGTTGGAACAAGACTGCAAAGTGTTGTCGGTGTCGGCGACGGCAAGCGTGCGCCCGAGCGAGGTGTTCGCCGGCGAAGCGCGATATGCGGGCAAAGTACGCTTCGACTGCCTCGTACTGTGCGACAACAGAGTGGAGTGCATGTCCGTAGTCGCCGAGTTTTCGGATAAGATCGCCTCGCCCGCGATCTGCGCGGGTATGAACGTTGTGCTCATGCCCGAAACGGTCAACACCGAAGCAAGTCCGGAAGGCAAGACCTTAAAGCTTGTCGCGGTAGTGGACGTAAAACTTTGCGCGACTTCTCACAGCGAATGCAATATAATGACCGTTCCCGACAACGGAGTTTTCGCCGAAAAGAAGACGATAGACTATTGCACCGTTCAAGCCGAGACGTCCGAGGTGGTATACATAACAGACAGTCTCGCCAATGTAAAAGCGACCGAAATACTTTGCACTTGTGCGCGCGCTACCGTTACGGCAACGGAATGCGCCGACAACGAAGTAAAAGTATCGGGCACGGTGTATACCTACGTTATAGTGCGAAACGACGACGGGCTTATTTCGTCGTGTAGGATAGTTACGCCGTATGTCAAAAGCTTGTCGGCGCTCGGCGCTTCGGCAGACAGTTTGGCGCTTGCATCCGCTGCCGTAACCGAGTCGGCTGCGACGCTCGCGGTAGAGCCGGATAGCAGCACGGTGGAGCTGTCGGTAACCGTTCTCATCGACGCTACGGTGATAGGCTGCGGCAAGACGGACGCAATAGTGGACGTGTTCTGCGCCGACAACGAGATAGAAACGTCGTCCGTGGAAATGACGGTTTGCTCGGTAGAACCGCAAACAACCGTAACGGACACGATCGACGGGCAGATAACGCTCGAAAAGGACCGTCTCGCCGCCGATAACGTTTTGTGCGTAACCAATACGTTCTGCCAAATAGCGGGCGCGAGAGCGGAAGACAAGCGCGTATATGTGGACGGCTTGGCGGGCGGAGACATCATTTACTACAATGCCGAAAAGAACGCGGTCGATTCCATTGCGTTCAGACTGCCTTTTTCCATGCCGCTGTCCGTTCATACCGAAGCGTGCGAAGTGTCGGTGTCGGCGGTTTTGATCGACGTGTCGGTGCGCGTGCGGCGCGAATCGGTGTTCGACGTTAAGGCGGAAGCGGCGTTTACCGTGCGGCAATCTTCCCAAAAGTCGGTATCGGTGGTGGAATCGGTTAAGCTCGGCGAGCCGATAGCAAGACCTAACGCGACGGTTATCGTGCATATAGCCAAAAAGGGCGAAACATTGTGGCAAGCGGCAAAGGCGCTTTGCTGTTCGCCCGACAGAGTTACCGAGCAGAACTCGGCTTGCGCTGCGCCGTACTCGGGCGGCGAACGCTTGATAAACTTCTGCAATAAATAAACGTCAATAAATAATGCTTTAAATGCGCGAAGGAAGCTTGTGATAGGTTTTCTTCCGCATATGAAAAGCCCGCTATCTTCGCATGCAAGTGTAGCGGGCTTATTATTTTTTCTGTTATGCCGACAAATTGAAATTTAATTACTTGATCATTTCTAAATAGTATGTGCCAAATGTTGTTACCGATAAAACCACACCTACGATACAATTTTTCGGGGTGCGCTGCATTATTTATTTTGCCCGATATGGTTGAAAATTTCGCTTGCCCTTGCGCCCGTGAAAGCAACTCATTTACAATATATTTTCCATATCCACGACCGCGACAAGACAGAATGACTTATATACACTCTAAAATCATTTCGCTTGCTTCTTTGTCGCAGTCGGCTATACCGCAACCGACATAATTACTCGACTTGTCTTTGAGCAATACCCACAAATCGGAATAAAATACGGGCGTTTTGCGAAAGATTTCTATTTGTTCTTTGGTTACGGACAAATCGGTATAACTTTTATTGATAATATCAACAAACATATCAAGCATATCGTTAGTACCGACGGTTATTTCTATATCATCTCTATGTACGCAAAAGCGAGTTTTTGCGCGATCTTACACTCGCACGAGCGTTATCGCCGCCCGCGCCGTCCGATGGGGCGTTAAGGATTGACTTTTACGGATATACGCGGTATACTTGTGCAAAGGGAATGAATCATGGGAAGAAAACTCGCGCTTAAAGCTTTTGCAAAAGCAAATTTGTCGCTCGATATAACGGGCAAGACGGGCAATATGCACACCATAGACAGCGTCATGGTAACGCTCGACTGCTTTGACTCCGTTACGGTGTCCGAACGCGACGACAAAGACATAAACGTCGTGTTTACAAACGACGCGTCCATCGGTGCGGATAACACGGCATATCGTGCCGCGCGTGCCGTTCAAGACCGCATAGGCGGCAACGGCTGGGACATAACGGTGGAAAAGGGCATACCCGTGGCGGCGGGCTTGGGCGGATCGTCGGCGGACGGTGCGGCGGTGCTGCGCGCTCTCGACGTTTTGTACAAGCTCCCCGAACGCGGCGTAAACATGCGCGCTCTCGCGCTCGAAATAGGCTCGGACGTGCCGTTTATGCTCACGGGCGGCATAGCTCGCGTGCGCGGCACGGGCGACGATCTGTTTTTTATGGAAAACAAGCTTAATATTTTTGCCGTCGGAATAATGTGCGGCGAAGCGTCCACAAAACGCGTTTATGAAAAGTTCGACGAGATGTATCCGCAGTGCGCGCTGTCGGCAACCGATAACGACAAGCTTTGCGAGTTGATATTGGACGGCGACAGTAAAGCCATAGAGCTTGCGGGCAATGCACTGTACGCGCCCGCCGCGGCGCTTTTGCCCGACGTCGAAAAAAAAGCCGCGCTTCTTAAAAGCGCGGGCGCAATAGTCAATTTAACGGGGTCGGGCGGAATGCTGCTCGGCTTATTCAACGACGTAGGAAAGCTTGCCGAGTGCGTCAACCGATTGCGCGGCGTTGCAGACTTCAAAGTATTTACAACAGCCAAGACGGGCGTATTGCATTCGTGGCTGTGATTCGATTCGGTCAATTTCTGTATCCCTTTATATGAAGCGGGCGGAACTGCGCGGCGTTGTACGAACTTAGAGGCTTGTCGAGCGCGTCGTAGCTGTGCGCCGCTATAAGTATGCGGTCTTGCAAATTTGTGCCGCGCGCCGCGTCTTTTCCGTCGAGTATTTTTACTACGACGGGCGAATGGTAAAACCGCCCGCCGTTGTCGCCAAGTTGCACGATGTCTCCGATCTCTATTTCATTCAGCTCCGTAACCGCGGCAAACGGTCCGAAGCTGTCGTTTGCTACGAGAAATTTGTATAGAAATTCAACGCCCGTCCATGACGGAGTTCTGTTGTTGGTGGAGCGGTAAAACCAGCCGTAAAGCGGCGAATAGTTCATCACGCCGCAGCCCGCATATAAGCATTGCGACGCAAAATTGGTGCAGTCTCCGCCGATCTCCGAAAAGTCGTAATAGTCTTTGTTTCTGCCGAATGCCCATTTTCTTGCGTATGCGACAGCCGCCGTGCGGTCGTATCTGTAAATATCCATACTCCGTTGTATTCGCGTTGCCGCCGTGTTGTTACGGCGGTCATCGCTTTATAAATTTTGCTCGCAATACATACTGATATATAGTTTAGCATATGCTGTTACATATAAACGACGCGCGTTATATAATGTTAAAAAGCAACGGGAGACGAAATATGTTAACATCGATAGAACTGTATAACAGAGTCAACGAACTGCGCTTAAAAAGCTCTTTGTCGGCGGCAAAACTGAGTACGATGGCGGGTATTTCGCACGGCACGTTGGACTCGTGGCGTAGGCGCGGCACAATGCCCACGCTCGAAGTGCTGGAAGGTTTGAGCGACGCATTGCAAGTTCCGATGTACACATTGCTATATGACTTGAGTACGGACAAGCTTACGGGCGACGAAGTGGAACTTTTGAACTGTTGGAAGCATATCGACGAAAAGGATAAATACGCGCTCATAGAGATAATGAAGTCGCTTGCAAAGTCGGAATAACGGTACGGTCATCAACAATGCAAAACGATACCATAGGAAAAAGGCTGCACAAGTTGCGGCGCGAAAAAAACTTGTCGCAGCAACAGCTCGCCGAAGCCGTGGGCGTTTCGAGACAGACTGTTTGCAAATGGGAGAGCGACGGCGCAATGCCGAGCGCGGATAATATAGGTTATTTGAGCGAAGCGCTCGAAGTTTCGCCCGACTATTTTATATCTGCCGTCGGTTCGGCAAGGAGCAAAGAGGCCGCGAACGCAAATGCCGTTGCCGAAGACGGTCCAATAGTATCGAGTACGGAGTGCGCCGCGTGTGTAGGCAAAAAGAAACATCTTGTATACAAGATACTTATTATCGTAACGGCTATAGCTTTTTGTGTGTTCTTGATGCTTGCCGTTGCTACGGGGTGTATATCGCTTTCGACCAATACGGGCGACAGAGTAATAAGCACTGTGTCCGTAGACAGATCGGTGTTTGTTGCTATGGCGGTATGTTCGGGCATACTCTTTGCCGCGCTCGTAGCGGAAATTTTCGTGTATATCGTTAAAAGCAGATAAATGTAAACTAATATATACATTATGTAAACCGCAAAGTACTTGTATTATTTTGTGGTTTTTTGTATAATACAAGAGAAAAGTCTGCAACGGTTTTTGCGCACAGCTATACAAGAACGAAGTTCTTGTGAGCCGTGTAAAGTCGAGATCGAAATACGTATCGGTGATACGGTGCTATGCAAGGAGCGCTTAAAGTGAGAGCACACACAAGAACGAAGTTAAAAGGTCTGTCGGTATTGGCGGCGGCGATAGCCGTAGCGCTGTGCGTTTGCACGTTGTTCGGCATGTTCGGAGTGTGCAGCGCGAATGCTCAAGTCGGCGACGGTACGCAGACGGAAACAGACGGGGCGGAAACCGAAGCGACACCGCGCGGATTATTTACGTCGCTTTCGCTCGCCATCAACGGCGGCGACGGCATGATATGGGCGACAGTCAAAAACGATTTTACGTTGTTGCCGTCCACCGTCGTAGTCATAGTGGAACTGTACTGTTCGGATACCTATTACGAATCGCATGAGGACATGGAGCTGGTCAGCATAAACTCCACCGAGGATCTTAATATGGGTAAAACCATAACGGCGGAAGCTTCTACGGGCGGAGTGCAAAAATATTGGCAAGGAAGGATGAGGTACAAAGTAGATAAAAAAGGTTGGCAATCGGAAACGACCGGAACAATGAAGTACAGCGCGGAAGGCGAGTATTTGGGATTGTTGTGATATTTTTGTTTGCTGGATAACGCGCCGAATATCGGCGCGTTTCTTTTTGCCGTAAATATCGTTTAAAGTAGAAACGATAGTACCGATATTGCCGCGCGCATACCGACAGCGCGTTGTGCAGACGTCGGGCAATTTCGCAATTTTATAAAAAAGTGTGTCCGCTTACGCCGCGCGTCCGTATACTGCATTAGTATACCAAAGCTGTGCGGAGGATAAATATCGTTGAACTTTTCGTTTTACTTGGCATGTGCCATGCTGGGCGCGGGCATCGCCGCGGACGCTTTTCTCGCCGCGCTGGCAAACGGACTTAATTGGGAAAAATACAAGCACATACGCGTCAGCGCCGCGGCTTTGATATTTGCGGCGTTCCATGCCGCGGCGGCATACATAAGTTGGTTGTGCGTAAAGCTTATAGCGAGCAGGATAAATGTATTGTCGCTGTATTTAGACCCCGTGGCAGCGAGCGTTTTTTGCGCGATAGGCGTTAAGAGCATAGCGGACGGTCTGTCAAAAAGCCGATCGTCGGCATTGCCTACGCGCGCGGGGGTTGCGTCGCTGTTGGCGCAAAGCGCGGCTACGTCGGTGGACGCTCTGTCGTCCGGGCTTTTTCTTACCGCTTACGGTATCGCCGCGGTCGCGTTTAGCTTGGCTGTTATAGCGGTCATCACTTACGCGGCATATATTGCGGGGTTTGCTATAGGAAAGCGCTTCGGCGCGGCGCGTTCTCGCGCTCCGCTCATTTGCGGCGGACTGATATTTATACTTATGGGAGTGCAAATACTTGTGGCGGGCGGATGACGTACCGAATTTAAGACACGAAAAAAGAGCCGATAAACGGCTCTTTTTTTCGTGCAACGTCAATAGTTGCGCATGCACTCACAGCAGCAAGTTTTTTGCCGATTTTCGCAGCAACGTTCCTCGCGGCAGCCGCACTTGTTTTCGTGCCGACCGCAGTTGCATTTGCAGCAGCACTTATTGCATTCGCAACAGTGCTCGCGACGGCACTCGCAGTTGTCGTGATCGCCGTCATGCGAGCAGCACTGACGGGGCTTTACGCAGACGCGGCAATCATTGCAATTTTGGAAACAGCGACAAAATGAGAACATAAACCACCTCCATGTTTTATGTATGGCTCGTTTGAAGGCGGTCATAGTACATTGTATTGCCGAGCGCGGCATTGCGTTACAAGTATTTCGGTTTTTACGATAGTTGTTCTAAAGACGGCTTTCGCGGTTTACATCGTCTGATGGCGGGGAGTCCGAATAAACGGAAAGATCGGGGTTTTGAAACAGCTTGCCCAAATAAGCTATCACAAGACCGCTGTGTATATCGGACGGCGGAACGGGCAGTCCTATAAGCTCGGACAATCTTCCCGCTATATCAAACGCTTGCATGACCGCGTAAGATATTTCGCGCATTACCGTTTTGGGTTTTAACTTGCGCATTTCGCCGATCATGCGATAGATCTCGCAAAATGACGTGCTCGTTTCCGTGCCGTACAGTATCACTGCGTCTACCAAACACGCAAAGCCTTTCAGATCCGCGCGCACTCCGCACTTTATAACGAGGCGTTCGGCAGTGGCTCGGAACGTTTTATCGGCGATGATGTCGAATGGCGTATCCAAATAAATATCATTCATGATAATATTGTAGACTGTGTTTATACAAATATCAACAATTTTCGACCTATTGCGCCTTGCTCTTTTTGTGTCTTTATGTGTTTTATTTGAACCGCGTTCAGACATATGCCGCAAACGACCGTTTTTAGATGTGATGTCGCCGTTATCGAACGCGATTTTTTGCGCAAGTTGAATGTATTATCGGCGAGCATACACAAACGCGCCTATTAAAGCATATCATGAATTAAAACGTGTACCGTTGCGCCTATAGTCGCCTTTAGGCTAAACGCGCAGTCGGGAACGGAGTGGTAATGACGCTTAGTCTGTGTATGATAGTCAAAAACGAGCAAGACGTGTTGGCGCGCGCTCTTGCAACAGCCGCGATCTATGCCGACGAGATAATAATCGTCGATACGGGATCTACAGACCGTACTGTAGAGACGGCAAAGAAGTATACCGACAAGGTGTATTCTTTTGAGTGGAACGACGATTTTTCCGCTGCTCGCAACTTTGCCGTGTCAAAAGCCGCTTGCGGGTATTGGATGTGGCTCGATGCGGACGATACGGTTTCCGTTCAAGCCGCAAAGAGCATCGCGCGTCTGAAAAACAGCTTAGACTCCGCAGTCGATATAGTCATGCTGCCTTATGTCCTTACCTCGGGCGCAGACGGCAGACCTACGTTTTCGTACTACCGCGAGCGGATAATAAAAAACCGTTCGGATTTTGTGTGGCGCGGGCGCGTGCATGAGGCGGTGGTCATGCACGGCAGCATTATTCGCGGCAAACCCGAGATAGTCCACGCCAAACCGCCCGACAAATCGTCGGGAACGCGCAACCTCGATATTTATATGAAAAAGGTGGCGCTCGACGAGCCGTTTGAGCCGCGTGAAACGTACTACTTTGCGCGCGAATTGTATTACAACGGTCATATCGAAAAAGCCGCCGAACGGTTCAGAGAGTTTTTGCGTGAGCCGAACGGATTTTCGGTGAACAAGACGGACGCATGCCTCATGCTGTCGCGCTGTCTTGTAAAGCTGGGCAAAAAAGCGGAGGCGCTCGCGCCGCTGTACGACAGCTTTAAATACGGGTTGCCCACGGGCGAAGTGTGCTGCGAAATAGCTATGCAGTTATTTTCTTTGAACCAAACCGCTCAAGCGGCGTACTGGTTTGAAAGCGCGCTGCGCGCCAAACCCGATATAGCCTCGGGCGCGTTTATAGATAAAGACTGTTACGGCTTTCTGCCGTGCATATGGCTGTCGGTGTGCTACGACAAAATGGGCAATTACCGAAAAGCATATCGGTATCACTGTAAAGCGCGCAAGCTCAACCCCGAACATCCGAGCGTAATAGCCAATCAAAAATACTTTCACGGCTTGGGCTTTTGACCGCACGATATTCGGCAGTGCGCGTCGCTTTGCATAAGCAAAACTTTAAAGACGGCTTTTTAGCAAACAAAAGGAGGTAAACATGTTTTTCAATCTATTCAACAGACCGTGCGATTGCAACTGCGACTGTGCGGACGATCGTGAAGAATGCGGCTGCGTCGCGTGTTCGTGCGATTGTAACGACCGCCCGCATCCGCCCAAACCCGACTGCGGTTGTTGCAAAGTAGGACCTACGGGACCTACAGGCGCGCCCGGTCCTATCGGACCTCGCGGCTATCCGGGCATGAACGGCGCAACAGGCGCGACGGGCGCAACAGGCCCGCAAGGCGTGCAAGGCTTGCAAGGCGTTCAAGGACCTCAAGGCGCTACCGGCGCGACTGGCCCTCAAGGAATTCAAGGCATACAAGGTATCCAAGGCGTAACGGGTGCGACCGGTGCGACCGGAGCAGACGGAGCGGTAGGAGCAACCGGGGCAACCGGAGCAACGGGCGCGCAAGGACCGCAAGGCATACAGGGCATCCAAGGCGTAACGGGTGCGACCGGAGCGACCGGAGCGGTAGGAGCAACCGGAGCGACCGGAGCAACGGGCGCGCAAGGACCGCAAGGCATACAAGGTATCCAAGGCGTAACGGGTGCGACCGGAGCAGACGGAGCGGTAGGAGCAACCGGGGCAACAGGTGCTACGGGCGCGCAAGGACCGCAAGGCATACAAGGTATCCAAGGCGTAACGGGTGCGACCGGAGCAGACGGAGCGGTAGGAGCAACCGGGGCAACCGGAGCAACGGGCGCAACGGGTGCAACTGGAGCAGACGGAGCGGTAGGAGCAACGGGCGCGACGGGAACTGCGGATCTAAATGCTTACGGCGGCTTGTATAATACGACTCCGCAAACGCTTAACTTGACAATAGGCGGAACAACTCAGTTGCCGCTGCCGACGAATATGCCGTTGAAAAACGTAACGTATACGCCCGCTAACAGTATAACAGTCGGAACCGCGGGTGTGTATGAGATCAATTATTATACGAACGTGTCGGCGGCGGTAGGTACTACCGTAACTATGTCGGTGCGCATAAACGGAACGGCGATACCGCAAGCGTCTATATCGCGTATATTGTCTGTTGGCGTCGGATCTATTTACAGCGGAAGCTTTATTATAGCTCTGAATGACGGAGACGTGATAGACATGGCGTTGTCGGCATTGCTCGCAGTGGGCATCACTTTGGGCAGCGGAGTCAATACGACGTTGACCGTCAAACAAATCAGCGTATAGTCTCAACGCGAATGCGAAATAAATATGATCGATAGCAACGGACATTAAGCCGTTATGTTTACAAACGGGCGATCCTTTGGGGTCGCTCGTTTTTGTGCGTATGCGCGATCTACGACCGAGCTTGACATATACATGCGGTTATGTTATAATCAAATATACGCAGCGCGGCGGGCTGCATTTTCGGAAACGGAAAGCGGCGCAAACGGATGTAAGCGCGGCGGCGGAGAGCAATGTCGAGCGAGAAAAAAGCGGCGGTAACCAAATATCACAGACGCGCGCTCATGACGGCGGCGGACAGACTGTTGTCGCAGTTGGGCTACGACGGCATGAACATGAACATGCTCGCCAAAGAAGCGGGATATTCCAAAGCCACCGTCTACGTCTATTTCCGAAGCAAGGACGAGATAGTGCGCGCGCTCGCGGTAGAGCGGCTCGCGCTCATGCGGTCGGAGATAGCGTTGGCGCTCAAGAGCGACATGGACGACGACGAAAAATTCCGCGAGATAGCAAACGTAATAAAGGAATTCGCAACCGAGGACGGGGCTTACTTCGATTTCGTTTGCGAGAGCAAGTTTGACGAAAACGAAACCGACGACGACAAACGCGCGCTGTCGGAGCTTGTAAACGGTATAGCGGAAGATGTGAGCGCGCTCGCGCCTATAGAGACCGTCAGACAAAAATGGTACGCATTGTACGGCGAGATAAAGACGAAAAAAATGTTCGACCGTTCCGACGGTTAAACAGCGTTCGGAGCAAAGGAGCGGGTATGAGCCTTATAGAGTTCAAAAACGTAAGCAAAATATACAAACTCGGCGAAGTGGAGATACCCGCGCTCGACGGAGTGGATTTCAGCATAGAAGAAGGCGAGTTCGTAGTTGTTCTCGGCGCAAGCGGCGCGGGCAAGTCTACTATACTTAATATTTTGGGCGGCATGGACAGCGCGACGAGCGGAGAAGTCTGGGTGGGCGGCGAGGATATTACCAAGTACAACGCCAAGCGGCTTACCCTATATAGGCGCAAAAACGTGGGATTCGTTTTTCAGTTCTACAATCTTATATCCAATCTCAACGCGCTCGAAAACGTGGAGTTTGCCGCGTCGGTCTCGAGCGGACACTTAGATCCCGCCGCGACGTTGGAGGCGGTGGGACTTGCCGAACGCGCGCACAACTTTCCCAGTCAGCTCTCGGGCGGCGAACAGCAAAGGGTGGCTATAGCGCGTGCTGTCGCAAAAAATCCGCTGTTGCTGCTTTGCGACGAGCCGACGGGCGCGCTCGATTACAAAACGGGCAAAATGGTGCTCAAACTGTTGGAAGGCGTAAACAAGGACTTTAAAAAGACGGTAGTGTTAATAACGCACAACAGCGCGATCGCGCCCATGGCGGACAAAGTCATAAGGGTAAAAAGCGGAAAAGCGGAGAGCGTGGAACTCAATCCCGACCGCGTTTCCGTCGATACGATAGAATGGTAAGCATCCGCGGCGAAAACTGCGGCTTTGGCGTGTATATGCGCAAGGAGACGGCGGTATAAAATACGTTATGCTAAAAACGTTTCGCGATATTCGCGAGACCATAGGCAGTTTTATATCCATACTGATAGTCATATTTATCGGGTGCTTTTTCTTTGCGGGCATAGCAAACGGATCTTTATCGATAACAAAACAAGTAAATGGTTATTACGACTCGCAAAACTACGCGACGGCGCGCGCCGAATACATGTTTGTCAACTCCGTTGCGGTTGACGAGATAGCAAACACGGAAGGCGTAGAAAAGGCGGCGGGCTGCGATACTTTTTACACGCAAGTGCGGCATAACGGCATGCGGCGCGACTTGAGCATAACGACTTTGACCGACGGCATAGACGATCCGTATATAGTCAGAGGCGAACTTCCCAAAGCTGGCGAGCGCGAAATGATAGTAGACAGCGTGTTTGCCGACAAGCACGGTGTAAAAATAGGCGACGATTATTCTTTCGAGATAGCAACGCTCAAAGAAATAAAGTTGGTAATGAACAGCAGAGGGGAAGAGGACGGAACTGTCCAATATTTTCCCCAATACGAAAACATACGCTACACGTTTACCGTGAGCGGCATTTACCATTCGCCCGATACAATTTACAAAGTCAATCTCATGAACACGGCGGCGGCGTCCGACGAATTCATGACGGCATACGTCAATTACGGCGATATCCGCTCGTACACCGACGACGCGATGGTGGTTATGCCGGGGATAGATGAGCCTCTATTAAAATACTCGGATATAAAGATAGACGTTTTTAACGGCATAAAGGTAATAGCGAGCGGCATAGAAGAAAAGGAACTGTTTGAAAAGTATTCGGTCTCCACGCAAGAGCAGTTGCTCGAAATATTCGACAATCCCAACGATAAGGCGGCGGGGCTTTACATGTACAGCATGGAACGGGAAAACTTTCCGTCTGTCGTGGCGTTTGACGCGATCAACGACACCATAGCGTCGCTCGCCGCGGTTTTGCCCATAATGTTCTTTGCGGTGGCGGCGGCGATAACGGTCATTTCGCTGTCCAAGATGGTGGATAACCAGCGCATGCAGATAGGCGTTATACAAGCCCTCGGCGTGGGCAAGGGCAGCGTGTACTTTTCGTACATCTTTTACGCGCTGTTCGCAAGCTTGATAGGCGGACTGACGGGCGGTATAGTGGGCACGTTCTTGCTGCCCTATCTTATGAACATTCTGTACGCTCGGCAATTTTGCATGCCGCCCGTAGCGGCGGGCATAACGGGCTGGTACTTGTTGCTCGGCGTAGTTATAGCCGCGGCGCTTTCCGGTCTTTCCGCATTTATCACATGCTACCGCACGCTTAGGGTCAATCCCGCGCAAGCAATGCGTCCCAAGCCGCCCAAAAAGACGCGGCGCATACTTATAGAGCGTTGGACGGCGCTGTGGAAGAGGCTCGGGTTCGGCGCAAAGATGAACCTTCGCAACATGTTTTTGCACAAGACTAAAATGCTGCTTTCGTCCGTCGGTATAGTGGGTTGTATTGCGCTTTTGATAGGACTTATAGGGCTTAAGGACAACATGGCGTTTTCGTTCAAGAGCTACGACAAGTCCACGGGATACGACTTGACTGTTGTTACCGACGTGGCGGTCGATCTTGAAGAATTCGATCTCGACGAGATCTCCGATTTTGAAGGCGCGGAGTATATAGAGCATTTGACGTTCGTACCCGACTTTTCGGGGCGGTTCGAGTTTAACGGCAAAACTTCGGACATGACGGTCATGGCGTTGCCCACCGCCGACGATGCGCAAAAATACAAGTATGCGGACGACGACTGCGTGCGCATAGCTACCGATATCTACGGCAAACGCAGAGTGGTGTTCGACGACCGCACGTTTGCCATACCCATAATGCTCGCGAGCGAGATAGGCGCAGAAGTGGGCGACGTTGTTAAGGTGAGCGGGTATTCGCTCGACAACCGCGCCGTAGAGTTCGAAGTGGAGATAACGCATATCGTCTACCAATATTTCGAGCAAAAGGCGTACTGCGGTTATTCCATGTTCGCCGAAAACGGAGTGGGGCTATACGCCAATAAGTCGTATGCGCTCGTAAAAGATGGCGTTGATAAAAACGACGCGATAGACGCGCTCAAAGGTTACGATGCGGTGCGCGACGTAAAGTCTTTCGACGAGTCTTTCGGCGCGCTCGAAAAGCAGATGTCTTTGCTTGACTACGCGGTCATACTGTTTATGGTGGGGGCTGCCGCGCTCGCCGTAGCCGTTATCTACAATATAACTGCGACAAACCTGAAAGAACGCACGCGCGAAATAGCCACGCTCATGGTATTGGGTTATAAAACGGGCGAAACGGCAAACATGCTGATAGCCGAAAATATGGCGATAACGCTATTGGGCTGCGTGCTCGGCTTGCCGCTCGGTTACGGACTTATGATATGGCTCGTGGATATAACGCGCACGTTCAACGTGTTCATATCGGGATTTTTGTCATGGTACGTCGCGATAGGCTGCGTGCTGTTGACCTTTGTATTTTCGCTCATTGCGACGTTGTTGTTGAATACGCGCATGAAAAAGATATCCATGGTGGAAGCGCTTAAAAGCGTGGAATAGAGTAACCGTGATCAGTGTTTGACTTTGGCGGCGCTATATATTTTAATGCGCCGTCGGGTCGCAGCGCGGCAACGTTATACTGCTGTGCTTGCGTCGGCGCGTTAAAGCGCACGCGGTCAAACGATTGACAAACCGCGCCGTAAATGCTACACTTTTTTCATGCCGTTTTTGCAGTTTAAAAACGTCGACTTCTCGTATCCGAGCGGCGAGGACGATTATATACAAGCTCTGTATTCCGTCGATCTTACCATAGAACGCGGCGAGTTTGTCGCGCTCGTCGGTTGTAACGGCTCGGGCAAATCCACCTTTGCAAGGCTGTCGAACGGACTGCTGTTGCCCGACCGCGGCGATGTGTGCGTGGACGGCTGTTCCACTGCGGACAAGAGCGCTCTGTACGAAATACGCAAGAAGATAGGCGTCGTTTTCCAAAACCCCGACAATCAGATGGTTACGACCATTGTCGAGGACGACGTGGCGTTCGGGCCGGAAAACTTGGGGCTTGCGCCCGCCGAGATCCGCGAGCGCGTGGACTGGGCTTTGGACTGTGTGGGCATGCGCGAGTACGCGACGAGCGGACCACAGCGGCTGTCGGGCGGACAGAAGCAGCGCGTGGCTATAGCGGGCGTGCTTGCGATACGTCCCGAGCTTATGATACTCGACGAAGCTACGGGCATGCTCGACCCCGACGGCAGAAGAGAAGTAATGGAAGTTGTGGCGCGGCTCAACGAAAAAGAAAACATGACGGTAGTCATGATAACGCATTTTATGGAAGAGGCGGCGGTTGCCGATAGGATAGTTATACTCGATAAAGGCAAGGTCGCGGCGGACGGCGGCAAAGAGCTGTTTTTAACGCCCGATGTTTTTACGTCCGCGGGGCTCGATCTTCCCATGCCCGTGCGCGTAAGCGGCGCGCTTAAAAACCGCGGCATAGATATAGGTTGCCCGCTAACGGTGGAGGAGCTTGTCGCCGCGTATTGCAAGCGGCTGTCGGGCGGCGGAGGCGAAGCATGATATCTGTGCGCAAGCTTTCGTATATATACAGTCCCAAAACGCCGTTTGCCAAGCAAGCGCTGTCCGAAGTCGATATGGAGATAGAGGACGGAGACTTTTTCGGCATAATAGGCAGCACGGGCGCGGGCAAGTCGACGCTTATAGGGCATATCAACGCATTAACGCGCGTACAAAAAAACAGCGGAACGGTCATAGTTGACGACGTCGATCTTTCCGTCAAAAAGATAGACTTTAAAAAACTGCGCGCCAAAGTGGGCATGGTCTTTCAGTATCCCGAACATCAGTTGTTCGACGATACCGTGCTAAAAGACGTAATGTTCGGTCCGAAGAATTTGGGGCTTAATGCGGACGAGCAAAAGGACCGCGCCAAAAAGGCGATAGAGCTTGTGGGTCTGAACTTTGACGAGTTTGCCGAGCGTTCGCCGTTCGAGCTGTCGGGCGGGCAAAAGCGGCGCGTGGCGCTTGCTGGCGTCATCGCCATGCAGCCGAGCGTGCTCATACTCGACGAGCCGACGGCGGGGCTCGATCCCGTGGGCAAGCGCGACATAATGGAACTTGTGTTGCGCATAAAAGAAGTTTGCCCGACCGTCGTCATGATATCGCACAACATGGACGAGATAGCGTGCTATTGCAATAAAATAGCCGTGATGAGCAAGGGGAAATGCGTGGGCGTTTTTTCTCCGCGTGAGCTTTTCGGTTGTAAAGAACTTATAGAAAAAAGCGGGGTGGGGCTTCCGCTCGTAACGCAAGCGGCGGCAATGCTCAATGCGGCGGGCGTGGATATAGACCCCGCCATACTTACGGAAAACGAGCTGGTGGACGCGCTCGTAAAGGCGGCGGGAAATGCGTGATGTTACCATAGGTCAGTACTATCCCGCCAACTCGATCGTGCATCGCGCCGACCCGAGATTCAAGCTCGTCATCATGCTGTTGTACATGGTGATGGTGTTCTTTTGCGAAAGCTTTTTTTCGTTCGGATTTCTGTCGTTGTTTGTGGTGATAACGATAATCATATCGCGAGTGCCGCCGCTAAAAGTCCTTAAAGGGCTGAGAATGATACTCATAGTGGTGCTTATAACTACCGTTCTCATGACGGTGTTTTACAGCGACGCCGACAGTGAGCCGCTTGCGGAGTGGGGCATTTTCCATATTTATTTGAGCGGTATTTACGCGTCGATCAAACTCGCGTGGCGATTGTTGCTTCTCGTTTTGATGCCTACGGTGCTTACGCTCACATCCACACCCACCGAGCTTTGCGACGGGTTGGAGAGCTTGATGTTTCCGCTTAAAAAAATGCATTTTCCCGTTCACGAGCTTGCTCTCATCATGAGCATGGCGCTCAGACTTATACCCACGCTCATCGAAGAGACGGACAAGATAATGAACGCGCAAAAAGCGCGCGGCGCGCAGTTCGAGTCGCGCAACCCGTTTAAAAAAATAAAAGCTATGCTGCCCGTTTTGATCCCTCTGTTCGTATCCAGCTTCCGCCGCGCCGACGATCTTGCGGACGCGATGGACAGCCGCTGTTACCGCGGCGCAAAGGGCAGAACGCGCATGAAACAACTGCATTGCCACGTCGGCGACTTTATAGCGCTCTTTGCGTGGTGCGCGATATTCGTATGCTTGCTGTTTTTAAAATACAATTGGTTCGGCTGGGGCTTTATAGCTCTTCTCGGGTTGTGAGCGTATGAGATATAAAATAGTCTTAAGCTACGACGGGAGCGATTTTTGCGGTTGGCAGAGCCAGCCCAACGGCGAGAGCGTGCAGAACGCGGTGGAGACCGCTGCGGCAAAGCTTTTCGGGCATAAAACGACTGTTGTCGGTTCGGGAAGGACGGACGCGGGCGTTCACGCTCTTGCGCAAACGGCGCACTTCGACAGCGATAAGGCGTTGCCTATAAAAAACGTGGTGGGCGGATTAAATGCGTATCTTCCCGACAGCATACGGGTGATAAGCGCGGAAGAATCGGACAGCCGTTTCGACTCGAGAAAGAGCGCCAAAAAAAAGACGTACATGTACTTGATGTACCGCGGCGACAAAACGCCGCTGCTTAATAAACGCGCGCTGTTTGCGGGAGACTTGGATACCGCGGCGATGGCTGCGGCGGCGAAAGAACTTATAGGCACGCATGATTTTTCCACGTTCAAGGCAGCGGGGAGCAGTGCCAAAACTTCGATGCGCACCGTTTACGACGCGACTGTGGAAGAGCGAGACGGCTTTATAGTCTTTAAGATAACTGCCAACGGCTTTTTGTACAACATGGTGCGGATAATAGTCGCGCAGCTCATCAAGATAGGCAAGGGCGAGCATATAGACATGGCGACGCTGATAGCGGCGCGCGACCGCAATGCGGCAAAGGAGACCGCGCCCGGCTACGGCTTGTATCTTTACCGAGTGGAATACGATTGACGGCATAACTCTATATGGACGAATACTTTTTCACACAAATGCGCGAGCTTTTGGGCGACGCGCAATACGGCGAATTTATGGACGCGTACAACAACGCGCCGCGGCACAAAGCGCTGAGAGTGAACACGCTCAAGATATCTGTAGCCGAGTTTTTGCGTCTTGCGGGCGGAGCGGAGCTTAAAAGCAATATTTTGTGTCCGCAGTCTTTTATGTGCGACATAAAGCCGTCGCTCGACCCGCTTTACCATGCGGGGCTGTATTATATGCAAGAGCCGTCCGCGTCGGCGGCGGTATACGCGCTGTCGCCGTATATAGGCAAAAGAGTGCTCGATCTTTGCGCCGCGCCGGGCGGAAAGAGCACGCAAGCCGCGGCGTTTATGGACGGCGGCATAATTTTTTGTAACGATGTGGAGCGAAAGCGCATACGTGCGCTCACCGATAACATAGAGCGATTGGGCGTAACCAACGCAGTCATCACATGCAATACGGCGGCGGAGTACCGCGCGGCGGGGTTCGACGGATACTTCGACACGCTCATAGTGGACGCGCCGTGCAGCGGCGGCGGCATGTCGCGGTACGAGGACGTGGCGTACACTCGCGAGACGGTGGCGGGCTGCGCGGCGCGCCAGCGCGCGATACTCGACGACGCGACGCGGCTGTTATGTAACGGCGGATATATGCTATACAGCACATGCACGTTTTCACGCGAAGAAAACGAGGATATCGTGGCGTATATAAGATCGCTCGGTTTCGACACGGTGGATATCCCGCTGCCCGCGGGCGCAGAGCGCGGTATAGGCGAAAAGGACGCGCGAAGAGTGTATCCGCACAAGTTCGACGGCGAAGGGCATTTTTACTGCGTGCTCGTAAAGCGCGGCGGATCGGACGAATGCTTTAAAGACTGCGAACATATAAAACGAGTGAGACAAAAAACGGCGGGCGCGGACTTGGACTGCGTGGCGTTGCGCGGAAAAACGCTGTTGCCCATATCACCGCCCGAGCTTGACGGCTTGCGCATAGTGCGGGCGGGCGTGCCCGTAACCGACGAACGCGGCGAACCGTCGCACGCGCTGTCTCACGCGCTCCCGCCGCAAGTTTTCGGCGCGGTGGAGCTCGGGGAAAACGCGGCGGAATATCTGTGCGGCGGCCAGCTCGATATATCTGCGCCGTTCGGGTATAGAGTGGCTACCGTAAACGGCTATGCGCTCGGCTGGGTAAAGTCGGCGCGGTCGGGAAACGGTTCGGCGGCACTGAAAAATCTGTATCCCAAGTATGCGAGGATAAAACGCGTATAAGTGCGCACGCGGTAATTGCGCGGCGCATCTATAATAAAAAAAATTCATTAAAAGGAGATAAACCATGAACGAAAAATCTATCACCGTAACAAAGACCGCGACAGAAAAAGTCGAGGCGGACACCGTCGAGATAGTTATTAACGCGACGGGCGAAGCCAAAAAGTACGCCGAAGCTACCGAAAAGGCGTGCGAATCGACGCGGGCTATCGCAGCCGCGTTCGGTCGGGAAAAGCTGGACGTTAAAAGCCGCGGCAGTCATACCCGTGCGGTGCGCGAAGGCAATAAGATAGTCGGATACCGCGCCGTTGACAGTTTGGTCGTGCGCATGGATGCGGATAAGGAAAAGCTGGGCGCAGCGCTCGAAGTATTGGGCGAGTATGCGTGCGAATGGAACACTTCGTTTTCGGTAGGCAAGAAAAAGACGGAGGGTCTGTTGACCCGCGCCGTACAGCAAGCGCGGCAAAGCGCGGAGATAATCGCCGCCGCGGCAAACGTCAAGCTGGGCGGGCTTATCAAGGTGGAGTATTCGTCGTCCGACTTCGACAGACCCATGCTCATGCGCGCCGCAGTGGGCGGTAACGGCGAGCCCGATCCCGAACTCGTTACGCTGAGCGAGACCGTAGTTTGCACATGGGCGGTGGAATAACTTTTTACAACGACCTTAAGCGCATAAATGCGCAAGGATAAATTCGTTGACAAAACCGCCGATATATGTTAAAATATATCCACAAGTTTTAAATCACGCTTATGGCAAGTTATGTCTTTTACTTTATTTGTCTGTCGGCTCTTTTAAAAATTGAATCTAAAAAGGAGATCGACCGAGCATGACAGACAAGGTGTTAAAGTGCAAGGACTGCGGCAAGGAGTTTACGTTCACTGCGGGTGAACAAGAGTTCTATGCCGAAAAAGGCTTTGAACACGAGCCGAGCCGTTGCCCCGAATGCAGAAAAGCCTTCAAGGCAAGACGCAACGCGCAACGCGGCGAAAGAAGATAACATTAAGTTTATGAGGCTCGGATATGTCCGAGCCTTGTTTTTTGTTCGAACTCGATCGAAATATGCCCGTTCGGTATTTTAACTGTGTATTGCGCTAAACTATACATGTGTATAAAGCCGCTGTCGTGTATATACGTATGCGTCGGCCCGCCGGTGATGCGTGCGGCATGCCGAGCTTAAAGACGGGGAAGCCGCGCATATTTTTGCGCATTCGGCATAATATTTACAGTCGCACCGTTACGGTATCGGCGGCGGGTCTTAAAAGTGTTGACAAGTCGGCGCGGTTGTGATAAAATACCAACCAAGTGTATTTATATATACAGAAAATTTTATAAATGAGGAGATTATTCGTCCGATATGGACAGTTCCCCAACAAACTTATTTAGCGCGGCGGTCGCTTGGACGGGCGCGCAAACAGGATTATTGATAGTACTTATAGCGCTTGTAATGCTTTCCGCGTTCTTCTCTTCGGCGGAGACCGCGTTTACTACGGTCAGCAGAGTGCGCTTGCACACGCTCGAAGCCAACGGAGTAAAGTGGGCCAAGCGCGCGGGAAAGATGGTCGATTCATACGATAAGCTTTTGACCACGATTCTTATCGGAAATAATATCGTCAATATAGTCGGCTCGTCGCTCGCGACGGTGTTTTTCGTCGCGCTCATGGCAAACCAACAGACCGCCGTTACGGTATCCACCGTGGTTATGACGCTGGCGGTCTTGATATTCGGCGAGATAACGCCCAAGACGCTTGCCAAGGAACATCCCGAAGGCATGGTCCATGCGTTCTGCAATATTTTATGGCTTTTGGAGCTTTTGTTTTTTCCGCTCACGTTTATATTCTCGATGTGGAAAAAACTTCTGCTCAAAATATTCAAATTCAAAAAATCGCCCGGCATAACAGAAGACGAGCTTTTGACATACGTGGAGACCGCGCACAGCGAGGGCGGCATAGACGAACACGAATCGGAGCTTATACGTTCCGCAATAGAGTTTGAAGACCTCGACGTGGGCGACATAATGACGCACCGCGTAGGCGTGATCGCAGCGCCCGACGACGCGGCGATGGACGAAGTAGCAAAGCTGTTCCGCGACAACGGCTATTCGCGCTTGCCCGTGTTCAGCGGCACTATAGACACCGTTACGGGCATAATCCACGAAAAAGACTTTTTGATGGCGCTCATAGACGGCGCGGACAATTTTAAATCGTGCGTGCAACCCACGGTTTGCCTGTCCGAAAATATGAAGATATCGTCCGCTCTTCGCATGATGCAAAAGGGCAAGATACACATGGCGGTCGTCGTCGATGAGTACGGCGGAACAAGCGGCATAATCACCATGGAAGATATCCTCGAGGAGCTTGTCGGCGAGATATACGACGAGCACGACGAAGTAGAGGAATTCATTAAAAAGACGGGCGATAACGTATACTCGGTAAACGGCAACGCGCCGCTTTTGGACGTGTTCGACTACATAGGCGCGGACGTTAAAGAGGACTTCGAGTCGGCGTCTGTCGGCGGATGGGTTACCGAACAAATGGAAAAGATCCCCGTGTCTGGCGAGAGCTTCGATTATCTCAACCTTCACATAGTTGTTTCGCGGTCTACGCCTAAGCGCGTGTCCGAAGTTCAGATAACGGTAAACGAACAAAAGGAATGACGACTAACGATACTGTTCGGTCGTAACACGCTGCAATCATACGAGTGTCTAACCCCAAGGATAACACTCGATAGCGGGCGGTTTTGGGCAATCTCTACGTTAAAGCCGCTTGTCGTAGCGCCACTACGACTTCGCGACTTTGCCTTGACCTTGCTTCAAAACCGCCTCGCTTCGAGCACGTAGTGTTTTTACGGAGCA
Source organism: uncultured Christensenella sp. (assembly GCA_910579205.1). Lineage (GTDB taxonomy): Bacteria > Bacillota > Clostridia > Christensenellales > Pumilibacteraceae > Anaerocaecibacter. The sequence continues at coordinate 30,935 of CAJTTD010000006.1, forward strand.
AATCGCGAGGATAGACGTGCAAAACGGAGCGCGTCGTACTTTAAGTAGTACGGCAAACGACGCTTTGCGCGTATAGACTGCGATTTGCCCGTAAAAATGTATCTGTTGGGGTTAGCCACTCGTACGAATAGGGGGAGAGCAAATGAATATACACGCCTTGTATCACAGACCGCAGAGCGAGTACGCGTTTCCCGTGTCGCTCGATCGCGCAGTAATACGGTTTCGCGCGGCGAGAGACGACCTAAAGAGCGTTCGGCTCGTAGTCAAGTATAAGTACAACGAAAAGCCGATAGGCGAAGCGGTCATGCGCAAGAGGTTTTCGGACACGCTATTCGACTATTACGAGCATACTGTGGAAACCGACCGCGGACGGAGGCTGTATTATTTTGTTTTGACCGATAATTGCGGCAACGTCATGTATTATACAGAGACGGGCGCTCTGCCGCCCGAGGATATCCCCGACGGATATTTTCCGCATTTTCAGATACCGTTCGTATCGGTGTCCGATGTTGTTTCCGTTCCGCAAAAGTTCCGCAATACGGTCATTTATCAGATATTCCCCGATAGATTTTACACGGCGTCGCCCAAGACCGATTGGGGCAAGAGACCGCGGCACGACGATTATTTCGGCGGCGATCTTTGGGGCGCGGCGGAAAAGCTCTACCATATAAGTTCGCTCGGCATGAACGCCGTGTATCTCACGCCCATAACGGCCTCGCGTTCCAATCACCGTTACGACGTGGAAGATTATTACAGCGTGGACGAACGGCTGGGCGGAGACCGCGCGTTCGCCGCTTTTGTGGATCGCGCGCACGCGCTCGGTATAAAGGTGATTTTGGACGGGGTATTCAACCACTGTTCCGCGCACAACCGCATGTTTGCCGACGTGCGAGCAAACGGCAAAAGATCGCAATTTTACGATTGGTTCATAATTAAGGGCGACGCTCCGCATTGTAACTTTTCGGGCGGCAGAGCCGATTGCAATTACGAAACGTTTGCTTGGAATGCGGCGTACATGCCCAAGCTGAATTGCGACAACTATAAAGTCCGCGCATTTGCCGCCGACGTTGCGGCGCATTGGATAAAAAAATTCGGCGTGGACGCATGGCGGCTGGACGTAGGCGACGACGTGTCGATAGAGATGTGGCGCGAAGTGCGAAGAGCAATAAAGGCTGCGGACGGCAATGCAATAATGATAGGCGAAAACTGGATGGACCCGCGCGCGTACTTGAGCGGCGGGGCATTCGACGGCGTTATGAATTACGGTTTTTTACGCGCCGTGCGCGATTGGCTCGCATACAAAAAGACGGACGCGATCGGCGCGGCGCAGCAGTTGGTCAGATCGTATTTGCGCGTTAATAGCGCCAATGCGCGCATGATGATGAATCTTATAGACAGCCACGACACGCACAGATTTTTTACGCTGTGCGGCGAGGATATGTTCGACTATCATGCGGCGCTTGCAGTCATGTTCTTTTACGACGGCATGCCCACCGTATATTACGGCGACGAGCTTCCGCTTTCGGGCGACAGCGACCCCGACTGCAGACGCGGGTTCGACTGGTCGAGAACGGGCAGCGAGACTTCGAGGCTTATAAAAACATTGGCGGATATGCGGCGCGGCGAGGCAGACGACGCGGAAACGGATATACGCGCGGAAAACGGCGCGCTCGTTATTACGCGCACTGCGGGCGGCAAAACGAATTCGCTCGCAGTAAATGCTACCGACCGCACCGCGGGAACGGCGTTGGGCGATATCCCGCCCCGATCGGCTTCCGTCGTTATAGACGGGAATGCGGTTAAGCTCGGCGTGCGGTGATCTTGCCGTCCATATAAACATTGCAAACAGCCGTTCGTCGCTTGACTAAACGTTCCGTTTAATGTACAATATCAGTCAATGGAGTTTTTACTATGAAACACATCGATTTGGCAAAGATAAAAACGGACGCCGCCTTGATAGGACAGAGCGTAACTGTCTGCGGTTGGGTGCGCACTTCGCGCGATTCCAAGAACGTGGCTTTTGCGGAGATAAACGACGGGAGCGAGCTGGAGCATATCCAAGTGGTTTTCGACAAAGCGGACTTCTCCGACGGAGAGCTTGCGCCTTTGCTGTCGCTCGGCGCGGCGGTCAAAGTAACGGGCACGGTCGAAAAGGGGCTTAAAGCGGAGAGCGTGGAGATACGCGCGCAAAGAGCCGAGCTTTTGGGCGGATGCGACAGCACGTATCCGTTGCAGAAAAAGCGGCATACCATGGAATATTTGCGCACTATACCGCATTTGCGCGTGCGCACAAACACTTTCAACGCAGTGTTCCGCGTGCGCAGCGAGCTGTCCTACGCGGTGCATAAGTATTTTCATAAGAAAGGATACTACTACGTTCACTCGCCCATAATCACGGGCAGCGACTGCGAGGGCGCGGGCGAATCGTTTAAGGTAACCACCATAGGTTACGACAAAAAATTCAACAGCGAAGACGAGTATTACAAAAACGACTTTTTCGGGCGCAGCGCAGGGCTTACCGTGTCCGGTCAGCTCGAAGGCGAGGTCATGGCGACCGCGCTCGGCAAGATATACACGTTCGGACCTACGTTCCGCGCGGAAAACAGCAACACGCCCCGCCATGTCGCCGAGTTTTGGCAGATAGAGCCCGAAGTGGCGTTTGCCGATATCGACGATATCATAGCGATAGCGACCGATATGATAAAGAGCCTTATCGCGCATCTTTTAGACAACTGCATGAAAGAGCTGGAGTTTTTCGACGCGCGGTTTGAAAAGGGGCTTATAGACAAACTGCGCCACGTAGTGGACAGCGACTTTGCGCGCGTGGAATATACCGACGCTATAGAAATACTCAAGAAATCGGGCAAGACGTTTGTATATCCCGTCGATTGGGACGAGGGGTTGCAGACCGAACACGAGCGGTACTTGACCGACGAATATTTTAAAAAGCCCGTGTTTGTAGTAAACTATCCGCGCAAGATAAAATCGTTCTACATGAAGCAGAACGCGGACGGAAAAACGGTGGCGGCGACGGATTTGCTCGTTCCCGGCATAGGCGAGATAATCGGCTGTTCGGAACGCGAAGCGGACTACGACAAGCTGTTATCGGAAATAAAGTCGCGCGGCATGAAACTTTCGGACTACGACAATTATCTCGATCTGCGCAAGTTCGGCACAGTGCCGCACAGCGGTTTCGGTCTCGGTCTCGAGCGCATGCTCATGTATGTTACGGGCATGTCCAATATACGCGACGTGATAGAATTTCCGCGCGCCAAAGACGATCTTAAATAACGCGTTTTTTCTCGAATGGATAAGCGCGGAAAGCTTTACGAATTCCTTATAAACCCGCCGCTCTGGCTGTGCATAATCGTGTGGACCGTAGAAGTGCTTCTTATCGTGGCATGTATTACGCTGTACTTTTTGGGTCTCGGTCTGCAATTATGGGCGGTGGCGGTCTACGCCGCGACATTGGCGTTTTTTCTGCTGTCGACATATTGCGTGCTTTCGGTGGTCGGCGTTACCGAACGCGCAAAAAACTGCATAAATATACGCAAATTCTTTTCCGATTACGGATTCCGAGCTTACGTGTACGCGTTTGTTTCCGCCGTTTTCAATGTTGCGTATATCGTGTGCGGCGTGATAATAGCCGTGGTTACCAAATCCCATTGGCTGGGCGTTTTGGTCGGTTATCACGTAGTTATAGCCGTCGCGCGCACGGTGGTGATATTGACCGTAAAAAACCATACGGGTAACGGACAAGCATACAGACTGCGCGCATACACATACAGCGGCGGCGCGCTCATGCTGCTGTCGCTTGCCATAATTCCCGTAATAAAGCTTGTCGTAGAAGATGAAAATACGTACACATATTTTTTGATAAGCGCTATAGCATACGTTTGCGTCATCGCGCTTTATGCGTTTATAAAACTCGGCGTGGCGATATACAATCTCAAGCGCGTGCATAAGTATCACGATATGTCGCTGTACGCCATAAAGAACATCAGTTTCGCCGACGCGTTGATAACGCTCTTTGCTTTGCAGGCGACTATGTTAAAAGAGTTCGGCAACGTCGCGCTTGGCGCGGTGCTCAATCCCTTTCTCGGCGGCACGGTGTCGCTTGCAATATTCATTATCGGCTCATACATGTTCGGTTCGGGCATAGCAAAACTAAAGGAACTAAAATCGAGCGGGTATGATAATGAGCCGACGGAAGTGCAAAACGGCGAAATGCCCGTCGGCGAATAATAGAGCAGTTATGCCGCATGCAGAGCGGGTTATAGCATATAAATTCTGAAAATGCACTGGAGACGCTTATATGTCCGACATAATAAAGATAGAAAATCTGGTAAAGAGATTCGGCGAGCTTACCGCGGTGAACGATGTTTCGTTCAGAGTAAAGCGCGGCGAGCTGTTTGCGTTTTTGGGCGTAAACGGCGCGGGCAAGTCCACTACTATTTCGGTGCTTAGCGGTCAGATCGAGCGCGACGGCGGCACGGTGATAGTGGACGGCATGGACATAGATACCGATCTCGATAGAATAAAGAGCGAAATAGGCGTCGTGTTTCAAGGCTCGGCGCTCGATAGGGTGCTGAATGTAAAAGAGAACCTAAAAAGCCGCGCGGCGCTTTACGGAATATTCGGCGCGGACTTCGACAAGCGATACGACGAGCTTGACAAAATGCTGTCGCTGAAAGAATTGGAAAAACGTCCCTTAGGCAAGCTGTCGGGCGGACAAAGACGGCGTTGCGATATTGCGCGTGCTCTTTTGCACAAGCCAAAAATACTTATACTCGACGAGCCTACTACGGGACTCGATCCGCAGACGCGCAGCGCCGTTTGGCGCGTTATTTCGGAACTGCGCAAGGACGACGACATGACTGTGTTTTTGACCACGCACTACATGGAAGAAGCGGCGGACGCCGATTACGTTGTAATACTCGACGGCGGCAAGGTAGTGGCAAACGGCACGCCCATAGAGCTTAAAAACGAATACACGGGCGACTTTATATCGTTTTACGACCGCGACGAAGCGTCGCTCGCGCCGCTCGGCAAACCGACGGAAAAGATATCGGGCGGGTATAGGATAGCCGTTGCTAACACCGCGGAAGCTACCGCGCTCATAAAAGCGCACCCCGAACTGTTTACCGATTACGAAGTGAGCAAGGGCAAAATGGACGACGTGTTTTTGTCGGCGACGGGCAAAAAACTGACGGGGGACGGGCAATGAACAAGATAAAACAGACTGCGGCGTTTACCGCCCGCAACATGAAAGTGTTTTTTAAAGACAAAGGCGCGGTCATCGGCGCGCTTATGGCACCGCTCGTCATACTTTTGCTGTATATACTGTTTTTGCACAACGTTCTGAAATCGACGTTCGAGACAAATGTCCAAGGCATGCCCACCGCGTTCGACGATAAACTGATCAACGGGTATATCGCGTCGTTTGAAGTGTCGAGCATACTCGCGGTGTGTTGCGTAACCGTAGCGTTCGTCGTAAATATGATAATGGTGGAGGATCGCATAACGGGCGTGCGCGCCGACATAAACATCGCGCCCGTAAGTAAGAGCGTAGTGGTGCTCGGGTACTTTCTCTCCACGGCGGCGGTTACTCTCGTTGTTTGTTTTATAACGCTTGCAGCGGGTTTTTCGTACATCGCGGTCATGGGCTGGTATATTTCGGCGGGCAATGCGTTTTTGATAATCTTGGACGTGATCATCGCGACGCTGTTCGGCACGGCGTTTTCGTCGGTGGTGGTGCAGTTCCTAAAAAGCCGCGGCGCGATAAACGCCGTATCTACGGTGGTATCAACCGTTTACGGATTTATATGCGGCGCGTACTATCCCATTTCGCAGTTTGCAAAGGGCATAGCCAACGCCGTCATGTGTTTGCCCGGCACGTACTTTACCGCGCTGTTGCGCTCGCATTTTATGAGCGGCTTTTATCAGCCGTTTGTCGATGCGGGCATACCGACCGACTCTGCGACCGAAATACTCGACAGCCTCGACGCAAACGTATACTTTTTCGGCTCGCAAGTGCCGACGTGGGCGATGTACGTAGTGAGCGCATGCTCTATAGCCGTGCTGCTCGGTGCGTTTATCTTGATAAACGTCGTCCGTATTAAAAAGAAGAAAAAGGCGTAACAGACCGCCTTGCAAAAAAACCGTCTCGGCGCGTATGCGCGGGAGACGGTTTTTTGTATATCGAAATTAAATAGATGTTTCGTGTAATGCTGCCGATAGTGGAAAAGGGAACGCCCCGCCGAATAGCAATATCCGCGCACTTACGATCATTTATGCTTGGCGGCTTTTTTCTTTTTTTCGGGTCTGCGTTTTTTCCCGTTCGTGCGCGTGATGAGATAGGTGAGGAAGTATCCCGAAAACAGCGCGGCAAACAAATACGGCGCGATCACCGTTCCCGTGAGTATCACGTACAGAATAAACGCGCTGCCCACGGTAGCGGCGGTAAGCGCGTCGAGCACGACGGTAACGGGTATAAGATCGGTGCGCTTTGCCAGCGCGGACGCCGCCATATACAAGAACCTTGCGGCAATGCCGAGAGCTGTGCAAAATAAAAACGCGTAAGTCTCTTTCATTTGAAAATGCGTTTTATGAGCGACTGCTTGGCTTGCGCGTACTTTATGCCGTCCACGTTGCCCGTAAACGACAGCTCTCCGCCCGTCTCGTCGAACTTGGTTATTTTAAGATCGCTGCCCGTTATAACGAGCCGACCCATGCACGAAGTCAATACGATCTCGGCGGCGTTTGCACTGTCGACTTTGCTTATGCCCGTAACGTTCGCTTTGTTGCGGTCGGTCATGTTGACGGTGTGCGACGTGAACTTGGAATTGATGACTGTTTCGTTCTTTATCGTTTTCATATATATATACGATATGAAACAAGACCGCGCTTTATGACGGCGCGGTCTCGAGAAAAAACATGTTCAGTTTTTAAGTCGATTGTTTTTTGCGGTTACCATGCAGTTGACCGCGGTGTTTTTGTCGAACAGCCGCGACGCGATGTTCTCTCCGTACCGCGCTATAAAGTCGGCGGGCGAAAGGTTGGAAGTTATGAGCGTATTCTTTCTGTGCAGCCAACGCTCGTTTATAACCGTATACAAATATTCCTTGGTTACGTTTTTGAGCATGCTTTCCGTGCCGAGATCGTCTATTATCAAGAGATCGCAGTCGAGCATGGGCGTAAATCTGTCCGTATAGTTCTTTATGGAAAACTGCGTGTGGTAGTCGAGCGCACGCCGCACAAAGCCGAACGCCGTAACCGCCACGACGGACGCGCCGCATTGCATGAACGCCGACGCTACCGCGCTTGCCAGTACCGTCTTTCCCGTGCCCGAATCGCCTATGACTGTAAAAAACGGCTTATCGCTATTCGGATACCCGTCGATATACTTTTTGGCAGCCGAGTATACTCCGCTTATCGCCTTGGGCGCGGACAGCTTTTTTGCTTCGAAATCCAATACGGGGATCTCGAGATTTTCCGTGTCGCTCATAACGGCGGCGTTTATCACGCAGCGGCAGTACTTGCCGCCGACGATGCCCGTGTCGGCGCATACGGCGCAGCGGCAGGGCGGCTCTACCTTGTCTTTCGTAAGCCCCAGCCTTTCCATATGTCTTATAAGTTCGGCTTGGGCGCGGGCAAGCTCGGGCGTGTCGCCGTGCTTTGCGCTCTTTATAGCCTCGCTCTGCCATGCGGTAAAAGCGGAATACAGCCCGTCGTCGGCGGTGAGCGCGTTTTGCCATATCATATGTCCGCGGTCAACGTCCGCTCTTCTTCTGTCGCGTATAGCGAGCATTGCGTTTTTATAAATATCCATCAGTCGTCGTCCTCGCCGTATGCGGTGAATAGCGAATTCAGCTCTTCGGCGGTAAACCGCTCGCTCACGGTGTTAGCCGAGCTTGTGCGCTCGTGCGCGTCGGTAGTTGCCGCCGCTTCGCGCTCGCCGTCGTTTTTCGCGCCGTCTACGGTGGTTATGCCCTTGTCGTGCCATGCGCACAGTACGGAATTCATATACGCGAATGGGCTGGACTTGGTAAGGGCGAGCCGCGCGGCGTATTCTATGAGTTGGGGGGATGATTTGAGATTGTCCGCCCAGTTGGAATAGAACGCGCGCAAGCTCGGCTTGACCGCGCCTTGCATGGAAAACGCCGACATCAGTTCGGCTATCTTTCCGTCGTACTTGGTCTCGCGGTCTATGCGCTCTTTTGCGAGCGCGTCCGTTGTGGCAGACGCCGCAAAAAAGTCGCGCACCACCGCGTCGAGATCGGCGAGCGTTTTTAGATTGTTTTTCATGCAGTATTGAGCAACGGATACTATCGCGGCGCTTTCGAAGCCCATATCGAGCCACGGTCTTATGTAAGCGGAAATTTCGGGGTCTACGTTTTCGTAGTACACGCCGAGCGCCTTGTTGACAGATTTTGCGAGTTTGTACATCTCTTTGCGTTGCGTCTCGTAACCGTCGATCTTGTCTGCGGTAAACAAGCCGAGTTCGGCATATTGCGCAAGCTTAACATCGAGCGTAGCCGCGCCGCCGCGCTTAACGCATTTGGCGACGTGGAGTATCACGTCCTTGTCGAACTTGAGTGCGGAACGCCATTTTTTGTAGAGCTGCACCGATTCGTGGTCGGGGCGTTTGCCGCCCATCGCGCCGAGTACCGCGCAAAGATCGTTGTAGTATACGCCGTACTCTTCCAGGCGGTTTTCCACTTCCTCGGCGGAACGGTAGCCGTCTTGCGCAAGGTTGCGCGCTACCGCAATGATGTACGGACACGACACATTGTCGCCTTTGAGCTTGACGCAATAGTTTATTATGGACGTCATCGCCGCCGGTTCGAGATCGAATTTTTCCATGAGCGCGTAATATTCGCCCAGCTCTCTGTTGTCTATCATGCGCGACGTGATGTACGACTGCGCTATGCGGTTGAAGTCGCGGTATTTGTCCACGTCGAACTTTTTGACTTTGGGTCTTGCGGTGCGCGGCGAGAGATAGCTCACGTCGTCGCCCAGCCGCGCCATAAGTCCTTGATCTGTCCAATATTCGATCGCCGCGTCCACTGTGGCGCGGTCGATGCCCAGCCGTTTTGCGAGGCGGTCGAGCGAGTCGTCGGGGTCGTCCTTGCGCGCGGCGAGAGAAAGTCCGTAGAGGTAGACCTTTACGTAATCGCCGTCGGCGTACGGTAAATACTCGACTATAAATTTATTTTCGACGGTAACAGAGCCGTCAAAACTCGCCTCCGACGACAGTTTGAACATACATCGACCTCATTCGCTTGAAAATAATCGCAATTTGTATTATAATACCACTAAAATACGATTTAATCAACTGTTTATCGGAATTTAGGGAGCAACAACCGAGCATGAAAATTTTGCACACCGCAGATCTCCACTTGGGCAAAAAATTAGGCAAAGCGTCGCGCCTTGACGAGCAGTGCGCGGTAGTAAAAGAGATAGCGGACATTTGCGACCGTTACGAAGCGGACGTAGTTCTTATAGCGGGCGACGTTTTTGACGCTGCAGTTCCGCCGTCCGAGGCGGAGCGCGTATTTTACCGCAGCATACTTACGCTTGCCGAGCGGGGCAGAGCGGTCATCGCGCTCGCGGGAAACCACGACGACGAGCGAAGGATGTGCGCGGCAAAACCGCTTGCCGATCTTCAAGGCATAGTGCTTGCGGGCGAGCTGGACTACACATCGCTCGGGCAGATGTCGCTGACCGAACCCGTGCCGCCCGCGTCGCTTTTGGAAGTGGCGGCGGCTGCCGATTACCTTGCCAAACAGCGCGTCAAGATAACGGGACGGTACGGCGGAGTAACGGTGTGCAAGGGCGAGGAAAAAACGAACATCGCGCTCGTTCCTTATCCGTCGGAAGCGCGGCTCGCGCGCTGGTACGAGCAAGACTACAACGTCGCGTACGAGAAACGGGTGCAACAGACGCTCGCGCGCGCGTGCGAGTTCTTTGACGACGGATACAACATATTATGCACACATCTGTTTTTGACGAGATCGGAAAACACCGACCCGCTCGGCGGCTTGCTTGCTTTGCCCGTGTCGGTCTTACCCGAGTCCGCCGATTACGTTGCTCTCGGACACGTCCACAAGCGCTATCAAGCGTGCAAAAAGCCCAACGCCGTATATTGCGGCTCGCCTATACAGTACGCATACGACGAGACGCGTGCCAAGTCCGTAACTATAATAGACACGGCGAGCGGGCAGATAACGCCCGTGCCGCTCGCGTCGGGGAAAAAGCTGACCGAGACAGAGGCGGACAACTTCGACGAGTGCATGCAAAAGCTCGATTTTTATGCGGCGGATCATGTGCGCTTGCTTTACGGCGGAGAGCCGCTCGGCAAGACGGAAACGGCGCAAATACGATCGCACCCCGCGTTTAACGACCTTGTGGTAACGAGCGCGCCGCGCAGCGCGGCGGTAACCGAAAGGCGCGCGCACTTATCGGACGGCGAAATATTCGACAAGTATTACAACTTCAGATACGGCGCGCAACCGCCCGCCGATCTCAAAGCGGCGTTTATAGAGATGATGGACGAGCTCAAGAGCGAAGAAAAGGCATAAAGAGGCAGACATGAAACCCGTCAAACTGACTATAGAAGGAATAAACTCGTTTATAGAGCGGCAAGAGCTGGACTTCGAAGCCGTGGGGCGCAGCAATCTGTTTTGCATTTGCGGCAAAACGGGCGCGGGCAAGACCACCATATTCGACAGCATAATGCTCGCGCTGTACGGCAGAAGCGGCAAGGGCAATCTTGCCGACGTTGTAAATCTGTCGCTGTCCGTCGCGCGCGTGGTTTTCGAGTTCGACGCAAACGGCGAACGTTACTCGGTCGAGCGCACTATTAAATGCCGCGCGGAAAAGGACGGCAACGGCGCGGAAACGGGCAGAAGGACGGCGACGAGCGAGTGCGTGCTGTTGCGCGACGGCGAGCCGTACTTAAAGGGCGAGCCTGCCGCCGAGGCCCTCGAGCGCATAGTCGGCTTGGGCGAAAGCGAGTTCAAAAACGTGTATCTTTTGGAGCAGGGCGAGTATGCGGAATTCCTAAAGAAAACGCCCGCCAAACAGACCGAAGCGGTGGGCAAGATATTTTCGCTCATGCGGTTCGGCGACGTGAACAAGCGCGCGGGCGAAAAACTGCGCTCGGCGGAATCGGACGTTGCGAATATAGAAAGGCGTATAGCCGATCTCGGCGAAGACGTATCCGACGAAGCGTTGCGCGCGCTCAAGTCCGAGCTATCCAAACTGCGCGCCAAAAATACCGCGCTTACCAAAGATATAGACGCTTTGCGCGCCGATATAGAAAAAGCCGAGCGCGATCGCGACGCGTACATATCGGCTGCGGAAAAAGCAAAGACGGTAAAGGAATTGGGTATACAGTTATCCGACGCAAAGGCGCGCGCGCAAAAAGCGGCGGAGGAACGGGACGAATACATTCAAAGCGCAGACGGGAGCGCGGCTGAGCGTTTGGACGCGCTTCAAGCCCGACGCAACGAACTGAGCGAGCTTTGCGCTCTCGACAAGCAGTTTGCGGCGAGCGTCGCCGAATACAGAGAAAAGCGCGACGAGCACGAAAAGAAATGCAAGGCGGCGGACGACGCGGCGGCAAAGCTGAGCGACGCGGAGCGCGCGCAAGAAAACCGTTACGCCGAGTTTACAGCCGAACTTGCCGAGTTCAAGCAAAACGCCGAGCGACTGGAAAGGCGATCGGAGCGTGTAACCGAAGCGCTGTCCGCGTTTGACGGCGATCGCGACGTTGCGTTATCTGCGGTCTCGCAGTATGAGTACGAGTTAAAGTCGGAGCAAGACGCATACAACGCGCTTGCGGTCGAAAGGAAAAAACATGCCGACGCCAAAGCCCAAGCGGAAAAGTCGGCGGCGGAATTTGTTGCCAAGATAGAGAAGTACGGGCAAGCGCTTTTAAGTGCGCGCGAGCTTACGGCTGCAGCCAAAGTCGGCGCGGAAAAAGCGGAAGAGGAACTTGCGTCGGCGCAACTCGCTTTCCGTGCGGCGGCGGTGCGTGCCGATCTTAAAGATGGCGACGTTTGCCCCGTGTGCGGCGGAAAGTTCTGCGGCTATGCGGGCGGCGACGACTGCGACGTGGAGCAAAAAAAATACGAGCGCGACAGCGCGGTCGCGGCGCTCAAAGACGCAGAGGGCAAAGAGTCGGAGCTTGTAAAGTTTTCGGACAAGGCTAAGGAAGAACTGGAGCGCGCGCAGCGCGCCGCGGACGAAGCGCAAAAGTCGCTCGCCGCCGCGGACACAAAGATGGCGGAAACGCGCGTGCAACCGAGCGAGTACAATGCAATGCTCACGGCTCTTTCTTCGGCGAAAAAACGCGCGGCGGAATACAACTCTTACGCGTCGCAATACACAGCTAAAAAGAGCGCGGCAGTCGAGCTTAAAGCGGTCGCCGAAGCTTCCGCGGCGGCGCTCGAACAAGCGGAATACAATGCGCGCGCGCTAAAAGAAAAGCTCGGCGAATTGTGCGGCAAGACGGAAGTCGAGACAAAAAAGCTGGACGACGAGATGTCCGCGCTCAAAAATAAGATCTCGTCCGAACAAGAATGCAAAAAAAAGCTGGAGGCGGCGGCGGAAGCCGCGCTCGCCGCGGTGGAGACGATAGAAGCGTCGCTTAGATCGGCGAGCACCGAATGCCCCGTGGATATGCCCGCGTTCGACGAAGAAGGGTACAGAGACAAGCGTGCGCGATTTGACGAGGCGCAAAAACAGCACGCCGAGCGCGAAAAAGAGATCGCGCTCAAAAACGCGCAAGAAGAATTGCTTGCGGAAAAATGCGGCAAGCTCGCCGCGCTTACCGCCGAACGCCGAGCCTCGGAAAAGCGCGCGGACTGTTACAAAAAGATAGCCGAAATGACAAAAGCCAAAGCTATGCTCAATTATGTCGCCGCCGAGTTCATAGAGGAATTTACGGCTATAGCAAGCGAGATATTGGCGGAGCTGTCGGGCGGCAAGTACAATATGGACTACGACCGCGAAAACGGATTTGTGGCGACGGATTTTTTAAACGGCGGCAAACCGCGTAAAACGGACACGCTGTCGGGCGGCGAATTGTTTTTGGCGTCGCTGTCTGTGGCTATAGCGATAGCGCGAGCGCAGAGCAAGGGCAACAACGCGTTCTTCTTTTTGGACGAGGGGTTCGGCACACTGGACGACGAACTTATAGACACCGTGTACGGCGCGCTCGAATCGCTGTCCAAGGATTGTCTGGTGGGCGTGATATCGCACGCGGGCGCGCTCATAGACCGCATGCCGAGCTGCGTGCAAGTGATAGAAGCGACGGACGTTTCGGGAAGTCGGATCGAATACTGACAGCCTTTTTTCGATAACGTATTGACAAACGATCATTTATACTATATAATAAAAACTACTTAAATTTAAGCGGTACATAGGCGCGCGATCTAAGCATAGCGCCGCAACCGACCGCATGGGAGAACTATCTATGGCAAAATGCAAAAATTGCGGCAGCGATAATCAAGGCGGCGCAAAGTTTTGCGCGGCATGCGGCAAGAAGATAGACAATGCCGCAGCCGGCGGCGAGGTTGCGCGAAGCGCGTGGGCGGCAAAAAACAAAGCGGTGTTGTTCGAGGACAAGCACAAGCTTATAGTCAACTTGCTCATAGCGGCGCTCGGCATAGTATTTTTGTTTGTCGCGCTGTTTGCGCCCATAAAGACGGTAAGCTCCGATGTGTCGTCCATATCGGGCAAAAGCGGGTCGAGCGCTAATGACAGCTATGAATTTGTAGAAACTTACGAAACCGACCAGACTATCTGGAAGATATTCGGCGCTATCAAGTATCTGTCGCTCGACTCAAAAGACGCGCGCGACATGTCTGTGATAGAAGAGATATTCGCCGATGTGGAAAGAGCGGAGGAATGCGCAAACGCGGAGTATGAAAAGTGGCTTGCCCGTCATCCTTATGCTACCAAAAAGCAAGCGCACGATAAGTACAGCAAGCTGCACAACAAATATACATCCGACATAAATGTGCTCGGTTTTCAGTTCGCATTCACAACTACGGGCGCGCTCGACAACATAAGCGGGACGCAGATCGAAAAGGGCATGAACGATACGTTGATCGCTATGCGCAGCACGGCTGTGATCTCGCTCGTAACGGCGTTGGTCTCCGTCGCGCTCAGATTGGGCGTAGCCATATTATCGGTCGTGTTCACGGTGTTGGCGCTTCTCGGCATAGTGCGGCGCAAGACGGCAAACATTTTCGCGTTTTTGACCGCGGCGATCGCGCTTTCGGGCGCGGAACTCGCCGTGCTGTCTGTAGCTCCGCTCTTGACCGCTGCGGGCGGCGCGGCGTTTGCCGTAGCTCTTACCGCAGCGATAGCGTTTGTGTTGACGGGCGGGGTAAAAGCGGCGATAGACGGAAAGGGCGTAGGGTTTGTAATAAAACGCGTCGCACATTCGGCGTTGGCAGTAACGGCGCTGTTCCTTTTGTGTTCGTATACGGTTACTCTTATCCAAACGACTTTTTTCACTGATAAATACTCGTTCACGGAAATGTCCGTTCCGCTCGGTTCGGCATTGGAAAGCATCATCGCCGTTTCCAATATAGAGACGTCGGGCGGTCTGAAGATCGTGTATTCGACTGCGAGTACGGCGGTATGCGTTACGGCTATGATTTTCGGTCTGATAGCGTTTGTGTCGTTGCTTACGGCAATGCTGCTGTCGCTCCGCAAGCTCGCATACGGCAATGCGGGCGGCAGAAGAGCGGATATTATGTCGCTCGTAGGCGCGCTCGTTCTCATACTGTTTGCGGCAGTGCCCGCGGCTATCGGTGCGGCGGACGAATTGCCTATCGCAAAGATGGAGAGAATAAACATGGCGATGCAAATACAGTTATATGCGCGCGCATATGTATACGTATCGTTAGCGCTCGCCGTCATAGCGTTTTTGGTAGACGTTATATTCGCGCCCCGCAAGCCCGCAGCGTGCGCTTGCGATACGGAAGCGTCGGACGGCGCGAACGCCTTTTCGGAACAAGCTGCAGCAGAGCAGCCCGTTGTAAATGCCGAGGTTTCTTCGGAAGAAGCGGCAAGCGTTGCGCCCGAACAAAAACCCAAGTCGCGCAAAAAAACGGCGAAAGCGTAAGCACGCAAACTCTTATATATTATAATGAAAAGCAAGTAAGGCGGTCGCATTGAAAAGCGACCGCTTTTGTATTGGCGGCAAGGAATATAGCGCGCCATGTATTGCAAAAAATTTTGATAAATTTCATATACATTATTGACAAATTAAAAATATAGTAGTACAATAAACACACAAACAAATCGGATGAGATTCGATTTAAACATTTGCGTAGGAGGCAAAATGATGAAAAAGAGTAAGACTATTCTTGCGCTCGGGCTTTGTGTAGCCTTAGCTTGTGCGGGGGGGGGGCTTGTTGCATGTCAGAAGGACAAGGATCCCGGCCCGTCGTACACCGCGGGTGAAAATTCTCCGTACTGGCTTGCGGGCAAGATCAAAGGCGTCGATGCGTGGGATCCCCCCAAGGGCGAAGATGGTGCAGAGGCTGAGCCTGCGGATGCGGTGCGCTTTAAGTATACGGAAGAAGCGGATATTTATACTGTTACGCTCGACTTGTGGCAAGACGACCAGTTCAAGATCCGTTACGTAGGTAAGGGCTGGGATGATGAGGGCGGTCAGCTCAACGCGTCCAACAACTTCGACGAAGTTCTCAACGGCGACACCGAAAACGGTATTTCGGGCGAACCCGGCACGGGCATGGGCGGAAGAAACTTCCAAGTGTTCGGCGAAGGCAATTACACCGTTACTATCAACGCTACGGGCGACGTTCCCAATGTTACATGGGTGCGCAACGGCGACGCTACCGATAAAGCGCCTATCAAGGTAAGCGGCATCACCGTCAAAAACGGCGAGACGGCTATCACGTCGCTCACGCTCAGAATGGGCGAAACCGCTCAGCTCACGGCAGAAGTTCTTCCCGAGAACGCGACCGACAAGACGGTCGAATGGAAAGTAACTCCCGCTGCCGCCGATCTGTTTACTTGCGTTGACGGTCTCGTAACGCCTAAGAAAGAAGGCACGGGCAAACTTCAAGTAAAAGCGGGCGGCAAGACCGTAGATATAACTGTTACTGTGGTTGCGGCGGGCGCTGAAATAGTAGACGTTGAAAGCGTAACCATTCCGCAAGCGGAAAAAGCTATCACAAAGCGTTACGGCGAGAAAATTACGGTAAATCCCGAAGTTCTTCCCGCAAACGCTACGGATAAGACAGTTACATACAGCGTTCCCAAAGATTCCGATGTTGTAACGATCGAAAACGGCGTGATCACAGCGGCTAAACCCGGCACCGTTACGGTAACCGCAACAGCAGGTGAAAAGTCCGACACGTTTACCGTTACCGTAGGCAACGAATTCTGTCTTGCCGGTGCGTCGGCTTCCCCGGCGTTCGGCGGCAATGCTTGGACAGACAAATATGCAACCGCAGCGGCTATACCCGAAGGTATCCACTTTGTTCAAGACGAGAATGACCCCACCGTATATACGCTCGATGTCGATCTTTATGCCGGCAACGAGTTTAAAGTTGTAAGTCCTATATACGGGTGGAGTTCCGTAACCGCTTGGGGAGAAGGCGGCTACTTAGTGGGCGCGGCTGAAGCAGTCGGATTGGTCAATACCGCTACCGAAGACACCGTTATCCCCTCCAGCAATGCTGGTAGCAGCCAAAATATCAAAGTTACCAACGACGGCAAATACCGTTTCACTCTTACAATACCGGCAACCGGCGCTGTTACGCTCGAGTACAAATATCTTGAGGAAGCGACTCCGCTCGCGCTCAATTTGGATATTTTGGTAAAAGGTAGTTTTGCGGAAGCTTGGGGAGTTAATGTTCTCTGTGCTGAAGAAGTAAATGTCGACAACGAATGGACTGCGGAGTTCACCATTAAGGTTGCCGAAAACATTGAATTCGGCCTGTTTACCGCCGTACACGGCACGCAATCGCAGCTGAAGTTCCATAGCGAAGGTTCTCCGACGTTGACGGGATGCGAAGGCGTTACGGCGACCGGCAACTTCAAGTGCGTTACCGCGGGCATTTACAAGTTCACGGTAGTCCTTAATGAGGATGGCTCGTTCAAGTCCGTAACGGTAGTGGCGTCCGACGCATCCGTTCCCGACGCAGATACTACGGTCGAAGCATAACAGCCGACATACCGTTATTCTATCGGTTTATAAGTAAATAACTCGAAACAGACTTTATGCCCGACGGAAACGTCGGGCTTTGTCGTTGGGCAAAAGTTGCGCCTTATATCGACGCGATAAAGCGGTATAAATATGCGTCAACACATGTCGTTCGATATTATTACAAAAAGCGTTTTAGGCGCGCGCTCAAATACAGCGCACGCCTAATCAATTTTTAATCTAATTCTAATGACAAACGGAGAAATTTGGTATATAATGTACAAAACGGTTACTGCAGACCGCGCATGATGCGGTCGGTTACCTTGCGGGCGAGGGAATAAACTATTCCCAGCCGCACAGCCGACAGCGGCGTTTTGCTAAGGTCTGTTACGGTAGCCGTTACGGAAACGTCGCCTACCTTGGGAAGTTTTTTGCCGTCCGCGCTGCCGGGCGCGATAGAGCCGAAAGCAACGCGTATCTTACCCACATCGCAAAGCTTTCCCACAGACGAGTCCACTGCGAGTATCTTTTTGTCGGCATGGCGTTTCTTGATGCCGACGATCGATTCTTTGAGGTTGAGCGCCGTAACGGGGCGGGTGAGGTTGCCGTAAACAAAGGCGTTGGCGTTGCGTTCTATAAGCATTTGTCCCACTATCGGACCGAGGCAGTCTCCCGTTACGCGGTCTGAGCCTATGCACAGTATAACGGGGCGTTCGCCCAGACTGAGCAGCGCGCAGTCAAGCTCGAGAGTGTCTATAGCGTCGATGGGAGCGTCGTACTCGGCGATACCGAGCGGGCTGTCGAAAAAATCGTCAAACTTCATACGTCGATTTTTGCCATTAGCCGCGGCGGCTATACTATCGGAAAAAATTTGCCGATACGTATAAATTATACCGAAAAAGTCGATAAGTTATCGGAGGTACAAAACAATGTCATGGGTGGATATAGTATTTATAGCTCTGACTGTGCTGCTCGGCGCGCTCGGCGTGCTCAAGGGCGTAAAAAAGTCGGGGCTTGCGCTCGGCGCGTTTTTGGTCGCGTTCATATTGGCGTTTTTTCTGTCCAATGCGGTCGCGGAAGCGTTGCTTAACGTAGAGGGGATCAAGCGGTTCGTTTTGGGTACGGACGGGTTCTCGCTTTATACTTGGATAGACAAGGCGATAGGCACGGACAGCGGCTTTACCGCGAGCGAGTTCCAAAACTCGCATTTCTATCAGCCCATAATGGATATAATATCCAAAAGCGGCACGGAAACGGCGCAGCTTTTCCCCGCGCTCTATATAGCGTTTACCGTATTTTCGGCATTGTGCGGTGTGTGCTTGTTCTTTGTGATACGCTTGCTGCTCGTAATAGTTACCGTAATAATCAAGTCGTACATCGGCAGAAAAAAATCGGGTCTCGGACGCTTGTTCGGCTTGATACTCGGTGCGGCGCGCGGATTTTTGTGGGCGTTTGCGTTTACGCTGGTGTTCTCGTCCATAGGCGGTCTTACTTTTGCGAGCGGACTGCAAAAAGCCGAGGATGAGTTCGAGAGCGCGGTGATAGGCAGACCGGTGTACGAGTTTGCTTATACTGTCAAAAACAAAATGTTCTTGCCCGATTGGAACGCTTACGACCGCATACTGAAGATTTCGGGTCTTACCGTTGACGAGGGTGATAACACCGACCCCGACGGGCTTATCGGTCAAAGGCTCGACACGTATTGCGATCTCATGAACTTGAACTATAAGAGCGGCACTCCGTACTCGAGCGGAACGGGCGAGCTCGTGATAGATAAGGAAAACGCCGTAGAGATAGACCCGTCCGACTACATTCAGTCGGGCTTCGACAAGGCGATAAAAACCATTATCGACTATAATATCGTAGCGGCGGAAACGGTAGCGGACGATTCGTTCGACGTGGATAACGTAACGCTCAGCACGACGTACAAGACGGCGATACAGACGGGCGCGAACTCGCTGTACAACTGCATGAACAAGCTCATTGCCGATCTTTACAACTACGAACTTAAAATAACCAACAGCAAAGATCTTAAGGAAGAGGAAGCGATAGGCAAGGCGAATAAAGAGCTTAAAGTTTTGTACGATTCCATAGTGGAAACGATAAACAAAATAAAGAACAACTACAAGTCGATGCCCGCTTTCGGTACATTTACGGTCATGATCCCCGTACAGTACACCGTGAGCGTTTGACAGCCTTATCAATAATAAATAAACTGTAAAAGGACGGCTTGCCGTCCTTTTTGCATGCGCGACAATAATCGCGGCGCATATCATAAATTCAACAAATCGCGGCATACATTATATCGTAATATTGTATCAAGGCGGTAGTATGCTGTACGAGAAAAAAATGTTGATATTGTCGGGCGCGGGCAAAGGCGTGGTGCTTATAGAAAAGAGCGGGCTTGGCGTTAAGTTCGCGCTCAGAACGTTCGGGCTTTTGCCGCGCGACGGACTTAAGGCGGGCGTCGTAACAAAGACTTCGGTGTTTGTCAGAGACCTTCCCAAAACGGTCGATCCGTCGGCGGTGTTTTACATTGACGGCGTAGATGTGTCCGAAATACACTTTGCCGTGTTTGCGCGCGATCTGTACCTATACGGCACGTTCGGCAAAAGAATGTGGGAAGCCAACCTCATGGATCTGTTGCGCAAGCACAGCGGCGCGGTGTTCGCGCCCGTTCCCCAGCCGAGCAGACTTCCTCCCATATCCGCGCCCACTCGCGTGTTGCCACTGCCCGACGGCAGCGGTCTGCCGCAGTCAAAGGTGGTGCTGTACGGCGACGAGACGCTTGCCGACACCGATTTTTACACGCCGTTCGACATAAGCGGACGCATGGCGGCGGTCGACAGCTTTCTCGATTCGCCGCGTGCGCTCGGCAGCGACGGGATAGCGTCGGCGGGCAATCCGTCGCGGTCGGCGGCGGAAACGGCGGGAGAAGTTCAAAGTTCTGTGGAGCATATATCTAAGCAAGCGAGCGCGCTAAATGAAGTAGCAGCCGCCGACGCGGTAAAAGAAGCGGCGGAAATGGTGGGAACAGTTCAAAGCTCTGCTGAACATATATCGAATCAAAACGCAACGGAACATATATCGGAGCAAGCGAGCATGCTAAATAAAGTAGCAGCCGCCGACGCGGTAAAAGAAGCGGCGGAAAGGGCGGAAGCAGTTCAAAGCTCCGCGGAAAATATATCGGAGCAAGCGAGCGCGCCGACGGAAGTAGTAGCCGCCGAAGAAAATATAATATCGGATATAGTGGAGGCGGTCGTGCAAGAACAGCCGACAGCGGAATTTGAAATTGCACAAGACGACGTAAGCGCGGAAGATGCACGGACGGCGGACGCGACAACATATAATTCGCCCATACAAGAGGGGGCAAGCGAAACGACGGCGTCGCGCACGGGCACGACTGCGCCGCTTGCCGCAAATGGCGGAGCGGTCGATAACGATGCGACGGACGGCGCGCGCCGAGCAGAACAGTCGGTCGAAAGCACCGCGAACGCAGATCTAAACGCGCGCATAGAAGTGGCGGAAGAACTCGAGCAAAAGCCCATGCGAGAGGCGGCTGCGGCTAATGCGCTTCGAGCGGAGGGCGACGGCGTGGCGGCAAGCGCAACGACTGCCGCGCAGTCGGGCGGCGAACGCAAAAAAGCGGGAATAAAAGAAAACGTGTTGTCGGAGAGCGCCGCGGCGAGCGAAAGCTCTGCGGTCATAGACGGAGCGACCTTACCGTGGGAGCTTACCGCCAAATGGCTCAAGAGCAGAGCCACGCGCAGACCTGTAGTGCGGCGCGAACGTGTATCGAGCGTAAAAAGCAAGGAGAGCGTAACCAAACTGCGCGAAGTCATGTTTTTCGAGCGCAGCAGAGCGGACATAGAAAAGCTGTTCGCTTCCGCGCCGCGCGACGAAGAGCTGTACAAGATAATGCCCGATATAGAATGGATAAAAGTGGCGTTCGACGGGCATACCGTATCCGTCGGGCGCAGCGGCAACGTGTTTTTATGCTACGCCGTGCGCGGAGAGTACGAAAAAAACTCGCCGCTCGGCGAGGAAGCGCAGTGGCTGCCCAAGCTGAAAAACGCGCCGACGGGCAAGGGCTATTGGCTTATATTCCAAGACCTCGCCACGGGCGAAATACTAAAAAGCGAGTAGCGTTGAATCTCCCGCCGTGCGTGCGGGCGCACCCGACTGTATAAACGGTATCTTCTTGACAAAATCGGCAAAGTGTAATATAATTTTGTCATGGCTACGTTATACAGAAAATACAGATCCAAGAGCTTCGACGAGATAATAGGGCAAGACCCCATAATAACTACGCTCACCAACCAGATCAAACTCGATAGGATAGGTCATGCGTATTTATTTTCGGGCAGTCGCGGCACGGGCAAAACGTCGTGCGCGCGCATATTCGCGCGTGCGGTCAACTGCATGCATCCCGTAAACGGCAGCCCTTGCGGCGAATGCGAGGTGTGCAAAAAGCTCGAATCGCCCGAAAACGTCGATATTATAGAAATGGACGCCGCGTCCAACAACGGCGTGGACGACGCGCGCGAAATTCGCGACAAGGTGAAGTATCTCCCCGTCGCGTGCAGATACAAGGTCTATATAATAGACGAAGTTCACATGCTCACGGGCGGAGCGTTCAACGCGCTGTTAAAAACGATAGAAGAGCCGCCCGACCACGTTATATTCATACTCGCGACCACCGAGCCGCAAAAATTGCCGCAGACTATAATGTCGCGGTGCATACGGTTCGATTTCCGATTGGTTTCCACCGAGCTGCTTGCAAAACACGTAGCCAAAATATACGACGCGGAAGGTATAAAATACACGGCGGAAGCCGCAGAAGAAATAGCGCGCTTGGGCGAGGGCAGCGTGCGCGACGCTTTGTCTGTCGCGGACATGCTCGCGTCGGCTGCCGACGTCATAACGCCCGAAGTCGTATTGGCGCTCACGGGCGCGGGCGATTCCGCGGCTATATGCGATCTGTTCGACAAAGCGGCGGCTCGCGATCTCGGCGGTTGCTTATCCTCGGCGGACGGCTTTGCAAAAAGCGGCAAGTCCATGGCGGCGGTGTGCATGCAGCTCACCGAATACGCGCGCAACGTTCTTGTCGTTAAGTCGGTAGGACGAGACCGCGCGGTAGGCGGCGGGCTTGTGAACGCGGACAGGATATCCGCCGAGCGCATGGCAAAGTCCGCGGAATCCACATCTATGCCCGACATCGCGCGCATGCTCGAAAGTTTTGCGGCGGCGGAGAATGGGCTTAAATATTCGGTCAATCCGCGCGTATACTTCGAGACCGCGCTGGTCAAGCTTATTTGCGGCGCGAACGGCGACGACGATCTGCGAAAAAGAGTAGCCGCGCTCGAACGCAAATGTTCGGTAAACTCCGTACCCGTTACGGAGCAAAAAAAAAATAACGTAACCGCTAAAGAGAGCGCGCAAGTCAAGTACGGCAATACCACAGCCGAGCCGACGTCCATACGTGCGGAACGCGCGCAAGTCAAGTACGACGATAACATACCCGAGCCTCCGCCCGCGCCTACGGAATGGGATAACGCTGCGTCCGCGCAAGAAAAACCGCGCCCCGCGCCCGTTCGGCAAACCGCCCAAGCGCAAAGCGGACGGACGGCGCAGCAAGACGATATATCTAACGCGCCCGAAAAAATTTCGGCGCAAAAAACCGTCCGCGCAAACACTGTCGGTGCGAACATAGCCGCAACCGAAGATGACGGCGAAAGCCGCGCGGAAGTGTCGGGCGCGGACGAGGGCGAGTTTATGCACCGTTCCGCAGTCGCGGTGAGCGGCATGAAGCTGCTCGGCATGATAGCGGCGTATCTTAGAAAAAAGGACACCTATCCCGCCGCGCGAGCGAGAGACCTTTTGGCTCGCGGCGTAACGGTAAAGGAGCGCGCGGACGCGGTTTCGTTTATCGTTCCCGACGAGAGCTTTTTGTCGATGGGCGAGAGCAAAGTTACGGACGAACTCAATGCGGCGCTCGACAGCTGCGGCATTCAAAAGCGCGCGAGGATAGAAAAGACGGACGAAGCATTGTACGGCGACGATCTCGACAGAGCGTACAAGATGTTCGGAAGAGACGGCGTTGTGCCCAAGGGCGGAACGATCGACTGACGGACGCACGGCGGGCTAAAACGGAGGGAGTTTACTGTTATGAAGTACGGTATTGTAAAAGCAGCGGCGGTTACGCCCACTATAAGGGTGAACGATCCCGAGCATAACGCCGAGGTCATTATTTCGCGGATAAAGGAGCTTGCCGCGCGCGGCGTTGAGATAATTGTTTTTCCCGAGCTGTGCGTTACGGGCTATACCGCTGGCGATCTTTTTTACTCGGCGCGGCTGTTGCAGCGTTCGGACGACGCTATAAAAAATATATCGGCGGCGACGCCCGACAACGTTTTGGTGTTTTTCGGCGCGCCCGTAGCTCATAACGGGCGGCTGTACGACTGCGCCGTGGCGGCGTCGGGAGGAAAAACGCTCGGCTTTGTGCCCAAGACCGAGCTTGCCGAATACGACAGGCGGTATTTTGCCCCCGCGTTCGACGGCGTTGCGCGCATCGCGCGTTTTGACGCGCCCATGGGCAACGTGCTTTTTAAATGCGCAAACAACGACGCTATCATCGTCGGCTGCGAAGTGGGCAACGACTTGCGTTCGGACGTGCCGCCGTCGGCGGAAGCGTGCCGAGCGGGCGCGACGGTAATAGTAAACTTGTCTGCCGCGGACGAAGAAGTGGGGAAAGCCGAGCTTAGCCGCACGCTCGTATCGAGCGCGTCGGCGCGCATGCGGTGCGCATATATTTATGCGGAAGCGGGCTGCGGCGAGTCCGTAACAGACTGCGTGTTTTCGGGACACGATATAATAGCGGAAAGCGGCGAGATATCAAGCGAAAGCAAACCGTTTGCGGACGGGCTTGTCGTATGCGATATCGACGCGGAGAAACAGCTCGCGGCGCGTCGAAAGAGCGGCATGCGCGAGCCGACGCGCAAGTTCGAGACGATTGAGTTCTCGCTCGCCGACGGGATAAAGCTCGAACGCGCGCCCGAACGCTATCCGTTTGTGCCTAACGGAAGCGACGCCAAAGAGCGCGCCGAACTTATGCTCACCATGCAGTCGCGCGCAATGGGCGCGAGAATGGCGCACGTAAAAGCGGCAAAAGCGGTGATAGGCGTGTCGGGCGGGTTGGATTCCGCGCTCGCGCTGCTCGTTTGCGCCCGCGCCGTAAAAAAAGAGAGCATACTGCCCGTTACCATGCCCGCGTTCGGCACGACAGACAAAACGCTCGGCAACGCGCAAAAACTGTGCGCCGCGCTCGGTCTCGAGCTTAAAACGGTAAACATAAAAGATACGGTAGCCAAGCATTTAGCCGATATAGACCATGCCGAAAAAGACGTAACGTACGAAAACGCGCAAGCGCGGACGCGCGCCATGACTTTGTTCGATCTCGCAAACAAGACGGGCGGGCTTGTTGTGGGGACGGGCGATCTAAGCGAACTCGCGCTCGGCTGGGCTACGTACAACGGCGATCACATGTCATCTTACGGCGTGAACGCGGGCGTACCCAAAACGCTTGTAAAATATCTCGTGCGGTACGAAGCGGAGCGGCTGGGCGGCGACGCGCGCACGGCGCTTTTGTCCATACTTGATACCGACATATCGCCCGAGCTTTTGCCGCCCGAAGAAGGCAAGATCGCGCAGAAAACGGAGGACATACTGGGCAAGTACGATCTTCACGACTTTATAATATACCATTACTGCGCATTCGGCTATACGCGCGAAAAGATAGCTTTTCTCTTGGAACAAGCGTTTCCCGAGGTTAGCGCGCGAATGCGCAAGCAAACGCTCGACACGTTTTTCAAACGGTTTTTCGCCGCGCAGTTCAAGCGTTCGTGCATGCCCGACGGAGTAAAGATAGGCAGCGTGTCCTTTTCGCCGCGCACGGCTTGGCATATGCCCAGCGACGCGTTCCCAGACGATTGACGTATAAAAAATCGTATAAATTTGCCGCGATCGGTTGACAATCGCGCGGCATAGGTATATAATTATCGTACAAATAAAGTTTTGTTCTTTGGGGCGGGGTGAAATTCCCCACCGGCAGTATAGTCTGCTAAGACGCTATGCGTCCCGAACGGGTGAAATTCCCGTACCGACGGTAAAGTCCGGATGGAAAAGGATCAAACGGCATTGTCGTTTTTTGCGCTCCGAGAATATTTCGGAGCGTTTTATGTTTAAATCGAACGGCGAATACTTCAGCTCGACGCGCATTGCGTTTATAGCCATGTTCTCCACGCTGGCGGGGGTACTGTACGCATTTAATTTTGCCATACCTACCGTATTTCCGAGCTGGCTGGAGCTTCAGTTTTCCGATATCCCCGCGCTCATCGGCACGTTTTCGCTCGGACCGGTGTCGGGCGTTATCATAACCGTCGTAAAAATATTGATAAAACTGCTCATAAAGTCCACTTCCACCGTGTTTGTGGGCGAGCTTGCCGATCTATTGATAGGTTGCGCGTTTGTCGTGCCGGCGGGACTTATTTATAAATACCATCGCTCGTTCAAGGGCGCGCTTGTGGGAATGCTCGTCGGCACAGCCGCGTCGATAACGCTGTCCATGCTGTTCAACTGGTTGGTGCTTGTGCCTTTTTACGTGCAACTGTTTTTCGGCGGCAGCTGGAACCCTATACTCGGCATAATGAGCGGCATATTCCCATCGTGTACGCGCGACAATTTTTACGTGCTGTACATATTCTGCTCGGTCTTGCCGTTTAATGCGATACGCTGCGCGGCGGCGGTAGCGGTGTCTGCGCCGCTGTACAAGCGCATATCGGTTCTTATAAGAAAAGTAAACTTAAAGCTCGCGCCCAAAAACAGCCAAGCGGAGGGCGAGACGGCTACCGTGCGCATGGCTAAATCGGACGTGATAGCAATATCGCTCGCGGCGGCGGCGGTAGCGCTGCTCGTGTTGTTTGCGCTGCTAAGATATTTCGTTTTTTAATATCGTTTTTAAGTAAATAGCGGGCGCGCGCATAAAAACCGCGACATTGACAGATACCATGATCGAGGTAAAGATCATGTTTGGCATAAAACCGATATTTTGGGTGCTGATCAACTCTGCGGTTGCGTTTGTGTATCTGTTTATTATCTCCAAGCTGTTGGGCAAAAAACAGATAGCGCAGCTCGAGTTCATAGATTACACTGTGGGTATTTCGCTCGGCTCTATTGCCGCCGAAATGGCTACCAATACGGAAACGCCTTTCTATTTCTTTTTGATAGCGATGACTATATTTTTTGTTTTCGCTTTTCTCGTCGCCGTGGTCGGGCGCAAAAACACGTTTTTTAAGCGCGTGCTCAAAGGCAAGCCCGCGACGCTCATATACGACGGCAAAATAAACTACAAAGAACTCAAAAAGAACAATATAGACGTAAACGATCTGCTTTCCATGCTGCGCGAAAAAGGGTATTTCGACATTGCCGACGTAGCGTACGCCGTGTTCGAGCCGAGCGGCGAGCTTTCGGTATTGCCCGTGGGCGCGCAAAAGCCGCTCGTTATGGAAGATCTGGACGGCAGCAAGATAGAAAAAGCCGAAATGAGCAATATTTTGATAGCCGACGGCGATATTTCGTATTCGGGGCTTAAAGACGCGGGCAAGGACGAGACTTGGCTCAAAAACAGACTGGGCATAAAGTCCAAACAAGACCTCGACGAAATTATCCTCGCCGTGTACGACGACAAAACGGACGAATTATCCGTCTACAAAAAGAACGAAGTGTAACGACGTATCACTGCGCGACGGACGAATATTGCCGCCCGTCGCGCGCATAATGCGTATTTGTAATGTCCAACTGTGCAAATATTAGAATTATATTAAAATTTTTTTAAAAAATATTTAAAAAAAAGGTATTTACGTTTGACAAAAAACGATTTATTATGTATAATGCTCACAAGGATTCGGCGTTGAATGCGACAAGGGTGTCGGTCAATGCCATTTTTTGTTTATACAGAATTCCTTGCGGCGACCCGTAAATGCGCTCAAACGCATACTGCTGCGGTTGCATTACTTTGTTATTACACTTTCGGAGGTGTCAATCAAGATGAAAAAAGGACTCAAAAAAGCAATAGCTTTGGCAAGCGCCGTAGCTATGCTCGGCGGCACCGCAAGCGCGCTTGTTGCGTGTAAACCCGACAGCACGCCTGTCAATCCGGTAGACCTTAAGCAAGGTACATACCGTGCGTTTACCACGGTCGTACCCGGTATGTGGAACGAGCTCAACGCGACCGACGATAACGCCGATTCGATCAAAGGTCATATCAACAGCAGCTTCTTCACTTACGACTACCGTTTCGACGAATCCAAGGGCGGTAAATACAAAGCGGACGGCAGCGTAAACGCCGACGCTATTGTAGACGGCGCGTTTGTCGTAGATTACGACGCCGCAGTCGCGCTCGACGACGTTACGGAAGAGTACAAAGACAAGTGGTCGTTCACCGACAAGCAGGTGGAAAGCGGCGGCTATGCGTGGAAGATAACCCTTCGTCAAGATCTTCAGTGGGACGACGGTACGCCCATCAAAGCTCAAGACTTTGTATACAGCATGGAGCAGCAGCTCGACCCCGACTTTATGAATGCCCGCGCTTCGGAATACTACAACAACGCGGTCAAGCTCATAAACGCACGTAACTATGTTTACGCGGGCTCTCGTGATTATCCGTCGATACTTGTAGATGAAGGTAGCGGCAACATTAGCGGTTACTTCGACAACGCCGATATAGTTGAAGACGGCGACGGCTATGCGACGTACGACGGCAAGATCATAGTAATGAACATCAACGACGGCAACATCTGGGGCGAGCCTCTTAAGCCTTATTGGGATGCTTATAAAGATACCGCGTTCGCCGGCATCGACTTTGGTGCCATTGTAGAAAAAGCCGACGCGGACGGTTATTCTATGCTCACCAAAAAGGATATCGGCGAGATAACCAAAATGATCGCGATCTTGCACGATCATGCGACCCCCGAAGAATACGAAGCCGAGGCGGGCGAATACGCATATCAAGAGTGGCAAGAGTTTTGCTTCTTCCGTGGCGATATATTGGCTGATATATCTTTTGACAAGGTAGGCATCACGGCGGCTTCCGACTACGAGCTTGTTGTAGGACTTGCGCAACCGCTCGCTCTTAAAAACGAGGACGGTTCGCTTTCTTACAACGCCGCTTACGCCATGGCTTCGTTGCCGCTTGTAAAGGAAGATCTTTACGAAAAATGCAAGGTAGCTCCCAACGAAAGCTCCACGCTGTGGACTTCCACTTACTGCACGAGCTTGGATACAACGGCGAGCTGGGGTCCGTATAAGCTTACTTCGTATCAGAGCGACAGAGCATTCACGCTCGAGCGCAACGATAAATGGTACGGATATCAGCTCGAATCGAACAAAAATCAGTACAACATAACCAAGATCACATACGATAAGATCGCGGATACCAACACGCAATGGCTCAAGTTCTTTGCCGGCGAGATAGATTCCAAGGGTCTCGACGTAAACCACATCGAAGATTACGGTCGTTCCGTATATGCGACGTATTCCCCGCGTATCGCCATGTTCTCGTTCAACTTGTACGCCAACTTGGACGTGCTCAAAGCGGGCGACCGCAATAACGGCATACTTGCCATAACCGACTTTAGAAAAGCTGTATCGCTTGCTTTGGATAGGGACGCGTATTTGCGCACTCTTTCGCCGCAGAACCAGCCTTGCTACGGACTTTTGGATAACTCGTACTTCTACGATATCGCCAATTCCACTACGCTCGAAGACGGCGGCGTATACAGAAATACCGAACAAGCCAAGAAGGCTGTTTTGAGAGCTTACGGTTACACCGAAAACGAGGACGGCACTTGGTCCAACGGCGGTCTTATAAACAACGCCACGCTCGACGACGCTTACGAATCCGTAAACGGCTACGACTTGGCTCAAGCCAAAGAGCTTGTAAACAAAGCTTACAAAGAGCTTACCGACAACGCCGAAAAATACGGCTACGATTCGAGCAAAAAGATCACCATCTTGCTCGGCGCGAGTGAAGAAGACGAGATTACGCTCTTGGAGCATAAGACCATCCAAGGCATATTCGCCAAAATGGTCGAAGGCACCGATCTCGAGGGCAAGATCGAAGTTAAGCTCGATTCGTCGTTCGGCGACAACTGGGATAGCGCGTTCATAGCGGGCGAGTACGACCTTTGCACGGGCGGCGTAGGTAACGCACCGTTCGATCCCTTCTACATGATAAGCGCGTATCTCGAACCGTCTTTCGCTCTCACGCAAAACAACTGGAACGTCGAAACCGAGACCATGACGTTCAAGATGCCCGCGGGCGAGTACGAAGGTGCAGGTCAAGAGCTTACCATGTCCATGATGAACTGGTACCGTTGCCTTAACGGCAGCGCCAAAGCCAACGACAAGTATCAATACAACTGGGGCAGCGGCTTTGTGGACGCGAGCGTAAGACTGGAAGTTCTTGCGGCAATGGAAGAGTTCTTCCTTACCAAGTACTACTCCATACCGTACGCTTCCGGACAGACTGCCAGCCTTCTCAGCGCCAAGTTCTCGTACATCACCAAAGATTACAACACGTTTATGAGCTTCGGCGGCATGAGATACATGATAGTCAACTACACCGATACTGAGTGGGACGCTTTCGTTAAGACTGTCAACAACGGCGATCTTTCCAACTTCTACAAAGAGACGGTGTAAGTTTCGGCGATAGATAGATCAATAATAGCATAAGACGGCGGAGGGCGGATTTTTCCGCTCTCCGTTGCTTGTGTTTAATATCTTTTTGTGTTACAATATTACGGATATAGGACGCGTTGATCGCGGCGATCGGGGGAACAACTCCGATCTGCGGTATAAACGGCGTTTTTTCGCCGCATAAAGGGCGGCGGATAAAGGCTTGTTTTTGCCGCGACGTTGTGATGCGACAGTCCCAAAGAAGACGTAGGGTGAATTTATGTATACGTTTAAATACATACTTAAAAGACTCGGCTTGATGATATTCACATTTTGCATTATAATGCTAATGTGTTTCGTATTGATCAAGCTTTTGCCGCTCAAGATACCGCGCGTACAAGGCTCCGATCCCAACTTGATGTATTATCAGTTGCAGAGCCGCGGATACATAAGGAATCTGCAGTACGACAGCGCAGGTCTCGTCGTAGGGTATGAACGCATGCCTATTATGATACAGCTGTGGAAATATATTAAAAATATATTCACCAGCGGTGATTTCGGCATCAGTTACGCTATGCCGCAGTATCAGTTTCACCCGGTGTGGGACGTTTTTGTGGAAAAGCTCCCTCCTACCATACTGATAAATATATATTCGACGTTGATAGGCGTTCCCATCGGCTTGGGCTTGGGCATACTTGCCGCGCTCAAAAAGAACAAGTGGCAAGATCAAGTCATCAACGTGATCATAATTTTGCTCGTTTCCACTCCGTCCATAGTGCTCGGCGTTATGATCCAGTATATATTCTGCTTTAAACTGCATTGGTTCCAGATAATGATGGAGCCCGGTTTCGATTACTTTACTTGGCCCATGTTTCGATCGATGCTTCCCGCGGTATTTTCGCTCAGTCTCGGCGCAATAGCGGGATATGCGCGGTTTACGCGTGCCGAGCTTTCCGAGGTGCTCACCAACGATTACATGTTGCTCGCGCGCACCAAAGGTCTTACGAGAGGACAAGCGACGCTGCGCCACGCGCTCAGAAACTCCATGGTCGTTATATTCCCGTCCATACTCGCTGAGTTTATAGGCGTGCTATCGGGATCGATGCTCATAGAGAGCATGTTCTCCGTTCCCGGCGTCGGTCGGCTGTACTTGGATTCCATAGTAACGCTCGACTACGACTTCTTTATGATGCTTTCGGGATTTTACTGTTTGGTAGGTCTGACTGCGGGCATCATAGTAGATATAAGTTACGGAATAATCGATCCGAGAATTCGCATGGGGGCAAAGTAATATGGAAAACAACGTTACAATGTCAAACGAATTGCGCGATATACCCGCAAGCAAATTCGAGTTTGTGCAGAGCAACGAAGTGCTGCACGACAAAGTACTCGAGACAAAACCCGTAGGTTACTTTAAGGGCGCGTTCAAACGCTTTTGCAAGAACAAAGGCGCTATCGTCGCATCGTGCGTAATTTTAGTGCTGGTGCTGTTTGCATTGATAGCGCCTATCTGCACGCCTTATTCCGTATCGTTCACCGACGACTTGTACAGAGGCACGCTGCCCAAAGCGACCGTCTTTGCCAAAACATCGTTTTGGGACGGATGCGAAAGCGTAACCGTGGGCGAGCAAGAATACATCAAGCTCAGAGCGATGGGCGAAGAGACGGGGCATTACGCCATAAAGGATCAAAAGGTGGAGCGCACCGACGACGGGCTTTACCGTTTCCGCCGCGACACGTATCATAAAAACGGCATGGTATATATCAACCTCTTGCCCGACGAGTACGAAAAACTTCAGCAATATCAAAACGAGACTGGCATACAGGTTATATACCCCACGGTCAGAGAAAAGGACAGACCGGAGTCTCAGAATGACAAAGGGGACGCCAACTATTACTACCGTACCAAGCGTGCGAGCGGCGGCGTTACTCAGATAGTTCTCGACGCCGACGGTAATGTCATACCCGTATACCGCGACTATCCCGCCGCCAATCCCAGCGACAACTATCATTCGTTGCGCATAGAGGGCGACGGGTTCGATAAAAACGGCGTTACTTATCAGTACGCATACGCGGCGGTCAAGGGCAACAGCTACGAAGTTCGCGTAAACTACTACGAATACTTTATCTACAACCATACCTACGTGCTTAAGGACGGCATAAAAAAACCGTCGTTCTTGTTCGGCACTACCAATATGGGTCAGGACATATTGACGTGTCTTGCGTCGGGCGCGCGCTTCTCATTTATTTTCGCGATAGCAGTCGCTATAGTAAACATGATAGTGGGCGCGATATACGGGTCTATCGAGGGCTTTTACGGCGGCAAGATCGACCTTGTGATGGAGCGCGTATCGGATATACTGTCCGCAGTTCCGTCCATGATAGTCATAACGTTGTTCAAGTATTATCTGCGAGGGTCGAGCGACATACTTGTTCTGTTCTTCTCGTTCTTCCTAACGGGCTGGATAGGCATGGCTGGCACTACCCGAATGCAGTTCTATAGGTTCAAAAATCAAGAATACGTGCTTGCGGCGCGCACGCTGGGCGCTAAAGACAGGCGTTTGATGTTTAAGCACATCTTCCCCAACGCTATAGGTACGCTCGTTACGAGTTGTGCGCTCGTCATACCTTCTATGATATACAGCGAAGTGAACCTCACGTACCTCGGCATAATCAATCTTTCCGCGGGCAGCGAGATCACGAGCGTGGGTACTTTGATAGCGGCGGGACAGTCCGCGTTTACTACCGCGCCGTTCATAGTCTTGTTCCCGACCGTGTTCTTGACGCTGCTCATGCTTAGCTTTAACTTGTTCGGCAACGGATTGCGCGACGCATTCAACCCGAGCTTGCGCGGATCGGAGGGCTGATATGGAAAAAGAGACTAAACTGTCGGTAAAAAACCTTAAGATATCGTTCCGCACTGACGGCGGAAAAGTTCAAGCCGTGCGCAATATTTCGTTCGACCTTGCCAAGGGCGAAACGCTCGCAATAGTGGGCGAGTCGGGTTCGGGCAAGTCGGTAACTTCGCGCGCCATTTTGGGCATACTCGCCAACAACGCCATAAAAGACGGCGGCGAGATACTTTACGACGGTCAGGACCTTATGAAGATCTCCGAGGAGCAGTTCTGCAAGATCCGCGGAGATAAGATCGCCATGATCTTCCAAGACCCGTTGTCCAGTCTTAACCCCATTATGCGTGTGGGCAAGCAAATGACGGAAGCTATGCTCATAAAGGGCAAGACCAATCAAAAGAACTGCCGCAACGACTTTAACGGCATGCTCGCGTGTCTCAACAAAAACATGGACGAAACGCGCGGTGCAGACGATCCCGCGGTCAAGGCGCAAGACAAAGAGTTCTGCGACAAGTTCGACAAGTTCGAGTGCAAGCATTTGGAGCTTGAAAACGCATTCGTCGCGGCTAAGGAAAACGCGGTCGAAGCGCTTTCCGAAATAGACGACGTACTGTTCCATATAGAAAAGAACGTAACGGACAAACTGCGCGGCGAGATAAAAGACATAATCAAGCTCGCTGCAAAAACGTCCGATACGTACGTGGTCTGCGCGCGCGAGCAAGAGCTTACCGCGCTTTTGGAAGAGCTTAAACTGTTGCTCAAAGAATCGCCCGTAAAAAAGGTGCGCGATTTCGTAGTGCCTATTTTCAGACGCGGCGCGGAGATCAAGGACGACACCGATTACGCCGCTGTTGCGGTAACGCTCGGCAAGATAAAGGAAATACTCACCGAAGCGGTAAACTTCGACGAGCCTAACTTCTTCTATATGGGCTACTACTTGACGTTTGCGGGGCAAGAACTGCCGCAACTGCCTATAAAAGAGATGAACGCGGAACTGCGCAAATATCTCGACGACAACTTTATGCTCGAGTTTATCCGTCTTGCCAAGGACGGCATAAGGTATTCCAATGCGCGTTCGGTCGAAGACAAAAAAGCTGCTGTCAAAAAGATAGACGATTCGCGCTCGGTGTTCCAAAGCGAAGAGTACGACCGCAAGCAGATAAACGAGACGGTAAAAGCGCTCGTTAAATGCGTGGAAGCGGCTATAGACAGACTGGAGACGGTAAAGGACAACGTGGCGTACACGTTCGGGTCGAGCTTGCGTTCGGCGGTCGATCTTTACTTCGACAGCGTCAAGCGCAATATCAAGGAAGAAAAGCGTTTTGCCAAGCAAACCGCTGCTTATGACAAAAAAGCGGCAAGCGGCAAAACTCCCGATTGGAAAGTCGCCGACAAAAACCTTGTCGATCTTCAAGCGGTCAAAGACGGCATCGTCGCTTTGCTTGACAGAATAAAAGGCAAGTACGAGCAAGATATACAAAATTCGGCGCTTATCGACTTCGACGCTCGCACCGTCGGCATGATAGACTACTTAAAAGAAAAAGCGTCGGGCGTTGCGCACAAGGTAACGCGCGGCATGGCAAAAGCGCACGCGCTCAAGCTTATGGACGAGGTGGGCATTCCCGAACCGCGCAAGCGTTTCAGACAGTATCCGTTCGAGTTTTCGGGCGGTATGCGTCAGCGCATAGTCATAGCTATAGCGCTGTCCGCCGATCCCGACATACTCATTTGCGACGAGCCTACTACGGCGCTCGACGTTACCATTCAGTCGCAGATCTTGGAGCTTATAAACAAGGTCAAGGAAGAGCGTCAGCTTTCGGTAATTTTCATAACGCACGACTTGGGCGTTGTTGCCAATATGGCGGACCGCGTGGCTGTTATGTACGCGGGTAAGATAGTGGAGATAGGCACGGCGACGGATATATTCTACGCGCCCGCGCACCCCTATACTTGGGCGTTGCTTTCGTCTATGCCCGATCTCGACACAAAAGAGAAACTCGAGGCTATACCGGGCACTCCGCCCAATATGATCTATCCGCCCAAAGGCGACGCTTTTGCCGAACGCAATAAGTACGCAATGCAGATAGACTTTGAAGAGCAGCCGCCCATGTTCCGCATATCGGACACGCACTATGCCGCGACGTGGCTGTTGCATCCCAACGCGCCCAAGATAGACCTTCCTCAAGCTATCAAGTCGCGCATAGAACGCATGAAAAAAGCGCACGGCATGGACGGTGTTGCGAGCGACGAGACCGCGGCTGTAAACGTTGCGGACGAAGCTACGGACGCGCCCGCAGACGCGCAAGCGGAAGAAGCCGTAAAAGCGACAAAAGCGAAAAAACCCGCAGCCAAAAAAACTGCCGCCAAAAAAACGGCGGCAAAGTCCGAGACTGCCAAAAAACCGTCGGCGGCAAAGTCGGCTAAAGCCAAGTCGGAGGGCGAAACAAAAACGCGCGCGACAGCCAAATCGGCTAAAGTCGAAAAAGACGCGGACGGGACCGCTTCCGTCGCTAAAGACGCTAAGAGCGGAGCTAAAAAATCTTCGGCTAAGAGCGGAACAAAGTCCGCCGCCAAAAGTTCCGCGAACAGCGGAGCTAAAAAAGCTTCGTCGGCTAAAATGACGGACACTACAGCGGGAGGCGAAGATGGAAACTAACGACAACGTTCTTTTGAGAGTGGAAGATCTTTGCCAGTATTTTAAAATGGGTCCGGGCAGAGAGCTTAAGGCTGTAGACAACGTCAGCTTCGACATTAAAAAGGGCGAAGTATTCGGGCTTGTAGGAGAGTCGGGCTGCGGTAAGACCACGACGGGTCGGTCGATAATCAAGCTTTACGACATCACGTCGGGAAATGTGTACTTTAAGGGTCAGCGCATTTGCGCGGGCACAAGGTGCTATACGGACGCCAACCGCGCGCTTCGCGCCGAGTTCAAGGCGGAACGCGCCAAGTTGAACGAGCAGTGCAAAAAAGAGATAGAGGAAGGCGGCGACGAACAGTCCGTCAAAGCCAAGTATGCCGATCTCATTGCGCAAGCTTCGCAAAAATGCTCCGAACAAGTGGCGGCTAACAACAAGCTCAAGGCGGCGGCGATACACGACCACAAGCGTTGCGACAAGGATTACGCGGCTAAGCGCGTTGCGGCGTTGACCGAAGAAATGAACGCCAAGCTCGCCGAGACAGATGACGAGGCGCAAAAGGAAAAGATCGCGCGCGAGTACAAGGAAAAACTGCGCATCGCCAAGCGCGAACGCATAGTCAATTCCATACAGATGATATTCCAAGACCCCATAGGCTCGCTCGATCCGCGCATGACCGTACGCGACATAATAGCGGAAGGGCTTGTAATAAAGGGCATACGCGATAAGAATTACATCAACGATCGCGTGTACGAACTGCTCGAGCGCGTGGGACTTGTCCGCGAGCACGCGGGAAGATATCCGCATGAGTTTTCGGGCGGGCAGCGTCAGCGCATAGGCATTGCGCGTTCTGTAATAATGGAACCCGAGCTTATCATAGCCGACGAGCCGGTATCGGCGCTCGACGTGTCTATTCAAGCTCAAGTAATAAATCTGTTGAACGAGCTTAGAAATAATCTCGGTATTTCCGTGCTGTTTATCGCGCACGATCTTTCCGTAGTCAAGTATTTTTCGGACAGGATAGGCGTTATGTACTTCGGCAAGATGGTGGAGCTTGCAAGCTCCGACGAGCTTTTTGCGCACCCCTTGCACCCGTACACCAAGTCGCTGTTGTCGGCTATACCTCTTCCCGATCCCGAGTACGAAAAGAACAGAAAGCGTATCGTATACAATCCCATAGCGGAACACGACTACTCGGTCGATCAGCCGACAATGCGCGAGATATCGCCCGAACATTTTATTCTGTGCAACGACGCAGAGTTTGAAAAGTACAAAGCGGAACTCAACGGTTGACCGTGAAAAAAGCTCTGCCGTATTTAATAACCGCTCTCGTCGGCGCGCTTATAGTAGTAACCGTTATCTGCGCAAATTCCGTTTGGAACATTAAAGACACGGTCGGACTTATGCAGCTTCTCAGCGACGCGTTTTTTGTTGCGGGGGTCAGCATAGGCGGTATAGGGCTTTTGGTTTTTGTCAGCAATAACGGCGTATTCGATATGCTCGGCTACGCCATAGGCATGCTTTTGACAGTGCTCAGCAAGCATCGCAAGTACAGAGATTTTAAAGAATACCGCGACGCAAAAGAAGCAAAGGGCAAGCGCAGTTCGGCGTTTATGCTCATTGTGGGTTTGGCGTACACCGCAGTCGCCGTTGCGTTTTTGATAGCGTTTTTGCAATTAGATAAATAACAGATAAACACAATATCATCGCTTTAGCGCGCCGTTATGCGCTTTATATCGACGTAGGCATATTTGCATGACGGCGATGGACTGTAATTGCGCGCCAAAGCTTTCGGCTGTATATTTGTACGGCTTTTAAAGATCTATAGGTGGATATATGACAAGATCGACTAATGCCGTCAACCGACCCGAGTTCACTAAAAAGGGTCTGTTGAAGTATTTTTTAAAGGGCAGCGTCTTTTTGTTCGCGATAGGTATAGTCGCGAGCATTATAATGACGTTTTTAAATACGGTTATACCTAAAATAATAGAGTTTACCATAGACTGCGTTTTGGACAACGGCGAAGTGCCGTCCGCGTACGCGCAGATAGTGAATATGTTCGGCGGGATAGACGCGCTTAAAAACGGAATGTGGATCATAGCGCTCGTAATAATAGCTATCGCGCTCGTAATGCTTATATTCCGCTACTGCAGCATGTACTTTACCCATCGCGCCAACCAAGTGCTTATGCACCGCATGCGCAACACGCTGTTTTCGCACATCCAGCGCTTGCCGCTTTCTTGGCAGACCAAAAACAATACGGGCGATATTATCCAGCGCTGCACATCGGACGCAGACACCATATCCAATTTCGTGTCCGGTCAGCTCGTTTCGCTTATACGCATAATAATGCTGCTCGCGCTGTCGCTCGTGTTTATGTTTACGACCAATGTCAAGCTTGCGGCGATCGCGGCGGCGTTTATTCCCGTACTGATAGGATATTCGCTATGGTACTTTTTCAAAGCGCATAAGGGGTTCAAGACGTGCGACGAGCAAGAAGGCGTTTTGTCTACGTATGCGCAAGAGAATTTGACGGGCGTGCGCGTGGTGCGCGCGTTCGGCAGAGAACGGTACGAGCGCGACAAGTTTGAAAAGCAGAACTCGTTTTATACGGGGCTGTGGATCAAGCTCGAGCGGTTCATGGCTATGTATTGGACTTCGAGCGATCTCATAGCCGCGCTGCAACTGCTTTTGATAGTTGTTCTGGGCACGGTGTACTGCGTTAACGGACACATGTCTACGGGCAGCCTCGTGGCGTTTATCGCGTACAATACGATGATGATCGGTCCCGTGCGCCAGCTCGGTCGGATAATTTCCAACTTGAGCAAGGCGGGGGTGTCTCTTGGTCGTATCGCCGAGATCATGAACGCCCAAGAAGAAGTTTACGGCGATGACGAGGGCAAGCTTTCGGGCGACATAGCGTTCGAAAACGTGGAGTTCGAATACGAGCAGGATAAGCCCGTGCTTCGCGGCGTCAGTTTTACCGTGCCGCAAGGCTCTACGCTCGGCATAATAGGCGGCACGGGCAGCGGCAAATCGACGGTAGCGTGCTTGATGGACGGGCTGTATCCCGCGACGCGCGGCAGGATAACTGTAGGCGGACGCGACATAAACGATATACCGCCCGCGACGCTGCGCAAGAATATAGGATTCGTCTTGCAAGAGGGCTACATATACTCGCGCACCGTGGCGGAAAACATAGGCATAGCCGTAGACGACTGCGGCGCGGACGACATAAAGGCTGCGGCTCGCGTCGCATGCGTGGACGACAATATAGAAGGGTTTGCAAGCGGCTACGACACGGTGGTAGGCGAGCGCGGCGTAACGCTTTCGGGCGGACAGAAACAGCGCGTCGCCATTGCGCGCACGCTGATACGCGACACGCCGTACGTAATATTCGACGATTCGCTTTCCGCAGTCGACAGCGATACCGACAGTAAGATACGCGCCAATCTGGCACAAAAGACGAACGGCGTTACGACCGTCATCATAGCGCACCGCATAACCACCGTCATGCACGCCGACAAGATAATCGTTATGGACGGCGGAAAAGTGGCGGAGAGCGGCACGCACGCCCAACTCTTGGAGGCGAACGGCATTTACAAGCGCATATACGATCTGCAGATGTCGCTCCCCGAAGATATTTTAAAGGAGATCGAAAATGACCGATAAAACAGTTGCGGCGGTCGATAAAAAGGCTTCGCCCAAGCTACGATTTTTCGGGCTGGGCAAGCTGAAGCCGTACGTTTCGAGATACAAGACGATATTTATTACGATGATAGTGTGCACTCTTATCGTAGGCATACTCAACATCATAACGCCGCTGTTCCAGCAATACGCGATAAACAATTATATAGCGAACAAAACGCTCGACGGGCTGTGGGCGTTTATACTCGTTTACGTCGGCGTGGTAGTGCTTGCCGCCGTACTCGATTACTTCGGCGCATACGGCTGCTGCCGATTGGAGATGTTCCTATTGCGCGATATGCGCCGCACGGCGTTCAATCACTTGCAAACATTGTCCGTGTCTTACTACAATCAGAACAGCGTGGGAAAACTGCATTCGCGCATAATGAGCGACACGTCGGTCATTTCGTCCACTGTGGCGTGGGATATCTACAGCGGCATGTGGAACGTGATATACGCGCTGGGCGCGGCGGTGGTCATGTTCAGCGTAAACGCTTTGCTCGCGCTGTGCGTGCTCGTTATAGTGCCCATAGTCGTATTGGTGTCTACTTACTTCCAGCGCAAACTGACCAAGCTGCACAGAGAAACGCGCGAGATCAATTCGGAGATAACGGGCGGATTCAACGAGGGTATAACGGGCGCGCAAACGTCCAAGACATTGGCTGTAGAACATAAACTCGACGAAGATTTTTATAAGCGCACCGACAAGATGAAGCGCAAGTCGCAGCGGCTGGGGCACCATCGCGCGCTGTTCTTTTCGCTCATAGCTTTCGCGTCGTCGGTATCGCTCGCGCTCGTATTGTGGTACGGCGGGATCATCACTCGCGACGGCGTTATTGTTATAGGCACGCTCGCGCTTTTCATGACATACGCGCAAGGCATAGTCGAACCGGTGCAGTGGGCTGTGGAAGCTATAGCCGACCTCATTTCCATAAAGGTCAATATAGAACGATTCACCGCGCTCACCGAAAGCGTGAGCGACGTTAAGGACACGCCCGAGGTCATAGAAAAGTACGGCGACGCGTTCAACGAAAAGCGCGAAAATTGGGAGCCTATCCACGGCGACGTCGAGTTTGAAGACGTTACTTTCAAATACCCCGACGGCGAAGAGTACGTGCTCGAACACTTTGATCTTAAAGTGCCGCAAGGCACTAATGTGGCTATAGTGGGCGAAACGGGCGCGGGCAAGTCCACGCTCGTAA
The DNA here is from genome assembly GCA_910579205.1 of uncultured Christensenella sp. GTDB lineage: Bacteria > Bacillota > Clostridia > Christensenellales > Pumilibacteraceae > Anaerocaecibacter. The sequence continues at coordinate 71,241 of CAJTTD010000006.1, forward strand.
ACCTCGTGTGCCGATTCTTCGAGCCGACGGAAGGCAGAGTGCTGATAGACGGCAAGGACGTGCGCGAGCGTTCGGTGCAGTGGTTGCACAGCAATATAGGTTACGTGCTTCAGACCCCGCACTTGTTTTCGGGCACTATACGCGATAACTTGTTGTACGGCAAAGAGGACGCCACGGACGAAGAGCTGTACGCCGCGCTCAAAAGCGTAAACGCCGACAAGATAGTGGAACGCATGGAAAAGGGCTTGGATACGCAAGTTGGCGAGGGCGGCAACACTCTTTCGACGGGCGAAAAACAGCTTCTGTCGTTTGCCCGCGCCATACTCGTAGACCCCGCCATATTCGTGCTTGACGAGGCTACGTCGTCCATAGACACGCTTACCGAAAAACTTATACAGAGCGCTATAGAAAAACTCATGGACGGCAGAACGAGTTTCGTGATAGCGCACAGACTTTCCACGGTGCGCTCCGCCGACATGATACTCGTGGTGGACGACGGGAAGATAGTGGAGCGCGGCACGCACGAACAGCTCCTCGCCGCGCACGGCGTTTATTATAAGCTGTACGTCAAACAGTTCAAGGAAGAAAACTTAAAAGCGATATAGCAAAACGGCAAAACACGCGGCATGTCCGCGTGTTTTGTTTACGGAACTAAACCACTTGCTATGTAATTGGTTGCAAATTATCTTAAGCGTTTCAAAGAGACAAAAAATACTTCCTATATTAAAGAGCTGGTTCTGACACCAAGAGGTGGTCAATACAAATGTATGAAAATAGTTTAACACATGTGAAATGTTATTGCGATTACCATATATAATATTTGTGCTAAATGCGGACGAAAAGCGATATGTGTAAAGTTTAAAGAATACATATAAGACACTATGCTTGATATCGTTTAATGGATGCGATCGGAATGTTAAAAGTTGCATCTGATAATAAAGAACAAATTCTATAATCATGCAGTATATTTTTGCATATTATTGTTGACAAATAATTGATGTTGGTTTATAATTTATATATGGAATCCGATAAAAATAAAGGAAAATTTATGGGGTGTCATTATTCTATTATAGATAATGAGTTATATGTTAATGGACGGAAATATAGGCATGATATTATTGATAGGGTTTCGTTTTCACCGCAGTATGTTAAAGTAGTAACGATGTGTATTCATGTAAGTACTAAATGTAATTTGAAATGCAGATATTGTTTTAGAAAAGAAAACAATAATGAGAGTATAAATATAAATGATATTAAAAGATTTATTGATTGTGTATTGCAAGTATACCCACGAGCAGATAGGTATAATGTAGATATGTCTGGGGATGCCGAGCCATTGTTGAATCCAAATTTAGTATTTAGTATCGCACAATATTGTAAACAACTTAGTGATAGATTAAATCGATCGGTAATTCCTTTGTTGGTTACTAACGGTACTTTGTTATCTGAAAATATAGTTCATAAATTACAAGATGCAGGCATTCTTTTCGGTATCAGTTTAGATGGAGATATCGTTTCTCATGATAAGAATAGGGTTTTTCCCGATGGAAGAGGAAGCTTTAATTTAATAAAACAAAATATAAGTAATATTAATAATAAAAAATATGTAGGAGCAGCTATTACATATAGCGGTGGAGATTTGTTAAACGATTTTTTAGTTGCGTTTGATCTGCTTCCTACAGTAAGTATAAAGCCTACAAGATTTACAAATGAAGATTTTGATGTTGATTTAATTTGTAAAGGATATAAGAGACTTATAGAATTTATTTTGATAAAAACATTGGAGAACAAAACCGATTACTTATTTTCGTTAATAAATGGAGATGATTATTTTGGTAAGTTTTTAAAGCGTATAGTGTTAAGAAGTGCTGTATATGGACGGTGCGATGCAGGTATAGGACGGTTCTCATTAGCAAGTGATAAAAAAATTTATTTTTGTCCCCCTGCAGTCGGTATTCCCGATGGTTGCTTAGGTGATTTGGACAACGGTATTCCGTATAAAGAAATAGTTAATATGTGGGGTCGGCAACAGAATTCATTATGTAGTAAATGTTTCGCTTACTCCGCTTGCGGAGGCGAATGTAAAATAGTCTCTTATAATTTGTATGGAAATTTTGACAATATAGATAATAAAATGTGTTATATTAAAAGATATTTGTTTGCTTTAGCGGTTTGTTTTATAACAGTTTTGAGACAAAAAGATGTAACATTATACAAATGGTTAAAAAAAGCGGTGCAACAGATAGATTCTTATGATGCACTTGACATACAACTGGCAGAAGCGGTGCAAAAGTGTCAAGGAGAGTATTCATACACTCAACTCAAATATATCAAAGACAATAATTCAAGTTTATTTGATAAAATTTATACATCATTAACTAATAAAAAGAGGTGAAATATTATGAAAAAAGAAATTTATACCGTTTTAATGGGTATTATCATGATGTCTAATGGAACAAGTTGGCATTGCCTAAACTCTGCAACGCCAATTGTAGAATACAAAGAATCGGATAATTGTTCCATTGAAAGATTTAATGCACGCAGAATAAAACACAGTAATGTAGTAGAAAATCAAGATTTTTATGGCTTCAATATATTAGACACATCAAAGGTATCAAATTATGATTGTAATGTAATTTATGATTTTAATAGTGAAGAGAATGGATTTGTAATAGACTTTGATTATGATAATGGGGTTGGATACGCGATCTATAAAGGTAAAGGTGATGAGAATAGTTTAATGGAGTTTAGCGTATCGCAACATTCTCCTTATTATGGTTATGAAGGTAAATATTTATACAATAATGTTGGGCAATATTATTTAGCGTCGAATGATGGGAGTTTAGAAAATTTATTATTGAAATCAAATGGTTTGGGGGATAAACAAGAAGAATATGTAAAAAAAGAATTTCAGTATAAAACTGGTTTTGTAAAAGATGAGTATGAAATATCAGATTTTTATACCGCATATAGTAGTAGTATGGTAGACGATTTAAATAACTGTGCTAATACGGCAGGTGTTATAGTGTTAAATTATTGGAATAAGCAACATTCAAATAAAATTTTAAATTTAACTAAAACTAATAGGTGGAATATGTTGGATGATGATGCTAAATATTACATGCATGAATTTTATAATTATATGAAAACTAATAAAATTTTAGGTACATATGGTGGAACTTTACCGAAAGATTGTCATGATGGTTTTGAAAAATTTATATCAGACCACGGTTTTGAAACCGAAAAAACTATGCTTACATCATATGCCGATATTAAGAGACAAATTGATTTGGGAATACCGATATTTATTACGTCGGATCAATATTATTTTACAAATGAATATTCAAGACCGCCTGATCCTATCTCACAATACGGAACACATACAATGGCAGTCAATTACAACCATTATTGGGGGATCAGTAATTCTCATACTTTTGTTGGATACGGATATTTAGAGCAAGAATTCATTAGTATGAATAATGAGAAATTTAATATGAATTTTATTAAAGTTGCCACAGGTAACGGGAACGACTGTTATTTCAATTTATCTATGAGCATGGCTTTCGACGTCGCTGCGATCAAAGTATCCAAGTGTTAATATATGGGGGATGATATGGAACAAGCAACTCATTTGCAGTCGAATAAACGCAAGCTTATAGCAGCGATCGTTATTATCGCGGCGGCGGTGGCTATCGCATTACCGTTTTTGATAATTTACGGCGTAAACGAGCGGCGGCGTGAACGGCGATTCGACGATTGCGTCCATATACTTAAAGACGATTTCGGTTGCGACGAAGTTTTGTATATCGGGCATGTCAATTCGGGCGGGGCGGTGTTCGGAGATATAATAGGCAGTCGCGGCGGATACTTTGCAGTGGGCGGCAAGGACGGCGAAGAGATAGTAGTCGCCGTGCCGTTGCGCGTCCACGGCAAGGAAAAGCCCGTCAGAGCGGAGTGGCCGTTTGTCTGGGGTTTCGGCGAAACGATATCGGCTATGCAAGCTGCGGGCGTAGATATAGACCTCGACGACATAGCGAACAAAAGATCTACAACGGCGGTTAAATTTTACGACCATGAACACGATATACGCGAATGCGGGCAAGCGGTAGGCGTGGACGATCTGCATGCTCGCACGGATATCTGCGCCGTTATCGAGTATCATCATGTTGCGGACGGCGGTGCGTCGGTGCGGTATGCGGTTGTGCAAGAGGACGGCGAACTCATAATGTACGCAAAAAGCGGCGGCAAAGATACGGAGAGAACGGCGCTTTAAGTACAGATATCGAATATTATCGTGTTAGTGTTTGACTGTATATAAACTTGACTTATTCGCTTGGCGGGTATATAATGACAAAGTTATATGGTCAAGTTCGGAACGTATCTAAAACTGCTCAAACCGTATAAAGCCAAGATATTTTTGTACGCTTTTTTAACGGTGTGTTCGTGCGGCTGTAATCTGTTGCAGCCGTTGTTTTTGAATAGGATAGTCGATCAGATAAACGCGCTGTCGACGGGAGCTTCGTCGATCGACATACTCATCACATGCGCGTTCATGGTGGGGGCAGCCGCGCTGTCGCTTGCGATAATGCTTGCGGCGGTGCGCGTTTCGGTGTCCGTTACCACTGCGTTCACTGCCGATCTTCGCGCGGCGTTGTTCGATAGGGCGTGCAACATCCCTCTTTCCGATATAGAACGCATAGGCGTAACCGCTATGCTCGACCGCTCCACTTACGACGTGTCGGGGCTTATGGACTTTTTGGCGATGGCGTTGAACTCGGCTATAATCGTGCCGATATACATAACGGTCGGCTGCGTGATGGCGTTTATGACCGACGGATATCTCGCGTCGATAATGGTGGTGTGCGTGCCGCTGATAGTAGTTATGATATTTTCCGTATCCAAAATAGTGCAGCCGCTGTCCAAGCGTTCAAATAAATATTTGGATATGCAAAACAAAATAGTGCACGAACGGCTGAGCGGTATACGCGTCATCCGCGCGTTCAATCGCGAGCCGTACGAACACGCCCGCATGGCGGACGCGACCAATATAATGGCGGATAACTTTGTCAAGACCAACGTGTTTATGAGCGTGATGACGCCTATTGCGTCGCTCGTAATGAACGTCGTAACTCTTCTCATTTTGTATTTCGGCGCGCAGCGCATAACGAGCGCGGCGATATTATCCACCGGCGATATAGTAAAGCTGTTGCAATACGTAACGATGATGATGAACGCGCTGTTTTCGGCGGCGTTCGCCGTCATGTGGCTGCCGCGCATTCGCGTGAGCGTGTCGCGCATGAACGAGATATTGGGCTGCCCGCGCATTGCGAGAAGAGATGTCGGTGAAAAACTCGACGGCACGGTCATAGCTCTCGACGCGTCGTACCGCTACGTCGATTCGCCCATAGACGCGCTCAACCCTTGTTCGTTTTCAGTCAAGCAAGGGGAGCGAGTCGCGCTCATAGGCGGCACGGGCAGCGGCAAGAGCACGCTGATGACGCTGTTTACGGGGCTTGCTCTTCCCACGGGCGGAACGCTCGTTATGGGCGGAAAGTCGGTGGGCGATCTTACAGTGGACGAGATAAGCGGCAGCGTTGCCACCGTTTTTCAAAAGAGCGATTTTTTTACGGCGAGCTTGCGCGACAACATAGACCCCGAGCATAAGTACACCGACGAAGAGATATATTCGGCGCTCGACTGCGCCGAGTTCGGCGATTTTGTGCGCAAAGTCGGATTGGACTACGGTATAACGCAAAACGCGGGCAATCTGTCGGGCGGACAAAAACAGCGGTTGGCGCTCGCCCGCGCGTTTTTGAAAGACGCGTCCGTCTATCTGTTTGACGACAGCTTTTCGGCGCTTGACTATCTTACCGAAAAGCGCGTGCGCAAAAACATGAGCGAACGGCTTGCGGGCAAGACGTGCATAATAGCGACGCAGCGCGTTTCCACTGCGTATAACTGCGACAAGATACTTTTGTTCGACGGCGGATCGCTCATCGCCGCGGGCAAGCATGCCGATCTCATGAACAATCCGATATACAAAGAGATATACATTTCTCAAACGGGAGGCGAGCGATGAAAAACGCGCAGATCGAAAAGCCTACCGAAGCTATAGAAAACGAAGCTTGCGCCGCTGCGGAAGCAGAGATCGTCGTCGCGCGCGCGAAAAAAACGGAGAGTAAACGCCGCGGCAAGCGCGCGAAAGATGAACAGCCCGATACGCGCGGGTTTTCTTCGAGCAAGTTCGAAGTAGTGGAGCTGAGCGGCAAGACGATAATGAAAGAGATCATGCACGACGTAAAGCCTATCGCGCCGTGGCTCGCGCTGTGCTTGCTTTTTTCGCTCGTGTCCGTCGTGCTTGTATCTCTCGCGCCCATATATGTAGGCAACACGGTAAACGTTATCAACGCATTTGTGGTTTCGGGATCGTTTGACGGCGGCGAGTTCACGTTTAATATAACGACGCTCGCTTGTATATACGTAGGCTACTGCATTTTTTCCATACTCAAGATATACATGCTCAACAACGTGCTTTCCCGACATTTCAACAATAAAATGCGCATACGCATGAGCGAAAAGATAATGCGCTTGCCCGTATCTTACGTAGACAGAACGAGCAAGGGCGAGCTTATAGAGCGCATGACAGACGACGTGTCCGTTATAGGCGGATCTATACACCAAATACTCGACACCATAGTTACGGGCGTGCTGCAGCTCGCGCTCATACTCGTATTGGCGTTTTTGCAAGACTGGCACATGTCGCTCGTTATAGTGGGCATAATGCCTATATGCATAGCTATATGCGCCGTGCTGTCGGGCAGATCGTCCAAGCATTTCGACAGATACATGAGCAAAAACGGCGAGCTGTATTCGGTGGTGGAAGAGAGCTATTCGGGCATAAAGACTATGCGCGCTTACGGCATGGAATCGTTCATGAAACGTCGGCATGCTTCGGTCAATGCCGAGATAGCCGCCTCCAGCCGCAAGGGTTATGCGATAACCGGCTCGCTCGGTCCGCTCATGGTGTTTATAATGACGGCGGCTTTTGCGCTCATATGTTTTATAGGCGGATACGTGGCGAGCGCGGGCGCGGGCGTTACCGTAGGCGCGGTAGTGGCGGTGGTCCTATACGCGGCGCAGCTCAGCGGTCCGCTCGAATCGCTCGCTAACTCCATGGGCATGCTCCAGCGCGCCAAAACTTCGTCCAAGCGCATATACGGCATGCTCGCTTTACCCGAAGCGGAAGTGTCGAATAAGCGCGTGCAGCTATCGTGCGACAGTGTGGAGTTCGATGACGTTTGTTTCGGATATACGCCCGATACGCCCATAATCAAGCACTTGGATCTAAGCGTCAAACGCGGCGAAAAGGTGGCGATAGTAGGACCTACGGGCGGCGGCAAAACTACGATAGTCAATCTTTTGATGCGCTTTTACGACCCCGACGGCGGGCGCATACTTATAGACGGAGTGGATACGAGAACTCTCGACAGAGATTGCGTGCGCGACTGCTTTGAAATGGTGCTGCAAGACACGTGGCTGTTCGGCGGAACGATAGCGCAAAACGTGGCGTACGGCGTGTCCGACGCGACGCGCGAGCAGATAGAGGAAGCTTGCAAGGCGGCGTATTGCGACACGTTTATCAATACTCTTTCCAACGGTTACGATACCGAAATAACTCAAGGCGCGTCCAATATTTCGCAAGGTCAAAAACAGCTTTTGACTGTCGCCCGCGCGTTTATGGTGGATAGGCCGATACTCATACTCGACGAAGCCACGAGCAACGTTGATACGCGTACAGAAACACTGTTGCAGCGCGCAATGGATAAACTGATGTCGGGTAGAACATGTTTTGTGATAGCGCACCGATTGAGCACGATAGTAAACGCCGACGTCATATTGGTAGTGAACGAGGGCAAAATAATAGAGCGCGGCACGCACGGCGAACTCATGGCTAAGCGCGGGTTCTATGCCGATATGTTCAACAGTCAGTACAGTATAATGTGATACGGGAGGGCGAGTAATGATACATTCGATGAGCGGCGGAGTCATCCGCGATCAAGGTTCTTATGTTTTTGTCAAAGTGGCTGTAGACGGCGATCCCGCGCCGCGCTGGTATATTACCGAGTTCGACGTGGAAGAGGGCGACCGCGTGTCCGTGCCGATAGCCAGAGCGCAGACCCCCGCGCCCGCTATCGTGCTAAGAGTGGAAAGCAATGTTTCCGGTCAGGTTACGCCCATACCGCTCCGTTCGGCTAAAAGGATAATAGCTAAGCTTTAGCGAACGCGCCGCACCGCGCGATTTGCTTGACACAGCGGTAGTTTAGCTGTATAATTGCCGTATGTTCATGAGCGCGTTACAGCCATATGCGGTGGCGATAATAATAGGCGTTATAGCTTTGCAGTACGTGTTTGCGCTGTTTTGCTTGTTCAAGCTCGCATATCTCGATATCACCAAAAAGCAATACGTGCTGTGGAATCTGTTTATACTGCTGGTATTTTTTATCGGTTGCATAACGTTCCTCGTTTATTACAACAAAGTCAAAGCGGATAAAACCATCCCTCCGTTCGAGCCGAAGCCCAAGGACGAAAAACCCGATGCGGACGGCGGCGGTCTAAACGCAGACGTAGCTGCCAATGACGCGGCAGACATAGCCGACGATAAATCTTCCGACGACATAGCGGAAGCGGGCGGCACTGAAAAGCCCGAAGAATAATAAGTTGCATACGGATCTACCGAGGTTAGGTAGGTCCGTATTTATATCGGCATGTTTTGCCGCAATATTTTTACTTTTCATGAATATACTACGCATATGGAAAGGATACCCATAAGCGTATTGGAGCTTTGCGCGGAGGACGGCGAGATCACTCCCGTAAAGGTCATAAAGGACGGCAAGGAATACGACGTAGACAAGGTGCTCAGCGTAACGCGGCATGCGCCCGCCGTCGCTTGCATTTCGCCCATGCGCTACGACTGCATGATAGACGGCAGAAAGAAATCGATATACCGCGACGCTCATCCGTCGCAGAAATGGTTTTCGGTAAAATAAAAGATAGAACAAAGACATACCGCGACGTAATAAAATTTTGCGCACGCGGTATTTTTTGGGTGTTTGTGTTGATGTTTTTTATCGTTTGTGATATATTATACGGATAGATCGCAGCGCGGACGGCGGCATAACGCCTAGCCGAGCATATGCGGCGGTCAAGGTATGATAGATGAAAGACGATCGCATAAAAAACGCGCTTATCACGCTCGCAGTCGGGTTGGCGCTCAATATACTTCTCGGCGCGGGAAAACTCGCAGTCGGCATAATATCGCGATCGGCGGCGGTGTCGTCGGACGCGCTCAATAATATTTCGGATGCGGCGGTCTCCGTCATCGCCATAGTCGCGACTAAGCTGTCCGCGCGAGCCGCCGACCACGAGCATCCGTTCGGACACGGACGGTACGAATATTTGGCGGCGTTCGTATTGGGCGCTATAATCGTAGCGGTGGGCGTAGAAGCGTTTATAGGCGGAGTGGAGCGGATAATAGAACCCGCGGACGTAGATTACGGCGCGGCGGTGTGGACGGCGCTCGGACTGTCGATAGCCGTCAAGTCGGGCATGACTGTTTTTTACGGCGCGAGATACAAAAAGAACGGTTCGCAAACGGTAAAGGCGGCGGCTTTCGATTCGCTGTCCGACGCTGCGGTAACGACTGTCGTTCTTGTTTGCGCCGTCGCTCAAAAGTTTACGGGCGCGCACATAGACGGGTATGCGACCGTAGCCGTCGCGGTGTTCATACTGATAGTGGCTGTTCGCATGATACGCTCTACCGTAGACAGACTTATAGGCGCGCGTCCCGACAGCGAGCTTACCGAGCGCGTGAACGGCATAGTGCTTGCTTCGCCGCAAGTGGTTTCCGTGCACGATCTTATGATCAACGATTACGGCGCAACGCATAAGATCGCCGAGATAGACGCGGTGTTCCCGTCAGATATGAGTTTTACCGACGTTCACGCCGCATGCGACGCTATAGAGCGGCGTGTGAAAGAAGAGACGGGAGTGTGTTTGTGCGTTCACGCCGACCCGCTGTTGACAGACGACTCGCGCGTGATAGACATAACGGACAGAGTGAACTCCGCGCTTGCCGCCTACGGCGTGTCGGCGCATGACGTTGCCGTGGACGACGAGCGGCAAACGGTATCGCTCGATATAAAAATATCCGATAGATCTGCGCCGCAAGCGGAGATCGCGGCACTGGCGGAAGCGCAAGCGCGTTCGGTCGTGCCGTACTCGGTAGAAATAAACGTGGATCGTATTTAGTGTTATGAGCAAAGCGAAAAAGGTGATAATCGGTATGTCGGGCGGAGTGGATTCCGCAGTGGCTGCATGGCTGTTGAAGCGGGACGGTTACGACGTTACGGGTCTGTTTATGCATAATTGGGAGGAGGACGGGGAATGCCCCGCCGCCGACGATTGGCGCGACGTGCAAGCCGTTTGCGACAAGCTGGGCATGGAGTGCTATTCGGTCAACTTTGCCAAGGAATACATGGACGGCGTGTTTGAATATTTTTTGCGCGAGTACCGCGCGTACCGCACGCCCAACCCCGACGTTTTGTGCAACCGCGTGGTAAAGTTCGGCGCGTTCCGAGACTATTGCAACGGGCTGGGCGCCGACCTTATAGCCACGGGTCATTATTGCGGGCGAAGCGGCGATACGCTCGTGCGCGCCGCCGACATTACAAAAGATCAGACGTACTTTTTAAATCAAGTAAAGACCGAGCAGTTATCCAACGTGCTGTTCCCGCTCTGCCGCACGGTAAAGTCGGAAGTGCGCGACATAGCGCGCGAGCTTAAACTGCCCGTTGCGGAAAAGAAAGACAGCACGGGCATATGCTTTATAGGCGAGCGCAAGTTTAAGAAGTTTTTGGCGGAATATCTGCCCGCGCAATGCGGCGATATAGTGGATGTTTCGGGCAACACGGTAGGCAGACATGACGGGCTTATGTACTACACGCTCGGACAGCGGCGCGGCTTGGGCATAGGCGGGGTAAAGGGCGAGACGGGAAGATGGTTCGTCCTCGACAAAGACGTGCAAAACAACCGCTTGATAGTGTCTTGCGGCGACGAAAGCGAGTTGTATTCCGACACCGTTCGGTTGACCGAATTCAACGTTATAGGCGAGTTCGACATGCCCGAAGTTTTGAGATGCACGGCAAAATCGCGTTATCGCCAACCCGATCAGTCTGCGACGCTGTATTCGGCAGGCGACGGAGAGTATAAGCTTGTGTTCGACGAACCGCAGCGCGCGGTAACGCCCGGTCAGTACGCCGTCATATATCTGGGCGAACGCTGCCTCGGCGGCGGCGTGATAGAAAGCACGGCAATGAGCGGGAAGGACGTATAGCGCATCGCGTTATCACGGCGCGAACATTAGAATATGATTAAATAGTGCGTGCCGCGTCGTTTGCGGCTTTACAAAACGTGCCGCGCGTGTTACAATAACCGAAATTCGATAAGGAGCTTAACATGACGTTTTTGGATATGTTTACGGATAAGGCGTATTTGATATATACTATATCGATGTTTTTGTTCTTGCCGTTTTTGCTGTTCGGCGTTATAGCGTCCGTGCGCGTGCAGACGGTGTTCAACAAGTACAATCGCGTGCCTTCGTCGTCGGGCATATCGGCGCAGACATACGTGCGCAATTTTTTGGCGGCGAGCGGCGTGGACGATATCAAGCTTGCGGCGGTGCGCGGCTCTCTGACAGATAATTTCAACCCGACCACAAAAACTATATCGCTGTCGGACACGGTGCGCGGCTCGTCCGCCATAGGCGCGATAGGCGTTGCTTGCCACGAAGCGGGACACGCCGTGCAGCATGCGCAAAAATACTTTTTTTCGTCGGCGCGGCTTGCGCTCGTTCCCGTTGTAAATACGGTAAGCACGCTCATGTGGCCGATATTCATCATAGGCTTTGTTTTGGGGTTTGCGTCGCCTTATACTGCGATAGGTCGCATACTTCTGATAGTGGGGCTTGTGGTAATGGGGTCTACACTGCTGTTTTCGCTCGTAACGCTTCCCACAGAATTCAACGCCAGCAGACGCGCGTATAAATATTTAAAGACGTGTATGTTGCCAGAGGAAGCGGCGGGCGTAAAAAAGGTGCTCAATGCGGCGGCGATGACGTACGTTGCGTCTTTTATGGTAACGGCGTTGCAATTCTTAAGGATATTGGCGCTTTTCATGATGGGGCGCAGACGCGATCGATAGCGATTTATATACGATATAAGAGCCGCATTTAAGCGGCTTTTTTTGTGAACATTTAAGCTGTCTCACGTTTAAACATCAAAATGATATATGCAAACGAAAACATTTGACAAATTTCGCTCACTGTATTATACTGTGCGTAAATAGAGATGCAGGGGCGCAACCGTAGTTGCTGAGACGTCGCTTATTCGCGGCGGTACCTTCGAACCTGTGAGTTAGCACTCGCGTAGGGAGACGTCAAAACACAAGCTGTTTGTTATTCGCGTTCTGCCGCACGGGTCGGACGCGTTTTGTTTTGCGAGAAAGCAAAGGCTGCGCGACGGTCGGGCGACAGATGCAAGCGGTACGACGCTTAGATACGGCGCGGCGCATATGCGCACTCCTTGCGGAAAAGCGCCAAAAAATCGGCGTGCGGCGTGCATACCTGCTTCTCATTCGGAGGCGGATATGTTAGACGATATCAAAAACTACTTTGCAAATTTCGACGGTACTACCAACTCATGTCGAACGGTTGCGTTGTGGATAACCGTCGCGCTCGTAGTAGCGTTTGTCGCGACAAAGATCTATGCGGCGGCAGCGGCTAAATTTTCCAAGCGGTACGACGGCGACGCGCTAATAGCGGGCGGCAGGTTATTGAACGGCGCGTGGATGATCGTTGCGCTCGTGTATGCCGTATGCATGATAATCACGTTTTCCGCGTGTTATTTTGTTGACGTGTCAAAAGGCGAAGACGTTCTCGTTCCCATACTTTTTTACCCGCTTATCGTTACGGTGATCGCCGTTACGTCATGTGCGATCGCGTTATTCGTAAAACCGGATATTATTACCAAGATAATATCCGCGGTCGTTTGCGGCGCGGCGCTCGTAGCCGTTATAGTATGCATGGCTGTTTACTATGCGTTCGGCGACGCGGGCGAGGCGAAGAGCGGGCTGGGACTTTATTTGAGCGCTGTAGGCGTTGTTGCCGCTGTGGTCGTATTTGCGTTTCTCGCGGACAGAAAAAACCGCGCGTTCGATACGCGATCTATAACTTTCGCGGCGGTTTGCGTTGCGCTCAGCTTTGCGCTGTCTTACGTGCGCATATTCAAAATGCCCATGGGCGGGAGCATAACTTTCGCGTCCATGCTGCCGCTCATGCTTTTTGCGTTCATGTTCGGCAGCAGACGCGGTATTGCGGTCGGGCTTATATACGGTGTGCTTCAAGCGGTGCAAGATCCGTGGATAATACACCCCGCGCAGTTCGTACTCGATTACGCCGTCGCTTTTTCGGCGATAGGGCTTACCGGTTGCATACGCGATATCGGTCTGCTAAAAGGCAAGATGAGCGCGCAGTTTGCGCTCGGCGCGCTCATTGCCGTTGCGCTGCGCTTTGTATCTCATTACTTTTCGGGTGTGTTCGCATTCGGCGCGTACGGAGAGTTTTACGCCGCCGAATACAATATGCCCGTCCTTGCCAATGCGTATTTGTATTCGTTCGTTTATCAATGTCTGTACCTCATTCCCGAACTTGCCGTTACGCTCGCCGTGTCGATGATAGTTTTCGCGTCGCGCACGTTCAGAAAGCAGATAGTATCGTATTCGAACGTAAAAGCCGTTAAAGATGAGTCGGAGTGCGCCGCGCCGACTGTTAATATCGACGGAGGCGAAGAAACGGAAGCTGCGACGGGCATATGCGACAACGGATCGGCGACATAACGCGTCTTGCGATGTTTTTCGATGATTTTTTGTCAAAACCTTGACTTTTCGCGCATAAGGGTATATTCTGTTCATATAAAATGTATTATCGAACGGAGGGAATATGTATTGTACCAGATGCGGCAATCAAATGAACGATGCCGATAAGTTTTGCACTAATTGCGGAGCGGTCAATCCGTCCGCGCAGCAAGCCGCGACGCAAGCGCCGTCGCAGCCGCAACAGCAAAGCCAAAACGCAGCCGTCGGAAGCAAGGCAAACGACGACAACGTTATAGCTATTGTGGGATTTATATTTTCGTTTTTCGGCGGCATGATCGGCTTGGTGTGTTCCATAATCGGCTATAACAACGCTCAAAAGGGCGCGCCGCACAAAAACTTGGCGCTCGCGGGGATCATCATCAGTATCGCCGAATTCGCAATAACGTTTATAGTGGGCTTTTTGATGTCCGATATCATACTGTCTTTTCTGTTAGCGTTAGGCGATTTCTGTGTGCCGTATATTTGATCTAACGGTTTTTGCGTAGTTTGACTGCAGACAAGATCTCCGATAAACGTCGGGGATTTTTTATATGTAATAGCGCGCGTTTTTTATATAAAATCGGCTGTCGGTAATTTCGTAAAAAGGCTTGATATTTCCTTGTAAATGATGTATAATTAATTCGGTTGAACACCGTCATTTTTAATAAAGGGAGATTTTTTAATGGACATTAAGTTGCTTGACGCCTATCATCACGGCGATCTGTTCGACGCTTACAAGTACCTGGGTTGCCATTTCGATAAAGACAGCGGAACTGCGGTCTTTCGTGTTTGGTCAACGCGTGCGACGTCGATCTCGGTAATAGGCGATTTTAACGGCTGGGACGTAAATGCCGACCGCATGGTCAAAGTAACCGAAGCGGGGATTTGGGAGGCGACCGTCAAGGGCGTTAAACTGTACGACAACTACAAGTTCTTTATAGAAAACGGATTCTCTTACCCTATATACAAATGCGACCCGTTTGCGTTCCACCGCGAAACCTTCGAGGGAACAAACGCCAAGGTCGTGTCCGTCGATGACTTTAAGTGGACGGACGGAGATTACATCAAGAATAAACCCGATCCGTACACCGCGCCCATGAGCGTGTACGAGGCGCACATAGCGTCGTGGCGGCGTTATGCGGACGGAAACACGTTCGATTACCGCAAGTTCGCCGACGAAATGAGCGATTACTTAAAGGAACTCGGTTATACCCATCTCGAACTTATGGGCATTGCGGAGTATCCGTTCGACGGATCTTGGGGCTATCAGGTTACGGGATATTACGCGCCCACGTCGCGCTACGGAACTCCCGAAGACTTTATGTACCTTGTAAATAAAATGCACTCGTGCGGAATAGGCGTCATACTCGATTGGGTGCCCGGACATTTCCCCAAAAACGGCGACGGGCTTTACGAGTTTGACGGCGGTCCGCTGTACGAACACAGCGATCCGCTCAAAATGGAACACAAGGAGTGGGGAACGCGCTGCTTCGATTACGGTCGTAACGAAGTAAGAAACTTCTTGATCTCCAACGCGTTCTATTGGTTGGATAAATACCACATCGACGGACTGCGCGTTGACGCGGTGGCGAGCATGCTCTACCTCGATTACGGCAGATACGAGTGGCGTCCCAATATTTACGGCGGCAACGAAAACTTGGAAGCGGTGGACTTTTTGCGTCGGCTCAATACCGCCGTGTTCGCAAAGTATCCCAAAGCGCTCATGATAGCAGAGGAATCTACGGCATGGGGCGGCGTTTCCCGTCCCGTCGATATGGGCGGTCTCGGTTTCAACTTCAAGTGGAACATGGGCTGGATGAACGATACGCTCAAGTACATCAAGACCGATCCCGTATTCCGCAAATACCACCACAACACGGTAACTTTCTCCATGATATACGCCTTTACCGAAAACTTTGTTTTGCCCATTTCGCACGACGAAGTGGTTTACGGAAAAGGCTCGCTTATAAACAAAATGCCCGGCGATTACGACATGAAGTTTGCGGGAGTGCGCAACTTCTTAACGTACATGTTTTCTCATCCCGGCAAAAAACTGTTGTTTATGGGCGCGGAGCTCGGTCAGTTCAACGAGTGGAATTTCTCCAAAGAACTCGATTGGAACATACTCGACTATCCCGCGCACGCCGACCTTAAAAAGTTCGTGTCTGTACTTAACGGAATTTACAAGAACTATCCAGCGATGCACCGCATCGACTACGATTGGCGCGGCTTCGAGTGGTTGGTCGCCGACGACAGCTTGCAAAACATCTTGGTGTACGAGCGTCGCGACGAAGACGAAAACCGCATGATCGCCATAATCAACTTCTCGCCCGTACCGCACGACGCGTACAGATTCGGCGCGCACGAGGGCGAGTATACCGAGCTACTGCGCACGCAGATATTCAAATGGGATCAGTCGGGTGCTAAGTACAAGACGGAAAAGATATCGAGCCACGGCAAAGACGATTCGCTCTGCATAGACGTGCCTCCCATGGGCGGCATATTGCTGTACTGCCCCAATACAAAGAAGAAAGAGGCTGCGGTAAAAGCCGTTGCGGACAAGCCCGAAGTAAAGCCCGCTGCGGAAAAGAAGCCCGCGGCGAGCACGGCTAAAAAAACCGCCGCAGCAAAGACCGTCAAGGATACCGCCAAAAAACCGACGGCAAAAAAGACGGCGGCAAAAAAATGATCGCGTTTTAGTGCGAGTAATAATTCGTCCGTAGCAAAGTTGCGCCCGCAGATATAACAAGCATGTCGTAACAAATGATAGGGAAGCGGAACGGACTTACGGACGCAGGAGGATATATAAATGGCAAAAACAAAACCGACGAACGTTCTGTTCGTTACATCGGAAGCCGATCCGTTCGCGGTAACGGGCGGAATGGGCGAGGTTTGCACGGCGCTTCCGCGCGCGCTCAACAAAGCGAAAAAGACGGACGCGCGGGTAATGCTCCCGCTATACGAGGACGTTGCCGAACGCTACAAGTCGAACATGACGTTTGTCTGCAACATTACGGTCGGCTTGTCGTGGCGTAACCAATACTGCGGGCTTTTCCGCATGGAGCACGAAGGCGTTGTATATTACTTTGTGGATAACGAGTATTATTTCAAACGCGCCAACTACTACGGATACTACGACGATGCGGAGCGGTTCGCGTTCTTTTCCAAAGCGGCGCTCGAACTTTTGCCTTACATCGACTTCAAACCCGATGTTTTGCAGTCGAACGATCACTTGACCGCGCTTGTGCCCGTATACTACGCGCTCGAATACAAGAACAGAGCGGGCTACGAAAAAATAAAGAACGTATTTACCGTTCACAACATAAATTACCAAGGCATATACCCGCTCATCATCGCGGGCGACGTATTTGGAGTTTCCAACGACGATCTGCACGTGATCGAGCATAACGGCACTATCAATTTGGTAAAAGGCGCGCTTATCACGTGCGACAAAATTGTTACCATGTCGCCGCAGTACGCGCGCGAAATACGCCTTCCCGAGTTTTCGGGCGGACTGGACGGCGTGCTCATAGAGGAACGCGACAAGTTGGTGGGCATTTTGAACGGCATCGACGTGGACGAGTACGACCCCCAAACTTCGCAGTCGCTGTTCGTAAACTACAACGCTCAGACTTTGGAGTCGAAAGTCAAAAATAAGCTCGAGCTTCAGCGCATGCTGTCCTTGCCCGAAGATGCGGAAATCCCCGTCGTGTGCATGATAGCGCACATGGCAGCCCACAAAGGCTACGATCTTTTGCGCAAGTCGATAAACAAGGTCGGACCGGACGGCAATCTTTTGGATACGAACATCCAGCTCATAATAATGGGTCAGGGCGACCGCGACGTGGAAGGGTACTTTATGCACGTGCAAAACATGTACGACCGCAGAGTGCGCACCATAATATCGTTCAACCGCGATCTCGCGAAAAAGGTGTACGCCGCAGCCGATATGTGTTTGATCCCGTCGAGAACGGAACCGTGCGGACTTACTCAAATGGCGGCATGCCGATTCGGCGCCGTGCCCATAGTCCACGCAACGGGCGGACTCATAGATTCCATCAAAGACTGCGAAAAACATGCCGACGGCACGGGCTTTATGTTCGAGGGATACGATTCGGACGTTATGGACAAAACAATAACGCGTGCGGTCTCCATGTATTACTATCACAGACCCGAATGGATCGAACTGCAAAAGCGTTGCATGACTTATGATTTCTCATGGAACAAGTCGGCAAAAACATACGACAATCTATACCGCAATCTCATCGGGTAATACCGATCTTATACCGCAAATAAACCAGATAACAGCTACGGAGGAGAGATGAAAAAAACAACCAATGAAGTGCAGGAGCTTATACTCGATAAGCTCGCGCGCTATTTCGCGATCACGCCCGAAAAGGCGACCGAGGAACAGATCTACAAAGCCGTTTCGCTTGTGGTACGCGATCTTTTACTGCAAAAGAAGCAAGAGAACAACGCGCGTATCGCCGACGGCAAGTATAAACGCGTTTATTACATCTGCATGGAGTTCTTGATAGGCAGATCGCTCAAAAACAATCTGTTCAATTTGGGTCTCACCGATCAAGTTGACGAGTGCCTCAAAAAGATGAATTTCTCGCTTGAAAACATATTCGAGCGCGAGTCGGACGCGGGTCTCGGCAACGGCGGATTGGGTCGGCTTGCATCGTGCTTTATGGACAGCCTTGCTACGCTCAACTATCCCGCCATGGGCTTTACGATCAAATACGAATACGGATTGTTCCGTCAACGCATTGTAGACAATCAGCAAGTGGAACTTCCCGACATGTGGTTGCCGAGCGGCGAAGTTTGGATGATGCCGCGTTCGGACAAACGCTTTACCGTAAATATCGGCGGCAGCATTCAAGAGTACGAAGAAAACGGCAAAATGCGCGTGCGCTACATCGACAGTCAGCAAGTAGACGCGCTCGCTTACGACGTAATGATCTCGGGCTACGGCGACAATGCGGGCGTCAGCGTTTTGCGCTTGTGGTCGGCGACTTCGACCGCGCAGTTCGATATGCGTTCGTTCTCGCAAGGCGATTACGAAAAGGCGATGCAGCGCGAAAACGAGGCGGAGCTTATTTCCAAAGTCCTCTATCCGTCGGACGACCATAGCCAAGGCAAGCAGCTTCGCTTGCAGCAAGAGTATTTCTTGGTCTCCGCATCGTTGCAGAGCATATTAAAGGATCACTTGCGCCTTTACAAGAGCCTTAAAAACTTGCCCGAAAAAGCGGTCATCCACGCCAACGATACGCACCCCGCGCTCGCTATACCCGAGCTTATGCGTTTGTTGATGGACGAACACGATTATTCGTGGGACGACGCGTGGGACATAACGAGCCGCACCGTCAACTACACCAATCACACCGTTATGGCGGAAGCGCTCGAAAAGTGGGACGAAAACACGTTCAGAAACGTGTTGCCGCGCATTTATTCCATAACCTGCGAGATCAACCGCAGATTTATCGCCGCCATGCAAGAGAAAAACGTGGACAGCGCCAAGATCGCCAATATGCAGATAATATTCGGCAACCAAGTGAAAATGGCTAACCTCTGCGTTTACGGCTCTCAAAAGGTGAACGGCGTTTCGGCGCTCCACAGCGATATAATCAAACAGACTATATTCAGCGACTTCAACGAGATATATCCCGACAGATTTACCAACGTTACCAACGGCATCACGCATCGCCGCTGGCTCATACAGTCCAACCCCAATCTGTCCGCGCTCATAAGCGAGCTTATAGGCGACGATTTTTACACCAAGCCCGAGACGTTGAGCGGCTTGATGAAGTTCGTCAATGATAAGACTGTGCTTGAAAAAGTCGGCAAGATAAAACAACTGAATAAGAAGGACTATGCGCAGTACGTCCTCAAGACGACGGGCTTTAAACTCAATCCCGAATCGCGTTTCGACACACAGATCAAACGGTTGCACGAGTACAAGCGTCAGCTTTTGAACGTGCTCAAGATAGTGCATTGCTATCTCGATCTTCTCGACGATCCCGACAAAAAGGTAACGCCGCAAACGTTTATATTCGGCGCAAAGGCGGCGGGCAGCTATATGCATGCCAAGCGCATAATACAGCTTATAAACTGCTTGTCCAAGGAGATCCAGTCCAATCCCAAGATCAAGCAAAAGCTCGACGTTATGTTCGTGGAAAATTACAACGTAACTCAAGCCGAACACTTGATCCCCGCAAGCGAAGTCAGCGAGCAGATATCTCTCGCGGGCAAGGAAGCTTCGGGTACGTCCAACATGAAGTTTATGATAAACGGCGCGGTAACGCTCGGCACTCTCGACGGAGCAAACGTGGAGATAGGCGAGTATGTGGGCGACGACAATATCTTTATTTTCGGACTTAAGACGGAAGAAGTGGAACGTGCGTGGCGCGCGGGCTACAATTCGTCCACTATCTACACGCACAACGACGAGATAAAGCGCGTCGTAGACAGACTGCGCGTCGGCTTTGCGGGCGAGAGCTTCTCCGATATCGCCGACTACTTGATAGCGGGCAACTACAACGTGGCAGACCCGTACATGTGCTTGCTCGACTTTGACGATTATATAAAGGCGACGCAGCGTATGGACGCGGCATACTCGGACAAAAACAAGTGGAACAAGATGGCGCTCATCAACGTAGCGCAAGCGGGCATATTCTCGTCCGACAGATCGATAAACGATTACGCCAAGCATATCTGGAATTTGAAAAAAGTAAAACGTCCGCTGTAATATCGGGCGACGTAAGGAGTGTATCATGAGTAAAACCGTTACGTTTTTTCCCAACTGCAAAAAACACAAAACGCCTATCGGCGCTGCAAAAGTAGACGAGCCTATCAATTTGATCCTTAAATTTACGCGTCCGCAAAATCCGTCCGAAGTCTATCTCGTATTGACTAAGGACGGCGAGGACGCCGTAAAGTACGCAATGAAGCTCGTCAAGGACGACGAGGGCGAATTCGTCTATTCCATTACCGTAAAGGTAACCTCGTCGGGACTGTATTTTTATCATTTCGAGATACAGAACGAAGAGCAGTCGTACCGCGTTGGCAGCGATACCGATCTAAGCGCGTTGCTCGGCAAAGGTCAGGAATGGCAGCTTACGGTAACGCAAGACGATTACGCTCCCACGTTTTTGGACGGCGGCGTGATATACGAGATCATGCCCGATAGATTTTTTATCGGCGGCGAGCGCAATAAGACAAAGCCGTACGCCGATTACCGCGACGATTGGGGCGGAGTTCCCGAGTTCCGCGCCGATGAAAACGGCAAAGTCAAAAACGTGGACTTTTTCGGCGGCAATCTCAAGGGCATAACCAAAAAACTTACATACTTGAAGAATCTCGGCGTAACGTGCATTTATTTGACGCCGATATTCGAAGCGCATTCCAACCATAAATACGACACGGGCAACTATATGCGCGTGGACAGCGATTTCGGCACGATAGACGACCTCAAGGATCTCATCAAAAAAGCCGATAAGCGCGGTATAAAGATAATACTCGAGGGCGTGTTCTCGCACACGGGCGACGACAGCATATACTTCAACAAATACGGCAACTACGACGGCACGGGCGCGTACAATTCGGTCAAGTCGCCCTATTACGGCTGGTACAAGTTCAAAAATTGGCCGAACGAATACGACTGCCGTTACAACATCGACATCATGCCCGACACCGACGACTCCAACGCCGCATTCGACGAGTTTGTAAGCGGCGCGGAGGGCGTTATCCGTTACTGGACGCGGCTCGGTCTCGGCGGCTGGAAGCTCGACGTTTGCGAAAAACTGTCCGACGAGTTTATAGCGCACTGCGCGTATGCCGCCAAGCGCGAGAATGCCGAAGCCGTAATGTATGGTGAAGTGTTCATGGACGCGTCAAACATGATAGTGGATAACAAGCGCAGATGCTTCGTTACCGACGGCAAGATCGACAGCGTTACCAACTATCCGTTCAAGGAAGATATTCTTAATTTCGTGCGGTGCGGCGACAGCAACCGTTTGAACAGCACGGTTGGCTATGTTCTCAACAACTATCCCAAGCGCGCCGTAGACAGCTTGATGAATATTCTCGGTAACCACGACACCGCGCGCGCTATGACGGTGCTCGGCGACAACGGAACTATCACGAGCAAGGAAGACAAGGCGACGGCGACCGTAAAGAACAGAGACGAAGCGGTCAAACTCGTTAAACTTGCGTCGGCTTTGCAATACACCTTGCCCGGAGTGCCGTGCGTGTACTACGGCGACGAGATAGGCATGGAAGGCTTCCAAGACCCGTTCAACCGTAAATGCTATACGTGGGGCGAAGGCGACAAGGACCTTTTGAGATGGTACAAAAAGCTCGGCGCAGTCCGAGCCAACGAGCGCAAAGTTTTTGCGCACGGACATTATTGCAGCGTCGATACCGACCACGGCGTGATGTTCTTTAAGCGCAAGGAAGGCGACGAGATAGTATATGTCGTTGTAAATAATTCGGGCAGCGAGTACGTTCCCGAACTTCCCAAGGGCGAGTACACCGATCTCATTACGTATAAACCGTTCAAAGGCAAAGTCGCAGATAAAGACGTCGCTATAATCAAGGCGACCGAACAGACCGTTTTCCCCGAAAAGAAAAGCCGTAAGGCGTAGGAGAATATTATTAAAATGTGTTAGCCACTCGTACGGCAGTCGTAACGGCGAGCGCGTGCGCTTGCTTGATGTGCGTTTAAATGGGTAAGAACGAGACGTATCTCGATCAGATACCAAGCTTCGGAACGAGCGGGCTATTAGGAACATCGTCAATATGTGTAAGATCGCTCGCCTACGGGAGAGCGATTTTTAATATCGAGTATAAAAATGATTTGGAGAAAATATGGAGATCAGACTTCACGTACCGACTTATGAAGAGCTGCTATACCGCGAAATGCTATTGGCTGACCCGCAGACCATGAGCTATAACCGCGGTTACGATATCGATTCGCGTAATTACGATAAAAGTACGGGCGCGATACGGTTTCCGCGCAGCGAGTGGAAAGATTGGTATGAGTATTTTGTGGGTCAAAAGACGGAACGGTATTACGCATATATTGAATGCGACGGGGAGTTTGTCGGCGAAGTGAATTTGCATAAGAGCAAGCCCGAAAGAAATGTGTTCGACATGGGTATAGTCGTAGAGGCGAAACATAGGGGCAAAGGGATAGCAAAGGCGGCGTTGATAAAACTGCTCGAAGTCGCGTTTACCGAATACGGCATAGACGCAGTGGAAAACGAGTTCGAGCCGACGCGGCATGCCGCGCTGAATTTGCACAAGTCGGCGGGGTTCAAAGTGATAGAAACGAACGGTAAGATAGTAAAGCTTATGATCGATAGGAGCGGATATTTTTCGCTGTACGCGATCGATCGATAACAATGCGCAGTACTGCGCGCTAAACAGTTGCTTTTTCTATAATATTGTGGTATGATTAATACCGTGCCGTGGCTGCCGATATCTGTGATCATGACGAAACGGCATGACCGAGCGACACACACAATAGTATAACATCCGCACCCGTAGCTCAGCTGTCAGTGTCATTTGACGAATATGCATGACCGAGCGCAATACGCAACAAAATACAATCCGCACCCGTAGCTCAGCTGGATAGAGTATCAGATTCCGATTCTGAGGGTCGCAAGTTCGAATCTTGTCGGGTGTACCATAGAAACAGCCCCCGCATAGCGGGGGCTGTTTCTATGGTACACTTGCAAAGAAAGAAGCGCACCGAAGAGTATACGGACAACGGAGAACATGAAAAAAACAAGAAAACATAAGTATTAGGTAATACAATCGGTGCGCAGTTCGCTAGGCGCTTGGGCTACGCCCAAAGCCCGCCGCGATCCCGCGGCAATCTTGTCGGGTGTACACTTGCAAAGAGAGAAGCGCACCGAAAAGTATACGGACAATGAACATCATGAAAAAACAATAAATATAAGTAATGGATAATACATGTGGCGCGCAATACGTCCCATTCTCACGCGCAGTCGTTCTTTGCCGAGTGAATGACAGTTTTATTTATACGGCGTTTTATCGTCCGTTCTGCCAAGCAGATAATCAATAGACACATTGAAATAGTTTGCAATAATGATCAAATCGTCGATCAGCGGTAAACAATTCAGTTTGTACCATTGAGCAATGTTGTTTCTGTGTATAAGCAATTTTTGAGCTAACTCGTATCTTGTTCGGATACCGTGTTCTATTCTCAGTTCTTCCAGCCGTTCCAAAAAACTTTTAGGACACTTTGACTTATCAAAGTACTCGTCGTCAGTGTCGGCTATTAAATACTCTATCGATATATCGAAGTAATCGGCGATACTGATTAGAGATGGGGTCTTTGGAACAATTCCGTAGTTCAGAGCATTAGCAAAAGTAGAGCGATTTATGCCTATGATCTCGGCTTTCTTCTCTTTGCTTTTGGCTTCTATATCGCTTGTAAGCTCAATAAACCTTTTTTGAAAATTCGTTGAAATAGCCATTATATCATACCTTTTGCAATTAGACAATAAACAATTTACATTGTCGTTATTTAATGATATAATATGCCTATTGCGTATTAGACAATATGCAATGCGTATAGTCGTAGTGTATGCAAAGCATGGATAGGGGTTATTATGAAATCTTGCGCCTTTTTCGGACATCGTAATATGAATGTCGAACAGTATAGAGAGAAACTGTCGGAGACATTGAAAGACCTAATAGAGAATAAGGGCGTTACTCAGTTTTATTCGGGTTTTCGCGGAGACTTCGATGTGTATTGCAGCTATCTTATATACGAGCTTAAGGGCAGTTATCCGCAGATAAAGAACACAATGGTATTGTCATATATTCCCGAAACAAAGGACAACTGCGAATATGCATTTGCCTTGCCGAAGTGTTTTGATGACAGTGTGTATCTTTTGGAAAGAAGAGTTCCTAAGCGGCTTGCTATTATCGAAACCAATAAATGTTTGGTCGATATGGTTGATTTTATTGTCGCGGGAGTTATGACACATTGCGGCGGGGCTTACATGGCTTGCGAGTATGCTTATAAAAGAAAAAAGCCGATCATTAGCATGATCGACGGTTGGGGCATAATATAAAATGAATTAGATACTCGTCATCGCTGTAAGTATGTAGAGTAGTTTATATTTTTGTTTGAAAACGGTTGACAACTTAAGGTCTATTTGCTATTATAAAACAGCAGACGGCATTTGGATACGAATAGTCGGACATAAAACAAAATGAATTTGCCACATTGTTATGCAAGTGACATATGGCAAAGCGGAATGATTTATGTAACACTCATTTGTATAGCGGATGTCTAACGATCACTCGCGGTAGTGAGTTTTTTCGTTAGGCTTTCCTTATGCCCTCTGTGAAAAATACGGAGGATTTTTTATATGACAGAAGAAGACTATGACAAAATCGAGTCGCTGATTGGATATGAATTTAAGCGACGTGATCTACTGCAACAGGCGTTTACACGCAAGAGTTACACGAACGAAACCAATGACGGCGATAACAACGAGGTGTTGGAATTTATCGGCGATAAGGCATTGGACTTCGTTGTGGTCAAGGCGTTAAGCGAATATCACGGCGAAATAAATAAACGCGATGAATATGCTTGCGACCTTACCGAGGGGAAACTCACCGAACTGAAAAAGAGGTTTGTCGAGAGTACGATGCTTGCACATTGTATTGACGAACTTGATTTGAGCCAATATCTCATTATGGGAAAGGGCGATAAAAAGAATAACGTCCAAAACGATACTCACGTCAAAGAGGATTTGTTCGAGGCGATAATGGGTGCAGTGGCAATCGACAGCAATTGGGATATCAATGCCTTACAGGACGTTGCCGAGTTAATGCTCAATATCGACTATTACTTGGAACACGGCTTTGACTACAAAGACAACTACGTTATGCTGATACAGCAATGGAGCCAAAAGAAATACGGCGAATTGCCGAGATATGCTTTTCAAGATACCGATGTGTATAGAGTCAATCGGATGATACACAATTATACAATGGTTGGGGTTCGTGATACAATAGAAAACGAAGACAGTGATGGACCGATTACTTGCAAACTTTATATTGATGACGGGAATACGTTTGTCGGCTTCGGTTATTCGAAAAGCAAGGCGCGAATGGCGGCGGCGGAAATAGCATACGATTATCTTGACGAAAATGATATGCTATATACAATGGTAGACGCGATAGGCGAGCCGACGTGGGAGAAAGCCGTCAGTCAATTGCAAGAGCTTGCACAAAAAGGGTGTATCTCGTTTCCCGAATATACTTTTGATGAACGACACGATGATGACGGGAATCCAATATGGTATTGCGAATGTCATGTAAACGGATACGAAGACTTTTATTGGTCGGAACAAAGTTCGAAAAAGATAGCCAAAAGAAATGCCGCCCACGGGATGTTGCTGAATGTTCTCGGCATGCCCGATGATGGCGACGATGATTGGGATGACTGAGGAGGCGAGCTATGAAAATACTGTCTACTAAGTTATCTCTTAAAACGGAAGTCACAAAAGAGCAAGTTTATCAAACGATAATACGGTGGCTCAAAGAAAACAAACCGTGCGCGGCAGTCGGTGAGCAATTCGAGCAAATCGAGAATAAGGATGATGTTCGTATAGTAGAGGGATATGCTACAATAGAAACGCTGACAGGGAAGAGAAACGATACGCAATATCTCGCCGTGCGGATGACTCATATCTACAGGGAACAAACATGGGAAACCGAAATACTCTACGGCGAAAGCGCGACCGAGAAAAGCGTAACGATACACGTGAATTGTTCAGGCGATACGACATTATTCAAAAAAACGCCGATAGCGCGAACTGAAATCATACGCGCCTTTATATCTGACGGAATGATAAAGAATGAAAAACTTCCGATGCAAGCAACGCCGATATATGCCGATAATAAAATGCTCGATTATCTCGCATCTGCTATGAATACACGTTATGACCAAGCTATCCCTATGGTCTATGTCAGCAAAATATTCAACAGTTCGGGTTATAATGTCGACATCGATAAACTGTCGCGCAACTTGGCGGGCATTGCATACATAGTAGCGGAGCGCAACGGAGATTTTGGATTCAACTTAAAAGAGCGCACGAACGGAATAAATCCGTACAATGGTCATATCGCAATTTATTATCCCAACGGAAAAATAGATAGATTGCGACCGAGCGAAGTATCCGTGTATGGGGAGGCGGACAGCCGAATAATGGATGATGTGATTTCCGCGGTCACAGCTCAAGTAGAAAAAGATGCGCCGATGTGGCAACAACTTTACGAGGATAAAAGGGCAGCCGATACGGCTTTGCTTGATGTCTTTATGGGTGAATTCGACAGTATGGAAGCGAGGCTCAAAGCCGCCAAAAAGCGAATTGCCGAACTCACGGAAGAGAATGCGATGCTGCGAAACAAAAACGAAAGTCTTCAAGCTGCATTCGATGCAAGTGGGATAGAGGAATGTATTATATCGAAATCCCCGATTGCCGAGTTCTTCTATGGGGAACAGCACGACCTTCTCATTACGGTGCTTAAAGAGGCGGCGGATAGGTGTGGCAGTTCCGATATGCGCAAGTATGAGCTCATCAACTCGCTGTTGGAAAACAATGAGTATATCGGGAACGGACGCGAAACACTCAATGTAGTCAAACGCGTGCTGTCGAGTGGGGTGCAATTATCAATGCGTGATATGGCTGAATTGGAGCGTGTAGGGTTTCGGCTTGTAAGCGACAATCCGCATTATAAATTTTTATATTGTGGGAACGAGCGGTATTGGTTTACGGTATCGAAAACACCAAGCGATAGACGGAGCGGACAGAATAACGCCTCGGATATTATAAAGCGGCTGTCGGTTTACTAATCGATTAAGAGGAACAGCACCCAGGTTGCTGACCCTCAAATGCGAGATTTAATAAAACTACACAAAAAGCCCTTGCTTTTACAGGAGTAGCTATATACGCAAATTTCGTAGTAGGTGTGGATAGTGAGACTAACTGTACATGAGCAAAAGTACACAAAAAGCGGAACTCGTATAAGTAAGTTCGCCGCGCTGTTTGGCGGGCTTGGGCAATGCGCCTAGCCCGCCGCGATCTCGCGGTAATCTTTAAAAGTGCACTAATATAAAAATTCTACAATTCTGATGAAATAGAAGATATCGGCTTTACTTGCGATCAGGTTGTGTTATAATGTAATTGGAGGTTAAGATGTCTAAACTAATTATCATAGGAAACGGATTCGATTTAGCGCATAAAATCCCAACAAGTTATAATGATTTTAGAAAATATTTAATCAATAAATATCCTGTTGCGTATAACAATAAGCAAAGAATTATATGCATTGATGAAATAACTGATATAAAACTTATAGCGACAGAGTTAATGCTATATGCAATTGATCATGCAAATGGGGAAGATTGGTCCGATTTTGAAGCATCACTTTCAATTATTAATTTTAAAGATAAATTTCCGAGACATGAACATAGAGTGGATCCTTATGAAGACAATAATACAGCAGCCGAATATTTAATGTATGTAATGGAATTAACAGAAATTTTTGAAAAATGTGTAAAATTTTGGAGAGAGTTGTTAAACGATTGGATCAAAGAAGTCGAAAGATCGATTGAAAATTATCGTTATGATCCGATAGATTCAATTTGTAATCTACTGAATGGCGATGTAAAAATAATGACTTTCAATTATACGAAGACTATTCAAATTTTATATGGTAAATTGGGAGTGAAACACATACATAACCGAGTAGGCCAAGAACTTATTTTTGGGCATAGCAATATTAGTCCTAAATATCAAGAAGATTGTGATAATTCTTTGGTTTCCAATTTTTTAGATGATATACTTGAGATGTTATATAAGAATACAGATAGACAATTTTCTAAATATAGAGACTTCTTTAAAAAAATTGGTTCGGATAGTTATGAGATATATTCCTATGGTTTTAGTTATGGTATGTGCGACAGTTCTTATATTAAGTTTATTATAAGTAAAGTTCCGGAGAATGCAATATGGAAATTTACAAAGTATGATTCGCTGAATAAAGAATTTATGCGAAGAACAAAAATTAAGTTAAGGAAATGGGGATTTAAAGGAACATTTGCAATTTATGAATAGTGAATTGTTGTAAAATAAGTCATAGTAAATAATAAGTTAAGGTGGAACAAAGTTGATTAAAACAAAGCAAGTAAAATACTATTGCAAAAAATACGCGAATTCTTTATTAGAAATTTATTGTAAGAAATAGTGTGTTTCTTGATATTTTATATAAAGTTTATTTAAAATATATAATACCTTGAAGGTGATTGAATCGTATATGCATTTATACAAGACGGCGTAGCGTATGAAATAAAATTGTTAATATCAAAATGATTTTCTCGCAATATACTAATAACGGAAAATTTATTTTAGCCGGCGTTCATTACTCAACAGCATAATTATTTATACTATAAGAGAACTGTTGAGTAGTTGCATTAGCAAATAATGATGATAGCTTCAAAAAGCAATCAAAAAATTCAATTTTAATAGTACTGATTGAAATAAGTGAACTTTTGATGCGGTTTAATATCAAGAATTTGCTTTTGGAAATTTATCATGTGAAATAGTAAAGATTTTAGGGGCTTGACAAGGCGTATAATCTATGTGCGAGAGAACTAATCTATTTTCGTGAAATGAAACATAAATGACATCCGTTTTTTTGACCGAAATGGATGGTAAAAATAGAGCAGAACATATAATTAAGTAAAGCAGCAAGGCCGTATCTTAATGAATAGGAACATAGCAATATGCTACTGTTCGCACCGCCGAATTTGCCCGTGGAAAAAACATAACATGGAAAAGGCATAACGCTGTAGATAATTTCAAAATGCGTTATATGCTATTCACAAGAGCCATCCGCGATCCTGCGGTATTCTTGTCGTGAGTATGAAACTTAACGAAATATGACGAATAATCAATTGTGTAATTTAACACCCATACTCTATTATATAAAGTGAAAGTAATGGGCTTGTACATTGGAGTGAGAAAAATTTACATATTCTTTCACTTTGTATTGTGCCGTGAAAGCCATGGAGTTTGACTTTTCTTGACAAATTATTATAAATAAAGTACACTGTTATAGAATTGTTGTATAGAGGTAAAGTCAATATGGATTTGGATTATGGACCGGTAAAGGTAATTAAAGTCAAATATAAAGGTTTAATCGGATATTATGATGATGACGATTTAAGTAAAGCCATAGTTTATCGCGGAGATATGTGTCGCGGATGTTATGTGCTTGTTTCGTATAAGTATTTGACTGATGAAATTACAGTACGAGATTTAAAAGATCGTATTCAATATTTACGCCAAAGATTAGCACAATTCGAGCTGGGAATAGAATGCGACATTTATGAATTGCATAATTTGCATGAGGAGCTACATTTTTCTGAAAATTTATTGAATGAGAAATATTTCAACCACTATACTTGGTCAAGAATAGCGGATAAAAAAGTGTTTATTTCTCATGCATCACAAGATACTCAGTTGGCGATAGATATTGCGTTGGACTTAAAAAAATACGGAATAGACACCTGGTTAGACACATGGGATTTAAAATTGGGACACAGCATTCCAAAAGAAATAGGAATAGCGCTTGATAATTGCGATGCAATCATTTTACTGTATTCAAAAGATTATATAAATTCGACATTTTGCAACGACGAGTGGGAAGCGTTTTATATAAAATTTAATAAACAAAAACCACATGCAATTTTGCCAATTATGATCGGTGATGTAGATCCGCCGGCACTCATCGCGGCAAGAAAGTATTTGCGTTACGACACTTTGAGCATTAGATATAATAATATGCTCCATGAAATAGTGGAAGCGCTGACAACAAAATAAACATATAAATTAGTATAAGTATCAACGGCAATAGAGTTTGTTGTTAGCAAATTCTTTTCAAGTGATCAAGCTTTTAAAGAAAAAGAAGAAAACCTAATTAAATAATCAATTACGATATTGTCAAACCTACTATAGAAAAGGCGGGATTTAATAAAATACATATAAAAGTCGGTCCGAAAGCTTTTGATTTTCGGATCGATTTATTATTGCGAGCGTCGAGCCGTTGTGTTGATGTCGCGAATCGCAGCCGCGCCGACCAATCGCGTAGTCGAACGTTTCCGCGCCGTGATCAAGTCTAAGCTACCCAATCAACTCGTTTTTCTTATGCTGCCGCTGTTTAAGCGGTTGAAAGGCTGTTGTATGTAATTTTTTCAGATCTGTCGTCGCATTCAGTACAATGACCATTATTCTCCATACCCGACGATAACGGCTTTCGTCCAATTCAAGAGCAATTCCGACATTTCTTCAAATCGTATGTTCGCGCCGCGTTTCAATGCCAATGCCGTATCGAGAACGGCGGACGGAGGGTCGACAGCTTTTTGCAATTGGTCTCTTGATTTGATATAATTGCCCGTCTCGTAAAACCAAACCGCTTGCAAAACAAAGACAGCCGATTTATATAGCGCGCGCAGTATATCGGCGCTTTTCTCATGCACGAAATTATGAACGCAAGCATGATATATGTTGCACGCCCCTATGCGTATAGCGCGCTGTACTGCTTTACGGTCTATCTTTTCGAGCAAGCGATCGAGCGAGCCTTTGATCGGCACGGTATCGTAGTAAAATTGAAATAGGTCGCTCGCTTCCCACGCCGAAAGTTCAGCTATGCCCGAAATAAAACCGCAAACGAGTTCGCGGTGGGGCAAAGCGTCGAGCATATCTCTATATGTTTTTAGGTCGTCAATGCGCAGCTCGTCGAGGATAACTACCGCGTCGATATCGCTCGTTTCGGTTGCCTCGCCTCTGCCGTAACTGCCTTGCAAGCCGATAAACCATACGCGGTCCGTGAACGTCTGTTCTACTTTTTCCGCAAAAGTTTTAATCCATTTATTAATGTCTATCATCGCCGCTCCTTTTTCTTTATAATAAGTATAGCACGGTGTCGGTCGTTTTTCAACTAACGGCGCAGACATTTATTTATACGTTTGCAGTCTCATCGCCGTAAGACTGTCGATTCGATATAACGTGAAAAGTATATCGTTTGTCTATACGCTTGCCCGCAACTACCGTATTTGATATAATATAGAAAAGGAGAAAAGATATGGTAAGATGGGATCCTTGGCGGGGCTGCCGCAGACATAGCGAAGGGTGCAAATACTGTTATATCCATAAGGGCGATCTAAAGCGCAATGTGGTTACCGATGATATAGTCAAGACGGATAATTTCTATGCGCCGATCGCTAAGAACAAATCGGGCGCATATAAGATGAAATCGGGGCAGACGGTGTTTGTCTGCTTTTCTTCGGACTTTTTGATAGAGGATGCCGACGAATGGCGAGCCGAATGTTGGCAGATGATACGCGAGCGCTCCGACTTGAACTTTCTGTTTTTAACAAAGCGTATCGAGCGGTTTTCGGAATGTATCCCCGACGATTGGAACGACGGATACGACAACGTCATCGTTGGGTGTACTGTGGAAAATCAAGACAGAGCCGACTTCAGGCTGTCCGTATTTAACAAACTTCCCATAAAGCATAAAAACATAATCTGCCAGCCGTTGATAGAGAGAATAAATATCGCGGCGTATCTGGACGGTATCGAATTGGTAGTAGTAGGCGGCGAGTCGGACATAAACGCTCGACCGCTCGACTATGAATGGGTGCTTGACATACGCGAGCAATGCGTGTCGCGTAACGTGCACTTCGAGTTTAGGCAGTGCGGAACGCATTTTGTCAAGGACGGAAAGCAATACACCGTTGCTACTCGCGATCTGTGCAGTCAAGCGCGGAAAGCTAACATAAATTTTTAAGCTGGTTTTTATTTTGCATGATCATACGGCACGCACGGCAATAGAACAGATTTTATAAAAATACCCATAGCCGAATACTCCTTATTGACAGAGTTTTTTGTTTGTGTTATAATTCAAGAAAAAAAGGAAGCAAGAAAAATGAAAAAAACTTACAGCAAGATTTTGTCCGTCGTTCTCGCTTTGTGTTGCTTTTTGCCCGTTCTCGCATTTTTAGGTTGTTCTAATGATAAACTTACCGAAGCAGAACAAAGAATGGTTGGTGAATGGAATAGTTGCACTTTCAATGATGACAGAACAGTTACGGTAAACGGCAACTATGCAGGTACATTTAGAGAACTTACTGACAGAAGAACCGAAAATAGAGCAGTGATCGAATTAACGTTCTCTTATGACGGAGAAACTCGTTCTATGCAATACTATTATTTAAATAGTGATCCCGACATGCTTATACCCACAGACAGTAGTTTAGGTTTGCCTTATATCACGCGAAAATAAATGTTATATAAATCAGTTTATTTACCCGTCGCTTTTTGCGTCGGGTTTTTTCGTGCCGTTTTACGGCGGCTCGAGCTTAGGCGCTTCTTTGCTAAGCTCGAATAGAACGCATGCCTTATTGTCCGACACGCGACGTTGCTGTACTTTGAAATTCCCGCAATAGCCGCACGGCTTGTTGTAAAAAGTTTCGCAAGTGGGCAAGTAAAATCTACACTCGATACAGCAATGCGCAATGGTGTTTGTCATGAGTTCGTTCTATTTTCGCAGCCTATATAAGATATTAAAACGTTTTCCATAATAAATAAACTCTATCATAACGCGTTGAAAATTAAAAAGTATGATCGTGCCGATAGATGTTGCCGCAGAGTCGATATAAATAAACCGTTCGGGGAAGTACTTCCGAACGGTTTATACTTTTGTCATGCCGCAAGCAAGCGTTGCGTATGCCGATATGCGATCGTTGATCGGGCTTTTTCTATGCCCAGATGCGCTGCCACGCCGTGGCGGGAATAACATTGTTTATTATGCCGTCTATGCTGTAGCCGTCCACGGTATCGGTCAAGCCCGAGCTGCGAATTTTTTGAACGTCGCCGTCGGCGTATGTTTGAACGTTGTTTAGGTTGGCGTACAGACTGAGTTCGACCATGTTTACAAACTTGGTGCCGACGAACATTTTAGACACATAATTATCGAGAATGTTATCGTCGCCGTCGTTTTTGCCCGTAAGCTCCAGAGTAAGATCGGAGAAATCGCTCAGACCCGTAAGTTCCATAAGACCCACTTTGAGCGTGTGTTTGCCTTCGTTGTTGCCGTCCGTTTGGGTCTCGGTGTACGCGTATTCTTTGAACACTTGCGCGAACGTTCTGTACGTATCGGTCATTGTCATTTTGAGCGCGGCGTTTATTATCTCTTGCTGCATGTTTATCTTGAACGCCGTAAAGTCCGTGCTGAGCGGAAGGAGATAGAACATCAATTCTCTCATGAATTTTTCCGTTCCGTTTTCCGACTTCATAACATTGGAAATATCTTCGAGCGTGTACATTGCGTCGATGTAGTTTACCGTGTACTGGTAGCCTTGGAATATGACGTACTTGCTCGACCAGCTTTGCACGCCGCGAACATACATGACGTTGTCGTAAAAATACAAGTATGTTTTGCAATCGGGTATCGCCGTTGCGCCGAGCGCGGAGCATTCGTCTTTTTTGTAAACAAACTCTACGACCGCCGCGGTCTTATATCTCGGGTCTGCGCCTACGCCTTGATCTATGAGCTTGACTTTGACATTGTAGTTGACGTACAGCGTAACAAGGTCGAGCTTGCCGAGCGCGATATTGAGCACTATCTTATCCGATTTGTTTTTTGCCGCCGTGTCCGATCTCGTGTCGCCTATCTCGAACTCCATGAGGTTGGCGGTGTTCATCACGTCGAACAGCATATGCTTGATATTGCCGAAGTCGGAATATTTAGCGTTGGCGGTATCTGTGTCGTAACCGTCGGGTAGGGAAATGCTAACGGTTTCGCCCGCGGTAAAGTTAGCCGTAAAGTTGCGCAGATACGCGGTGTTTACGTCAAGGTCGCCCACTGCTATGCTGTCTATCTTGTTGCCGCTTTGCGTAACGGCAACGGTCGCTTCGCCGCTTGCGCCCGTCGTTATAGCATTGTCTATAGTGGCGTTTAAGCAGTTGCCGTCGATACGGAATGCCACGCCGTTTACTATATCTTTATAGAGTTTGCCGTTTAATACCCCGTGTGCGTTTGCGTCGTTGTCGTTTGGCGTATCTTGCTCCGCGTCTGCGCCGAACGCCGCGATCACCGATTTCAACGAGGCGAGCGCATTATCGAGCTTGGCTTTTATTTGGGGGAAGCGTGCGCGAAGGGTAGCCGTATCGCCCGCGGTCTTTACCGAATCCCAAGCCGACTTAATGTCGTTCACCGCTTCTACGCCTTGGTGCATTGCTGCCGCTATGCCGTCGAGCGCGACGCGCAGATCGTTGACGCCCGCGATATCCATTGACGAGAACACTGTTTTGTCTATCTGCTGACGGTAGTCGCCGAGCAAGGTTTCCACCGTATCGTCGCTCACTCCCAATATGTCGAGTATCGCCGCGGCTATCTGCATTACAGAAGCGTAGTCTATAGAGATGCGTTCGCCGTTGCCGTTGCTTTCCATGTAATCAAGGTAAGCCAAGCCTTGCGGGTGATCGGCGTTGTTCAAGACGTAAAGATCGATGTCGATAGGCGAGGTATGTACGAATGTATTGACGGCGATTGTAACATGCGCTTCGAGATTCAGCTTGTATTCCGCTTGCGCACAGCCGTTGTCGTCTATGGTCTCGTGTCGTTCAAACTTGCCTTTAAGCGCGCTCGCGCCATCCTTGCCGGACACAGTGATCGTCTTGTCTATTACTTTGTTGCCGTTTTCGTCCAAGTACGGCTTATCTCTGCCCGATTCGTCTTTAACGTTGACGGTGTTCCCGTTTTCGTCCGTTACGGTTTCCAGCTTGTATATCTCGTAGTCGAACATGAACGTTTTCAACTCGAACGTGATATTGCCGTCCGCGTCGGTCTTGGTGAACGTTCCCGCGGCATTGTCTATCGCTTTTATAAATTCTATGACCGAAACGTAGTCGGCGGCGTTTATCGGGCGGGCGATCGTAGTCGCCGTGTCCGAAAGCCCGATCTTGACGGACGCGTCTACATAAAGTCCGCCGAGCACATCGAGAGTAGACGACACATGCGCGTTTTCGAGCGCGGTGCGCACCACGCCGTCCGCGTCCGTGTATTCCGTAATGATGGGGGTGATGTTGACTGTTACGCCCATGACCGTCGCCGCCGCACCCAGCTTGTGCGCCGAGTTTTGCGGCGCGAATATTCGCACTGTATCGAAGAGCGTCTTTACGGCGCTGTTGCCGTTAAGTCCGTTTAGCCCGCCGAACAACAGCGTTATTTTGTCTGCCGCGCTTTCCGCTTTGGAAACGGCTTGAAGTCGTTCTATCAACAGACTGATATCGCTGAATATGCTCGCGCCCGCTTTTTTGCCGAACAGCTTGGCAAGCTCGTCGTTGAGATATTCGGGCAAATATTTTGCCGTTAGCTCGAGCAACGCGTCTATGTCGTTTACCGTGTCGAACGACAGCATTATTTCGCCGCTCTTTATGTAAAGCGTGTTTTCCGTATGGGTGATAGCTAACTTTTCGGCATTATCCGTGCCTGCAAAAAGCGTCAGATCGGCGCTTACCGCGAGCGGCGACATAGCTAACGTTACTGTACCGTCTACGTCCGTTTTCGCGTTGTCCTTGGTGAGCGCGAACGCATCTATGCCGAGCGTTATCGTTTTGGCGGTAACGGCGGCTTTTGCAAGATCGTATAGCGGCGCAATATAGCTTGTCAAGTCGGAGGCGCGAACAAACTCGCCCGATACGGAAACGGTCTGCTTGTCGGTATTTATTAGAGTGAATGCGGCAAGCGGCGCGTCGCCGTCGTCGGCGGGGTGAATGTTTTGCGCGACGAGAGCGGATAAAACTCCCGCGTCGTCCGTTTTGACGTCTAACTTAACTGCAAACGTATCGCCGAAAGCTTCGCCCGATACCGCAAGCGCGTTCCATGCGCCGTTCGATACGCCGAGTTCGATACGCGCCGTCATATCTACGCCGACACTCGCAAGATCGGTGTTCAATGCGAAGCCGTCTGCCGTGCTGTTCATAGATACTATTTGCAAAATATTTTCTGGCGACGTGAGCGACATCAGTATATCTACGTAATGCATCACTTTGTCGTAAAGCCCGGGCGCTACGGCGTCGAGCTGCATAAGTATAGCGGTAAGTTCGTCCTTTGTAGTGCCGCTCATTATATTAACGCTGTCGCCGCCCACCGATATGTACGCTTGACCGTTGATGAATGCGACGGTAACGGGCAGATCGCCCATGGTTACGTCCATCTTTACGGCTTTTCCCGCAACGTCTATCTGAGCTTTGCCTACGGCGGTTACGCCCAATATGTTTGCGCGAATACCGATCTCGTATCCGTCGCGGCCTATGAGCGGCGAAACCGCCGACAGCGGCGCGGCAAACTTAGCTGCGGACACGTGATCTTTGTCGGGCAACGTTACGCTGCCGCCCGCGGCTATATCGAACAAGTCCGCCGTTCCCGATATCTTTTCCGTTGTAAATCTTACGTGCGCGCTTGCGAGCGAGTAGGGTACTACAGCTTCTACTTCCGCGCCGCTAATGTTCAGTTTGACAGTCAGTCCGTTTTGACCGATATCGAGTATTTTTATGCCGTCCAATATCGTCTTGACCGTTTGGACAGCGTCATTGTTTTCCGCGGGAGACAGTATGCCCGTCAACGCGTCCTTGACGTTTTGGGGAATTGCGTCGCCGAGAGCGTTTAACAATTCCGCCATATCGTCTTTGCCGCCGCATACGTTTATTTCGCCGACCGAAAGGTAAACTATACCGTTTATGAGCGTCAGTTCAAAGCGCACTGTTTCGCCGCCAAACTGTACTTGCGCGTCGGAGAGCTTGGCGGACAGCGAGTCGCCGAACGCTACGGTCAAGTCGCCCGATAATATAGCGTCGCCTAAGTCTACGCGTATGCCGCCCGACACAGATCTTGCAGCCATAAGCTCGCTCGCTCTGTCGAGTGCGGGCATTATGCGCGATATATCCGAATATTCGCCCGATACGGTTATAGCGTGGTCGCGGTCTGTCGTTTTGACTTTGACCGCCAAAGCAGCCGACGTGCCGTTCGGTTGTTTGAGATCGACTTTGAGCGCGCCCGTCGCGGTATCCAATGTAGCCGCGCCCGAATAACCGCCGAAAGCCAAGTCGGCAACGACAGCGCCGTTCGACACGCTCAAAGATTTGACAGCGCCTATCGCCGCCAATATTGCGGACACGGGATCGACTGTCGTATTCGCGCCCGCGCCGTTTGTGATCGCCGTGATGGCATCGGCGAGTTCGGAAATGTCGGACATAGCGGCTTTTATCTTAATGCCGTCCACATCCAAGTAAACCATGTCGTTTATAAGAGCGACATTCACGGTCTTGCCGAGCGCAGATATATCGGCGCGCGCGCTTACGGTCCCGTTGCCGTTTTTGCCCTTCAGTCTGTCTATCGCTACGCTGCCCGTTATAGGCTCGCCCGCAATATTGCCCGTGATATCCATATCGTAATATTTTGCGGATAAATACGGACGCAAGCCGTCGAGCAACGCCGACAGTTCGGTCGCGGTTATGTAGTTGCCGTTCGGCGCGATAGGGCGGGGTTGAGGCGACGTTACCGCAAGGTCTATATCGGCGTTCAGTATTATGCCGAACGCGTTTGCGTTTACGTCAATGTACGCGCCGTCTATCTTGCCGTCGTTACGGGTAATGCGAACGTCTATGGGAACGGTCAAGAAGTTTAGCCCGACAGTAAGCGAGTTGCCGTCCGTCTTTAGGCTGTCGATCATGTTTATGTAATCGGCGACCGTTTTGGGCAACATCATTTTAATTACCGAAACAGTCGAATCGAGTTTATCGAGGTCTATGCCCATAGCATCGATCGCGGTGTTTATGAGCTCGGGGAGTTCGTCCGCCGTTCCCGTCAGTTTTATGTCGCCGAGTTGTATGTACGCTCTTTCGTCTATCAGTTTGACATTGATGCTTTGACCGTACGCCGCGATGTCCGCGTCCATAGCAAGTCCGTTCGTTCTGTCTATGTAAGCGTCGATGCCCAACTTGTATCCGTTTATCTCTGCTTTGCCGCTTATCCCGTAAGTTTTGCCGAGCGCCGTGTTTACGCCGTCGGGTACAAAGTCGAGTACTGGCGAAAGATCGACGTAGCTGTCGTCCACCGCGGGGAATTTGACGGAAGCGGGACGCGCGTTTACAGATACCGATGTGCCGAACGCGGTTATGTCTCCCGATATGGAGCAAAGCGACAGATCGTCCGTCTTTACGTATATCGACGCGTCTACTTTTATTCCGCCGTCAAGCTCGAACGGAAGTCGTACGCGTGTCATGCCGTCGTCGCCTTCGGTTATCTCGCAGTCGGCGAGAACTGTGGTCAAAATGTCTCCGCCGAGCAGCTTGTCGAAGTCGGGAAGCTGCACTGCCGAAAGCAGCGCGGACAGCGTTTCGTCTTGGGCGAGCGCCGCCACTTTGTCCGCGGGAAGATAGCCCTTTATCTTGTGCAGCGTTACGTAAGCCTTGTCGCCCATGTACTGAACGCTGAGATCGCCGATCTTGACTTTGACCGTCATGTCGCCGATATCAACGGACAGCTTGACATTGCTTATTTTTGTGCCGCCTACCGTGATGTTGGCAGTCATATCGAGCGTGCTCGATCCGTCTATGTACTTAGCAAATGCGTTTGCAAGGTAATCGGCGGGAGAAAGCTGCTGCGTGATGTCGCCCGTAGTCGCGTCGTTTATGTGGTCTTTAAAAAAGTCGTAGTAGGGGATGTCGCCGTCGGTATCGAAATCGGCAAAAGTCTCGGTGAGCGTGGCGGTACAGTTCATAGCGCCGAGTACGGGTATCGCTATGTCGTAATTTTCCGTCGTCGTTACCGACACGGGCTGCCACGAGCCGTTAAACACGACCGTCAGCGATACGGAATGGAAAACGGGGTTTTGGTCTGCGCCGGCGAGGGTGCGGACTTCGTTGCGGTAATACTTGGTAGACTCCACGGCGTCGAGAGTAAGCGTTATTTTGTAATTGCCGTCCTCGTCGGCGACGAGCGTCTGCGGAACGTCTGTAAGCGCGCCGCCCGTTTCGCTTTCACCGTCGTCTGCGTTAGGCTCGTTTGCCGCCGCTTTGTAACTCGCGTTATCGTCTTTGACAGCCAGCACCGTCGTGTCGTTGACGGAG
The DNA here is from genome assembly GCA_910579205.1 of uncultured Christensenella sp. Classification (GTDB taxonomy): domain Bacteria; phylum Bacillota; class Clostridia; order Christensenellales; family Pumilibacteraceae; genus Anaerocaecibacter. The sequence continues at coordinate 111,461 of CAJTTD010000006.1, forward strand.
TATTTGCAAAGTTCGTTGGGAATAACGCCGTACGATTTGAAAAAGTCGTCAGTCTTTAATAAGTTTACAACGTCTTGCCACGTGGCGCTGTCGCCTTTGACGGACGCGGACGGGCGGTAAAGGACGGTCGTTTTGCCGTCCGAAAGATCGAAATACTTTTGCTCGGCAACGCTTTTCGCCGCGGACGTGGATATTGCTTCGGCAAAGATAATGCCGCCCTTGACGACGCGCGTATTGTGCACGTTTTGCGTGTACTTTATGCCCATACCGACGTTGGCTATTACTTGACCTATCGTTTCGCCTTGGTAATAGCTCGACGAGTACAGTTTTTGCGCTACGTATTTAAAGTTGGATATAAGATCGTGATCTTCGGGCGTGCCCGACTGCGGCACTTCTTGCCACATCACGATGCGCTCGCCCGCTTGGGGCGTATATACAGTGCCGTCGCTGTTAAGACCTTTGGAAAAGCCCGTTACGACAGAAACGGCAAACATAGTCAATGTTAAAAATATCACTATAAGTCGGCGTTTCGCAAAGCTCGACTTAGGTTTCATAAGGTTTCTTGAAATCATATATATAAACTCCGTTAAACGGGTGGAAAGCTCAATGTTGCTAACGGTTTGATTATATCATTTTATTGTATGTTTTGTCAATCGTATAAAGCCGTTTTGAGCTTAAATGTCGAAAAATCGCCCTTAAAAAGGCAGTTTTTTGCGCAGTCGCCGAGCCGCGTGAAAGATCTGTCGAAACAGTTATACTTTGTTCTGTTTTTGTAAATAACGATGTATTAATTTAAAACTATTTTTTAAGCACTATATATAGAATTATTCGCAATTTCGGCACTAAATATAGGTGTTTTGCGGCTGTAATTACTAAAATATAATATAAAAGCCGCAAAATATGCAGGAAGTTATATTAATGTAAACGTGATGCGGCAGTGATATATTATAACATAAATATATGCGTAAAACATAGGAAATGGCGCAAAAACGACAAAATATGCGGACGGGCGGCGGCTAAAACGGTTGACAAACGGCGCGTATCGAGGTATAATGACAGTACAATATCGATGCGGGGTGGAGCAGCTAGGTAGCTCGTCGGGCTCATAACCCGAAGGTCGCGAGGTTCAAGTCCCGCCCCCGCTACCAAAAATCGGCACAGTGCGTAAGCGCTTGCCGATTTTTACTTATTCACTGTTCATTATTCACTCTTCACTTGATAGGGTGCCTATTTTCGGAGTGAAGATGTAAAAGTGAATAGTGAAGAGTTTTGTCAGACTTGAAAGTTGATTTTATAGCATGAACTACATGGTAATCAAGAAACTGCTTATTTCTTCTGTCAACACTGCCAAAAGTTCAATTTAGTTACAATGTGGGCTACCAAAAATCGGCACAGTGCGTAAGCGCTTGCCGATTTTTACTATTCACTGTTCATTATTCGCTCTTCACTTATTTTGCGCCGATTTTCGGAGTGAAGAAGTAAAAGCGAATAGTGAAGAGTTTTCACGGTCGAGCTTGACAAGTCCATATAAAGACGTTATAATTATATTATGAAAGACAGTCCGTTGATTACAAAATCCAAACGATTTGCTTTGGACATTATAGAGATTTGCAACAAGGTCAGGACCGAGCGAAAAGAAAGCGTTTTGACAAATCAGCTTTTGCGTAGCGGAACATCTATAGGCGCAAACATCAGAGAGGCGGCTTTTGCTCACGGCAAAGCCGATTTTGTAGCAAAATTGCAAATTGCCCTTAAAGAATGTTCGGAAACCGAATATTGGTTGGAGCTGTTGATAGAAGCTGATTTTTATGATGATAAAAATATTTTAGAGAGCTGCTTGGAGATAAAGAAAATGCTCATATCTTCCATCAACACCGCAAAAAGTTCGATTTAGCTATAATTCGGCAAGGTGCAAAACGCTTTGCCGATTTTTTTTTGGGCGATATTATTCAACGCTCGAATTTGTACCTCGATATCCGCTTGCGGTTTTAATAAAAAAAGCGTCGCCGCACCCGATCGGTACATGCGTTGCCCATGCGTACCGTCTCGGTAAAAACTGCTCATATCCGCGCGGGAAAAAATCGGTTTATCATGCTTGACAGCGTAATTGCGGCATGATATAATTATACACGACAAACCGCATAGAGGGTTTTTTACGTGCCATCGATAAAGAATTACTATCAGATCTTAAACGTCAAGCCGACGGCTACCGACGAAGAGATAAAGCGCAGTTACCGTGTGCTTGCCAAGCGCTATCACCCGGACGTCAATCCGGGCGACGCGTCGGCTTCCGAGCGGTTTGCGGATATAAACGAGGCACACGACGTATTGTCCGATCCCAAAAAGCGGGCGGAATTCGATAATAAACTAAAGGAATCGGCAGCGCCGAGACTTAAACCGGAAGATATAATAGCGCGGCAGCGCGCACAAGCCCAAGCGGCGGCGCGGGCGGCGGCAATGCGCAACAGCATGCGGGAAAATCTGCGCCGCGATCCCAATATGACAATGGCGCAACGTGCGCAAGCTATGCGCGCCCAAGCGGCGCGCGCACAAGCCCAAGCTCAAGCGGCTCAAGCCGCGCATGCTCACGCACAAGCCCAAGCGGCTCAAGCGCAGAGCCAAGCCCAAGCTCAATTAAACGCCATCAAGACGCAAGCGTACCAAATGGGTCATGAACGCGGTTTTTCCGAGGCGCGCAAAGCCGCGGAAAAAGAAATATCGCGGCTCAACACCAACTTGAGGACGCTCATGCAAGAGAACAAGCGGTTGGGCGAGCAGTACGCCGAGGTGGAAAAAGACCGCGGCGAGCTGGAACAAGAGCTGTTCAATCGCGATCGCGAGCTTACGCAAGAAAAGTCCAAGGTGAAGGAACTGGAGATACAGCTCGCATCGTTGCAGCAAGCGGTATCCACGTCCAAAGCCAACTCCAAGCGGTCGGCAGCCGAGTTTGCCGCGCTCACGGAAAAACTTAATATTTCGCAAATGCAGCTCAAAGCGATCGATCAAGAACGCAAGCAAGCCGAACTTAAGAACAAAGCGCAGCTCGAACTCCAACAAGAAAAGCGTCGGCAAATGCAAGAGCGCATAGAAGAACTGAGCAAAAAAGCGACGTCGCTCGCGGAAGAGAACGAGACTTTGCGTTCGGAAAACAACAAGTGGGTAAAGTACGCCAAGAGCGAAGTGTTCCTATCCGATACCGAACGCCGTTTGCAAGACTGGGAAAAGAAGCAGAAAGCGGACAAAAAGCAAGCCAAGTCCACCCTTTACGGATTGTTCGGCGTGCTTATTTGGGCGACGGCGCTCGAGATAGACGCCGCGTATTCCAAGCTCGTCAAGCGGTATTCGGGCAAGACCGACGAGGCGACTGTCGAAAAACTGCAAAAGCTCAAGGACGCGTATAAAATACTCGCCGATCCCGAAAAGCGCAAGGCGTATAACGAGTCGATAGGAATAACGGACGCGCAGATAGAGACCGAGCGTCAGCTCATAATAGACTACGACAACATGAAGACCGAATATCGCAATCAGCTCGAGAGCAAAGAATTTTGGGCGCATTTCGACGAACTTACTTTCAGCGCGCAGACGGGCGACGCGGAAGCGCAAAACGCGCTCGGCGAGATGTATTATTACGGCAACGAGCTCGAGCAAGACCAAGAGCAAGCGGTGTATTGGTTTAAAGAAGCCGCCAAGCAAAAGCATGCCGAAGCAATGTACAATCTGGGCGTGTGCTTTATGAACGGCGAGGGCGTGGAAAAGAACAAGACGACGGGCATGGGCTTTATACGGCAAGCGGCCAAACTCGGCTCGGAATCGGCAAAAAAATACGGCATAAAATAAAATTTGCGTATGATAAAGCCCGCGCAGCGCGCGGGTTTTGTGTTTGCGGTATATTCGCCGCCGCATAGGAGGACATATGCACAAGATACTTGTAGTGGAGGACGACGAGAGCATAAAGCGCGAGCTTACCGCGCTTCTTTCGTCAAACGGGTATGCGGTGGTTGACGCTCCGCCGTGCGATCTCGCTTTGCTCGACGTAAATCTTCCCCAAACGAGCGGATTCGATCTGTGTAGGCGGTTGCGCACCGAGCACAAATGCCCGGTTATATTTTTGACGGCACGAGACAGCGCCGAGGACGAGATAATAGGTTTCGGCGTGGGCGCGGACGATTACATCCGCAAGCCGTATAACGCGTCGGTGCTGCTCATGCGCATAGCTCGGCTGTTTAATTCCGCCAAGCCCGCCGTGCTGACCGCCGACGGCTTGACATTGGATCTTTCCGACATGAGCGTCGAGTACGGCGGGACACGCGCGGAACTCACCAAAAACGAAACGCGCATACTTGCGTGCTTGATACAAAACGGGCTGTGCACCAAAGAAAAACTGTTGGAAGAGCTGTGGAACGACAGTTTGTACATCGACGAGAACACATTGTATGTAAACATAGGCAGGCTGCGCGACAAGCTTAAAGGCATAGGTGCGGACGGATTCGTGCGCACCGTGCGCGGCGTGGGGTACAGATTATGAAGTTCAGAGAGTACGCGGCAAGCAAAGCGGCGGCGCTGTGCATGTCGGCTTTAGCCGCCATTGTGTGGGGCATTTTCGCATACTTGACGGGGGCGGCTCCCGTCTTGCTGTGGCTCAGCGAGGGATTTTTCGTAGCCGCAGTCGTATTGCGTTACGTCGTCGGCTACGCGCTTGCAAAAAAGAAGCTTGACAAATTGCAAAAATGCATGGACGGGCTGTCGGACAAATACCTTTTGGGCGAGATGCTGGAAAAACCGTTCGACGCTACCGAGTACGAATATTATTCGGTCATGAGCGCGGTGTCGCGCTCGGCTATAGGCGCGGTAAAAAACGCCGAACGCGAAAAAGAAGAATACATGCAGTTCGTAGAGCAGTGGATACACGAGATAAAAACGCCGCTTACCGCGTGCTCTCTGATATGCGACAACGGCGCGGACGCGGTAAAGATAAAGCGCGAGCTTAAGCGCGCGGACAATCTTACCGACAGCGCGCTGTATTATGCGCGACTGAGAAAACCCGAAACGGATACTGTCATTGCGCAGTGCGATGTGTCATGTCTGATAGCCGAAGCGATAAAAAGCCAGCGCGAACTGCTTGTCGCGGCTAAGATAAGCGTGGAGACAAACGGCGACTTTTCTGTGTTCACCGACGGGAAGTCGGTCGTGTTCGTAATAAAACAGCTTCTTATAAACTGCGCCAAGTATTGCGCGGGCTGCCGCGTAACTATAACGGCGGCAGACGGAACGATAACGGTTGCCGATAACGGCATAGGCATTGCTGCGCACGAACTGCCGCGCATAACCGCTCGCGGGTTTACGGGCGAAGCGGGGCGCAAGGCGGGCAGCACGGGCATGGGGCTTTACATCGCGTCGGAAATATGCAAGCGCATAGGTATTTCGTTTTCGGTTATATCGGAACTCGGCAAAGGCACGACGTTTGAACTCAAGTTCGATAGGACAAACGACCTTACGAAAATGTAAGATAATATACGGTAAGCGTTAGAAAATTCACGCTTGTTTTGCGGTATAATGGGCATATACAAAAAAAGGAGCGCGCGGACTGCGCGGAAAGCGGCATGGACAAAATACTGCAAGTAAAAGACGTAACAAAATATTACAACGGCGGCGCGGCGGTAACAAAAGCGCTCGACGGCATATCGTTCGATGTGGCGAGCGGCGAGTTTGTGGCTGTGATGGGCGCGAGCGGTTCGGGCAAGAGCACTCTTCTCAACGTGATATCCACTATCGATAGGGTGAGTTCGGGCAGCATATTGCTCGACGGATGCGATCTTTGCAACAGCAAGGAAAACGAGCTTGCGGCGTTCAGACGCGAAAAGCTGGGATTCGTTTTTCAAGATTACAATCTTCTCGATACGCTTACCGTGGAAGAGAATATAGCTCTGCCCTTTAATCTCATGCGAAGATCGGCTCAAGAGACTGCGGAAGCCGTGCAAAAGGCGGCGGCGGAACTCGGTATATCCGATCAGTTGAAAAAATTCCCATCCGAACTGTCGGGCGGGCAAAAGCAGCGCGCGGCGTGCGCTCGAGCGGTGATAACAAAGCCGTCGATCATACTCGCCGACGAACCGACGGGCGCTTTGGACAGCGCCAATTCCAAGCAGTTGATGAAGACCTTTCAAATGATGAACGAAGGGTTGGGTTCGACTATCCTCGCGGTTACGCACGACAGTTCGGTGGGCAGTTACGCCAGCCGCGTGCTGTTTTTAAAGGACGGCAAGATTTGGAGCGAGGTAGTGCGCGGCGAGCGTTCGCGCAAGGAGATGTACGCGGAGATATTGTCGGTAACGGCGGCGCTGGGAGGGGAGAACGATGCTTGCTAAACTCGCTCTGAGAAACGTGCGCCGACAGCTCGGCAATTACTTGATATACTTTATAACCGTATCGTTCACCGTGGCGCTCATGTTTGCCGTAAACGGCATCATTTTTGAAAACAATCTGACAACGAGAGCCGAAACGTCGGCGGAGATAAAAAGCACGCTCATATTCGCTACGGTGGCGGTGGCTGTCATTGTGGCGTTTATACTCGGCTACGCCACGTCGTATATGCTCAAACTGCGCAAGCGCGAATTCGGAACGTACTTGACGCTCGGCATGACGCGCAAAAACATTCTGTCGCTGTTTATATGGGAGACGCTTTTGCTCTTTGTCGTGTCGCTTGCCGTAGGCTTCGCTTTGGGGCTTGCTTTTTATCAAGGCGTAACGGCTGTAGTGGTCAACCTTATGGACGTGGAATTCGTACTGTCGGCATATCCCTTAAAGGGCGCGCTGTTGACGGTGGGGCTTGTTGCGCTTATATTTTTGCTGTCGAGCTTGACTTCCGCCATGTACTTGATGCGCGTAAAGATACACGACCTCATCTACGGCGGTGTAAAGTCCAAGAAAAAAGTGCGCTTCCCCGTGGCGTGGTTGATCGCGGCTATCGTCGCGCTCGCTACAGTAGTCGTCGGTGTGGTAATGTTTTACAAAGGGCTCAAGGGCGGCATGGACGGGAGCATGAGCTATGCGGCATGGTTGGTATTCGTATCGATAGTTCTCGTTGCCGTCGGTGTGGTCGTGTTTCACATAGGTCTTGCCAAAAGCGCGGTAAATTTACTGTTGAGATGGAAGCGTTTTAAAAGCATAGGCGCTAACACGTTCACGCTGCGCAAGCTTTCCGAAAAGCTCAATACCAACGCCGTTGCGTCGGGCGTGCTCGCCTTTTTGCTCGCGTTTGCGGTGATCGGCTCTAATGTGTCGTTTGTAATGCAGATAAGCAACGAAGCATTTGTGGATCAGTATTACCCGTACGACATAAGCGTTCTGTCTCGCGCCGACGACAAAGACGCTATACCGCGCGACGAGGCGGAGCGGGCGATAGAAAAGTATTCGCCCATCAAGAGCCGCGAATACTTTGACGTGTATACCGATAACAGACGTTACTTGGTAGATCATGTCGACACGAGCGCGCCGCGCGACCTCTGCGACGAGTATTTGACCGAATCGGATTTCAATAGGATATACGGTCCGATAGGATTTAAGCCCATAGAACTCGACGGCGGGTTTGTGATGTTGAGCAATATCGAGAGTTTAAAGGGCGACTTCACTTCCGCCAAGCTCGACCTGTGCGGCAGAACGCTTGACTTTAAGGGCTGGTACGATTGTCCCGAAGTGGGATACGACTTTATTGCAGCAGTCGTTCCCGACGACGCCGTTTGCGGAATGGACGTGTACTATACGGGCGCGGCGTATATGCTCGAAAATGCGCGGTACGATGCTATGTCGCTGCACGACGACTTGCTCCGTTCGTACACGATCTACTTTGATGACGGCACGTCGTACGAAGTAATGCTGTGCGAGCATTCCATTCGCGAGTATGCGCGGTTGAGCCGCAATTCGGTTAGCGCGGTGTTTATAGTGGCGGCTCTTTACGTAGCGGTAACGTTCGTCTTTATGGTCATGGCGCTGTTGGCGCTCAAAACGCTGTCCGACTCGGGCGACGATAAACGTCGGTTCGATACGATATACCGATTGGGCGCGAGCCGAAAAGACAGAAACGGCGCGCTGTTCGGTCAGACATTCTCGTTCTTCTTTATGCCGTTCATACTGCCGCTTTTGCTCAGTATACCCGCGGGCTTTATATGCTCGTCGCTCATGACTATGATGGGTCTGACGGCAATGGCGGGCAAAGCCGCCGCCGCGTCCGCGGTGATAGCCGTAGTAGTAACGGCAATATACGCGCTGTACTTTATGTCTACTTATCTTATACTGAAACGCAACGTGATAAAACGCAGTTGATATAGTCCTGCGCGCAAGAAAAAAACGGGATCGCAACATGTTTTGCGCCCCCGTTTTTTTATTGATTTTCAAATAATTGCGCGCAAAACGAATAAAATTATTGCGTAATCGTATACAAAATGATATAATGGGTACAAGTTAAGCGGCGTTAAAAGCGACCGACGTCGGCGACCGCCGCCGTTAAAGGAGCAAAGCTTTAAGCCCGAGCTTAAGGCATTGGATAGATGAAAAGAGTGCTCAACAAACTGCGCGAAGCGTTTATATCGGTATTGCCCGTTACGGTGATAGTGCTTTTGCTATGCGCTACTCCGCTCGTGAGTTTGTCGGGAACCGAGATAGCGGTTTTTTGCGTATCCGCGGTGTTTCTCGTATTGGGGATAGGACTGTTCAATATAGGCGCGGATCTTGCCATGACGCCCATGGGCGAGCATATAGGCAGCGGTCTTACCAAATCAAAAAAGATAACGGTGCTGTTGGTGGTGTGCTTTTTGATGGGCGTGCTTATAACGGTTGCCGAACCCGACCTTTCGGTACTTGCGGGACAAGTAAAGGACGTGATGAACAGTACCGTCCTTATAATAACCGTGGGCATTGGCGTGGGCGCGTTTTTGCTTATTGCAGTCGTCAAAATAATCACGCGCAAAGACCTATCCATGATGCTCATGTTCTTTTACATGGTGCTGTTTATGCTGTGCGCGTTATGCGCTCTGCCCGCATTCGATAAGTCGAGCTTTCTTTCGCTCATATTCGACAGCGGCGGCGTAACTACCGGACCTATTACCGTTCCGTTCATAATGGCGCTCGGCGTGGGCATTGCCACAACGATAGGCGGAAAAAACAGCAGCGAAAACAGCTTCGGGCTTGTTGCGTTATGTTCTATAGGACCTATCCTCGCGGTGGCTACTCTCTCGCTCACCGCTAACGGTTCGCCGCAAATGGGAACGCCCGACTATACAGTGCAGTCCGAGCTTGGGAACTTCGGGCATATACTATTGGATACGTGTCGAGAGGTGGTGGTCGCGCTCGCTCTGATAGTGCTGTTTTTTGCCATATTGCAGCGGTTCGTGCTCAAGCTGCCCAAAAAGAAGATAATACATATTATAATAGGCATCGTGTATACGTTTGTGGGGCTTGTCGTGTTTTTGACGGCGGTCAAGGTCGGGTTCATGCCTATCGGCTTGGAACTTGGCAAACAGCTCGCGGGCAATGAGATAGCATTGGTCGTGTTCGGGCTCGTTATCGGCATGGTGGTCGTGCTTGCAGAGCCGGCGATCCACGTTTTGAATAGGCAAGTGGAAGAAGTTACGGGCGGCGGCGTTACCAAGCGCGCAATGCTTATCGCGCTGTGCGTGGGCGTGGGGCTTGCGATAGCGCTGTCCATGATACGCATAATCTTTGGATTTTCGGTGCTTTACTATCTTATTCCCGGATATTTGATATCGCTCGGACTGTCCTTTTTCGTGCCTAAACTGTATACGGCGATAGCGTTCGACTCGGGCGGCGTAGCGAGCGGTCCGCTCACGTCGAGCTTTATACTCCCGCTCGCGATAGGCGCGTGTTCTGTCATAGCCGACGGCGAGATACTCAGTCTTGCGTTCGGCGTTGTGGCAATGGTCGCAATGATACCGCTCATATCCATTCAGACCCTCGGCTTTAAAGCGATAATGTCGGCTAAAGCGCGGCAGCGCATAACGATTAAACGCATACTTGCAGCCGACGACGAGCAGATAATCAATTTTGCTTGGGAGAACAAGAATGCTAAGTAAAAAAGACAAGGATAAGATCAAAGAGCGTATTGCCGCAAAAGTAGCGCAAAAATTGGAAGAGTACCGCGCAGAGCAACGGGCTGCGGAAGCCGAAAGCAAAGAAAAAACGCATAAGCGCGCAAAACAGAAACAAGAAAAAACCGCGAAAGATAAAAGTACGGTCCGATCCAAAACGGCAAAAGCGTTAAAGACGCAAAAGGAAAAAGCGTCGGGCGCGGTAAAAGCCGTGCGCCAAACGGCAGCTAAACGGCGCAGCGAGCGCAAGTCGGCGACAGCCAACAACACGGTAAAAGAAAATCGGCTCGAACTGCTTATTACCATAGTCAACCGCAGTAAGGGTGAGTATTACGTAGATCTGCTCCAGTCGTTTGACGTAAATTTGCAGTTTGTAGAACTCGGTCAAGGCACTGCGGACGAGCATATGCTGTCCGCTTTCGGACTTAACGACTCGGACAAAGCGGTCATTTTCAGCGTTATCCAAGAGAGCAAACTGCAAGACGCTCTCAACATGTTGGAAAACAAATTCGCCACCATAAAAAACGGCAAGGGCATAGCTTACACCGTGCCGCTCAGCGGAGTGGTGGGTACTCTTATATTCGGATTTTTAAGCAATAACAGAAAGGCGGTCAAGGAAAACAAACAATGAACGGCAAGTACGAACTTATATTGTGCATAGTAAACACGGGCTTTTCCGACACCGTCATGGACGCTGCCAAGGAAAAGGGCGCGCGCGGCGGCACGGTCATACATGCACGCGGCACAGCCAATAAAGAGGCGGAAGAGTTTTTTCACATAACCATCCAGCCCGACAAAGAGATAGTCATGATCTTAGTCCCCGCGGAGATACGGGACGACGTTTTGCATGCGCTGTATCAGTCGGCGGGACTTAAGACGGACGGACAGGGCATAGCGTTTGCCTTGCCCGTGAACAACGTTGTCGGCTTGAGCCAAGCGGCGGACGGCGATAAGAAGCGCCGCGCGGACAAGTCGGAAGAGACGGCTGCTACGAACGCAGACATCCAAGCATCGCCCGCATCGGAAACAAACGAGGCGGACGGCGCGGAAACGAGGGGAGATGAAACGCCGACGGCGACCGACGACGCACGATAAGCGAAACTACGATGAAAGACTATTATAGGATATTGAATATCGCTCCGTCCGCTACGGACGACGACGTAAAGCGCAGTTACCGCGCGCTTGCAAAACAGTATCATCCCGATACCAACAGAGGCGACAACAATGCGGCGGCGCGGTTCTCCGAAATAACCGAAGCGTACGACATACTGGGCGACGGCATAAAACGCGCGGCATACGATAAACGCTGTGAGCAAGAGCGAGCGCAAAGAGCCGCGCAATCGACGACGGCGCAGAGCGAACGGTTCAAAGCGCAAGTGCGCGCGGAGGTCGGCAAGCAGCTCGCCGTCGTGCGCGATAGAGCTTACGCCGCGGGACACGAACGCGGCATGGCGGAGTGCAAAGCGAGCGCCGATAAAGCCGTTGCAAAGCTCAATGCGGATATACGCGCTCTCGGCGCTGCAAACAAGCAACTTAAAACGGAACTTGCACGGTCGGAGCGCGCAAGACGCGATGTCGAGCAAGAACTGTTCGATCGCGATAGGTCGGCAGCGGAATGCACGGTCAAAATAACCGAACTCGAGCATAAGCATGCTGCGCTTTACGATGCATTCGAAAAGCTCGGTAGGCTGGGCGTTTTGGACGACGAGCGGGTGCGCGACGCGATCGGCGACGAAATTATAACCGCGCTTAAGAGCGGCACAACGACAAATGCCAAAAAAGCAGTACAGGACGAAAGCCGCGCATCGGGCGGAGAAATAACGCACAGCAAACGCTTAGGCAGGATAGTGCTCGAAAATATACAACTGTTAAAGACGGCAGCGGTGGACGGCAATCCCGACGCGCAGAATGAGCTTGGCAAAATGTATTATTACGGTATCAAGGTCATACGCGACTTTAAGGCGGCGGTGTATTGGTTCAACGAGGCGGTCAAGTCCAAGCATTACGGCGCAATGTATAATCTTGGCGTTTGCTTTGTCAACGGCGAAGGCGCTACCAAAAACGAAAGCGTCGGTCAAGGGTATATCCGACAGGCCGTGCAGCTCGGCAATATCGAACCGAAAAAATCGGGCAAAAAATATACTGTAATGTAAATAAAAAACAGCGGAGCTATTGCTTCGCTGTTTTTTATGCGTTATTGCGACCGAAGCCGCAAAACGCCGTCGCATCGCCTTAGTTCATTTCGAAGTGGCTGTTGGCATGACGCGTGGGAGGCATTCTGTCGCCTTTCTTTACGCGCACGGTGCCTACGCAGCGACCGTTTTGAGCGATGATGTTGTATTCGCCGGTTTTGGGGGCTATCTTGCCCGATGTCAGCTTATCCATTCCTCTTCCTCCTCGAGTATTAGTATGTCGAATTTTGTCGGAATTATGCGGAACGGATATCAGTTGTGCAAAAACCGTTTCATCTCGTCGATGTTTTTTTGCTGCACCCATAAAAATTTATACGCTATGTTCTTTATGTCGTTGTCAACGTCGGAGTACGCGGAAAGTTTGGAAGTGCATTCGGTAACGCCTTTGGTAGTTCCGTCGATTATCATTTTGGCTATTTCGTTTTCGGGCGTATCGTCCTTTATCTTCATGTCTATCATCATGCTCGACATAAATTGCGTCAGTTTGCCGACCGATTTTGGCTCGTCTTCGCGCTCGTCGAGCTTGCGCTTGAGCTGCGCGCACACGTCCGAATAGTCGAAGATGTCCTTTTCTATAGCCGAACGCATTTCGCCCGGACCAATATTATTGTTTACGTGTTCGAGCGTATCTCTTCCCATTTGCGCCGCTTGGTGAAGCTGCTTCATAAACTCGATCTCGCGTTCCGTTATCGCTTGTTGTTCTTTGTTCATATCAAACCTCCGCCCATAGTTTGCGCATCGGTTTTTGCTATTATTCGCGTACGGTCAAAAGAACCGCAGCATAAAGCAACCCACTATGCAGCCCGTGTACGTTGCGACGAGCGCGACGGGGATGGCGTATCTCAGCCGCCTGACGCGCGACTGCGAAAAGTATATGGTGGATATGTAAAAAACCGTTTCGCTCGAGCCGTAGATGACCGACGCGCACCGACCGATATAACTGTCCGCGCCGTAGTTTGTGTATATGCCGTCGAGAACGGCGAGCGAGCCTGCGCCCGACACGGGGCGCAAAAACATCAGTTCGGCAAGCTCTTTGGGCAGACCCGCCTTGTTCAAAAGCGGGGCGAGCGCGTCCGAAAGGTATGCGGACGCGCCCGACACGCGAAACGCTTCGACGGCGACCATAACGGCGAGCAGATAGGGGAACACATTGATCGTTAGATCGACAGCCGATCTTGCGCCGTCGATAAACCCGCCGTACGGTTCGCGTCGCCGCAGAAACGACGCAAGAAGAACTATCAAAAATATTATGGGGATAATGTACGCGCTCATGCCGCCGCCTTTTTTGCGCGTGATCTCTTGCGTGCGGCGCGGCTTTGCTTTTTGCGCGGCTCGCGTTTTTTTCGGTCGAATATTTTGGCGCAAAGTTTTACGCCTACAATGCCGATAAACGTAGAAAGCACGGTAGCGATAAGCGACGGGAACAGGAAATCGGCGGGATTTACCGATCCCGCGGTCGCGCGCATGCCGATGACGGTAGTGGGCAGTATTTGCAAGCTCGTCGCCGATATGACGGTGAGCATTATCATGTCGGTGGAAGCTCTGCCGCTCCCGTCGTCCATGCGGTTGATAGCGTTGATAGCCATGGGCGTGGCGGCGTTGCCCAGCCCGAGTAGGTTTGCCGATACGTTCATCGTTATGAACTTGCGCGTTTCCGCGTCGCACGACGGAAACAGCCGAGATATCACGGGGCGGAGAAGGCGCTCGAGCGCGCGCGACAAGCCCAGCTTTTCTATTAGCGAAAAAAACCCCAGCCAAAACGCGTACAGCGCCAAGAGATTGAGCGAAAGTTCCACCGCGCTGTGCGCGCCCGTTATCATCGAGTTCACCGCCGCCGCGGGGTCGGTAAACAGCATAAGCCCGAGCGATACCGCGAGCATTATAAACCAAATTATCGCCATGGTATATTGTATGAGCGCGATCGCGCAATTAGAAATCGCGGCGGACAGAGAGTATATCGAATTGTTGCGCTTTTGCCCGTCAAAGAATTTGACATTTTTCGGCGGCGGCATTATAATTGTTTTTGAATACGCCGTTACGGCGAAACGGAGAAAACAATGGAAAGAACGTACATCAAAGATCTGACGGAAGGCGAGTGCCTCGTAAAAGGCTATGTCGAGACGATACGCGACAAAAAGATAATGTTCATTGTCGTGCGCGACGTTACGGGCGCGGTCCAGATAACTATAGAAAAGGATAACTGCCCCGACGTTTACGAAGTCGCTAAAAAGCTCACTGTGCACAGCTTTCTCGCGGTGCGCGGCAAGTGCGTGTTTTCGCAGTACGTGCGCAACGGCGGCAAGGAGATATACCCGTCATCCATAGATATCATGAGCATTGCCGAGCTGAGCCCGCTCAACAGCGAGAGCGGTCCCGATCTTCGCATGGACTATAGATGGATAGACCTTCGCGACGAGAAAAAGGTGTTTATGTTCAAAATACAGACCGCGTTCGAAAAGTACGCCGTCGAGTATTTCAACAACAACGGCTTTATAGAGATACACACGCCCAAGATAACCGCGCTCTCCAGCGAGGGCGGAAGCGAAGTGTTCGAGCTTAAAAACTATTTCGGTCAAAAAGCGTATTTGACGCAAAGCCCGCAGCTGTATAAGCAGATGAGCATGATGGCGGGCTTTGACAAAACTTTCGAAATAGGCGAGTATTTCCGCGCCAACCCCAGCTTTACGAGCAGACACGACACCGAGTTTACCGGCATAGACGTGGAGATATCGTTTATAGAATCGCACCACGACGTGATGGACGCGGAAGAGGCGCTGCTCAAGCACATAATCAACAATATAAAGGCGCAGTTCAACGACGAGTACAAAAAGTACTTCGGCGGCGATATAATTTCGCTCGACTACAAAATACCGCGCATTTCGCTGTCCGACGCGTATAAGATATTGAAAGAGGAAATGAATTACGAAGTGCCGCGCGCGCTCAAAGGCGATCTCGACCCCGACGGCGAAAAGCTCATATGCAAGTACGTCAAGGAAAAGTACGGCAGCGATTTCGTATTCATAATAGATTTCCCCGCCAAAGCCCGCGCGTTCTATTCCATGAAAAAAGACGACGAGCCCGAGCTTACAAAGACTTACGATCTTTTGTTTAAAGGCATAGAAATAACGAGCGGCGCGCAGCGCGAACACAGATACGACAACTTGCGCGAGAATATAAAAGAAAACGGCATCGACCCCGCGACCATGCAAGAATACCTCGAATTCTTCAAATTCGGCGCGCCTACGCACGGCGGCTTCGGCTTGGGCATAACGCGCACGCTCGTGAAATTGTTCGACCTCCCGAGCGTAAAGGACGTAACGTTCTTGTTCAGAGGTCCGAGCAGATTAAAACCGTAAAAACAACGTTGTAAAAACGCGGCGGTGATACGCCGTATTCATCGCAAAAGCTTAAAACATCCTCTCGTGAGCGGCAAGCCCGAGAGGATGTTTTTTTAATGCGGATATGTTTATTCTTACTTGATACCCAAGAGTTCGTCGCAAGACACTTCGTACATGTTCGCAAGTTTTACGAAATTTTGAAGCGTAGGCACGGCGATACCGCGCTCGTAAGCTTGGTACGATTGATACGTTATACCTATGCGCTCCGCTACTTCCTTTTGTGTGTAGCCGTACTGTTTGCGCAATTCGGTTAGATTTTTTGACAGTGCGTAAAGTTCTTGCATTATTTTAATATTATCGATTATTTACTTGACATTATACAGTTTTAAACTGTATAATAGTCGAAACACAGTTATGAACTGTGTAATCGGCAAAGGATGATATATTTATGAACAGTGCGGCAAGGGTTTTGAATAAATGGTGGGTCAAGTTGCTTATATCCGCTGTTATGACGGTGGCGGAGATAGGCATTTGTATAGGTATGCTATATCTGTATGATAAAAACGACGACAGTGCGGATGTTTTTTGGGGATTGATCATGATAGCGGCATTGGGCAATTTCGCGCTTTATGCCGCCGTAAATTTGAATTTGCCAAACAATTTTATAACTAAGCTTTTTAGATTTGTACTTAAGATAGGCGGCTTGGCGCTCATAATCGTTCCGACATTATTATCGATATTGATGTATGCGGATAAGACTACGCTACAAACCGATATGCCCGATGTGTTTATTCCAACCGAGCCTATGCAACAAACAGATATATCTACAGACGGAACGGCGGATATCGGTTTGGCGCGTTGCGGATTGTTTGGCATGATGATGATAGGCGAGACCGTTTACATATTGCTTTTGTATTGGAACGCGCGAATAAAGTACGAAGACATAGCCTCCGAACGGCGATTGAACTTCGCCGAGTTTGTATTGGGCTTTGCCGTGCCTATGTCTGTGGTATCGCTGTTTTTAGGCTTTGTTTTATCGATATGCTTTGCAGTCATCGCAAAAGCGGTGCATCCGTTCTTTTACTGCTGGTTCGCGGTGCTCTTGTGCGTGGCGGCATATGTATTTTCCTTGATCATATTTATAAGGCGCGTAAAAAAACGCAAAAAGCTTGCGAGCGTCGGTTCGTCGGTTAGCGGTCGCGTTCGCACCGAAATTGATAATGCCTATACGGAGGATAAAGCAATGGACAAAAAAGAGTTGGAAAAAGCTCTCGCGGATGCGCTTCACGCGCACAATTCCAAAAAGTTTCTGCCCGACGAAAACTGTTTACTAAACGTAAACGGTCTTTGGTGGGACGATCTGTTTATCTACAACAGAAACAATTTTATGAATAGAGAAAAGATAGTTCTCAACGGCACGATCAGATGCGATATCAGAAGGGAAGAGGACGACATCGACGGCGTTATCGAGAGGATAAAAGATCACGTGGAGTTGGAGATAATGCGCGCCGTGGAAGAAGTTGGCGGCGACGGCTTCGACGTTGACTGTAACTATATAAAGGTCAAGTATAGGATCGTCTGATAAGCCGTAAATTTTTAATGTCATGTTTCATACGCCGAGCAATAGACGCGGCATAACAAAACCGCCCTTGCGTAAAACAAAGGCGGCGGTATCGCAATAAATATGAAAGGGAATTACCGTGTTGGCATTTTGAAATCTTTTAACGCCTTGTTGAGATGATCGTTAAACGGCTTCATGGCTTTAAAGACATCGAGCGACGTTTTAATAAGCTTTTCGCCGTCGAGAACCTCTTCGTCTGTCAAGAAATATTCCACATACCACGACTTGAACTTTAAATATTCGGCTTGCGGGTTATCCTTGTCGTACCCCGCGGGGACATTTTTCAACGCCGTGCCTTTGACGGTGAAATACTTGTTGAACTCGGCGTCGGTAATAATATCGTTCCACTCGTCGGGGTGTGCGGATATGTGATCTCTGACCATGGCGGTGGCGTCCGTAAACATGTCGGCAAACAGCCCGCCGCCCAAAAACGTGCCGCCGTTCGGTTTGAGCATAATGTAGTAGCCGACGGGGATGGGAAGTTTGCCTTTTGACGCAATGTGCGCTCTGAACGACGGATTGTAAGGCGACTTGTCATGACTGAACCGCGTGTCGCGCACAAGTTTGAACGTAAGTTCTTTGGGCACGTTGTGCAACACGCTGTTGTCGAACGCGCCTATCCCGTAAATAAGATCTTGCACAAGCTGCTCGAATTGTTCGTTCGCGGCTTTGTACTCGGCTTTGTGCGCGTGATACCACTCGCGGTCGTTGTTGGCGGCAAGAGCCGCAAGATAGTTCATAATGGTTTGCGTGTTCATATATGATTCTCCTTTTTAATTGGGTGAGGTAATATTCGACGTAATTTATTGTAACGTATCCGACTGCCGCTGTGCGCAAATAAACGCGGAGTACGCCTTTTCGAGCATGGCGGAACTTTCCTCATCCGATATGTTCGCGCCGCCTGTAGCTATCATGGTAGCTACGCCGTGCGTAAAAACTATTAGCATGATATAAACGTCTTTGACTTGTTCTTCGGTGAGCGAAAGACGCTCGGCGAGTTGCTTTGTCGCGCTCTTATCGCCCATCCACTCGTAAATATCGTTAAAGCTGTTAAGCCCGTTAAGCTTTTGCAAAAACAGCAGCTTAAAAAGATTTGTTTCGTACTTGGCAAATGCGACGTTCGCTCTCGCCATGCTCTCGAGAACGCCGTCGTTGTCCACGCGCGAGTATATAAACTCATTGTAAAACTTCATCGCCGCGCCCGTTACTTCGTCTTTAAGCGCGTCCATGTTGCTGAAATAACTGTAGATAGGTTGAACGGAACACCCGATCTCGCTCGCAATGCTTTTAAGCACCACTTGATCGTATCCCTTTTCCCGCGCAAGCCTAAACGCAACGTCCAAAATCATATCTTTGTTAATTCTTTGCTTGGGCATTAAAAAAAGCTCCTAATATAAATAGCGTTATATAACATGTATTATATAACACTATTTATATATTGTCAAGTGATATTATGCTGTAAACGGATAGGTTAAATATGCTATGACTTGGCTATTGTTCCGTCGGTGCAAGTAACGGTGTATTTTCCTGTGTTAATATCCCAATTACTGTACTTACCAATACTATTCCATTGTGCTTTCGTACCTTTGAAGTTTATGCTTGCTAAGCTACTGCAGCCATAGAATGCCTCATTTCCGATAATCGTAACGCCGTTACCTATCGTTATACTCGTTATGTCGCTGCAATCCCAGAATGCAAGCTCACCGATACTTAAAACACTATCGGGTATAGTTATGCTTTTTAAGCTGTTGCAGTTGTAGAATGCAAGCTTACCGATACTTAAAACACTATTGGGAATAGTTACACTTGTTAAGTTGCTACAACCGTAGAATGCGTTGCCTCCGATACTCGTAACGCCGCCGGGGATAGTTACGCTCGTTAAGCTATTGCACTCATAGAATGCGCTACTCCCGATACTTGTAACGCTGTCGGGAATGGTTATGCTCGTTAAGCTTCTGCAATAGGAGAATACCGCTTCCCCGATACTTGTAACGCTGTTGCCTAAAGTTAAGTTCGTCAAGCCGATGCACCCGGAGAATGCGCTATTACCGATACTTGTAACACTGTCTGGGATAGTTACGCTCGTTAAGCCGTTGCAACCGCGGAATGCACCATCACCGATACTTGTAACGCTGTCTGGGATAGTTATGCTTGTTAAGCCGCTGCAATCGGAGAATGCATAACTACCGATACTTGTAACGCTGTCTGGGATAGTTACGCTCGTTAAGCCGTTGCAATAGGCGAATGCACTGTTTGCAATACCTACTGTATTTGAGCGAATACTTACGGAAGTAACGGAAGTGTCGCAATCTATTACCCATTTATCTACATACTGTACGCCGTTTTCAGTTTGTATAAGCTTATCGCAGCCGTAGAATACCCGATCTCCGATACTCGTAACACTGTCTGGAATGGGTATGCTCGTTAAGCTCTTGCAACTGCGGAATGCAGAATCTCCGATACTGGTAATGCTGTCGGGTATGGTTATGCTCGTCAAGCTACTGCAGCCGTCGAATGTTCTATACGCTATGCTTGTAATACTGTCGGGAATGGTTATGCTCGTTAAGCTATTGCACTCATAGAATGCGCTATTACCGATACTGGTAATGCTGTCGGGAATGGTTACGCTCGTTAAGCTACTGCACCCGGAGAATGCGCTATTACCGATACTGGTAATGCTGTCGGGAATGGTTATGCTCGTTAAGTCGTTGCAATAGGCGAATGCACTGTTTGCAATACCTACTGTATTTGAGCGAATACTTACGGAAGTAACGGAAGTGTCGCAATCTATTACCCATTTATCTACATACTGTACGCCGTTTTCAGTTTGTATAAGCTTATCGCAGCCGTAGAATACCCGATCTCCGATACTCGTAACACTGTCTGGAATGGGTATGCTCGTCAAGCTACTGCACCCGAAGAATGCGCCACTTCCGATACCTATAACGCTGTTTGGTATAGTAACGCTCGTTAAGTTACTGCATCCGGAGAACGCTTGACTCCCGATACTCGTAACTCTGTTTCCTATCGTAATACTCGTTAAGCCGCTGCAGTCGGAGAATGCATAGTGCCCGATAATTGTAACGCTGTCGGGTATAGTTACGCTCGTTAAGCCGCTGCAGCCGGAGAATGCAAAGTTGTTGATAAGCATTACGGGTCTACCGTTATAATGCGACGGAATTATTATGTCGACGTCTGTCGCAGTGCCTATTCCCATAACTGTATAAGCTATTACAATTCCATCTTCGGTTAATTCCCATAATTCAAGTCCTTGCGTATAGACCGTTGTCAGTCCACACACCGTGCAAATGCCGCTTGCGTTCAAGCTGTGTGCGCCTTTGTCGAATTCTTTGCCGCAGTCTTCGCACACCTTCCAATGCGAATAATCGTCAACAAAATATGTCTGTGCCGAATGCCGGTGTCCATCGCCATTGTCATCGTTGTTCTTGCCGCCACCGTTGCAAGCAAAACAGATCGTACATGCCAATAAGCAAACGAGCGATAGGATAAGGATCAGTAGCTTTTTCTTCATAAAATCCTCCGTAAAATAAAAAAGTGCGCCAACCGAAGTCAACGCACGAAAAACGCAAACTCCGACTGTCGCCAAACAAATCTTACGCAGTATGGGGGTAAATCCGATACGCACATAAAAGGAATTTGCATTTTTACCAAATTCAATTTGTGCTTATCGTATAACTTATTTTTTAAATTAAAAATACCCCTACTCCTGATTAGGGCGTTAGATTTGTTTGGCATAATCAATATAACACATAAAAAAATAAAAATCAATGCTTTCGGCAAAGATTTTATTCTGCAACAAAAGTGATAAAGCTTGTAATGGTTTTTCGCGATGTTTTCAACTAACGGCTAACATTCGATCCAAATAACATTGCCACAACAAAACAAAGACCAAGTCTTGTAAGTCGTGCATTGTTGTGAACAAAAGATATCGAATAACGATACACAAGACGATTTTAACGGATAAAAGCGTCGGGGAAAGGCGAGCGCTGTTTATAACGAGTTTTTACAGCTTATCAAAATATGGTTCACGGCAAAGACGATCGCGCAAACGACGAGCGGGATATTGGCTAAAACAATGCCGCTGAACAGAAAAATACACGACGGCAAAATGGAAAGCGACAACACTTTTAGTTTGCCGTTGCCGTTTCGGCAGACGATCCAAAATATCAGATATGCAAGGCACAGCGCGCCGTTGACTGACAGATAAACGATAAGCGCATGATCGAACCAAAAACCGAAGTAAGTATAGGGGATATTGAAAATCATAAAAACAAAGCAACCGTATCTGCCTATCTGTTCGGCGATAATGACGGCTTTGTTATCGAACGCGCCCGCTGCGTCGTCTTTATGTTTAACGGCGTAAATTATGTTGGGTATCATGATCATAGCCATTATGATAAGTCCGTAATAGTTGAACTGATTCATATAACGATTATATCACAAGTAGCTTAATTTTTGAAACTATTCCAAAGAGTTTTGTGCAAATCCAAGAAAACGGCGGCAAATTAAGTGATTTAAACCTTAAAGAACGGGCAAGCGTTTTTCAAGCATTGTTTGTTGAGCGGCGAAAATTCGCAGTTTATATTATCGCATTCCATTTGTACGCCGTATTTTTCTTTGACAAACTTTGCCGCATGAGTGAGCGAAAGAAACGCGTTGCGCTTGCAACACCGCGCGCCGCCGAGTTTGCTCATGTCAGTCAATACCGCGGAAGTATATTCCATATTGTGTTTATAGTATTCGTCGGAGCTTAACGGGCTTGTGCCGTGAATGACGGATAACGCCGCGCCGATGGACGCGACAGAACCGCAGACGCCCCAATGCCCGCACATTGCGCCGGGCATTTTTACAGTGCGTTTTGCAAGCTCGTCCAAACAGCGTTCGAGATCGATAGCGCCGCCCGCATTTTTGAATGCGGTCAAAAACGCCGCGCCGTCAAGAAAATGATGCTCGGGACCGTGAATGTTCACAAAGTCGTTTTGCATTATTTTTAGCGCAATGGCGACGGGATCTTTTTCGCGATCGCACTTGACGACCGCTTGCTTGATAAGGTCGTATTTATCTTCTAACGAATATTCCGACATTTCATCCTCGGATCATTTTATTTTAAAACGGAATGCTATAATTTTACAAGGCTCCGTTGTGGTGGAGCGGTAGTAACGTGAAACGAATTTTGAAGTAGTATCCAAACGGCAGAGAAGGGTTGCGGATCGTGAACTTTTAAGTACGAGCGCGATGGGAGTTTACATAGACGTAAAGACCGAGCGCGAGTACGCAAAAAGGGCGCTTTGATAGCGCCCTTGTATGCCGTTTGGTGGAGAGTAGGTGTTGGCGTTTGAACACCGTCGGAAGTATCGTTTAGAGCATTTTGAACATCTTTTTCGCTTATATCGTCCAATACCACGTTACTTCCGCCGCGAATATTGAAAAACACAGCCACACGCCCGTCGTACACTATTACTTTTTTCACAAGGACGTCTATTATGCGCTTTTGAAAATCTTTGTCGGTATTATCGCTTTTCAGTATGTTATCTACGAATTTGAGTATATCTTCTTTCGTCAGCTTATAGCCGCGTTCCATTTCGAGCTTGACTTTCTGCCCGTAAAGGTCGTTTAGTAAAATCTCATAGTCCGACATTTTCTTTTCAATAGAGTTTCGTAAAAGTGTGCTTTGAGCCGTTACATACGAATCGGTCAATCTCTCTACGTCGGATTGTATCGCGGCGATTTTGGCGTTTATGCTTTTAAGATTGCTGTCGTCCGTACGCTTATCGTAATAAGCAATAACATCGTTTGCTATTGTTTCCATATTTTCTTTGTCGCTTAAAAAGTCAACTACAAAAGAAACGACTGTTTGCTCCAATACGTCTTTACGTTCGCGATGTTTATTACATTCGCCGGCTTTCATCTTTTTGCAGGCATAGTAGTAATACTTAACGCCTTTTTTGCTCGTGCCGCCGTCGGCGATCATTTTCGTACCGCAATGTCCGCAATACAGTTTACTAATATGCGCAAATGGACAATGTAATTATTTGGTTAAGTTTCTTTGCCCA
>CAJTTD010000007.1 GCA_910579205.1 uncultured Christensenella sp.
AACGTGGTCGATTTCGATTTGTGGCGGAAGGGGAGTCATTTATTCCCCCCCCCCCGCAGCCGTCGCCGCGTCCGCGGTGGTATTTCGCATACGGACACGTCGCAAAGTGCGATGTGTAACCCGTACCGTCGACAAGCGGCTCAACCAATCCGCCCGTTTTTACGACCGACGCTTTGATAACCTCGCCGTTTTCCAAAACGATTACGTCTTTGCCGCGGTCGTTGTTTTGGTACTTGACCGCTGCCGCGTCGCACGGCATTTGCTTGCCCTTTGTGGTGGTTATCCAAACAATGTCCGCGCCGCAACTTTTGCATTTATAGATTTTCATTACCGCCGCCCTCCTTGATGTCAAAAATGCTTATTTGATTGAGTGTGCCGTCTTTGAGTTTCTTTGCAAACTGTCGGTATCGGCGTGTGTAGTCATAACTATCGCCAAAAATGTTATTTACTGCGACGTACAATTTGCTCTCGTGTTCGCGCAAGATAATCAACTCGTTTTCAAAGTTGCTGCCAAACGGACAACCCGCGCAACCCGTCCCCGTCATACCGTAAACGATGTAACAATCGGAGTACACAACGCCGTATCGCTCGGTGTATTCTTTCTTTGTTGCGTCGTCAAACCAAAATATCGGGCGTGATATGTCCGCACCTTTCGCCGAGCGTGTAAAGCACGATTTGATACTTGCCGCACGGATTCCGCCCTCGGCTTTTCGGAGTCCAAGGCATTTACAATCGAAAGTGTGCAACTTTTCGTATTTCTCGGACGTTTTCTTTTTTGCGCCTCAGCAGCATTTGTTGCTTATTTTGAATTGCGGCGGATATTTCGTCATAAACTCTTTTAAGCCGAAAAATCGATTGATATTAAATGCCGACCGCGTGCCGCCGTTCGCATTGTTGTGCTTGTTGCACCACCATTTGAGAGCGGCGGTGCAGTGCGGGTATTGTTGTAAAAGTTCGTCAAAATCTTTGTCGCCGCTGCCCGCAAAATCAAAATTGTACTTTTGCAACCGCTCTATCATTTCGCTCGCGTACTTGCTTAAAAATGGTTGCCCGTATTGTTTACAGCCAAGCGGCACGGGTTTCGCGGCGGGTTGACGGTCGATTGTGATGTTGTATTTCTTTTCGATGTCGTCGAGATGTCGCTTTGTCGCGGCGTATTCGATACCCGTGTCAAAAAAACACAAACGTCAACTTTTCGCGGTCAACAACCCGCAAGAGCATATCGAGCATAACATCGCTATCGCTGCCTCCCGATACCGCAACCATAATGTTTTTGTGTGATAGAAGGTGCGCCGACGCTTTTTGCATAGCAAACGCAATTTTTGT
This sequence comes from uncultured Christensenella sp., assembly GCA_910579205.1. Taxonomy (GTDB): domain Bacteria; phylum Bacillota; class Clostridia; order Christensenellales; family Pumilibacteraceae; genus Anaerocaecibacter. The sequence continues at coordinate 1,327 of CAJTTD010000007.1, forward strand.
TACGGGCGACAATTTGTCGGGTTCGTTCTTAAATTCCAACGTCATATCACGCCTCCTCGGTCGAGTGCAATATTGACGACGTGCGTTTTCTTAAAGTGTAGACGAGCGTGCAACACGCGGGCGTCGAGCCAATAACCGATAACTCGCGTATTGTCTACTCGCGGTACGTCCGCACTATGAAAGCGTGTTGCGATTGTGTCGACGTGTAACACGCCTCGCTCGGTGCTGCCGTCCCAAAAATCAATTACGACGGCTTTGCCGACAAAAGCGTTTAATTTTTCGCTTGCGTGCTTGCCCGTCGCTGTTTTGGCAAGTGCGTCCGCGTCGCGTTGGATTCTCGCAATTGCTATATCGCGCAAACGCCGCGGTATTACATAATCGTTATTACACTTGTCGCAGCATACGCCGTCAGTTTCGACGGGCGAGGGGTTGTTGCCGCGTCCGTCAAACGGTTTCCCACATATACAGCATAAGCGCATAAAACTGCCCTCAACAATCGGGTTGCCGTCCGTGAGCGGCATTGTCTTTTTATTCGTCATACGTCAACCCCCATAGACTCGGCGACACGCCAACGATTACCGCCGATGTGCGCAATCTTAAATCCCGTCGTAAAGTGTTGCCCCGTGCAATCGTATTGCGACGGTGCGCAGTACGAGGCAAAGTTATCCCACAACCACGTTGCAAACTCGTCTTTTGTGCCGTCAAACTCAAACGGCTTTTTGTAGATTATCGTGTAATACTCGGGGTAACGCATATCGGGCGTGATAACAATGCGGTCGGGTTCTTGCCCGATTTTCCGCAATTGCTTGCGAGCGTCTTGTATTTCGTTTTTCCAATAGGCGATATTTTCGTGGCGTTTTGCCGCGTCCGTTTCTTGTTTGACCTTGCGGTAAAGCAGTAGAATAAAGCGCAAGTCGTTCGGGTATTCCCCGTTTTTGATGTGTTCTCTCATACCGCCGCCTCCGTCTTGATAAAGTAACCGTATACGCAACGGTCGCCGTCGCGGCTGCTGTCGTATGTATCGTGCAGTACGCCGTCAATGACCGCCGCAAAGTGGCGGGATAGGTTGCATATAATGCGCCCGCGGGGCAATTCACTTTCGCGCAAATGGACGGTGCAGCCTTGCCCGAAGTGCATTGTCGCAACCCAAGTCCAACCCAAATCCGCCATAATCTTGCGCATTGTGTCGGTGTAAACGCCCGTCCGCGCACTCGACCTATGACCGTTGTAAGCGTTTCCGCGACGTTTAAGGTTTGTGCGTTCTGCTTTTCCGTAAGAGTTAATCAAATCGTATGCCTCTTTGTACGGCATACCCGTTGCAATCGCAAGGGCGCGACAAGCGCAGTCGCCCGTCTTGCCTTTGTAACCCGCCGCCTCGCGTCCGCCGTCGTCGTAAACAAATTTCATAACGCACCTCCCGATTACCGCATAACGTCCAAAATCAACGCTTGCAGTGAGTCCGCAGTTACGCACACGCGGCGTTTGTGTCCGCCTTTGTAAACGATGTCGACGTATTCCTCGTGCGTGTCGACGTGGCAGCGGTACGTCGCGGTTTCGACGTTCATATCCGCCGCCGCCAACATCGGCGATAGATACTTTGCAACAAAATCGCCTTTGCGGGCGTAGTCGTTTAACTCGGCGCGGGTTTGTTCGACCGACGTTTGTTTTACGCGTAAAGCAATTGCGTCGATAATCGGTACAACGACGGCGATAATCGGCGCAATAATTGTTGCGCATAACTCGGCGCGGGCGGTTGCAGCCGCGTCCGCTGCCGTCGCTGCGTCGTTGGTATTGTTGTCGCCGTAAAGCGTCCACAATGCCCGCTCGCGGTCGGTAAGCGGCAAGCCGAGTTTTTGCTTTGATTTGATTGTGTTTAAGGTTTGGTTTAATTCTTGCATAGTGTGCCTCCTATGGTTTAATTGTTGATTTGTTCGGTTATTTCGACCCAACGTCTTTTTGTGTTATCAAACTTGTAGACGCGGGTGCCTTTCGGTCTTGTAAACGGTGGATGCGTTTCGCGTTCGGCTGTCCATAAAATAACGCCGTCTTTGCCGCCGTATGGTTGCATTTCAAAAATGCCATTATACGAGTTTCTATGAAAGACTTTGCCGCGTTTTAGTACGTCGTCGTAGTTGTAACCGCTCGGCGTGGTCTTTGCCCGATTGTGTGTTTTTCTAACGCCCATTGTTGCCGCCTCCGTTAATTTGCTTTGTCGTTGCCGACAAGGTAGTCGATAGATACACCGAGCGTCTTTGCAAGTCGTACCACGATAGACAAAGACGGGTCGCGCATATCGCGCTCGATGTACGAGTATGCGGCTTGCGTTACGCCGATTGCCGCAGCAACCTCGTATTGCGATAGTCCCGCCGCCTCACGCGCTGTTTTTACTCTTTCGTCAAACAATTTTACGCACCTCCAATAATATTTTTACGGTTTGTTATAACTCGGTTATTGACAAGCGTAATTTGTTTTGCTATAATTGATACGCTACTATAAATTACCGCATAAATCACGCTTGCCAATGCGCGAGGAGTCGTGAGAGGCGTTTTTATACGCTTTTTCCATAACTCGGTTATTATTTTAACCCATACAATACGCTTTGTCAATAGTTTTATGCGTAATTTCAATAAAAATTTTGCGAGGTTTCCAAAAATGACTATTTCACAGCGTATTTTTGACTTAATGTCGACGCAACACAAGACGCAAACCGCCCTTGCAACGGCAATCGGCGTGCGACAAGCAACCGTTTCGTCGTGGAAGGCAAAGAATTGCGACCCGTCCGCCGACCTAATTGCGCCGATAGCGGCGTACCTCGGCGTATCGTGTGATTATCTTTGCACGGGCGAGGAGTACACGCCCGCCGCCCTTGACGTAAAGCAAGGCATTTTCGGCAACGGCAATAACGGCAACGTCGTTGCGATAGGCGCAGCCGCGTCCGCCGCCCCGATAACCGAGTTTGAGCGCGAGTTGTTGCGCGTGTACGGATCGCTTGACGCACGCCGCAAAAATGCGCTTTTAGCGTATGCGTACCAACTCGAAAGCGAGGGAGGCAACGTATGACGTGGTTTTGTAAACTCAAAAGAAAAATACGGGTAATAATAACCGTCGCCGCGTGGATTCTCGCGGTTGTCGTCGGCGGCATTATCGGGTCGACGTTGCCCGAAAATGTCGAAAGTGTGCCGCCGCTGCAAGCGTGCATTGTGCTGCTTTTATTGACCGTTGCAACCGTCTTTACGGTATTTGCCGTAATAGCACGCCGCCGCGAGAAAAAAGCCGCATTTGACGCGCTACAAGCCGAAAAACAAAAAGCCGCCGCAGCACAAGCCGAGGCGGATATGCAAAGAAAAATGCAAGATAGACGCAACATAATAACCGTTATGCCCGACGGCAGCGTCGTCGTTAGTTTTCACGAGGGCGGCAAAAAGGTTTACACGCCCGACGAGGCAAAGTCGCTTAATATTGAGCCGTCAAACGATATGTGGTCGGATTACTACGACGAAAGCGACGACGAGGACATCGACATCGATGTACATATTTCGAGTGGCGTTTCCTTGCCGCTGCATACAAAGGCGGTCGGCGTTACGTTTGACGACCGACAAGCGTGTATCAAAGCAAGCAACGTCGGCGACGCATTGACTATCAAACACGCGCCGCTCGCAAAGTTTCCCGAGGCAAGTATTATCGTAAACGACCGCACGGGCAAAACGCTCGGCAGCGTCAAAAAAGAGTTAGCGTTGCAATTGCTCGACGAGTTCGGCGACCATTTTGTTTTGCGCGGTTCGATAACCGACATTACGGGCGGCGCGGACGGTAAACAGTCCGTCGGCTGCAACATCATAATTACCGAGGTCGCATAATGCAAAACGCCGTAATTTATGCGAGGTATTCGTCGCACGGACAAAACGAGCAAACAATCGAGGGACAAATCCGCGTTTGCCGCGAGTACGCGCAGCAACACAAAATCAACGTCGTAAGAGTGTACACCGACAAGCACAAGACGGGTACGGACGTAAACCGCCCGCAATTTCAAAAAATGATTGCGGACTCGGCGACGGGCGCGTTTGACTGCGTTATCGTCTATATGATTGATAGATTTGCCCGCAACCGCTATTACTCGACGATGTACAATTTTCAACTTATGCAAAACGGTGTCAAACTTTTATCGGCGACCGAAAACATAAGCGAGTCGGAGGAAGGCGAGTTTTACCAAATGTTTTTGGAGTGGAATGCCGAGCGGTATAGCAAGCGTTTGTCAAAGCGTGTACGCGAGGGTTTGACGACATCGGTAAACAACGGGACATACACGGGCGGACACCTCATATACGGGTATAAAAAAGACGGCAAGCGCGTCGTTATCGACGAGGACGCTGCCGCCGTGGTTCGATATATTTTTGCCGAGTACGTCAAAGGCGTAAGCAAAGCCGACATCGCCGCCGCCCTCAACGCACAAGGTTTGCGGTTTCGCGGCAAGCCTTTCCTCGGGCGGTCGTTCGACAAGATTTTGCCAAACGCCAAGTATACGGGGCGGTTTATGTTTGGCGGTCGGTTGTGCGAGGACACATACCCGCCGATAATCGAGCAAGCCGTTTTTGACGCTGCACAAGAGCGGGCGCAAAGTAATAAATACTTTTCGGGCGCAAACTCGGCACGGATCACATACCTATTGCAAGGCAAGTTATATTGCGGGCATTGTGGCGCGTCAATGGTCGCCGACGGCGGGACGGGCAAACTCGGCGTTAAATATCATTATTACGCTTGCACCAACCGAAAGAAAAAACACGCTTGCAATAAGTTAAACGAAAAAAAAGACTTTATCGAGTGGTATGTTTGCGAGCAAACCGTCGCGTACCTATCCGACCCGCGCCGCGTCCGCGTGATTGCCGACGACGTTATAAAATACTATGAGTCGCGCACGTCGCAAAGCGAGATAAAGCGCGTTACCGCCGAGCGCAGCCGAGTCCAAAAAGAGATTGACAACGCGGTCAATCTTATGGTGTCGGGGGTCGACGCTGCCGTCGTCAAAGTCCTAAACGACAAAATCGTCGAGTTGTCGACGTTGCTTGACGACCTAACCGAGCAGCAATCAAAGTTGGAGTTAGAGGCGGGGTTGAAAATTACCCGCGACGACATCGTTGCGTTTGTCGCCGAGTACGTCAAAGGCGACCCGCACGACCCCGAGTTTCAAAAGCGCATTATCGACAACCTTGTACGGGCGATTTACCTATACGACGACAAGATTGTTATATATTTCAACGTAAGCGGCGGCAAAGAGATGTCGTACATCGGCAAGGACGACACCGACGCGGCGATTGACGGGTTGCTCGATAATTCGCCCGAAAGCGGTACAAAAAGCCGCCACGGGGCAAATACGGGCGTTTGCGGCGGCGTGAGCAAGGGTTCAAACTTTAACACTCTTGCCCCGCCAAGAGCGATAGAGTTTGAACACCGTAAAAAGTGTTCAAACTCTAACTTTATTGCTCCGCCAGAAGCAACCTAAAACGCCCCCCCACCCCGGCGTTTGGGTTCCATTCAAGTCTTTTCGTTAAGGCTATAGTTTTCGCTTCGCACAGCCGTACGCTTATTATACAAAGTACACACATAGCGGCACAAGCATGCTTTATGCCGAAATTCAAACCGACTGTAATTTCAATATAGCGATAATATAATGAAATCATTATATACCTATTGCGTTATATAATTACATATGGTATAATATATGTATGGAAGAAAAACGGATAGAGTATAAAGCGACACGCAAGCTGTTCTTGGCGATATTGCTTATAAGCGTCGGGATAACATGGGTTTTTGTTATCGCCATCACTCCGTTTTCCATGTCCGAGCAAGAAGATATTATCATGTTGGTCGCAGCTCTTCTTCTAATGTCGATACTAATGACAGCGCTTGCGCTTGCAGTGTGCTATATCAACGTCAAAACATACGTGTTCACCAAAGACGGCATAGAGGTTTTTAGAGGCAAGAAACAAATACGTTGCTATGAAAGAAAAAACATCAAAGAGCTTCGCTATGTTAAGCTTTCGCCTATGCATTTTGCACGAGCGTTTGCGTTTGTATATCACGTGTTTATCGATAGCGATAGAAAAGGCGCGACCTGGTGCTTGCATGTATTTACTAAAGACGGACGCAAAAAAGCTCTGTTTTGGTTTAATAAAAAAATTGCGGAGAAGCTCCGGACCGAGCTATACGGCAAGCTCGTCAATATCTGCTGACAGCGGTTTGATTTACTAACATCTATATAAATTGCCCACACTCGAAAATGACAACAGTGTGTCGGATAGTCTCTCGCGCAGTTCATTCATGTTTCGATTTGTTCCCTCGCCCACTCCGACAAGTCAGCCGCTTACGCACCACGATATAAATCGAATATCGTTTCTTATGCGTATAGCGAATGCGATCGCTATTTAGGTTTTTATTTAAATTTTCAAAACAAAGGAGAATGCATGATAGCTCGGATCTTAGACGACAAAAAAGAATATCGGTCATATGTATTTGCACATTTTATCGACGGCTTCGATTCTTCGGTGATAGTTTTCGACAGTTCGGAAAACCGATATAAACACGTGAATATGTATAACACCAAACCGCACATAGTCCGCAAAGTTTTCATAATAGACACCGCGCGCGACGGGTGGACTTCCCCGACCAAAGATACGGAAGGATATGACTGGTTGGTAAACGACCCTACTCTCATAAAGAGCATAAAGCGCGGCAATACGGTATCCGAAGAATATTTATCACGCGCGATCGAGCTTAACAAAACGATAGTTGTCAACGAGTGGACGGAAGTCAAGACAGAAGACGACGTCGAAAATCTCATGACCGCCGCCCTTGATTTTCACGACAGCTATATTAAACGCATCGAATATAACACGGACAAAATGACCGTAATTTTTGAAAATTGTTGGAACAGCACTGTTACGCTTGAATTCGAAGGCGATATTGCACTGCGTTATATAGATAACGAATACAATCCCGTATACGAGTCTTCCGTTATATTCAACGAAAATTATGTTTATTGGGTGGACGAATTTATAAAAAGCGTTGCGGACATTAAGGACGAGCATATAGTCTTGCGCGGACGTGCTCTGCGTTGGAAACAAACCATCGATAACGATCGAAAATGAATCGACTGCCTATCGGCGCTTGAGCGCAATACCCACAGCGGCGACAAAGCAGTGTTTTGCTTGCGATCGTCATATCGATATGATATAATCATTTTACGATAAACAGTATTCTATAAGGGGAGCACTATGTTTTTTGCAAAACCGACCTATGAGGAAATGACGCTGCCGTTTATATACGTGGAAGTTCATGACGATGTGAAATTAGGCTTGATTAATATCGAGGCGTACGGGGATATCCTCGGCAAGCACAAATACTGTTATTGCTGTTATGAATTGAAAGACAAGCAAATGTATAAAAACGGAGACTTCGAAATGATCATCGGTCAACTGAAAAACACCGCCGACAAAACCGTCAAGGTCATGATAAAAGTCAAAAAAGGCGTCCCAAAAGATTTCACGCTCGATATAAACAGCTTGGCGGAAGCGTTCAACGACGAACGGTTCAAATCATTGGCATTGCTCGGTCGTGGTTTCAACGATAAAAGTTATCGGGAACTCGATGCAAAATAATAAATTAAGATATATCCACCTTCGCGACTGTACATCGCGCCCGAGCGTCCGCTTATTATGCATACACTTTTGTAAGCGCAAATATAATTTTTATAATATGATCGCAAAAAACTCTTGAAATTATTGCGTACATATGCTAAAATAAATTCGGTTTATGCCTTAGGGCAAACCATATACCCGCTCGCTTCGATCGCATTTTCGCACTGTCGGTTTACGCAAAGCGATATTCGTTAGATCTGCGGTCGCGCAAGCGGACAAAATTACTCATCCAATAAAAAAATCAAACGTTATAAGGACGTGTTATCATGAAAAACAATAATAAGAATATTCTTACCCCCCCCCCCCCCCCCCCCCCCACGCCGCGCGCGTAAATAGCGCCAAAACGCTCGCCGCAGCGGTACTCGGCGCGACGGCTGCGCTGTGCCTTACGGCATGCGCCGACAACGGCAAAACGCCGCACACGCACACATTTTTCGACGGCTGGGCATATTCAGACACGCACCACTATCACGAAACGACGTGCGGACACGACGTAGCCCCCGCAGACTGCGACGGCTACGCAAAGCACACGCTCGTAAACGGCGCATGCTCGGTGTGCGATTACATAAAACCGATCACACTCGACGAGTTTGCTACCGATCACAACAAAGCCGCGACCGACTTTATAAAGAATAAAATTCGCCCGTCGGTCGTCGGGAACAAGGAAGTCAAAGCCGAATACGCCTATATCGTGGGGAACAGCGAAAACGCGCTGTGCGAAGTGAATATAGTTTGGACTTATTCGGTAAACGAAACGGACAGAAAAGTCGAGTTGGCAAACGTAACGCTCCCCGCGCCCGTTACGTTCCGAAATATAGTAAACGACAACTACACGATAAACGCCTCCGAGCTCGATATAGACCGCACGGACATTTTTACGTTTAACGCGCAAAGGAATTACAACAAACAGAACATAGCGACGGCATTGTACGCAAAAGCGGGCGTCTCCGCCGACGTAAAGCTGTACGCCGAAATCGATTCGGGCAACGCTTCCTACAGATCGTTTAACTTGCTCGGTCTAATGGACGGCAAGATATCGGTTACGCAAATAGACGTGTTAAAGGGCGACGGCACACAAGAAGCACTGCTTCAAAACATCGACAGACCGTTTACCCAAACGTCCGTTCCTTCGGAACACAATATAGACGGCGCTAACATTTACGGCTCGCCTTACGCGCTCGAAGATCTCGGTCCCGAAACAGAACAGCCCACCCCGCCCGACCCTATCGATCCCGATAACCCCAACCCCGAAGAAAAAATCGAAAACGTGCAAGATTTAATCGCAAAATATGCAAGCACGGTTAAAACCGCTCTTAATGATAACTATCTCTATAACATGGGCAGACAATGCTTTGGGAGAGGATTTAAGACAGAAATTGTGTTAGATACCGAATGGTATATAAGTAGTGGTGCAACCATTTATAAAATTGAAGTTATTATGAAATGTGATGTTGGCGGTGGCAGTACAAGATTTATTATTGGGACTATTTCATTAAGTACCCCTATAAATGTAAAAGAATTATCTAAAGACACAATAGCAAGTGTATTTGAAGAAAACTCTTCTGATGCCACTTATACTCAAGCTTACACATTTACTTATGATGACCAAATGGCTTCCGAAAGGACTGAGATTAAAAACGCTATCTGCGATAAGTTCTTTGGCGAGAATGACTGCGCAATTAGATATATAAAAGATAGAGGTTGGAGTCATAATAGCGATTTAAAAGAATTGCGACGATTTACTGTTGTAGAAATCTCTGAAAATATTGTTAAAGAAATATCCATCAACATAAAAGACTCATCAAGCGACAATGAGTATATTGCTAAATTATCCGACTCTTCAAACTACCGCACTTATAATGAAAAATCATATACCATAAGCGGCGTAAAGGTGGAAAACAATAATTCACCTTTCGCCGCCGACTGATAATGTCTTTAACGGCAACAACAGCAAACGCCGGTTGCATAAATTATTTCTTAGGAGGAAATATGATGAAAAAGTACAAAATTACAAACACGATGGGCGATAATTGCGCTCAGTACAACATCTTCGGCGAAGTAAAAATCGAAAACGCAACTTTTGCCAGAGAAAAAATAGATATACCGTCAACGGACAGTTGCGTCATAGAACTGTATTACCGCGGCGTTCGGCAAGAATTGGTTTTTACCGATGACACCATAGCTAATTTTTACGCATTTTATGCATTGACGCCCGACCGCGAGTTTACTGTTTGGATACGCGAGGACGAAACAGGCAGAGTACATACGGAACTTTCCGCGGCGGCAAAGCATTTATTGAACTTTTTAAGAAACGGCTCGTTTGTGCGCGATTATATGAATTTGTTCATCAACTCCACCGAAAACAAAGCTAAAGTTTTCGTAAATCCGATAGGGTTTGACAATGAAGCTTTAAATAAAAGATATATGTCATTCGTGTTTTTCTATCTTCTGCTTAAACGTATCGTAGAACGCCGCAGTATGCCCGATAGCGAAAGATATCTGACGTTTGACTGTTACGCACAATTATGTAACGGGAGAGAATATTGTTTTGTTGTTGATATCGATAAAGACAAACTGCAACGCGCATGTGAAAACAGCAGTGTTATAGATTTCGGCGCACTCTCGAGACTGTCTCGTTACGGATATTATGTTATGGAATTAGATAGGCATATTATCTTAGACTATATTTTATCTGAATATTTCAGATGGCTCGGTAACAATGACGACATAGTAGCAGCGTCGCCCGAACTTACCAACCTTAATAACTTTAAAATCGCAATACATTGAGGCGGCATTATGGATGAATGGGTTTCTATCTTAATTACGGTCATATGCTCAGTGATCGGCATGGTTTGCAGCTTTTTCGGCGGACGTTATTATCAAAAAAGAGTCGGCAATAAAACAACAAAAATAAAAGTCAACAATAAACAAGGTAATAATTGTGTACAAAACGATATCGGCAATATTAATAGCGAAACAGCAGATTTTTCATACCACAATCATCATAACGACTAAACGGTCATAGGATATCTATATTTACATCGACATTTCAGCGCAATATGATATCGGAAATAAAGTAACGTATCTCAATTCATTGCGCCAAGCGCGCCGACAGCGGTCTATAACTTTTTTTGCAAAACAAAACACGGCTGTGATCAAAGCCGTGTTTTTGCTTTACGATAATTGCTTTAAATTATTTAGCAAGGCTGACGGCTACCGCGCAAGCGACAGTCGCGCCGACCATGGGGTTGTTGCCCATGCCTATAAGCCCCATCATTTCGACGTGCGCGGGAACGGACGAGCTGCCCGCAAACTGCGCGTCGCTGTGCATGCGACCCATGGTGTCGGTCATGCCGTACGACGCGGGACCCGCCGCAACGTTGTCGGGGTGAAGCGTTCTGCCCGTGCCGCCGCCGCTCGCGACCGAGAAATACTTTTTATCGTTTTCTTGGCACCATTTTTTATACGTGCCGGCAACGGGGTGTTGGAAACGCGTGGGGTTGGTGGAGTTGCCCGTGATGGAAACGTCCACTTTTTCGTGGCGCATTACCGCAACGCCTTCGCTAACGTCGTCCGCGCCGTAGCAACGCACTTTTGCGCGCTCGCCGTCGGAGAACGGAACTTCGCGGACTATCTTGAGTTCGCCCGTAAAGTAGTCGTACTTGGTCTCTACATAGGTAAAGCCGTTGATGCGCGAGATTATGTACGCTGCGTCCTTGCCCAAGCCGTTGAGTATTACGCGGAGCGGTTTTTTGCGCGCTTTGTTGGCGTTGCGCGCAATGCCTATAGCGCCTTCCGCCGCGGCAAACGATTCGTGTCCCGCGAGGAACGCAAAGCAGTCGGTCTCTTCGCGCAGCAGCATCGCGCCGAGGTTGCCGTGGCCTATGCCCACCTTGCGCTGATCGGCGACGCTGCCGGGGATACAGAACGCTTGCAAGCCTACGCCTATGCATTCGGCGGCTTCGGCTGCCGTCTTGACGCCTTTTTTAAACGCGATCGCGCAGCCGACGGTGTACGCCCAAACCGCGTTCTCGAACGCTATGGGCTGCACGCCCTTAACTATTTCCTCTACATTGACGCCCTTATCCAAGCAGATCTTGCGCGCGTCCTCGAGGGAGGATATGCCGTGGTTTTTGAGTTCCGCATTTATCTTGTCTATTCTTCTTTCGTAGCCTTCGAATGTGATAGCCATGGTCGTTCCTCCTACTCGTTGCGCGGCACTATGTATTTAGCCGCGTTTTCAAATCTGCCGTAGTTCTTTCTCGATTTTTCGAGCGCGTCGTTGCCGCTCATTCCCTCGGATACGTATTTCATGAGCAGACCGAGGTTTACGTACTCGTAGCCGATTATCTCGTCGTTTTTGTCGAGCGCGAGGCGCGTAACGTAGCCCTCCGCCATTTCGAGATAGCGCGGACCTTTGAGCTTGGTCGAGTACATCGTTCCCACTTGGCTGCGCAAGCCCTTGCCGAGGTCTTCGAGCCCCGCGCCTACGGGCAAGCCCGCGTCCGAAAACGCCGATTGGCTTCTGCCGTATACTATCTGCAAAAACAGCTCGCGCATGGCGACGTTTATCGCGTCGCACACAAGGTCGGTGTTGAGCGCTTCGAGCAGCGTTTTGCCGGGCAGTATCTCCGACGCCATAGCCGCCGAGTGCGTCATGCCCGAACAGCCGAGCGTTTCCACAAGAGCCTCCTCGATAACGCCGTTTTTGATGTTGAGCGTCAGTTTGCACGTACCTTGCTGAGGCGCGCAGCAACCGCAACCGTGCGTAAGCCCGCTGATATCCTTGATATCGTAGGCTTGTACCCACTTACCCTCTTCGGGTATGGGCGCCGGACCGTGATTGCAACCCTTTGCAACGCACTGCATTTTTTCCACTTCGCGTGAATATTGCATAAAATCCTCCGTATTTTGATTTTTTCTTTATTTGCACCGCCGTGTCTGTCGGCACGTAAACATGTACAATTAAATCATACTACATTACGCCCGAAAAGACAAGGCATTACCGCATATAAATAAAAAATTTTTATCGGAAGTCGCAACGCGCGCCGATTGCCGCGGCCAAAAGCCGCGTTTTTACGCTTACGATATTGCGCGGCATAAATCACTTGACTTGCGCCGTATCAACTTGTAAACTGATTGCAAGCGGCACGCGCGCAATGCACGCAAAGCGTTCCGCAGCAGTAGGAGGCGCAATGGAAACTTATACCGAATTTTTAAATAGGATAAACGCTTTTGAAAAGCCGCAGCTCTGCCTCGGCAATGACCGCTTTACAGCAAATCCTTCTCTTACAAACAAAGTCGCCGCCGACAACACTTTCAAAAACTTTTACGGCGACACGGTGGTATTCGCATTGGACGACAGAGCAAAAACAAAGCTCGCCCGCTATGCCGACGCGCTGCACAAAACCGTGCCGCAATGTTTTTGCCAAGCATTAAAAGACGATACGTTCCATGTAACATTGCACGACCTTTCAAACTCCGCCGCATTGAGCGACATAGCCGAAGAGCTGTTTTACAACGAGCTTGGCGTAGCAAAGCTCGGACAAGAACTAAAACGTTATGCGGACGCAAAGATAGTATTAAAAAGCAAATACGTATTCAACATGGTAAACACAAGTATCGTGTTCGGACTTTACCCGTCCGACGAAAACAGTCATAAAACGCTGACTTCGCTGTACTCCGTATTCGACAGTATAAAAAAATTGAGCTATCCGCTGACACCGCATATTACTCTCGCCTACTATAATGTAAACGGCTTCGACACCGACGCGGCAAGAGCTTTAGAGAGCGCGGTAAACGGCATAAACTCGAACGACGGATTCCAATTGACGCTAAACGTAAAAGATCTGCGCTATCAAAAATTCACGAGCATGAACGACTATGTAGACATTATCGATCTTGCTCGATAAGTCGGGGCATGAACGGTACGAGTTCTACCGCTACGCAACATGCATCGCGCAGTCGTTTGTTTTACCGCTGTATTTCTTAAAATAAAAACTCGGAGATAGAGGCTGTCGGCTGCAGTGTACAAGATATCAGTACAAAACATCACCGCCAAAATAAACCCATCTAAAACTTTCTACGCCAAGGCAAAGTCTATCCTATCGCCTTGAACGCCCGTTACCGTTATATCCACAGCGTCGCCGAGGCGATACCGCTTCATGCCGCACGATATGCACAATCTGCGTTTATCGAACAGCGCGGCGGGCGGTAATGTTGCCATGCGCACAAGCCCTTCGGCGGAATTGTCGAGCTCCACAAAGAACCCGAAATCGGTTACCGAGCTTATGACGCCCGTATATTTTTCGCCGATATGCGCCGACATGTACTCGGCTTTTTTATAGTCGTCCACTTTGCGCTCGCAGTCTTGCGCGGTGCGCTCGGCTTTGGAGCTTCGCACCGACACGTCGAAAGTGGCGTCCTTGTACTTTTTGACAGCCGCACCGCCGCCGCGCAGATACGCTTTTATTATCCTATGGATCATAAGATCGGGATAGCGGCGTATGGGCGATGTGAAGTGGCAGTAAAATTCTTCCGCCAAGCCGAAATGCCCGTAATTTTTGGGTTCGTACGTCGCCTTCGCCATGGAACGCAAAGCCACGCGCGACACCGCCGCCGACAACGACGTATCCGCCGCCGCAAGAAGGTCGGCTACTTGTTTGGGCGCGGGGCATAGCGGACAGCGCGCGTTTATGCCCACTGCGTCCAGATAGTCGTTGAGCGCCTGTATCTTTTCGGCGGGCGGACGCTCGTGCGCGCGGTATACAAATGGTATTTTGGCGCGTTGGAATTTTTCCGCCACGGCGCAGTTTGCCGCTATCATAAACTCTTCTATTATGCCCGCGCTGAGCAACGCGGGTTTTTTGCATATGTCCTTTACTCTGCCGTTCGCGTCGAACTTGATCTCCGTTTCTGTGAGTTTAAACTCTATCGACCCGCGAGCCTCACGCAGCTTACGCCGCTTGAGCGTGAGTTCTTTCATAAGCTCGAGCATGGGAACGAGCGACGCGTACCGCGTTCGCAGTTTTTCGTCGCCGTCGAGCAGAGCTTGGACGCCCGTGTACGTCAAGCGCGCTTTCGACCGTATAACGCCCTCGCACACCTCGCTGTCAAGTCTGTTGCCGTCGCCGTCGAAATCGATCAAACAGCAAAGCGCCAGCCTATCCACGCCCTCGTTGAGCGAGCATAAGCCGTTGGATAATGTTTCGGGGAGCATGGGTATAACTCGGTCGGCAAGATACACGCTCGTTCCGCGCAACAGCGCTTCTCTGTCGAGCGGCGATCTTTCGGTAACGTAATGCGACACGTCGGCTATATACACGCCCAGCCTATACCCGTTTTCGGTTCGCGCGAGCGATACCGCGTCGTCGAAGTCTTTGGAGTCGCTGCCGTCTATGGTGAACACAACGTCGTCGCGAAAATCTCTGCGGTACGGAGCGGATATCTCGCGCTCGTCAACGCTGTCGCCGTAGGCTTCCGCTTGCTCGAGCGCGTCTCGCGGAAAGTCCACGCGAAGGTTGTGCGAGGCTATCACGCTCAAAACGTCCATGCCTATATCGTCCGCTCTGCCGAGGACGGCTACTACCTTTGCCGTATCGCCGCCGCCGCGCTGTTCTGTTACGATGATCACTTTGTCGTGTTCGCTCGCGCCGCCCAAGCTCGTTATCTCGAGCAGCTCGCCGTAATGTCTGTCGTCGGGAACGGCGCAGTAGCAGTTGTTTTCGTAAACGACCGTGGCAACTATATTGAGCGGGTTGCGCTCTATTATCTCCGATATTCTGCCGTCGCGCTTGCGCACTCCGTCCCGTCCCGTGCTTTCGCCCACTATCTCGGCTCTTACCGTGTCGCCGTGCCGCGCGCCGCCTAAGTTATGCCCCGCGACAAACACGTCGCCGCCGTCGCACGCTATAAACCCAAACCGATCGCCTTTGCAATCGAGAACGCCTACGACGCACTCTCCGCCCGAGCGCGCTTTGCCGTTCGCCGTTCTTTCCGTCTTTGCGCTCGCGGCGTTTTTTGCGCTTCGGCTTTTGCCGCCTTGCGGCTTGCTGCGCTTGTCCGCGTACTTACGACCGCTTTTGATCGGTCTTTTTTTATTTGCGCTGCCGCGCTTATCTTTTTTCATATATGATACCTTTATAAAATATTACTGCGTGATTTTGCCGCGCCGAACGACGCATCGTATCGAACAAAAAAGGGCTGTCGAAAATTCAGCCCTCAAAAGTTATTATGCACTAATGTCGCAAAACATTGCGTTTTTTCGCATCAACCGCGGTAGATGATGAGCGATACGAAAAACAATATTGCAAGCACGCCCTCTATTATGCCGAGCACGACCGTGATGCGCTTCATAACAGATTCGAGCGACTTGGACTTATCCTTGGAATAGAAAGTATCGCGCTGGCCTGTAAGCGCGCCCATTCCCGACGAGGACGACGGCTGGAACATTATGGTTACTATAAGAGCCAACCCGACCGCTACCATGAGCGATATCATTACTATTCTTATTATGGGGAACGAATCGGTTATCCACCCCGCTACCGATAAAAAGCGCATAAAATGCCTCGCAAAATTTTTAGCACATTAATTATAGCACACCGCGGAAACGGAATGCAAGCGTTTTGATGTATGTTTGAAGATTAATATCGGACAAAAGATAAAGTGATTGACGCAAATACCGTGGCAAAAGTTAATAAAATGCAAGCTGTGGTGCCGACTGCGTAGCAATCGAGCGTTAACTTCATTCGACTAACCGAACTCTAATCGGAGTCCTTAGACGCGTTCCGCAACTCTTCGTTATACTTGTCTATAACGAGTTTTGCGATTTGATCGCGCGTCTCACTGTTGATCGGATGCGCCACGTCTCGATACTCGCCTGTACCGAGCCGCTTATTTGGCATAGCGACAAACAGATTACCTTCGTTTTCTACCACGCGCAAGTCATGAACGACGAAGCATCCGTCTATCGTTATAGACGCTGCCGCTTTCAACTTGCCCGGCTCTCTTACGAGACGCAATCTTACCTCGGTGATTTGCACAACTTCCCCTCCTTTGCAGAATAGTTATTTTATTTTAACACATTACGCGTCAAAAATCAACAGATTTTAGAATTTTTTTTGATGTTTGTCAAGCATTTTTCAGTAACTTTTTGAATTTTTTTGAAAAAATCTTATTTGTACTGTGCTTAACCTGAAAAATCATACTGTTTGGACGTCCTATCGTGCCAAATATGATACCACAACAGCCGCAAAAAGTCAAACAAACCTGTTTCAAGACAGTAAAAAACCGCTCTGCGTCATTTCGCAGGGCTTTTCTCCCCTCTCTTTCGTATTGTTTCGTCTATGCCGCTCTGCCTTTGAGAAATCGGACTGCGTATTTTTCTCTGTTCTCTTTCAGGAGTTCGAGCAATTCGGCTCTTTTCTGAATCGGCGTAAGCCATACGCGTTTGCCCTCTTTGTTCCGCAGTTGAGAATGAGGACGGTTATTGTATCGCACGTTCCACGCCTGCATTTTTTCTCTCAACTCCTCGTAGGTCGTAAATGTCAGATGATTATAAAATGCCTCTTGGTCGCTCCTATGACTGCGCTCTACTTTCCCGTTATGACGCGGCGTTCTTATGCGTATGAGTTGGTGTTTGATTTTCAGTTGCGTAAGGAGTTTATCGAGAATATGTACCGTACTCTCTTTCGTGTGCTGCGGGTTCGTGAACTCGGTACCGTTATCGGTCTGAATAATCTCAGGCGCGTACCCGAAATATACGATTGCCCGCTTTACAAAATCTACCGTTGAATATCCCGATTTTTCTTTGTACGGGTACAGGAACCGTTCTCGCGTCGCCTCGTCGATTATCGTGTATTGATAATACCACTCTTTTCGGAAATGCCCTTTATTGCAATCACGCGGAACATACTTAACGTCCATTTGCCATTTATAGCCGAGCATTAAAGGCGTATCGTATGGCTTAGGGTCATACGGCGTTTTCTTGATTTCCTGCGACGGGCGCAGTCCGTGTTTTACCACAAAACGATAAAACCCGAAATAGGTGCGTGAATAACCGTATCGCGTTCGTAACTCGCCTAATGCCTCTGTGTAACTTATATCGGGGTTCTCATCAAACAATTCCCGTATATGCTCCTCCTCTTGCACAGAGTGCGCGTTCGGGTGCGGCGTCAGCGGAACTTTTGAGCCGTTTTCGAGGCTGTCGAGCGTGCCGTCGTATTTTGCTTTCCAACGCCATAGACTACGTTCGGTACACTTGAACGCATACGCCACTTTGAGAATATCGACCTTATCGACAAGCCACATTTTTAAGGCAGCCTGTTTTTGTCTTGCGGTATATTCCATTCCTTTCATCGTCAGCACCTCTTTCGCATATTTTTACGCATTATAGCACAAAAACCGAAAAAACTCAAGCCCCGCGCCGCCGAGCCGCTTGCAAAATTACCTTCAGCGTGCTATAATTATCACAACTACATACTTACGGAGGAGTATATTATGCTGCGCATAAAATCTCTAAAAAGTACCCCCCCCCCCCCGCAAAATTATAGTTATCCACATTATGTAAACGCTTTACGCGTAACACACCTAAGACAACTCTCTTGTATGAGAACTACTTTGTCGGAGGTGCGCTATGCGTCTTGATTTTCGTTTTCAAAAGTACGATTCTAAACTTGCAACGATTGTATCGTTGTTTCAGAGCGGTATCGTGGGTTGGATATTCCTTTTCCCCATTTGCTGTATTCCTGCCTTTATTTGCCTTGCCTGCAACGTAAGCGGTGCGATTGTAGGAGCATTATTCGGCGTCGGCGGTGTTCTTTCGATAATCGCGTACATTCTTTTTTGCAAATTCGTAAAACCTGAAAAGATTGATGAACGCGCTCGTAAGAGAAAACAAGCAAAACACTCACAAGATACCGATACCTCCCCTTTCCAAGATTATCAGTCGGAGGAGGAACGTAGGAGAAATATTCTTATACGCTCTTATGTAGGCTCTCAGATTGCGTCAGAAAAGCGTTCCGAACAGGAAAATAAAAATAACCTCAACTAATCACAACTTAATCAATCTCAAAAAAATTTGAAAATCAAACAGACTGCCCGTCCTAAAGTCCGACAGACAGTCTGTTATTTTTTATATATATTTCTTTTTGTCTTTAGTTTTGTTTTGTTTTTATTTGCATAAATTTGTATTGCGTTTGATATGCAAAAGCATTGCATTTGCATAAGAATTGCATTACTCTTGCACGGGTATTTTTTCCGTGTTTTCAAGGGAAATATCGACCTCTGTCAATGCTGTTTTCGGCTCCTCTACTTGTACGGGTTCGGGCGTAGATTCTATATACTGAATAGCCCGCTGTAACAAATCTGATTGGTCGCCTATGTAGTTTATAGTTGCAACCGTGATATTGTCATACCCCGATTTATAGCCTAAAAAGCCATTCAGAACGATAGGCAGCAGTTTCAAACAGCACGCCGCAAATGTAGCCCACGTCGGGTTTACGATGACGTCAAGCATTATTACGCCCGTAAGAACTGAGGTTATACAGGTCGTACAGAATTTCGAGCCAAACGTCAGAGCGCGTTTCGTTTCGGGTTTAACGCCCAAAGGACTGCGGCTTGCACTCCCGCGTCCGCGCTTTAATATCATTTCGGGCGTCAGTTTTACAGGCTTAGTTTTGTTCGCCCGTAGAATCGCCGCAATTTGAACCACAGACAATTTTTCGTTTTTCTGCAACGTCTTTTTATCCTTGCCGCAATACTCTTTTTGATAGTCCGAATAGGATATGCCGACCTCAGTCAGAATCGCTGTCCGTGCGCTTTCGAGTTCGTCATCAATGTAATATCTGCAAAACTCCATAAGCCGCCCCTGCATTTTGCGGTCAACGACAATTTTTTTCAGTTCGTCGTAATGTTTATGCGCCTCGCTGTATGCGTCGGTATTTTTCCCTGCACGCACGCCCGACGAGTAAAAGTTCGCAAACATTGAATATGTGCAAAACAGCAGAATGAAAAACGTCAGACCGAACTGCGCCCACCCCAAGCCGTTTGACAAGTTTATATCCGTCGTGAATACGACGACAACGATAAAAACTATAAAAAAGCCGATGAACCACGCCGCATTGTTTACCACGGAGCGCGTAACGCGCCGCTGCGCCCGATTGATTTTTTCCATTCCCGTTGTGCGTTTCTCTCCGCCGTCGTGTTTTATAGGTTCCATACTCATTATTCGCTACCTCCGTCGCCCGATTCATCATCAATCGGCTTATCGGGCTTACTCTCCACTTTTTCTCCGATTTTATGTAGTCCTGCGCCTATCAGGTTCGCTACAAGCCCTATCAGGCAGATAATAGCCATTTGGTCGATAATATTTCTAAGCGCGATGACAAACACCGTTATGACCGTCCATATCAACCACGCGGCGGGCGATTTCAGGTATTGCTTTATAACGCGAATAAGCGGTATCGCGGACAGCAGAGCAAACACCACGAACAAGCCCGAAATTGTCGCCGTAGAACTTTTATCGACCCATACGGGGAATTGTGAGAGAGTCGCCGCAAGAGGAGCCGCCACGTCCACGACAAGCGCGGACGTTTTGATTATCTTTCCTTTTGTCGCGTTTCTCATAATCACTCCTCCGTCTTTTCCGCCTCAGGTTCCTGCTCCATTTCGACCATTTCGACCGATAACAGTTTTTCGTCGTCGCTCGTCGTTTTCAATACGTCGGCATATTTGAGATTTACCAAATCTTTTACGCCCTGCGGCAGATTTTTCGAGTTGGCATATACCGTCGCAAGAATATCCAAAACGGCGCGGGTCTGCACGACCATAGCGGCTACAAATTTATAGCGTTCACTTTCGGTATTCTCGTAAGACGTGATTTTTTTCTCAATCGCGTTATAATTTTCGATGAGATTATTTAACCCGCCGATTACCTCAGACTGTGAATTATTTGTAAACGACGTATCTTTACCGATTCGCAGTAAACTCTTTTTCGATTTTACGGTATTATAGATGAGCATAACGAACATAACAATATCGGTTAAAATCGTTACGATTTCAACCTTATGCTCGTTTAGCCATTCCCCGACCCTGCCGAGAAAAGTGGGGTTATCCGTTTCATCGACTGTTTCTGCGGGCGGCTCCGCGCCGTCATCGACCGTTGCCGCGTATGCAGTCTGAGTTGCCGCGGGTTCCGTTGTAAACCCGAAAAGCAACGTGAGCGATAATAGCACGCAAACGGACGCGGCGATTATCAAAATTCTTTTTTTCATAGTCATAATTATACCCTCCTGTTACGTTACGTCGTAACCCTCAAGCAACTTGTTTAATTTCGTTTCAAGCCCCGAATATTTATCAAACAGCATTTTAATATCGTTTCTTATCTCTTGCATTTCGACCCGTGTTTCCGCTATCTGTTGCGGAATATCGCCGTCGTTCGGACGAACGAATATGCCACCTTTGGTGTTACTTGCTTTTATGCCCTCGCACGTCCATTTTGGTGCGTTTACGGTGCCGTTGAGTAAAGTTACCACAATCGACACGTCGCCCGTCAGGAACGCCGCAGGAACGCCGCAAACGCCGTCTTTTATCTCTCTGTACAGAGAATCTTTCTGCCCGTTTACAATGATTGCCGTCGCCCCATCAGGCGCGTCCGTAAACGATATGTAGAGGTCGCCCGAAATAAATTCGGGCTGCCTCGTAAGCATAATTCCTTTACCGCTGTCTAAGAGCCTGTATTCCATTTTCATATAGCCCTCCTACTCCACGTTGCAATCAAGTTGGCACTTGATTCCATACAGTTTAATCGCACCGTCCGCGCCGTTTCGTTCGATTTTCACCCTTACCGCGACGCAATAATAATTCACCCCACGCTCCTTGCTTTTGTTCGTGAAAACGTGATTATGTTTACTCAGTGCGGCAGTCGTGATATTATCCCATACGGGCTGCGTATCATTCGCATTATTACTTGCAAGCACTTGTATTTTTGCGTCAAGTGGCGCAATCAAATCGAGTTGTACGTTTATCGCCTTAGGGCAAACAGCAATCTGATTCCCGAACGGAACATACTCAAATTCTATGACGCCGCCTATCTTATTGAAATGTTTGGTCTGCGTCGCTGTAGCATTGTTATCGTCCATAACGACAATCTTTATCGTGTTGTCGCCTACGGGCAAATTATTCCACGTTTCGAGGTCAATTTCAAGTGTATTCTCCTGCGAACCCGTTGCGGTATATGTACGCAAAAGCGTCGTATTTACATACTCTTTGACTGTTACATTTACATCGTCGCCGTCGTACACAGTATATTTGTACTTGATTCGCGTCGCCGTATTTCCGAGCGCGGTATTATCGCCCGAAATAAACGGAGGGTAATTATCCTGCACAACGACCGTTGACGCCGTTCGATATTCCCCCGATTGCGCTATACCCTTTACGGAACATACCCTATATTGAAC
This sequence comes from uncultured Christensenella sp., assembly GCA_910579205.1. Classification (GTDB taxonomy): domain Bacteria; phylum Bacillota; class Clostridia; order Christensenellales; family Pumilibacteraceae; genus Anaerocaecibacter. Next base: position 23,474 of record CAJTTD010000007.1, read on the forward strand.
GGTATTGATATTAGCGGTTATACTGTCAGTAAAAGAAATTCCGTCGCCGCTATATATCGGGTTAAACACGCCGCCGTTTATCGAACGCTCTAAAATATATTTTTCCGCACCCTCAACTGCGCTCCACGATACTTCAGCCTTTCCGCCCTCAATACCGCCCGTGTTATAGTCAGGGTTGCAATATATCGGCGTTTTGACCGCAATATTTTCGGGAGCGTCCACAGGCAAAAACAATTCATAGCAGCCCTCGTCGTCTACCGAGTCTGATACAAGAATATCAGATTTCAGATTACAAAGCGGGCGCACGCCCCCCGAGCCGTAAGACGCAATGCCGTAGTACAACGAGCCGTCCGAAAGGACGTAGCGGACGTTGCACGAGTTCGACGAGTAAGGAGTTCTAAGCCACCAATACCACGCATTACCCTCAGTTCCACCGTCTTGCACGGTCGTTTGTCCTTGATAAGCAACTCTAACCGCGTTTGTGTTTTCCGCAAAAAGTGCGAGGATAGAACCCTCCGTAACTCCATTTTCTGCTGCACCAAATGTTTCGGCACGCGACGCCAAAAACACTTTACGCGTAATTGTTTCATAAGGACCATCGTCTAATGCGGGGTGGAGCGCAACCCTAATCGCCGTATCAAGTAGTGCTTTTTTGAACGCAGGCGAAAACTCGCTTAAAAATCCCGCTTTCGCAGAATAAGGGTTAGATGACACATAAGACGTGCTACTCGGTGCTTGGTCTGCACTATGACGCGCCGAATACCACACTCCTGCCTCCGCGTCCGAATTGAGCCATTGGTCAATATTCGATACGGAATACCTATTGTTGCCGTAATTCTTTCTGTTGCTGTCGGCGTTATTCGGCTCCTTTGCGTCAGCAGCACGCCGTGCAATGATTTTTTCCGTTATAAGCGTAGTGCTACCGCTCGGATAATCGGTATGGTCGGTATCGGCTTTTACCCATACGATAGGAACTCCGAGATATTTTGTATCTTTTTCTTTTATTTTTGCCCCTATGGGCAAACTGCCTAATGTTTGCGACATTATTTGTCCTCCTTTTTGAATAACTCATTATAGAGTTTATCTGTTTTTCTTATCAAATGATAGCAATTCCCGCGCTCAGCGTGTCCGCGCCAACTGCGATACGAACATTCGATACGGGTCATCGGCAACCTACCCTGTTCGTGCAAGCCTTTGAATTTTTTGAGGCGACGACAGATACCCGTTTTTGATTGCCGACGCAGTTTCCGTATAACCTTTCCGCTGTCGGTCAAATAAGTATGAAACCCCAAAAAGTCAATTCCGTTACGGAGCGGAGAAATTTGCGTTTTCTCATTCAGTTCAAGCCCAAGTTTGCCCACATAGGAGCGAATCTCGTTCAAGCATTTTTTCAGAAATTCTTTATCCTCGTGTATCAGGTAAAAGTCGTCCATATATCGACCGTAAAACTTAATGCCGAGTTTCTCTTTTATATAGTGGTCTAAACCATTCAGATATAGCAGAGCAAAAAGTTGTGATGATTGATTTCCTATCGGTATGCCGACCTCTCCCTCTGTGCTGTCGATTATCATATCGAGCAACCATAATGTATTTTCACAGGAGATATGTTTGCGCAGTAACGATTTCAATATGCCGTGATTGATATTGTAGAAAAACTTTCTAATATCGCACTTAAGCACCCACCCGTCCGCCGACTTGTGTTGACGATAGTATTTATGTAAAAATTCCGTCAGGCGGCTAAGCCCTAAATCGGTGCCTTTACCGACCTGCGAGGCGTAGTTATCGTATATAAAACTTTTTATCAGTATCGGTTCGAGAACATTATCGCATAGCGAGTGTTGCACGACCTTATCCTTATAACTATTGCTCATCACAAGCCGTTCCTTAGGCTCGTAAACATAAAAACGGTTGTATGGTGCCAACGTGTACGTTTTGTTTTGCAGTTGGTACTTTAACAGCAGCAATGCCTCCATAAGATTGATTTCAAACTTGATTGCTGCGTCTTTCCACCGTTTGCCTTTTCGAGCCTCTTTATACGCGTTATATAGATTCTTAAACGCGTAAATTCGTTCGTATAGCGTTTCATACTCCTGCATAATTTCAACTCCTTGCCGCATATAGCCTGTGCCTTTTTGCAAATGCACTCACGTCGGCAATCTTGTGTTTATCCTTACGGAAAGGATATGCCCTCCTTTGTTGGTGGAGTTCTGCTTTCGCCTTGAAAATGGCTACTCGGACTGACTTTTGCCCACCAAAGCGGGCGCACGCCCCTCGTGCCGTTGTACGCATTGTTGTTGTTCAACGAGCCGTCCGAATTGACGTTGCGGACGTTGTACGAGTTCGACGAGTTAGGAGGAACAGGGCATACCCTATGTGTTTTATTGATTGTTCTGCTGCCGCTTGTCGTTGTTGCGCCACGCGGCAGTCATTTTCTTTACCTCGACGACAAGCCTGCTCCAATATTCCGCCGAGTCGATACTCAGTTCGATAGACGGTATTTTGTGCGATAACTCAATCATTGTATTCAGCAACTTACACGATACGATTACCTCCTGTTGACAGTCTAAACGCCGTTGGCGTTCGTGAGCGTCGCTTAAATTACACTCATTCGCCCGTACCAAATTTTCGTATATATCAATGGCAAGATTTTCGATTCTTGCCCCGATAGAAAATCTGTACTTTTTCGGGAATCTGTTTGTGTTTGCGGTCAATGTGCAAGTATGCTCCATAAGGTCTTTAGCCTTAGTGATGACCGACATTTCTTTTGGCGAACGCTCATTATACTTTAACATTGCAAGCACCTCTCCGCACCGTCAAGCGTGCCGCTCGTAAGCGTTATGCCGCTCACGGATAAACTTTTGAACATTGCTACCGCGCCCGTTCCCGTCAGAGTTCTCAAACTCATTTGCAGGTCTGCGACGTCAAAAACGCTTGCGCCGCTTTCGTTTGCCATATCAATGAGCGCGTTCATCGTTCCAAGCAGTTTACGCGGTTCCGATATATCCTTAAGCGCGATTCTATCCATACGCAACCTCCTTAATTTGCCAAGATAATATAGTTGACGGTTACGCCGTCTGCGGCGGTTCCGTTATTCCTACATAAAATCGTACAGGTGTTTCCCGATATGTTTACAGCGGCAGTAAAAGCCGTCTTATCGGGCGTCGCCGTTGCCGTAAAAATGGCGTTTACAGACGCGGCAGTAATCTCTACGCCTTTCGATTCTCCCGCTGCGACATTCGTCAATTCCGCCGCCCCTACAAGCAGTTTCAGCCCGTTGCCGAGTTCGATTATGCCGTTGCCGTTATCAATCGCGTTTACCGCCATATTTGCCGAAAAATACGCTTTACCGCAACGGACGACGCACTCTCCGACGTACTTATAATCGGAATACAGAACAATTTCCCCGTTCGGTTTAACGAAATACAGATTTGCGTTCGCGTAGTATTCGCCGTCGTGATAGATACGCAAATCGACCAAAACGGACAAATCGGTTCCCATACCGTGCATTTCGGGCGTTATCGTTATGTAATACAGCCCGTCATCGTCGGCAACTGCAGTCCACGAACTCGCAACGATATTGAACTTGTAACTCGGTATATCGGTTATGGACGGTGCGGTATATATCGCCGCAACGTACCACCCGTCTATTTCCGAACTTTCGGGAGCCGCCCAATAATAGTAGGTGTACACCTCGCCCTTATTCGGCATAGCCGAATCAACGACCTGCACCGCGTCCGTATTGTCGGGCGTCGCTCTGCCCGTAGCCGAAAAGACCGCTGCATTTAACGCGTTTATAAGGCTTTCCGACAGTTCGGCAGGGTTCGCGTTCTCTATCCTGCCCCTGATTTTGCGCGGCACTACGCCGAGTTGCAATGAATCAATATCCTCGTTTATAGAATCAATCATACCGAGAATATCGGTGTCCTGCCCTTGCATATTACCGATAGTCTTTTCAATGTTCGTAAGCCTGTTATCCTGCGTTCCCTGTTCCGACCTATACACGCCGATAGCGACCGTTTCCGCTTTTGTGTAACTGTCCTCTTTCGTTCTGAACAGATTATCGGCGGCTATTTTCGTATATCGCTCGTTTATTTTATCAAGCAATACGGAGCCGCTCTGAGCCTGTAAAGCCGCCGCAATATCGTTCAGGCAAGTTTGTAAGGCGACGGGCGTTTTGACGTTCTGCGTGGCAGCAGTAAGCCCATACGCCTCGACAACCAACTTTGCCGCCAAATCGCAACTGTATATATCGTCGATGAGGTCGGCAAGTTTCTTTCCTGCGCCGTACTTTTCGGGCAAGCCGACCTCAGCCGCGCCGTCCGCGCTTTTCAGGAGCGTTTTATACTCCGTCAGCCGCTCATTTGCATTGCTTATCTTTTGCGCAATGCTGTTCAAAATCACCTGCAGAGATTTCAGTTTGTCATCTGCGGGCGTTTCATACGCGAGAACATACGCCGCAAGTTTACCGTTCAAACAAGCATTGCATAGGTCTTGCAGACTGTAAGAAAAGCCCTCGATTTTTTCGCTTTCGGGGTCAAGACCCGACAAATCGAGTTTAACGTAACTTGCCGCGTCGTCGCCGCTCAGCGCGTCCTGAATCACATTGATTTTCTCGGCAATAAATTTGCCGATTTGGTCGAACCACAATTTTAACGCCGTGGACGACATACCGCCTGCGCCATAGGGCGATACGACGTTCGGCTTATCCGCAAGCGCAACGACGCCCTTTGCTTTCAGTTCGGCGGGCGTGATATTTACAAATCGTTTTAATGACATATAGCCCTCCTTAATTTTTCAGTCGTCCTACTACCTGATAGCGGAACGAAATATAGTACAGCGCAAAAGGTTTCATATACTCATCGGAATAAATGTAGTATTGCTTTTCAACCCATTGCTTTTCTTTTTCTTTGACCGCAAACAAACTCTGTTCCGTCGTATTAAATGTAAAGTCCGTAAAGTCCATATCCTCAAAAGAGAAAAGACTGTTATTGATTCGGGCGATTTGCGTGTACGGCTTTTTATTCGTTCGCACCTTGATTTTTGCGGACGAACTGCGGAACGATTTAGTCTTTATCACGGTCGATTTTTTTACCGTGTTTTTCGTCAAATGCGGTATGCCGCAGCAGTCCATTTTCGTCGCACAACCGCTGTAAATCGTTCTATTATCGAACGTGTACCAACGCGGCTCGATTTCGCCCTCGGAGTTTCTTTTATCGAAATTGAACGAGCATACGACGCCGTTTTTTGTGCCGAAATAGATATTGTCGAACATATCGCGTATCGTCGTTGCTTTTTGAAATACGCCGCCGATATATTCTCCCTTACCCTCGCACAAATACGCCTCGTAACGTACCAAATCGCCCGAAAAAATATCGTAGACCTCGTGTACCGTATAATAAACGCCGACCGTATATTCCAACCCGTCAATTTCTACCGCAACGCCCTCTGTAAACACTCGCGCCGTTTCCTTTCCGTAGTCATCGGGCGGGTTTACTACCTGCCCTGTAAGATTCAGCGTTTCGTGAGTATTCATAAAGTACACGTTTTCGGCAAGCATAATCGGAATTTCGATAATATGGTCGTCGTTACCGCAAGTACACTCGTTTTTGCTCTTTTTGCATTTCGTACAGTATTTGACTGTTTTGCCTTGTAATTCCTCGGCTATTTGCGTCGCGTACTTGTATTCGGGATATTGCCCTTTATACACGCCGACGTTCTCGATATAATACCATTCGTACTGATTGACGCCTATTGCGTGCGTATAACGCTGTCGGCTGTCCGCCATAAAAATGCACCCGTCCACAAGTACCAAAAGATACCCGTTCCATTCCGCAACCACGGCAGAACTTAAGTCCATATTGACGATTTTCGCGTCTATAAGGCTTGAACGGTGTTCGTTCGCCCTCTCGTACCGCACAGACAGTTGCCCGACCGCCTCTACGCCGAGCCGCGATATAAATATCGGGTCGTCCAAAAAATTGATACAAGCACCCAAACAACCTATGCCGCTTAACCCCTGCGAGGACGGATAAATTACAGGCTGTATCGAGTCATTCGTCTGCGTAGGCGTATGAAAATAAGTTGACCCGTCCTGTTGCGTATCGTCTTTCAAAACCATAAGCGTATCGGCAACGGTAATCATTCCCGTAATGGGCGCGACTCCCACGCCGTCCTGCATATAGTTCAAAATGCCGAAATACGAGGGGTCTACATAGCCCGTAGAATTTCTCGCGGCGTAAAATATGTGATTCGGATAATTCGGGTTCCCCGACAGAAAAACCCTATTATCGTAAATTGTCGCAATAGTACAATCGGTTATAAGCCTTGATATTTCCGCACATTCATCGGTAACGCCCGATACACTCGTAAATACTTTTTTAGCCACAACCTCGATTCCCGCGTACATTTCGGGATAAAAGACGTTTTCGCTTTCTGTCGCTCCTGCAATCTGCACGACGCGCTCAGGCTTTTCGGGTGCAACGATAAACTTAATACTGCCGTTAGCAAGACTTACGGTAAAATCGGTTCCCTGTACTTTTGCCTGCCCGTAAACCTTTACCGATACAATCTCATCGAGAGCATTTTCATTGAGAAAAAACTCCGTCGTCGTGCCGTCAGCGATAAACGTATGCCTAAACTTAGACTGCAGAATGTTTCGCTGCTCGTGTTGCTTACCTATATCGGCGTTTTCGCCGCTCGTAATAATATTGATATAAGTAAGCGGGATATAAGCGTTATCCAATACGCTTTTTACGCTCACGCCGTCATATACCAAATAATTTTTGCCGTCAATGATATACAGCCTGTTATTGAATATAAACGACGTGCTTTTTCGGGGGTTCATATTATCAAAAAGCGCGTCTGCCGCGGTTAAAATGCCCTCTTTATAAGACAGCAAAAGTCTATCGCCTGCAACCAAATCGCTGCTTGCATAAGACAGTTCCCGCGTAGCCGCGTCATAATTCATCAAAAAAGTTAAGTCCTCGCCGTTTGTCCGCGCTAACGCGGTAACGGTAACGACATTCTCAGGTAAAATCTGCTTAAATGTTTTCGTTCCGTTTACAACGGAATCGGGTTCGGGTACTACAATCGTTTCACTTAGAACAATATTTGCGGTATTCGGGTAATTTTTCCACAAATACAGTTTGCTCCCCGAATGAATAAGAACTTTGGTAACGATTTTATCGCCGTCTTTATGCGAAAAATTGAATATACCGAAAACATCGCTTTCCTCAGGCAATACGACGCGCTTTCTGAACCCTGCAATCGTTTCAAGTGCCTGCCCCTGCGAGGACTGATAATCTCTGAACATATTTACAGCGTAAGCGAGGCGGTGTTCGTCAACCTGCGTATGGTCGCTCGAAAAATCAACGCCTCTGAAATCGCCGTAATATCTGTTGTATGTTTCCCTCGCTTGGAGGAAATTTGTTCTCGTTGCCATTGCGCTTACCACCCGTTTGAACTCTTGATAATAACAGGGCTTATATCTTTCCCCTTACGTTCAATCTCGGCGGCGCGTTCGCTATACAAATATTTGTAGTATTCCGATTTTTGCGGCTCGTCGTCTATCCATACATAAGCCGCAATAAGCACAGGCAGCAGGGCGCAGAGTTCCACGTCCAAATCAATCTCGGTCTTATCGTCCATTTCGCCGTTATTGACAATCGGCGCAGGACGCCTTTTATATAAAACCTTGAAAACACCGCTCTGATTATACGGGAGCAATATTACACTATTGCCCTCTACGCCGTACCCCTGATTGATAATCGCGTTGCCCTCTGCCTCTTTGATAGGCGGACAGCACAACGCAAGAAAATCGTCCGTAAGTTTACTTATATCGTAGCGCGTAAACGGTTCATAAGCGGGTATATCCGCCTCGTCCTCGCTATACAGTTTGTCGTACATTGCGACGTTCTTTACCGAATACACAAACTCGCCCGAAAAACGCAGTCTAACCAAATCGCTTACAAAACTGTCCGCCTCTTTGATAAACCCCCGATACGCGACAAATTTGCGCGTAGACGCAAGCGATACCGTACCTATAACAGCCCACCCGTCAGGCGTGTGCTTTTCGATATAAACGATACCGTTTCCGTCCGCCTCAAAATAATATGATTTTGCGGCGTGTGCGGAGTATTGCAGTTCCTCATCTTTTTCGACGGGAGAAAATGCGGAATCGGACAATAGATTTTTCAGCGGCTTGTGATTTATCAAATAGTAACTTATTGCAGGTCGAACCTCGTTGACCTGCAATAAAGCCCTATTTGCTGCGTAATAAAACCTGTCATCATCTTCTAAGGAAACCTCAAAACCGAGTTGAGCAACCTGTTTATAAAGTTCTGCAACGGTCATAATCAGCCTCCTTGTTAAATGATTTATAGCGACGTTGCCGCGGAAATCGCGTCTTTGCTGTTGACGGCAAGCAGGATATGTTTCCAAGTATTGAACCCGACACCGAAACGGCAGTAACCGTTCCAAAAGTAGTTGCGGGTGTGCTTGTCAATATCGCTCGTAATGTCAAGCGGAACGCGGTTATAGAACATATTGCCGAGCAGGTTCTTGTTGGCGTCGCCCGACATAACCATAAACCTGTCGTCGTCCGCCTCCCAACCGTTCAGCACAACGATATTCCAATTCCCGTACTGAGTATTTATATCGTTGTTTGCGCTGCCCACGGTGCGCTCGGAGCCGACAACCTTTTTGACGAGCGTTTCGAGTTTCGGACGATTGCAGGGAATGATGAGAGTGTCCGCGACATACTCCATAACGTCGCCGTTTTCGTCCTTGAAATTGCGCACCTTATTCGAGAGAACGCCGAGCGCGTCCTCAAGCGTGCTTGCGCTGCCCGTGAGTTCGCCGTAGTAGTAGTTGCTCTGCGTCTTGCCTTTCATTTTGTCCGTCGAATACGGGTGCGCCTTATGGAACAGAGCGAGTTCGTCGGCGCAAGTCAAATCAACCTTTGCCTTGTTGAACGTCATCTCTTTCGCCGTGCCGTTGATGAGAGCCTGCGCCGCGATTTTGATACGCGTCTTGTAGTAGGCGCGAACGAACTTTTTGGGCTTGTTTTTCATATCCGCGCCCATACCGAACTTTGCGTCGTCCGCCATTTTGCGGGTAATGGTAAACTCTTTCGCAAATTCGATATGCTCTATCGTTTTCTTGAACGTAGGCTCGACGCTATCGTTCTCCGCGCCCTGTCCTTCCTGTTTGCTTTGGAACGTATCGAAATCGGACTCGCCCATAATCGTTTCGGCGTAGCGGCTCGATTTTTCGACGTTGAAAAGAAAATCGAGTATGCTTTTCTGCTTTTCACAGATATTCGATTCGTTCTCGATGAGTGCCTTTATCGGGTGTTCAAACTTACCGAACATAGGGTCGTTTTTGCCCGACATTGCGCTGTAGATAAAATTCGACATATTGTCTGTCCTCCCTGTTAAATAATTCTGACGACGATAATATCTCCCGCCGCCGACGCACCGTTCAGACTTTCTACGGTTACGACGCCGCTCGTGGTGGTCGCCGTTACCTGCAAGCCGTCCGTATGCAGAGTTACTTTACTGCCCGCCGTAAGCCCCGTAGGAGCCGCCGTAACAGGCACCTCGTAAAGTTGATTGTCCTCGACCCTTGCCGCCGCAAGAGTGCGTTTCGTTGCGTCTGCCGCAACGCTGCCCATAGCGATATGCGTAGGTTTTACCGTTGCACCGCATTTCGTGAACTTACCCGACGCCAAAACGAGAGCCTCGCCGTATTCGACCGCCTCGTCGTCCGTTACGTCGTGGTAAACGGGTTCGGGTACGTTCATTCTGCCATTCTCAATTTTAATGAGTTTGAACATAGAAATTCTCCTTTTTATTTTTGATATGATTGTCTGTACAGAGCGACAATTTCCTTATCGCTCAGATTCGGGAACAAATCGCGCCATTCGCTCAACTGCTTATTACTCATCGTAATCGAGTTGTCTTTGGAGCCTTTCGGCACCGCCGAGCGTAAATGCCCCTTTGTTTCGTTGAGCAACTGCTGTTTTACGGACTTAGCCACGCTTGCCCGAACGCCGTCAGGGTTTGCCGCGGCGTATGCCTGTTTAGGCGTCAAGCCTTTATCGCGGAGTTCCGCAAATACGCCGAAATTGCTTATTTCGGTAATCGCTTTCAGCCCTTTTGTTTCGGGATAGAACCCCTGCACCTCTGCGAGGTCGGCAGCCATTTTTTTCTTAAATTCGGTTTCGCGCAAGAGGCGCAACGCCTCCTCGCTTTCCGCGCTTTCGGCTTTCTTTTTGCGGTATTCCTCTAACGGAATATCGTCAGCCTCTGCCGCCAACTCCTCAAGCCCTTTTTGCACGTCGCTCGTTTCTTTCGCGCCCAACTTTTTCAACGTATCTCTGCCCTGCGCTTTTAAGGCTTTTAACTCGTTTTCGAGTTCTGCGATACGCTTATCTTTTGTATCGTCCGTAGACTCCTCAGGCTCTGCGTCCGATTCTCCGTCGCCTTTATCGGCGTCATCGGAACCGTCGCCCTGCTCGTCGTCGGGGTTTTCGTCGTTATCGTCCGCGGCGTCCTCGTCGCTCTCAACGTCCTCGTCGTCCGTTACGTCGGGAATGATAATGTTACCCTCGTCGTCATACTCGAACTCGTCATCGGAATCGTCAACCGTTTCGTTCTCGTCATCGACAACGGTTTCCTCGATTTCCTCGTCGGGTTTCTTGATTTCGTCCTGCATAATCGTTTGTCCTCCTATAAAATTCGATTATTTCTTTTTGCCGTTTCTCAGGTCGTTGCCCTTGACTACGGTCGCCTTAGGCTGTTCCTGCACGCTCTTGGGAGCCTTGATAATGCCGCCTTTATTGGTCGCATATCTGTTACCCGAACCCTGTTTCATAGTCGCAGTCCTCCTTTTTAGATTTTTAATAAAAATAGCCACTAACCGTATCTTACGGTCAATGGCTCTATCTCTCGGAATATGGCACAAATATTATTCAGTTTTTACCGTCCATAGTCTGCCGCACTTTTTACACCTAAACGTCAGACCTTGAACTTTACTGTCCTTTTGTAAGCCTACACGCGGTACTTTTTCATTGCAGTTCGGACAAACGATTTTGGTAATTTCAGATTGCACAGTCGGAGTAATATTAAGCATACTCTACCTCCTGCATAATATAATAGCATACATTTTACCGCGTTTAGTCGCAATTTATTTAGCCGCGTAGAGCGATTTAGTAACGATTCTGCCGTTTTTAACCTCAACCCCGCACATTTGCGCGAGTTGCGCTTTTTCCGCCTGTGTAGCCTTATTTAGGCTCAGAATATACGATATTACCATACGCTTTGCCCTGTCTGCCGTAAGCCGTTTATACTCGCCGTCGCCTATTTTATATCCCTGCATAAAGAGAATCAATAATCGTTGAGCGTCAGTAAAATTCAGCCCCAAAAGATACTGTATTACCTTTTTCTTTTTGGAACCCTGAACGGTCGCGCCGTTTTTATCTTTATCGGACGTTATATCGGATATTCCCGCAAGCGCGATTGAGAGCGATTCGATACCCATAAACTTTGACAAGAGCAAAAGTTTATTGTTCGATGATACGCCGAGTGTTTCCGCTAAAGCCTTATCGTAATACGCGTCGTACACCTGTTTTATCGCTTTTGCTTGTTTATTGGCAGACAGTTTTGCAAATGACTTGTTTTGCACCATACGTTCAATATAGCCGTTCGCCTTTCCGTAAACTCTCTTGAATTTCTCACGCTGTTTCGCTGTAAGTTCGATTTTCTCGCCGTTATACGTTACGGAATCGCCTATGCTGCGCGGTAACACCTCATACTCCTGCTCGTACAATTCGATGAGTTTTTTTCTCGCGCCCGCACTAAGGTTCCCCGCCTTATCCTCATCAAGCATAAGGCTCATAATCGTATCGGCAAGTTCCGTATCGCCGTTCGCTAACGCCGCTTTTATATCCTTGCTGTACTGCGCATTATAAAACATAGAATTGTACTTGTACGCCGTCGCAGGGCTAAAACGCTTGATAACGCCGCTAATCGTGTTATTGATATTCCTTATCGGCAAGCCCGTAATCTGTCCGATTGCATAAAGCGAGTTTCTGAGCGGTTTCATATAATCGGACGTTTCCAACGATTCGCCGCCCGCCGCCTTTGTCGCAACCTCAAACAAATCTTTCGTCGTAGACAAAATGCTGTTTATGCTGTCATACGCAAAATTGCTAAACTCGTAATCGTTTGCGAAATAGTTGTATATATCTTTTACGACGGGGAACATTCCTATTGTCGTGCTTGCAAAATCAGTAAAGAAATCTTGTACAAAACTTATCTCGTTGCCGTCCTTATCCTTGCGGTCTTTGGCATATAGCCACTTAAAGAACTGCGCAACCATTGTGTACATAAGGTTTGCAACTGTTATCGAGGCAAGCGTTTTACCGAGGCGTTTTTTCGCCTTTTTATATCTGCTCTGAATATCGGCATTTGTATCGCCCGATTTTATCATTTGCCGCAGAGTTTTGTATTCCCCGACTGATTCGACGAGGCGCGAGAGTTGTTTGAGCGGCACCGACGTAAACATTGTAAAACTGCGTACAATATCGCTATCGGAACGCATAAGCGCGGAACGCTCCGTGTTTGTGTAGTTCGGCTGCGTAAGTCTGATAACCTCCTCTAACAGCACGCCTGCGGCTTGCATATTCTCCACGGTTCCTATCTTATGCCCGTCGTTGCGTTCAATCTGCACCTGACACGCGTTCCAAATCTTACCGATTGCGGCTCTGTCCGTCCATTGTATAGGCTTAGTGAAAATATCGCCTACCTTACCGACCTTATCAATCACACCCTCCGCTCTTACGACGCCTTTTTCGTAGTTACGGACGCGGGCATAATCACAGTATTTATCCATTGCGGCATAATCGGTTTTCATAACCGCGCCCTTTACCATAGAGCGAAAATCAAGTTCGATTCCCGCTGTCGGATATGACGTCAACTGCGATACTATGACTTTCAAATTTGCGCCGAGTTGATATTTCGCGTATGCGCCGCGCAGTTTCTCAATCACGGAACTACTCGTCGCCTTGCCTTGAATATCGGCAAATAACTTGCTTAAATAAGCGTCCGCACCGCCCCATACCTGCTCATTGAGCGTGTTTCTGATACTCTGAACGTGCGTCTTGTCGCCTATGTTCTTTGCGTAAATTTGACTGAAATTTTTGAGCGGAACGGTCAAATGAGCATAGGTCGAGAGTTGTTTCGCGTGCCGTGTGATGACGCTCCAAATTTCGGGAACAAATATCTTGTTTTTCGCGCCCGTTTTCACGTCTTTATTGAACGAGAAATTATATACGTTTGCCCAATCAGCCATAAGGTCGCGGGCGTCCGTGATATTTTTCGCTATTGTTCCTTTGTCGCGCTGTATCGGGAAATAGAAATCGTCCGAGGCGTTTGTGTAACCGAGAATCTGCAGGTCAGCGTCCGTTTTTACCTTTTTGCTCTGAACATTGAAAAATTCCTCGACAATGGATATAAATTGTTTATCGCTTTCGGTAAAAGCACTTTGCAACGCGTCAATATCGCTTTCGGTTATGCTTACGGTCTGTTTTTTGCCCTTTTTATCAATGTAACTAAACCCTGCCTCATACAAGCCCGCTTTTGCCTGTTCGCGCTTAGACAACTCGTACAGCGACAATGCTTGACCGACATTCAGTTCCGCACCCGCAACCGTTATATATTCCGACGTCAAACGCTTACGGTATTTTTTGTTCGTTTTGAAATAATCATCGAATTTTTCTACGAGTTGGATATACTGCAGGCTTGCCGCAGTTTCTCCCCTTGTAATTTCGTTGTATGCCCGCGTGAGTATGCCGTTCGGGTCGTAATTTTCAAACGATTTTATCACGACACGCGGTTCGACTATTTTGTTGAACACGCCGTATATGCTGTTGAAAAAGCCTCTCCCGACCCTGCTTTTCGTTCTTTGAATTATAGCGTTACCTGCAGTCGCCGCCTCACTTATGCGAACCTTTTTGCCCTCCATTGTCATTTGGTCGTAGTTTTGAAAAAGGTGTTTTGCCGACGCCATTATGACCTGCGCCGCCTGCAACTCCTCAAGAGAGAGCGGTTTTGTGCTGTCGGCGTTCTGTTGTAAAAAGTTGAGCGCGTCAAGTACATTGTTATCAATGTACGTTAAATTCGGGTCTGCGTCATACAGTAGCGGGTTATTCGTATTATAGAATTTCCCATAGTCCAAAAGTATTTTTCGTGCGCCCGATTTTCTCAAATCAGAGCGGTATTTCAGTTTGCCGAGATTTTTCAGCCACGACGTAAGTTCGGGAGCCGAAAAGACCTCTGCGCCTACATAGTTTCGTTTTGCCGCTATATCGCGCAGATACTGTGCGCTGTCAACCAAACTATTTACAACGCTGTTGATTTTTCGCGCCTGCCGCACCTGTTTCGTAAGGCTTTCAATCTGATTCGTGTATTTCTCCACCAACTTGCCATATTTAGACTGCGTACCTTTTTCGTCGTATGCGGTCAAAATATCGCGGGCTATCTGTTGACGGAGTTTTTCGATTTGCGTTTTACTACCGTATGCCGTGAGGCTTACCTTTTCCGCCTTTTTGCTTACGTCGCTTTTAGCCTTTTCGTAAATTTCGAGCATTTCAAAAAATTGGTCTGCCTCGTTTATTGCCTCGATATTTATACCATAAGACTGAAGTTCCTGCGCAATGACGTCGGGAGCCATACCGCCCTGTTTTGCGCCCCACACAAGACTGACGGCATTCTTTTTATCGAACTTATGCTGTATTTCGCCCTTAATACCTCTCAAATCAACCTTGTGCATATATCGACGTATGACAGATAAAGTTTCCATAGCATACGATACGTCGTCATACGAATCATACATATCGGTCAAAACGGCATTATTGATAATATAATCGGCAATATCAAGCGCAACGCCGATTCTGTAACCCTCAGAGGTATTATTCAATTTTGTAAACAGAGTATCAATAACCTGCGCCCTGCTTTTTCCGCTTAGGCTACCGTACTTATCATCGAACACAAGCCGCTCGTCAATAATCGAGTTGATAATCTCCGTAGCGTCGATTTTAGAGTACACTTTCGGGCGCGTGTTGTTTGCCGCAAATTTAGCCCTCTGCCCGCGGCTCATACCGTCTACGGGCGTTCTATCGCCTTTCAGCGCATAGCGGCGTCCGTCTTTATTCACAAACACCCCGTCAACCCGTTCAAGGCGTGCGGGAGCGTATATTTCCGCGCCTGCGGCGGCAAATTCCAAATTCCGAGCGTCGATATGCAATTCAAGAACAACGCCGCCGCTGTGCTTACCGTTGGCGTAATAATCTGCCTCGCTTTTATTTGTCGTGAAATAACTCTGCTCGTTTATAACACCCGTAGAGAGTATATTATTCGCGTTTGCCGCGCTTGTTCCGTGATACACCGTTACGGAGCCGTCATAATTGACCTTTACGCGCCGACCGTATTGCCGCGCCTCATCTCTGAAGTCTTGCGCCGCCTTAACACGATTTTGAAAATCGTCATCGGGCAACGCGTAGCGTATATCTTTTTCGGCAGTCTTAAAGCGTTCGGACAGCGGAATGATTTTACCGTTATCATCGTAAGTGATAGCGTCTGCCGATTTTAATGCGGACGGGTTCATAACGGCAAATGAAATGCCTCTATCGTTTATTTCAAGCCCATAGCCGCCTGTTTTGCCCTCATCAAGAACGATAGCGTTATACTTGAGTTTTTTCGCTCTTATGTAATCGGCAATACTCTCTCCCTCCGTCCAATCGGGCAAGCCTTTTTCCGTCAGTTCGGTATTCAAGCCCGATACAGGACACCAATCGTACCCGTTCATCTCTCCGCCCTGAACGTAATCGTTATAGAATCTTTCTTGTACCGCAGGACGTCTTGTATCAAACAAATAACGGGTATTCAGATACAAATCTTTTACCTCAGGCGTGGTCGCTCTTTTGCCGAATCGAATACTGCTTGCCGATTCCGATTGATACCTTTCGGCGTAAGACTGATTTTCGGTTACATAGGCGGGTAGTGTTTTGAACACGGTAAAACCGCCCGTAGGCGTGCCGTGATACACTCTGAGTTTATATCCCGCCTCTTTCGCCACCTCATCGACAAATCTTTGCGCCGTTTCTATATCGCCGCGCTCTACCGCCGCCATATAAGCGGTATTTCGTTCGGCGGCGTCTTTGGGTAAAGAATAACGAATATCCTTATTTTGCGTAGGCTTTTTCGCCGTAGCGAGTTTGATTTGTTCAGGTTCAAATGCAACGTATTCCGAGGGCGCATATCCCTCGTAAATAACGCCGTCATAACCGTTCCGCTGTATAACAGACGTGATTTCTGCTTTCGACGGGATAACAAAACCGCTATTTAGCAAGTCAACGAGTTCCCCGTTTGTTTTGCAAAAAATTCCGCGCTGTTTCAAATAAAAGTCTAACACGCTCGAATATCCCGTATCGCGGCTAATTCTGAGCGGGTTCTTGATATTCAGATAGTATTTCTTTGCCGACGCGCCATAAGCCAATGCCTCGCCTTTATCGGCGGCGAAATAAAAGCCTTGCCCGTAAATGCCTGCGTCGGTCTTGCTGCCGAATTTCGATTTATCGAAAACGGTAAACTGCTCGTCGGTTCCGTGATAGACCGCAAGTAACTGACCCTTTTTATCGACAACCTTGCTATCCTTAAAAAATTCTCGTTGCTGCTCCGTGAGTTTCTTGCCCGCAGAATCAATTTCGGGCAGAGCATATCTATTGCCTTTCCGCACGATAGCCGACGTCTTACCGAAAAATGTTGCGGGTTCGACAGTAAAGCCCTCTCCGAGCGCGTCGCGCAGATACGCAACGAGTTCAGGGCGCGTAAAGCCTTTCTGATATGACCCCGTGGAATCGACGTACCACTCCATATTTGAAATATTTACATTTCTGCTATTCGACGCGAGATTATTTACGTCATCGCCGCGCACATTTACAAACAGGGTTCCGCCCTCGTTTAACAAACTACCCATTTTTATCACGAGAGCGTCGCGCTGGTCTTGCGGCAATACATTCAAAACAGCATTACTTATAATCGTGTCGTACTTTTTCGTGAGTTTAGAATAATCGGTGTACTGAGGTTTATAACTCTTATCGGGGAACGGCTCAATATCCTCTACTCTAAAGCCGTATTCCTCAATGCCCGCACGCGTACCATAGCCCAACCCACTTGACGCGTCGAGAATTTCGCCCTCAAAACCGTGAGCGCGAAGATAATCATAAATCTTTTTGTATGTAGTAACGGTTCCCTTAATTTGCGTCGGGTTCCTTGTTTCGGACGAGTCCTGTTGAATATCCCACAAATTCGGAAAACGTCTTTTTGCCTCTTGCGTGTCAATAGTCGGATTCCATTCTTTACTCGACGGCTTGACGGGTTCAACGGGCGGCAACGAATATCGAATATCCCTGCTCGTTGTCGGGTTCTGATTGCTCACAAGTTTTATCTGATTGCTGTCAAAAACGGATATTTCCTTACTGCCGCCATAATTCCAAACGATACCGTCATAACCTTTCGTTTGCAATTTATTTATATCGGCAGAGGTTATCAAGTGCATAGCGGAGCCTTGATTTGCCGTGCGGTTATTGTAAACCCTGTCGGAACCGTAAACGGCGTGCAAAATCTCTCTCGCAGGGTCTACCGTAGTAACCGTGAGAGGGTTCGATACGTTCAAATAAGCCTCATATATTCTGCCCTCATAGCCGTTCTTGTTGGCATATCTCTGAGCGTACTGCTTATCCGTCGTAAGATAGATTCCGCCGCCCAAATAGCCCGTTTTTCCTTTCTTGAAAACGGTTATTTCGCTATACTCATTGCTACCGTGATAAACGGGCAATAATTTTCCGTTGTTATCGACAATCTTGCTGTTTTGAAAATACTTGCGCTGTTGTTCGGTAAGACGCCTGCCGTCCGAATCTGTTTCGGGGAGAGCAAAACGTATGCCGTCCATAGTTTTGATTATATCTGTACGGGCGTTTTCTCCCTCTCTATATACCTGATATGGCACACCTCTATTTGCCAAACGAGTTTTGAGTTTTTCGGACGCGCTTTCGGGAATAAGTACAGATTTAATTTCTGAAAATTCCACCACGCGACGCGGCTTAGCCTCGAAATATTTTGTCGGTAACTGTTTTAATACCGTAAACCAATCAAGCACTTTTTGAGCCGTTTGTTTATCAAACTTATAACCCAAATCATAACCCTGATATTGACTGTTCCACTTAGACAAGATTCTCTCTGCCGTAAGCGGGCGCACGGTCGCACATTCGGCAATCATATCGAGAATATCCTCTCTGCGCGTCAACGAATCGGAATACCCGTTTTTACCGCTACGCGTATCAATTTCCTCGATAATTTCCGATGACATTTCAAAAGTTTTATCCATAAGCGCGTCATACTCGCTTTCTGAAATCTCCGTAAGCAAATAACTTGCCTCTTTTATGCTTTTAATACTTGTAAACTCATCTGCAAGCCGCGCCGCTATTGAATTTGCATTATGCCCGAAAAATGTGCTGCCGTGCTGTTCTCCACGGAGCATATTTCTCACAATGTTTTGTATGGAATATTCATCGTGCATTTGCGCAAAACTACGTCTTTTCCCCGACGCGGTAAACGGGTCTGCGCCGTTCTCAATTCCGCGCCGTTCCTCTGTTGCCGATATTTTGTCAAATAACCATTTCTCAAAATCGGCAGTATCGGTTATATTATTACGCAGCGTTTCCTCTGTCGCTCTCGAATCATACTCTTTTGCGTCAGGGTTCCGTAAAATACTCCGTATAGCGTCCATACACCGTGAATAATCACTATATCCCAAATCGTCCGCAATTTCCGTCGCAGATTTACTATCAATACCCCTACGCGTATAATTCTCAATATAAGCACGCTTTAACTCGCCCATAACGCTTTGATATTTTCTTGTTTGCTCCACAGACCCCTGCGCCTGTGCCTCGTAAAATTCTTTTAGATTTTCTTGTGTAATACCTAACCTGTCTGCAATATCGCGTATTTCAGACGCAGTAAAATCGCCCTGCATAAATTTTCTGTCTTTATAAACAGGTTCGACCCTTTTCCCTTTTTCGGATAAATATGCCGCCATAACGCCCGCATATCTCTCTGCCTTTTTTGCAATCAAACTTGAATCGTAATCTCGTTCGCTTATATAGTAGTCGCCATTATAATTATGAAATTCATCAAAGAACCTGCGTATATCGCTCTGATACGTTTCGTTTTCTCCGACCAAATCACAAACGGCGTCCTCCATTGTTTGAAATTCTTTTGTGTTAAATTTCACGTCCACCTGCGGCATTGTCGGCGTCCACGCGTCGCGCTTATACACTTTATTACGCCTATCTGTCGGACTGATTGTTTCTTTACCGAAAATAACGGTAATATTGCCGTAATCGGTATGCGATAATTCGGCTTTTGTAACAGCAATCGACGGCATAGGGAACCCGCCGAGTTGTAGCACTTTTAGCAATTTTTCCTCAGATAAATTATGTAATGCTACAAGATTTTTCGTTTCCTCTATGTCAACCTGAGCCGTTTCATTACCGATTTGCAGAGCATATCTTTTTCCGTCTTTTTTGCCGTTTCTGTTGACTTTTTTGCCGTTTTCGGATATACTATCAGTAGTGAGGTTTCTGCCGCTCGTTTCGGACGTTCTTGCAGAGGCAGTTGCATTTGCTGACGGTGTACGACCCTCACTATTTTCAATTATCCAAGCACTCTTAAGCGTAAGGGTGCTTTTTTTAGTTGACGTAATCGTGAGCGCGACGTTTTTGCCGTCCAATTCTTTTATGAATTTTAACGCCGTACCGTTTTCATCGCTTGCCAAAGTAACGTCATCGGGTGCGATGACGGTTTCAATGATATTTTCTATGTTTGCATAGGTAACAGCCTTTTGATTGCGCGGCATTTCCGTTCTCTGCGTTCCGTGAGAATCGAAAATATGGGAAATAAAGTTGCTTGCCAATACAAAATCATAGTTCTTAATATCGACGTCCGTTTTCGTCTTTACCAATTTTGCCGTAGCGTCGCTTATTATTCCGATATGCAATCGCTTTACAGGCGGCAAGCGTTTTGCCGTCTTGATAAACTCCACTATATCGCCGTAGTTACGCGATATGGTATCTCCCTCGCGGCTTTCAATATGGCGTTTTCGCGTTTCGTCGTATTCTCCGAGTTGTTGTAACGCCTCCTGCAACGCGTAACGAGTTTCGGCGTTCGGTGCGGTATGCCGATATTCCGCAGCATTGTACTGTCTGTTGCGTTCCGAAAAACTATCAAACAGTTTTTTATAGCGATTGTACAGCGATTTCGCGCTTTTCGACAGTTTTGTATCTCCCTCATACGCCGTGGACGATTTTTTGAAAAACGACAGTATTCTGTCTTTGAGTTTCGGCTTTTCCGCGACAAGTTTTTCAATGGTATTCTTATTCGTCAAAACGCCCTCTGCATAGTGAGCGTTTATTTCGTCCATAAGTTCAATCGCGCCGCCGTGTCCTACGTCGGAATACCGCTTGATTATGGCGTCCTTTTCCGCCTGACTCATATTCTTAACGCCGCGCTCCAAAATGAGTTTGCCGTCAGCAGTTCTGTAAATGGCGTGCGTAAGTTCGTGCAATAACAATGCCTCGTGGGTACGCGTAGTTTCGGGGTTGACGACAAATCTATTTGTTTCGGGGTCGTAATATCCGTCAGAGTAAATCTTTTCGCCCGTCTGACTGTTTACGGCAACGGCACAGAGGCTTTTATCGAATACGACGTTTATGCCCGTATGCGCCGCTACGCGGGCGTAAGAAAGAACGTCCGCGTCTGCTATACCCGCCGCCCGACCTTGCCTGATGACGCTGCGTATAATGCTCTTATTCGGCTCGTTCAATTTCGCATAATCGGAAACATTCTTGCGGGCGTATGTGTCTATCTCCTGCGTTTGTTGTCTTTCGGAATTTAACTGCTCCGCTATCTTTCGCACGGCTCCCTGCTGCTCTGTACCGTTTTGCGGCGCAGTCTGCTGTTGGGTTCCTTGTGTGTCCGTCGCCTGTTGATTCTCAACGGTTGCAGGAGTAACTGCAGGGGCGGCGGCTTGCGCCTTTTTAATTTCGCGTATCGTCCTATTTGCCTCTGCCTGCGTAAGTGGCTTAGAATATTTCCCGCTGTCATAGTCATAAATGCGGTATGTATCGCCGTTTTTGGTAACAGCAATATTCACGGCTCCGTTCGTATATCGAACGGTTCCGTCCTTTTTCAGATTTAATCTCGCGGGCATTTTTTTTGCCGTCGCAGGGTCAATGTTTTGTAACTCACGAACTGTCGCCTGTTCCTGTTGATATGCCTCTACTCCGCCATTCTGCGAAAACTCAACGATTTTTTGTTGAAATTGCTCGTTGGTAAGAGTATTCCAATCGGATATACCAAGTCTTTCGCCTACCGCTTGACGCTCAACGTCCGTCGCGTTCTCAATAAACTGATTGAGGTCAGCCTGCGTACTCAACTGCTGCCCTCTGAGCGTAGCGTCCTTGAATTTTGCCGTGTCCATAGAGAGCCGACCTGTCGCGTCGGCAACCGCCAATGCACGCAAAACGGAGTTTGTTTTTAACGCGTTTACGAATGTTGACGTGTTTTTCGTATCAACGCCGCTGCGAATCTGCTCTGCGGTAAACGTAACAGGGTTCCCCTGTGCGTCTTTTATTCCGTAAGCAGTCAGTTTTTCTGCGATGACGTCGGCATTGTTTACGATATTCTCTGCGCTACGAGCAATAAACGGAGTAAAGGCGGCGGTCGTATTCGCCTGTTCGAGAACACCGAGTAACATTCTTTGTTTTGCGGTTCTGATTTCTCCATTCGTCTTTTGCATACTTGTCTGCAGTTCTTTTAATGTGGTATTTACCATTTCAAACTGTTCGTAACCCGTATGATTTTCGCTCTCATAGGTAGAGAGTTGTTCCGCCATTGAAATGACGTTACTGCTTTTCCCCTCTTTAACAATGGTACTGCCACGCGACATAGAATGTACGTTACGAATCGACACGTCCACACCGCCCATTATCGCGCCGCTAAGACCGCCGACAAGCGCGGCATAGCCAACCTCTTGCAGCGTCGCGTTTTTAGCGTTCGGGTCGTAGGTCATACGCGCCCATACGGGGTCAAGTATCTCAGACAACCCCTCCTCAAAAGCCTCTCCGATAAAGCCTTTAATCATTGCTTTACCTATCGTTTGACGAGTAACGGTTTCTGCAACCTCTTTACCAAACGACTTTGAAATTCCTTTTACAATTTGTCCTGTTCCTGCACCTATGCCCGCGGAAAGCCCCTCGACGGCACCCTCTGTTATACCAACCAATGCGCCATACCCAAACTCTTTTCCGCCAAGTTCACCCGTTTCTCTATATGCTTGTTTCGTTGCGTTACCTGCCGCTCCAAGCCCCGCAACGGCACCTGAAATGAGCGCGGCGGCTACGGGCGATAAAGTACCGCCCGACGCAACCGCAATCGCTCCTGCGGCAACCACGGTCGCAATAGCGGGCAAACTCGTACCGATACCGCCCGCAACGTCGCCTACAAACTGCCAACCCTCTGACGGGTTAAACCATTCATCGGCGTGATTATAGTTGACCCAATCGTTAGCAAATTGCTGTTCCGCCCATTCATCGGCACCGAATAACTTTGCCAAGCCGCCTGCGGTATAGTCCCATATACCCTCAATACTGCTCAAAAAGCCTAAGCCGAGTTTCTCAAAAGCATAGCCTATGCCGCCGAAAAAGCCGCCCTGATTCCTGCGCGCTTCCTCCTCCTCTTGTAAGTGTGTCATTATTGTTTGACGTTGATTTTCCGTCAATAATGACGATACGCCCGTTTTATATGTGTATTGCTGTTTTAACTGCGATAGTGTCGCCATAAGTTCGCTCCTTTAAGCCTGTAAGAACTTTTCGATATACCCCATTATCTCGTTGACGGTTACAAGACCTTTCCCGATTGCAACTTTCAAATACGCGCCGTTGAACGCCGCGAACTGTTCTGCCGTAGCGTAATCGCTCCATTCATCGAATGTAAACAGACCGTACTGCTCAATATCCGCCGCCATTTTTGCCGCGTCATACTTGTAATCGTCGTCCAAATCGAAAATGTTGTAAATGCCTTTTATGTCATCGGTAACGGCAAGCATACCGTTTGCGATATGATTGATATGCACGGCGGTAAGTACGCTGTAGCACTCCGTTTCCACGCTATGCACGCTATAATCGGTAAGAGTAACGATTTTCTTTTCGTATGCGCCATTTGCATAGGCGACGTGATAAAAACGGTGTCCGATATACTCTTTCGCATTTTCGGCATTGATGAGAACATATCTCTTGCTGTCGGTATCGAAAAAGCCGTGTTCAAACAATACGTCTACGCTCGTTACGTCGCCAAAACGTAGCGTAAGCACCTCGTATTCTTTATGTCCGTCGTGGAAAATGTACGAAATAGGCGCGACGTCAATATTACCCGTTGTATGATTGAATACAAGAACATTGTCGCCCTCTTTCAGGTTCTCAACGGGTGTCTGCGTTCCGTCTGCAACGGTTATCAGGGTACCTTTCGCAAAACAGCCGTCGTCATCTTTGTATGCGTCATCGAATAGGCTCTGCAGTTTTTTCTTGTTTTCATCAGTAAGCCAACCCGTACCGTTTAATTCGTCCATTGCCGCCTGCGCGGTCTTTTCGTCCAACTGACTGCCATTCGCATAGAATACGGACGCCGACGTTATCGCGTTTACAAGACCTTTATTGTACTTGTCTTTGAGTTTATCGTACTGCGATTTTGTGATATAACCCTTGCTGTACGCGCTGTCAATATCGCCCGTATTTACCATAGTAAAATCGGAATCAACCGACTGCGAATATAGGTCGTAATAGTACGACTGATAACTCGTAACAAGTTTGTTATACTGTTCCGATGTAATCTCGCCGTTATCACGCGCAGATTTAATCGCGTCGAACCCGCTTGTATCTGACGAATTAAGCAGTTGATTATATTTCTCCGCCTGCTTGTTATTTTTATAAGTCGTCGCTGCGTCCGTAAGGCTCTGAATCTGCGCAGCATTAAGACCATAATCGCTACCGAGTTGTTTGAGTTGCTCTGCCGTGTACGCACCGCTATTCGCGTAATTAAGCAATTCCGCGTAATACGCGCTACTCTTGTTCTCCGTCTGTTTATCTGCCGCCGATTGCAACGTAGAAAGTTGCTCCTCGGATAACCCATACTGTTTACCGAGTTGCTCTAACTGCTCTTTTGTATAGTTGCCTTTATTTGCAAGGTCAAGCAAATTAGCATAATACGAATCTTTTTTATCCGCTTGCTCTTGTTTGTATTTTGCAAGCGCAGCGTCAGTTTGCGAGATACTCTCCGCATACGACGTTTCTGCCGAAATCTTACCTTGATTCGCCTCAGATTCCGCCGTCATTCTCGCAACCTCCGCGACCGCATTTGCATTTTGAGTATCGGCTCTCTGCTGTGCATAAGCCTGCGAGTTGACATAATCACTATATCCGCTGCCCGACAACCCCATTGCCGCAAGTGCCTCTGCGTTTGCCCCATAAGTCGCCTTATTCTGCTCATAACTCGAACGCGAATCGGCAATACTGCGTTGACGCGCCGTTTCCGCGTTTTGCAATGCCGCCTGCTTTTGCTCCTCTAAGAGTTGATTCGTTTTATCAAGCGTTTCCTTGTAGGTATCTTTCTGCTTTTCCAAAAATTCCTCATAGGAATCAATTTTGCTTGTAGACTGCTCCGCCTGCGCGGGCTGTTGTGCCGTTGGCGTATTTGTCGGGGCGGCGGGCGTTCTTACGGGAGCCTGCACGCCGCTACTGAGTTGATTTTTCAGTATGTTTTTCCCATAAGATAAATCGCCCGATACAAGCGTTTTCCCACCCGTGGGAGGTTGAAATGTGGTATTTATCGCACCGCCGCCCACTATGACGCCCTCATTTGTTACTCTGCCAACGGAACCGCCGCCCATTCCGATAACGGCACCGCTATTCAAATATGACGGCGTTTTAAGAGCGTCGATAGGCGATTTGACCGACGACTGAACAAATGGCGACGTCGGCAATTTGCTCATATTGCCCGAATAACTTGTATCGGGTATTACGTTCTGTAACGCCTGCGGCAATTTCGGGGCTTTTTTACTCCCGCTCGATAAATTCATATTTGCCGCGTAAGTGTTTGCTTTGTTGTTTACTTTACTGTTTGCCATTTTCGGTGCCTCCGCTCAAATTTTCTTGCATTTTGGATAACAAATATTCCTCGTAGCCTTTCCGACCGTTTACCTCCTCGGACAAGCCCTGTATCTGCTGTTGCATTTGCTGTATTTCTGCCTGTCGTGCGATTTCCTCTTTGATACGCTCGACGTTCTCACGCGCCCACGGATAATGCGCACGCTCCATATTCTGCCAAAAGATGAGTTGTGTTTGCGGCAATGTAACGTCGCCGTATGCGCCCTCTCGGAAATTCTGCCGATTCTGCTCCCACAGCATTTCACGCGATTTCTCTATATCAATCGCCGCGTCCGCCGCAAACAGATACTCGTCATCGTAATACCATTCGCCCGCCTCGTCGCGTCTGATAAAATCGTAACGGTTGAAATACACGTTTTGCATACGCCCTTGCGCGTCTTTATACGTTGCAGGACGCGGCTCGTCGGCATACGCCAAGTAATACTGAAAAATAATTTGGTCTATCTCCGCATACGCGGCGTTTTTCATCTGACGTTTACTATCCAAACGCCCCGCCGCCTGATTGACCTGTATTTGCTTTGCAACGCCACTCTGTGCGCTCGAATCGTACTGCCCTTGAAAACTGTCCGTAATGCCGAGAATACGTTTTGCGTGGTCGTACAGCCTGTCTGCCTGCGCTATATCACGCGAAATATCGACCTGTAAATCAATGCGCCCGAATAACGCCTGATTTGCCTGATTTGCCCGAAAAACCTTTTTGAAAATGCTGTTGTCGATTTCCACGTTCACGCCCTCAGGCACAATCGGGAACACGCCGCCGCCCATAAGTTTCTCCATTATGCGGCTTTCGAGTTTGTTTATCGCCTGTTGCTGCGGTCGGACAAATTCGCAGTCCGATTGACCGAGCAAATTATCCTCCTCCGACGTGTTTTTGCGTATGACAATCGGCAGGATATTCGGCGTATAGAACGGGAGGCGCGTTTTCTCCATTTTAGGAACGTCAACCTCCGTCATTACGGGCAATAAAACGCCGTTCGTATCGTCAAGGGCAACGGAACCGTCCTCGTTCACGGCTTGCCGTTGCTCTTTTTCCATAACAACCTGCCCGTCTTTTATGACCTCGCTCATCGCAGGGAGTATCGAACCGTCAGAGAGCGTTATATCTCTGTCGAGTTCTTCGTATTCCTCATTCTGCAATACGAATTTCGGCTTTTCGCATTCGCAGAGTTCTTTTCGCTTGCCGCATTTCGTACACACATAACGCTTGCGGGCATAATAGTCCTCAAGGTCGAGCAGTTCCGTATCGCCCGACCAAACATACTGACAAACCTTGTCGTCGTCGTTCTTGTAATAGCACACATAGAGCGTCGCGGTCTTTTCGTCCGAATTGTCCTCTGTTTCCGTTTCCTCTGCGACCTCTAACGATACGTCGTATTTACGGACTATATCATCTTTCGTCGTTTCAAACTGAATAAAACAGTAGTCCATATCCTTGACGTCGTAAATGTTCGGCTGCCCCGTAAACCGTTTCGGGCTAAGGCAACTGATTTTCACGTCGCCCACGGTGTTATGCGTCGTTATCGAGTTATCCCATTCGATAAGCCAAACGGAGCCGCCGTATATCGGGTTATAGCGTTCGTCCATATCGTTGAGTTTCTCAAACGGCAACTCATTACGCTTGTTGCGCAAAAGCGTTTCAATGCTCTTTGCATTGCGCTCGTTTTGTTCGCTCCATTGCTTAGCCGTAACGGACGGGTTCGGCAAATAACTTGTAACCTGACTCTCTATCAGTTCATACGTTATGTTGCGTACAACCGTTGCGTCTGCCGCTCCGTCGCCGTCTATTTTTATGCTGCCCTTATACTGCTCAAGGTGTTTGTCGAGTTTATCGGTCAGCGTTTCAGCCGCCGCCCGCGCCTCGCGGTACAAGTCTTGAAAAAAAGATAATTTCGTTTGACCGTCGTTTGCGATTTTCATAGTTCGGGTTCTCCATACTTTTTGATTATTGCTTGCCGCTCCTCATCGCTTGCATTGAAATAGTCCTCAAGTAAATCGGCGCGGTATTTAACTTTCTTTTTCTTTGCATTTGTTTCGGGCGGACGCGTCCAATAGATAGCGAAATATCTCAATGCGTCGGGCGCGTGCGTGAGTTCGTGCGGCTCCTTTGCGCAGTCCTCAACGTCCTTTTCGTCTATCAAAATCTGCTGTAAGGTGCGTATCAGATTCGGGCAGGTACGGAATATTTTAAGCCGCGTAATCTTTTGTCCGTCCGCCGTAGTTCTGATTTTCAAAAGTTCTTTTATCGACAACCACCCTGCGTGCCTATCGTTATTCGATTGCGTGAGTTCTAAGCCGCTCTCATAAAACATTAACGCTCTGCTTTTGCCCGATTCTTGACTGCGGTTCCATAGGTCAGGCGGTGCTAATCGTACACGCGGCAGGTACCAAGATTTTTTATTGCCGTCGCTCATCTCTATGCGCTCCGCCGCCTTTACCCTATCCGCCGCGTCGGAAATAATCAGGTCGCTTTCGTATATCTCGTGGAACACATACGCGACATTCTCGTTATCAATGGCAATCTTGTAATGCGCGAATTTATCAAGCCCATAGTCCATAGTGTTGTATATCGACCAATCGGACGGAATATTGAACGGTTCGCAGGTATGTACGCTGTAATCGAACTCCGAGAAAAAACTGCCGCCGAGGTTACTTAGCGCCTCCTCTGCCGTGCGCGGATATTCTTGCTTGACCTTTACGCCCAAGTCTTTTGCTGTTTGGTCGTACCATTCCTGCGTGCGGCGCGGGTCGCAAAAGCAACCGAGAAATATCTTGTGAAACGCATTATTTTCGAGCCATAGATTCTCAAACAGCGTTCCGCGCTTTATCGTTGACAGCCCGATGACCTTGCCGCCCGTAGGTCTGTTTATCGTCGGGTATGCGGACGTCCATATTTCCGCCGCAAACTCCTGAAACGCCCACTCGTCAAGCAGTAGTATATTGCCTGTAAACGAGCGTCCTGCAGACGGCGACGCGGGAAACGCCTTGAATGTGCTTACCAATTTGCCGCGTCCGTCCGTTATGGTAATTGACGTTGCCGTTGCTTTCCACGTTAAGCCGCCGCCTCTGAGTATTTCGGGTTGATTATCAAGCACAACGCTCATACGCCTTACAAGTTCTTTTGCGTCGTCCTCTGTCTTAGAGAGCGCGACAACGGTATGACCGAGGTTGAATATCAGGTCGTGCGTGCAGTAGTACAATGCTATCCACGTAATACCCATTTGCCGTGCTTTCAGAATGAGGTTCAGCCTGAACTCGTCAAAATCGCGTAATACCTGCGCTTGCGCCTCCCACGCCTTGAACGGCACCACGATTTCGGCAGAATCTTTGTCCTCAATGACGCAGTAGTTATTCGCCCAATAAACTATATCGTTGCGGCAATACTCAAACTCTGCCTCGCGTATTTTCTGAATGTACGCCGTATAATTGATGACCTCACTTTTTCTTTTTGCCATTCAGCCGCTCCTCCACGCGCCTGATGAGCGCAAGGTCTTTGTCGTCATACACGGCGTTTACGCTCCCTGATACGTTCGTATCAACCTC
Organism: uncultured Christensenella sp.; assembly: GCA_910579205.1. GTDB lineage: Bacteria > Bacillota > Clostridia > Christensenellales > Pumilibacteraceae > Anaerocaecibacter. The sequence continues at coordinate 52,353 of CAJTTD010000007.1, forward strand.
TGTCTTGTCTTTCTGCCCGTGATTATTCACAGCCTCGAATTTCGCGTACAGCGGGTTATATAAGCCCATAACAGCGCAGGACGTGAGCGTTCCGAGTTGTATTTCCTTTGCGCGTGCGTAATAGTACGAAAAACGGGGGTGCTTTTCGCACCAATTCTGCAAGGTTTTCGTCGTTACGCCGATACTCGCGGCAAACAATTCAAACGTCGGATATTCCGCAGGCAGCACGATAGGCGTTTCCGATGACAGTTCTCCTTTCACATAGTTTTTCTTGTATTCTATCCTTGTCGCAGGCTTATTGAAAAACTCGATGAGCATATCGCAATATTCGTCTTTGTACTTGTTCGCGGCGGCGTTCTCTTTTTCAAAACGCGTTTGCTCTCCGACCGTATTGCCTTTTGCAAACTGTCCTTTATTGCTTTTCTTTGGCATCGTGCTTTTGGGTGTTGTGGTCTTAGTGGTCTTTTGACTCATTCTGTTTCCTCCTCTTGAAAACAAAATAAGCCCTCTCATTCCGCTCCTCGTCGGAATAAAAAGGCTCTAACCTCAATGGGTATATGGCACATTATCTGATTTCTATAATATCACAGAACTTAGTGCGTTTAGTCGCAATTTATGATGAACTCGACCGCACGGCTCTTATATCGTACTTATTAGATACTTACTGTACTTAAAATAAATATATATTATATATACTTACTATGTAAATACTACAGGAGCCGCAGGTCTTTCGCTATATCGTATATCAATTTCCTTTTCCGATTGTAGTATGTATTCTTTGCAATGATAAGAGCCGCCGCAGAATGTTCATACCCGCGTCGGTTCTGAATATCGCGCAGCAGTTCAGTTCTGATTCCGACCTCAACCGCTTGTAGCGCGTTATTTATGACATTGTTCAGTTCAATGTATCTCATCAGGACGTCGCCCGCTACATTGCCGAATTTGATTGCCCGCTCCCGCCTGTCGTAGTCGGCGCAAATCGCCTTGACTATCTCGACAATGCTTGTCGGCATATCCCACTTAAAATACATTTTCTGCCTTGCCATAAGCGCCTCACTTAATACCGCAAATTTGCCTCCATTGTTTTTCTTTCGTTTGCCAAATCGTTTCGAGTTCCGCCGCCTGCTCGATTTCGGGTAGCGGCACCTTTCCCAAATTCAGCGATTTGCCGTCGCCGTATTTCTCCGCGAGTTTGCGCATAAAATCGCTATACGCCGTAAGCGCGTCATTGCTTTCGCGTAACAGCCGCCGTTCCTTTTCGAGGTCGTCCTGCATACGCTTTCGCTCTATCGCGCTCGTGATTATACGAACGTCGGTATCGGTGCAGGCATAACCTATCCCAAACAGCAACTCCTCTTTTGTGTACCGCCTGAGGCTATCAATGTTATTTGTCATCGCGCACCACCTTATCAGAACGGAGAATCGTTTTCATCGTAATACGGGTCGTCGGGTTCCGATTGCGGTTTCCCGCCGCCCTGTGCGGGCGACGATACAAACTCTATCTCGTCTGCTTGAATCTCCCACGCAGTTCGTTTCTCGTCGTCCTTTTCATACGACCGCACTTGTATTCTGCCCGTAACAGCAATCTTTCTGCCCTTACGCATATACTTGACGAGGTTCTCCGCTGTACTACGTCACGCCTGACAGTTCAGAAAATCGGTATCATACTGCCCGTTCGCGTTTTTGTATTCGCGGTTGACGGCTAATGAGAATCGGCAGGTCTTGACGCCGCTACTAAGCACCGTAAGTTCGGGGTCTGCCGTCAGATTTCCGATTAAAATGACTTTGTTCATAACTGCTCCAACTCCTTTTTGAGCGATTCCTCATACTCCCTGAGTTCGTGATAAATGATAGACTTTATCCGTTCGGGTATTACTAACTCCTCAACGGGGTTGCTATGAGTATCGTTAATTGTGTATAACGCCCACCCTTTTTTATATCGTCTGCGTTTAACTTTTCCAAGCCGCGGTATTGCGCTTTGCGACACGCTCCAATGACTAAATGCGTGCAACGTCCAACTCAACGCCCGTAATTCCCGCTCAATATCTCTTGCCCGTTCTAATTGCTCTTTCGTCATATCTGCTCCCTCTCCACATAACACCACGTCTGCGGCGGTTTTCTCAGCCAATTTACGCAATACCACTCTGTTCGGCAGTCCTCGCCCATTCGGTAAAACTCCGCCTCCGATTCGGGTATTATCTCGCCGCCGACGCGACACGTCGGGCAATAGCCGTACTTATCAATACACGGCTTTTTGAAATCGTGCGTAGGCTTAGGCTCAACGTAAACGGCGAGGTCTTTGATATGCCAAGCAACTGCGTCCCCTTTCGGCGCGTATTTTTGCAACCATTCCACGGTTAAGCAACTATTCTGCAGAATATCGTAAAAACGCTTGTCTTTTCGTGCGTAGGCGTATTCTTTGCCCAAATTGATAATATCATCGCACACGAACCGCGCACCGACCTTTCCGAGATATTTACGGTACTTTTCCCGACATTCCTCAGGAATACGCTTGAACGATTGCATATCTTTACTGCAGTACAGTTCGACCGTTCTATCCCAATCGGAATTTTTCGGCATATCCTTTCCGACCTCGTACTTTTTCAGCCCCTCGCATATCAGGTAGAAATAATACGGCTTAACAGAGCGAACAACTTTTAATCTATCCATAGACGTTATACCCTCCATAACAACTCGTCCTGTCGAAAATCGTTACCCATAAGCGACCGCAAACTTTCTTTCATAAAGACAATGCTGTTATGCTCGTCTGCTTGCCTTACAAGCCTGTCTATCCACTCTTTTTGCGGCACCACCTTACCCTTGCGATTTCCTGTTTCTGCGCCGATAATAAGCGTTTTAGGAATAGCGTCGTCAGGTATTGTGATAGACTGCAATATAGGCTCTATGCTGTAAAAATCGGGCATAGTGTTATGGAATCTATGCACCAACGTCGCGGCGTTTGCGTTTGCCTGCGTTGTAACGCTTATACCGATAAATATCTCTATCGGAGGAGGGAAACGTAAGAACATATCCATAAGCCTATCAAACCGTTTTGTCAACGCTATGTAACGGTGTTGAGGGTTATCGCTTATGGCTTTTGCTACGGCATTGAACCACTCCTCTTTCCAAGTACCTATATCACTCATACTGTCGATAAAGATACTTTTCGGCTTTTTGCTGTAAAATTCCTTTAAGTGTTCAGGTTTCCATTCGGGAATGTTCCAATTTTTGCAAAAGTGAAAACGCTTATTCATAACATTGCCGTAGCAATATTTACAGCCGTTCGGACAGCCGTACACGCAATTTATCGTGCTATCGCACCAATCAATTTTTGTCTTTTTCATATCACACCTCAGGCAATTTGATATAGACGATTATAGCCTTGACCCACGGCAGATTTTCCGCCTGCTCGTGCGCAAGTTTTTCTATCTCGCTTTCGTGTAAATCATAATCTCTTTCATCGGCAAGATTATCTGCGAAAAACTCCTCGATTTCGTCCTGCTCGTCCTTAGTGAAAAATCGTAACTCGCCGCGCATTTTGATACTGACGTATTCGCCCACACTCGCGCAGGCAAACGAACCAAGCCACCAAGCATAACCGTCGTCGGCTACAATCTCGCTGTCTACCATAGGCACTATCGGCAAATCGGGATTCTGCTTTACCAACTCTAAAAATTCTCGCGTCTTATTCATAAATATTTCTCCTAATCGCAAAAATAGTCTGAGTATAAGTTATCGAGTATAGCACGAACTTTTTTGCTTATTTTGCAATTTGAAAGCACCTCGTTTAACGCGGCTTGCGTCGGCTTAAATATCCGTTGCTCCTGATAATCAAAACAATCTCTTACAGGTTCTTGGGGTTGATGAATCGTCGGCATAGTCGCGCCTTGTCTGTATGTAATAACTTTAACGTCATTGCCTACCGATTTCGTCAAATCGTCTACGTCAACGCTACCGTCCTCTACAAAAATAAAAGTTTTAATCATAATTCGTGTTCCTCCATTTTCTTTGCGCTCAATAGCGCGATTCTGAGCCGCCTGCGTATCTTGCAGGTTCCTTTATATCTGACGCCGCAAAACGCCTCGCAAGAGCATATACAGCACGGGTTACTCCGCACATAGTCAATCGCCTGATTGACTGTTCGAGCCACGTTTATGCTTTTCATCTGAGCGTTCATATTTATGCCTCACGATAAATCTCATCGAGTTGTTCCACGTCATACCCCATATAGAGTATCGCGTATGCCCTTTCCCTTGCGGAAAGCGGCAATTTATGTTCTATCCTGTATTGAATATGCTCTCTCATATAGCCCTCCTGCGCCTTACGGCGCGTGTATTGACCGATTTATCAAACTCGGCATTAAGTATCGCCATTGTCGTTATAATGCGCTTAGCGGCTATCTCAGCGCAGTTCTCGCGCACTAACGCCGTTGCTACGGGCGGACAAACGGCATTACCCATTCTTGCAATCTGTTTTGCCTCGCTGTACGTTTTCCCGATATGCGATTCTATATCGAGAATGTAATCGGGCGGGAACCCCTGCGCAAGCATTAACTCTTTTGCTTTCAGCATACGCATACCGACGTCGGAGATGAAATATTGAACACCGTCAATTTCGATTATCAGAATTTCGTCATCGGCTATCGTGTAACCTGCGTATTCGTTCAGCAATGCTCTTACTTTATCCCAATTCCCAAGCCCTTGACCGCCGTCTATTTTCCTGAGATACGTTTTCACGACGTAATGACGCGGCGCAGTAGTAACTGTCGGCAGCGGACTATCGGAACGCGAGGCGTGGTCGGCTCCGCCGTAATAATGCAGTAAATTCGTTGCGACGAGTTCGTTGTGGTCGGTCGCTGTTACGGTCGGCGTAGGCGCATTTAACGCCTTGCCGCGCCCGTCTTTGCCGTTACCGTAGCGGCAACTGAGATTGACCGCTACAAGCGAATTATGGTCGATTCCCGTTACGGTAGGCAGCGGCTTTTTAATATCGGCTCCCGCTTGTTTTTCTCCGCCGAAATACTTTGAAATAAAGCAGGTGTTTATACCGTAGCGCGGCGAACTGTCTATCGTCATTATCGGCTCGTCAACTTTCTGACCGCGCACCTCGCGCCCGCTCTGTTCGGAATGATACTGAATCAGCGACGGCGCGCAGAGAAAATTTCGATTGCCCGTCGTAACGGTCGGGAGAGGCTCATTCGCGGCGTGCGGCGCGTTATTTGTGTTGTTGCTCATTATGTACGGCTCCAACTGCGGAACGCTCAAATAATGCTTGTTTATCGCCGTAATCGTACTGAGCGGCGCGTCCACGTCCTGCGGTACGTTCTCGAAATTCATCTGCATAATGAACGGCTTAGGGTTCCTAATGACGAACTTATCAAGCCCTCGCGCTATGCGCCGCTGCGTATTTACCGCAAGTTCCTTTTTGCGTCCGAATATCGACGGACACGGAATCGTCCAATCAATACACTCTGCCGCCGTCCTATAAGGCTTAAGCCCTTTCCCCGTTCCGTGCGTCGGCTTAGGAAATACAATCGGTAAGCCGTCGTTACGGGCTATCAGATAAAACCGTTTGCGTATCGTCGGCGCACCGTAATCGCACGCTTTCAATTCCTTGAAATCAACCTCATAGCCTAAACCGTTTACGAGCATATCCGCCGCCTCGCTGTCAGGTTCTATATCGAGAAATTCGCAAGCCTCAATAAGCGCGGGGTGCGACCGCTCTATGCCGTTTGTCAGCATTGATACAAACCCTTTGAATGTTTCTCCCTCTCGCGTCGGGTCAGGACGCATTGCGCCGTTTATTTCGATGAGCGGACACCACGTCTGAATTTCGGGAACATTCTCCATAAAAATTACTCGCGGCGCAGATTTGCTCATCGCCCATTTCAAAACGACCCACGACAACCCGCGTATTTTCTTTTCTACGGGCTTTCCGCCTTTTGCACGGGAGAAATGCTTGCAGTCGGGCGAAAACCACGCAACGCCGACAGGACGACCACCCGTAACCTTTTCGGGGTCTATGGCAAATACGTCCTCTTGATAGTGCGTAGTATGCGGGTGATTCACGCGGTGCATTGCGATAGCGTCCTCGTCGTGATTGATTGCTATATCGACGGGAACGCCTAAGGCAAGTTCCATACCCGTGCTTGCCCCGCCGCCGCCCGCGAAATTGTCTATTATGAGTTCTCTGAGTAAATTATCCTGAAACATTGTTCTTCTCCTGTGAATGAATTATTTGCGCCGCAACGTCGAACATTTCGGCGTCTTTTTCTATTCCGATAAACTTTCTACCGCTCCTGACGCACGCGACGCCCGTGCTACCGCTCCCCATACAGTTATCAAGTACCGTATCGCCCTCGTGCGTGTATGTGCGAATCAAATACTCGCACAACTCGACCGATTTTTGCGTTTGGCTTTTTGCCTTGCTTGGGTGCGGCTTAGCAAATCGTATTATGCTCGTCGGGTATTTCTCCGTAGAACCTTTCCTCTCGTCATCAAGGGCGTTAAATGCGCCGTAGTTGCGATTTGTCATCGGCTTGTCTTTATAGCGCGTTCCCTTGCCGTGTAACGGCTTACCCTGCGTGAATTGCGGTATGTAGACGGGCGGGCATTTGTAAAAAATGGCGACCTGCTCGTGCCGTCTGAGCGGCATACGTTTTGCGTTTAGAAAACCGCTCGTAAGCACCTTATCCCATACCCACTCATACCTGAACCACTTTCGATTACTGTTTACCAAATCGACGTAGAACAGACCTTGACCGAATAAAGCGATACAGCCGTTGTCCTTGATAATTCTCTTGTACTCTTTCCATAAAGCAACGAAATCAAGCCGTTTATCATTCTTGTTTCTCGTCGTTCCGTAAGGCAAGTCGCACAAAATCATATCAATCGAATTGTCGGGCAACTCTTTCATAACCTGAAGGCAATCGCCCTGCCGCAAATCAACCATACGCCTTTACTCCTGCTTGTTCGGGTCGCAAATTCTGTTTACCGATACCTCGTATGCCGTCCGTTTTTCTATGCCGTCAGGCGTCCGCTTTTCGTACTCACGGCTCTGCAACCTGCCCGACAAGCAAACCTCCGCTCCCGTGCTTAAATCGCCCACAAGCCGCGCTGTACGCCCCCAAACGATACACGGGATATAATCGCTATACCCGCGCTCACGGTTGACCGCCACCAACGCGTCGCAAATTTCTCTGCTGCGCGGCGTAATTCGGAATATTGGCGTCTTGCACAGATACCCCCGCAACGCAACCTGATTTACGTCTTTTTCATACTCGATTTTATTCAGCGCGAAAAATACGATTATCAAGCGGCTTTTATCGTCTATGATTCTGTTGTAGGTTCTTACCTGACCCTCAAACGCAACCTTATCGCCTACCGCAATTTGTCCGAGGAGATTTTGCGATATATTCACGGTAAGAATATCGGCAACCCCGCTCGTTCTTTTTACGCTCAAACTGAACGCATAAAAGTTTTCTCCGCAGCAATCGTATTTCGTCGGTACCGAACAGACCTCGCCCGCGATGACTGCATTGTTTTTCTCGTTTTTCATCTTAGCCTCCGCTCATCTTTGCCGTGTTATACAGCGTAGATATTAAATAATTCTGTTTGTTTTTTATTTCACCTTTCAGATATTTCTGTTCGACGCTCATTATCGCGTTGTACAGTTCCTCAAGCCTTTCGTGAGTTGTCAAAAAGTAGGTTATGGTATGCAAAAATTTCTCTTTGGATATTTCTGTTTTGTTTACCTTTACCGTATCTTGACCTTGTATCAACTCCATAAGATTGACTAAATACGGCTCAACCTCCCACAAATATGACGCATTTATTTCATCAAGCCCGTTGAGTTCATCGCGCATATTTTTCAGTCTATCGAGTATCCACCTTTGCTGCCACTCGGCACCGTTGCGAAAAAACTCCTCCTCGCCGTCAAACGGAAAATAAAACCCCTCCTCGTCCTGCGATTCGTTATTCTGCGCTCCGTCGCCTGTTCGCTTTTTCGACGGTTCAGCGTCGGTATGCTTTTTTTCTTGCGGTTCATCGGCGGGCGGCGGCTCGTAACCGTTCCCCCACCGCGCATTTGCCGCTTGTTTTCGTGCTGTCGAAATTTCTGCGCGTTTCCTGAGATTCCTCAATACGCGTTCGGCAGTTACCTTGCCTTTTTTAATGGAAAACAGCCCGTAATTCCTTATGATTGCCTCTGCTTTTTCAGGTTCTATTCGCAAATCATAGGCTATACCCGATATTCTCGATTCCTTGATATAGCCGCCCTCCTCGTGGAGTATTTCGATGACGCACCAATAAAAGCCCAAGCCCTCAAGTCCATAGTCCTTGCGGACGTCTACCAATTTCGACCTCGCACCGTAATCGTGTGGGAAATATTCTTTTGCTGCCATTTGTTGCCTCCCTTGCGGGTATGCCGTCAGAGGGCGGCATTTAGCCCTCTGACGCCCGCACCGTAATAGCCTTAGGCTTTATCGTCCGCCTCATTGAAAAAGTCAAACTCGCCTTGTTCTGCCTCCGTAGGCTGTTCGCTTTCCGCCGCCTGCGGCACCTGAGGCTCAACCACGGCGTCCTCGATTTCGACGTAACTCTTTTCGCCACTCTCGTTTATCACGGCGTTATCCGCGTCGATAGCCGATTGCATTTCGATACTCATAATGCCCCATTGCGAGATGAGATACCTGAGCATAGTTTTGAACGCCATTTCGTCGAAATTCTTGTACCAAAACGAACTGTATTTGTACAATTCTTTCTGCGGAATTTTGCCGTTGATATAGTCGTCGTACTTAGCGGCATTGAACGCCGCCGAGTAAGTATTCGCGTGTTTTATCATTTTGTCTTTCGTCCAATAGACAACCTTTTTGAACCCGTTGAGGAGTTCAAAATACGCCATATAGCCGATTGTCGGTAAAGCGTCGCGCTCGTCATCGTCCTCGACAAACTCAAATTTTTGCTTGCCCGTGAATCTGTCGCGCCCTTTGTACTCGCCCTCTTTGATTTCGAGAACGTCAATATCGAGATACTGACCGCTACGCATAGCGAGTTGCTTATAGCCCTTTGCGCCGAGAACAAACTGCGCATTGTAGCAGATGACGTTTCCGTTCTTATCCTTTTTTGCGAACGGCACCAAGTAATACTGCCCCAACTGCGGCGACGGCGATAATTTGAGCGATTCGCCCAATAATGCCGCCGACAGAATTGTGTTCTGCGTGCATTCCTGCAACTGCGGGTTATTGCTTACCGCCGAGATGATACTCGCGGTAAAACTCTGCGCGTTCTTGCCTACCGCCTGTTGAACCAAGTTCCGTATATTGTCCTGATTCATATAGGCAGAGAACTTAGGTTTTTTGTCCGAAATGCTCTTTTGAGCGGTCGTTTGAATGTTAGCCATAATTTTTATTCCTCCCGAATAGGTTTATAATCAAGTTTGTTTTCTCTGAGATAGTGTTGCAACCCTTTCAACTGCTCGACAGTTCCCGTAACTGCAAACTTTACCGTCTGCAGTTTGGGAGCCTGAGCGGGCTTTTCTGCCTCTACCTCTACGGCGGCGGGTTTCGTCGCCTCCTGCCGTGCTTTCAGTTCCGCTGCCGCCTCGCGCTCCTTTTTGAGCCTGTTATTCTCATTGAGAGCCGCGGAGAGGTCGAGCGTGCGGAAATAAAATGCCTTTATAAGTTCCTCGTCCTGAGAGCCGAGAGCAGATATAGCGACAAGTGCGCTTTTCGCATTCGTGATAATCGCGTCGATTTCCGCCTTGACGCTTTTCATCGTCGTGGACGCATTGAGCCATTTCGATTGATGAACGCGCTCGTAAGGAATACAGCCCGAAAATTCCCCGATTACCGATTTGAAATACTCGATGATTTCGTCCTGCTTTTCGGCGCGTTTTTTGTCCTCGTAAGCCTTTACCTGTTCGTCGATTTTTGCCGACGCCGCTTTTACCCTGTCGATAACCTCGTCCACCTGCGCCTTGAATTTCTCATACGGCGAGTTGTACAGTTTACCGATTCTGATACGTTCGTCGTTAAGAGCCTTGCTGAACGTATTGAGAGTTGACCTGTCCTGTTTGGCGTCGCTTATATGCTCGTCGTCGTAAACCACGCCGTCGTATGCCGAGAGCATTTCCTCAACCGCCGCAAGCAGTTCCGTGTTGTTGAACGCTATCATTTTCGGAACCAAGTCCTCAATGGGCGTCGCAAGTGCTAATGTCAGTTCGTGTGCCATAGTTTTTATCCTCCGATAATTTTAATTTTTGATGAGTTTCGGTAGAATCAAGGGCGGACGTTTTTTCGGTAAAACGTATTTCTCCCAAAATTCTTTTTCTTTCAGGTACAGATATTTGAGTTCGTCTAAAAGGTCTTTCCGCAGGTACGGGTAGTGCCGCGTTGTCAATTCGATTTCGCCATTCTTGCCCGTCTGTTTTATTTGCCCTTTCAGATAGGCAAATTTCCACCCTAAGACGATGAAATAATGCAGTACCTGAACGTAGTAGTATTCGGGGGTGTGCATATCCCACATTTTCATTGTGTTGTGCGAATGAACCTCCGTCGTTTTGCCCTCGTAGATACCCTTTGCGCCCGTTTCGATTTCGGTCAATTCCGCGTCGAGCGAGGCAAACATAAAGCCTCTTTTGTACACGACGTTGCGATTGATTTTGACCTTGTACTGCGGATAATCGAGCGCAAACAACTTGATGAGCAATTCCTCAGCGGCTTTCCCGTACTTTACGTTCGGTTTGTCCGATATATCGTCGGGAACGCGCAGCCCTACCTTTTCCTCCCATACTTGCACATTCGTTTTGTACGGGTTCAGTCCGAGTATTGCCGCCGCGTCCGAGCCGCCTATCCCCTGTGTTCTGAACTCTAACCACGCAGGGGAGCCGTGTTTGATTTTGATTTTCTCAAGTGCCATTGTACTTACCCCCGACCGATTACCTCCACAAGGGTATCAGATTTCAGATTACAAAGCGGGCGCACGCCCCCCGAGCCGTAGCACGCATAGTCGCTGCCCAACGAGCCGTCCGAAATGACGCTGCGGACGTTGTACGAGTAAACAATGCTGTCGCCCGTGATAGTCCAATGCCATTTGCCGCAGTTCGGAATGAGTTTGCGGAACCGTCTGTACTCGTCGCAGGTGTAAAGCGATATGTAGTCCTTACACTTGCCGTAGTCCGTCATTCCGTCGTCCGTGGTAAGGTCGCGCTCGAACATAACGAGGTCGCTACGTTTGATACCGCGCAACTGATTTACAGTACAAGATTCGTCATCTGCAAAATCGTTGAGAAAATCGCGGAGCGGCGAGTCTGCCCAATTATTTTTGTTATCGCCGTCGAACTCTGCCTCAAACAGACAGTCTTTCGCAACCACGAGAACGCTGTCGCTCCACCTGCGGCATTCCAAGACTACCCACTCAATGCCGCCGTACTTGATGACAGCACCGACCTCGACCTCCGCCGCCTTGACCGTTACGCGGAGTTCCTCAAAAAGAATCTCCGCCTTGTCGCCCAAAAGTTCCGTAAGGTACTTTTTTGCGTCGGGCATTTCCATACCCTTTACCTGTTCAAACCTGTTCATAAATTTATCCTCCGATAATTTTTTATTATTGCGCCAATCTGATATTTTTTGTTGACGTCCAATACACGTTTCCATCGTCGGCTTTTATCCCAATTCGCGTATCAAAGCCGAACCATTGATTACTCCCGAAATGCTTGCAGCAGAGATAAAAAACTACCCCGACAACGCCACGAGGACATTTGCGACCTTTTACAATTTCAACTCTTTTGCCAAAATATTTTTGGTGTTCTTGCACCTCAATCATTGCTTGAGCGTTATCGCGTTTAGCCGCAAATAGCCAAATTTCCCTGTATTCGTTGTCGGGGTATCTTTCCTGTCTTAACATTTTTGTTCCTCCTGCGGTATGCTTTTCTGATTTTTCAGTCTTTTGCGTGTGAGTATGCCTTAAAGATTTCCGTCCGTTCGCCCCTGAGTTCCGCGATTTCTGCGTCTTTCAGTTCAGGGTGCGCCGATTGAACCTTGCGGCGGGCGCGGGTAATGCTCTCCATTTGTCTGAGTTGACCGTTCGCGGCAAGTTCCGCAAACGATTTCGAGGTATCAATACCCTGCCGCTTGAATACTCCCATAATGAGAGCCATATCGCTTTTTCTCGCCGCCACGTTCTCCGTGAGTTCTACACGGACTAAATCGTTTAACTGCCTCAACTGCTCCATACAGCACCTCCTATGCCGATTCTTTTTTGAGATATTCGCCTATCGCTAAGCGAACTACGTCGCTAAGCGTTACACGAACGCCTAACTCTGCTTTCTTGCTTGCGGCAACCTGCTTGAGTTTTTCGTGGTCGTCAAGCGTGATATATACGCCCAAGCACATAAAACCGTCATCGCGTTTACTCTTTGCCATAGACACCTCCTAAAATAAAAAATAGGCTCGTCAGTTAAGACGAACCTATCACAAGCGATAAAAAAATGGGCTTGTCTTAATCTGACAAGTCCATTGTAGAGCAACATTTTAGAATTTTTTTACGCTTTTATATTTATTGCGGCAAATCGATTACATATCCGCGCGTTTTAGCGCACAGTTCGTGCGTACACGCGCTATCGTTGCACACTCTGTATTTGTAGCGCATACTCAAGTTATATGAAAATTCATTTCGTCGGCATAAACGGAGTATCTATGCGCGCGCTCGCCGATCTCGTCGCCTCGCGCGGGCATACGGTCAGCGGTTCGGACGCGGGCTTGGGCGGACACGCCGCGCACAACGTGGATGGGTGCGATCTCGTAGTGTACACAAACGCCGTGCCCAAAGACAACTGCGAGCTTGCAAGGGCGCGACGGCTGGGCATACCCATAATTGAACGCGCCGCGTACTTGGGCGAGATATCCCACACCTACGACAAGGTCATAGCCGTAGCGGGTTGCCACGGCAAAAGCACTGCTACAGCCATGCTGGGCGCTGCTTTTGAAACGCGCGATCCCACTGTACACATGGGCGTGGCGGGAAGTTCCAAAGTGGGGTCTAATAAGTATTTCATCACCGAGGCGTGCGAGTATCGGCGCAGTTTTTTAAAGCTCAAACCGGACGTCGGCATAATACTGAACATCAAGTACGACCACCCCGATTTTTACCGCAATAACGACGAACTTTTGGGCGCGTACTCGGCGTTTGCCGCGCAGTGCAAAACTCTTATCGTAAACGGCGACGACGATGCTTGCGCCTTTTTGCGCAAAGACGCGTTCACGTTCGGCACGGGCGAACACTGCGACTATCGCGCCGTCGATATAAAAACGGAAAACGGCTACCGAAGTTTTACCCTTGCGGGCGGACGCTGCCCCGCTATCCGCCTTTCCGTAGCGGGCGGACACAACGTGTACAACGCGCTCGCGGCGCTTGCCGCCGCAAAGCTGTGCGGGCTTGCCGCAAGCGAGTGCGTGCCCAAGCTCAACGCTTTCTGCGGCATACCGCGGAGATTCGAGCGCAAGGGCTTGGCTTTTGGCAAGACGATATTCACCGACTATGCGCACCACCCCGACGAGATCGCCGCGACCATAAAGACGGCGCGCGAGATATTCCCATCGGTCGCCGTCGTATTTCAGCCGCACACGTATTCGCGCACGCAAAGCCTCATGGACGGATTTGTAAAGGCTCTGTCGCTCGCCGACACCGTTGTCGTTGCGCCCATATTCGCCGCGCGCGAACAGCCCATAGAGGGCGTCAGTTCGCACTCGCTGTGCCGCGAACTGTTAAAACAAAAAGAAAACGCGTACTGTTTCGACACGTTTTCGGAAATAGTATCGTTCTGCAAGTCGCTCAAGGAAAAAGCCGTCATATTTACGGGCGCGGGCGATATAGACAAAGCCGCCGACATCATGATCGCTTGCGACTAAACTTTGACCGTTATACCGCGATATCGGTGTAGATCATAAACAGCGCAACCGCGACGACGATGCATGCAAAGATTATCGCGAGGATAATATTGCGCTTGAGCGTAAACTCTATCCCCGCGCAAAATATTGTGGCGACGGTAAAATAGTTGCGGAATTTTTCCACCGTACTCGCCGCCGACCACGGCAGTATCCCGCCTATCAGATTATTCAAGTACAACGTAAGCATCAATATAAGCGTCGATATGGCAAACAGCCCCGTAAATACATTGATTATCTTATTGATCAATCTACCCGTTATCATTTCCGATCTCCTTTTGTATTTCTGTGTTATTACCCGAGCAGCGTCGTAGATCTATTATGGCGTTGCCGTTAATATTATAAACGCGCCGCGAGCCGCAGTCAACGCATACGAACTCGAAACCGATATCTCGGCGTTAAAAATCTTTCCTCTTGGCGAGCTTTCTGCGCTCTTTGAAATATTCCCTTATAGGCGTCAAACATTCGTTTTCGTAAATCCCGCCCGTTATTTCCGCGCGGTGGTTGAGCTTGTCGTTGTGCGCGACGTCGAGCGCCGAACCGCACGCGCCGAACCGCACGTCGTATGCGCCGAACACCACTCTTTTTATACGCGAATACACTATCGCGCCCGCGCACATCGCGCACGGCTCGAGCGTAACGTACAGCTCGCAATCGGACAGATTCCATCTGCCCAGCTTTTGCGACGCTTTGCGTATAGCCACTATTTCGGCGTGCGCGGTCGGGTCTTTGTCCGTCTCTCTGCGGTTCACGCCCTCGGCTATTATTTCGTCGCCGCACACTACCACGGCGGCTACCGGCACTTCTATGTTCGGGCAGTCCTTTAAACACTCGAGCGCCGCGAGCATGTACTTTTGATCGCGCGTCCGTTCGACGGTCGTCGCGTCGTCGGACACTTTATTCGTTTCAGTCGTTTCGTTTTTCTCCATGTTGTCTCCGTTATTGCGGCGGGCGCTTTTGTTTACGTTCCGAGTTCGCCAAGCGTATCGTGTATAAACATAGGCAGCCGCGCGTTCTTTTGGATGTCGCGCGCATAGTCGTCGGGCGTAAACGGATGGCTTCCGCTGTCTATAAGCTCGACCGTTACAGCGGGTATACCGAGCGCCGACACGCACCAATCCTTATACCCGCCCGCCGAAAACAAATGCCCGTCCACTTTTTTTACGCCTATCTCGCTTGCTATCGCCGACGCAAAGCGTTCGTCCCGCTCGCGCGCTCTGCCGCTTTGAAAAAACTCCCAGTACAGCTCGCCGCCCATGCAGTGATAACTGACTGTAGCCGCGGGCGCGACGCGCCGCGTAAACTCGGCGAGAGCGCGTGATTCGGGCGCGCACAGCGGATAGTTGCCTATAAAATCGGACGGCGCGACATGCACTTTATTGGACGAGCCGCCGCCCCAATTCGCGTCGAAGTTGCAGTTTAAGTCCACGCCGTCGGCATTGGCTTTCCATACGCTCCACGCCCCGCTTGACCTCGCCAATAAGTCGTACCGTTCCGTTCGATCGGATAAGGCGCAATAAGGCATGAGCCCGCCGTTTAGCCCGCTCTCGAAAAACAGCGCGCCGTCGGGATTGACCAGCGGGATAAAATATGCGCCGTCCGCTTTCTCGCCGCCCGCGAACGCTGTTTGCGCCAAACATATCTGTTCGAGCGCCACGAGCGCCGTATAGCACTCTCTGGCGTGTATGGCGGCGGTAATTATTATCTGCCGTCCACCTCCGCCGCAGTGCGCGCACAAGATGGGCAAGCCGAGCGCGCTTTGTCCTATAGAGAACACGTCCGCGCCCGAACGCGTCATTTCGCTTTTTACCCTCTCGAAAACGTTCATACATATTAAGTATGCCGCTCGAGCGCAAACAAACACAAACCGCGCGCAGCTTATGCGCCGCTATTTGTGATAGGGCAAACCGTTTAAAATAGTTGCCGTGCGGTATAGCTGTTCGCACAGCAAAAGGCGTGCTATCTGGTGCGGATACGTTACGCATCCGAACGATATCCGTCTGCGCGCCAATGCTCGCACCGACCCGTCTACGCCGCAAGCGCCGCCGATAACGAAAGTTATCTCGTCGCTGCGCGAATGTATGTCGTACACGAGACGGGCAAGCCCCTCCGACGACACCGCTTCGCCGCCAATATCCATTAGCACGCACTCCCGCCCCGCCATGCGCTTGACAAGCTCTTGGCATTCCTTGGCGTTTGTCGCTTGCTCGGGTATCTCGACTACCGACACATCGTAAAATCCGCGCAGCCGCTTAAGATATTCGGCGCAGCCGTCGCGGCAAAACGCTTTGCTCGCCTTGCCTACGCAAAGCAATCGTATCCGCTTCAATAGAAAAACCCCCAAACATACGTGAAAACCGTAGTGCACAACGTTACCACGGCAAGCCCTATCGCTATCATGACGTCGCGCAGAACGGGTCGGTATTTCTGTTCTTGGTAATCGCTGCCGTACACTTCTTTTTCCATTTCCAGCCGCTCTATACGTTCGGGATCGAACTCGCCCATCAGCACGACGCGCTTGTTGGTTACGTCGAACGCCGCGTCTTTGAGCGTTTCCATTTTGTTTTCCAAAACCTTTTTGTCCCTAAAGTACAGCATTACCGCAACAAGCCCGCCGCCTACGGCAAACGCGCACACAAAAAGCAGAGCGAGCGCCCATATCCTTCCGCTCGCTAGCGCGTCTATCGTGGGAAAAAAGCCGCCGCCTACCGCCCAATCGTAATTGTCTGCATAGCTAAGATACACGCTGCAAAAATTATTGGTAAAATGCATGAGCATTGCGGGGTATACGCTCTTGAGCTTTAACGTCATAAACGCGGCGAGCGCGCCGAATAGCGACGTATAAAATACTTGCCGCACGTTTTGGTGGAACAGCCCGAAAGCAATACCGCAAAGAACCGTGCAGCCCACTATCCCCCACGTGCGCTTTGCCGTCGTCAGCATGCCGCCGCGCATGATAAACTCTTCGCACACCGCGGGTAATAAAGCCGTCATCAGTATTTCCGCAAACATAAATCCGAAGTTGAACGTTTGCGGCATGCTCGGCTCGGACGACACGTAAACATACCCCGTCAGTTCGAGAAGCGCCGCCCACACAGACGACACGCCCAACGTAATAAAGTACACGCACAGTCCGAGCGGCACGGCTAACAAATAGTACGGCTTGAACTTAGAGCACGAACTGTATGTCAACACCTGCTTGACAGTGCGCCCGCCGTAAAATTTGTAAATGCAAAACGGTACGGTCAAAAAGAATATCAACTGCACGGGCAATGTGAAGAGCGCGTCGGAAGCGAGCATGCCGCCGTAATCGCCCCCGCCGATATCGGCAAAGTACACGATGATGCGCATGAGCAAAACGCCCGCAACAGCGGAACACAACGCATAAGATACCGCGCGGTAATCGCGCTTTACTCCCATGAGCGCCGTCATGACAGTATGAGCGACACGGCGTTGAATATGAGCATTATAACGCATATCCCCAAGCCGACGCACAATCTTACAAACCCGTCGCGTCTTTTGCACGCCGCGGCGCGCTCCGCAAGTTCCGCCGCCGCCTTTTCGCTATCAGTCATGTCTTGGGGCAACTCGCCGCCCGGCTTTTCCGCCTGAGCCTCTCGCGCGACGTCATCTTTGCGTCTACGCCGTCCGAACGCGATATCGACTATAAAGAATAGCGCCGCGCCGCCCGCGACAAACAGCCCGAGCGTTATAAAAAACGCCGCCGCTATATTGGCGGTCAACCACTCAACGCCCGCGCCGATAGCTGTGCCGAGCGGGGTCATGTCTATGACGAGCGCGAGCGCGTTGCTTACGGCATGGAGCAATATCGACGGCAAAAGCTTGCCGCTTCTGAGCGCGATAAACGCCGACAGCACGCCAAGCGCAAACTGAAAAACTATTTGCAGCGGATTCATGTGCATGAGCATAAAAGCGAGCGCGGAGATAAACACCGCATATACAGTGCTTTTTTCGCTCTTAATTCCGTGAAACAGCACGCCGCGGTAGATAGTCTCTTCGCACACGGGCGCTAAAAACACCGACGCTATAACTATCATGACAACAGCCGACGCCGTGTCCGTATACAGCGCGCCCGCCTCCGGCGGTATGCCCATTGCTTGAACCAAAAACCCGTACCACACGGTGGGAAGGTACATCGTTACGAGCAAAAGCGGCGCGGCTATAAGCGGCACGACGATGTCCGCAACGCCTATGTTCTTTTCCGTCGCGGTGTTTTTGAAATAAGAGAAATTAAGCTTGCGCTTGTTTATAAAGCAGTATCCCGCCACAAACGCGCCGTTCACTAATTGCACGAACATCATGAACGCGCCGTTAAAATCTCCGTTTTGGGCGATGTCGGGTATCTTTTTCATTAGTCCGACGGATACCATGGCGGCAAGCATTTGACATATGAGCGTCGTTATTATAGCGCCCAGATAAAACCCGCACGACGCGCGGTGATCTATGCTTATAAACTCCTTACGCTCTTTCAACATACTTCAAACAGTCCCGTCATGGAATTTTGGGTCGCCACCACTACGCGCGCGTCGGTTACGCCCGCGTTTACGCGTATACCGCGCTCCACTTCGGATGCGGCAAGCTCGGGGTCGTTGTTCTCTTCCGATAAATGCGCAAGAATAAAATTCTTGACTCCGCCCGCGGCGAGATATGCGCAAGCGTCGGCGCAGTCGGGATTGGATAAATGCCCGTAACGCGAACGTATGCGCGCTTTTAACTGCGGCGTGTACGCGCTGTTTCGGCGCAGTCTTTCGGGGTCGTGATTGGCTTCCAGCATTACTA
Source organism: uncultured Christensenella sp. (assembly GCA_910579205.1). GTDB lineage: Bacteria > Bacillota > Clostridia > Christensenellales > Pumilibacteraceae > Anaerocaecibacter. The sequence continues at coordinate 71,095 of CAJTTD010000007.1, forward strand.
CGTCGCAACCGCACAAAGCGCTCAACGTGTCGCGCACTATCTCGCCCACATCGGTAACCACCGCTACACGCTTATGCTCGCTTTCCACTATGTAGCCGAAGCACGGAACATCGTGCGGAACGGGAACGGCGGTAACCGTAAGTCCGCCCACTGCGACCGTCCGCGCGTCCGTGCGCGGCGCAATGCCGCAATGGGACGATACCGCGCCCGCCGTCTCCCGTTGGCAATGCACCACCGCCCTCGGGTGTTTTTTGCAAAAGACTTTAAGTCCGTTTATATGATCGGAATGCGAATGCGTAACAAAAATATCGACGCTATCGGAGTTTGCGCCGAGCACGCTCAAGCAACGCTCCACGCGCGTCGCCGATATGCCGAGATCGATCAAGATATTGTTTTTGCCGTCGGAAACGAAACAGCAGTTGCCTTTCGATCCTGACGCCAAACTGCAGATCTTTAAGCCCATATGCCAATTATAGCATTATCGCGCGTCAAAAGCAAGCTAATAAAGCCGTTTCGCTTCGCCGCGCCGCGCAATATGCGAATCAAAATCGATAATTATGCGTAGCCGACGCGTCTATCGGTTGTGTTTAAAGACCGAACGTGGTATAATTTAACATAGGATCATTATGAAAACTATAGACAGCGAACAAGTAAAAACACGTCTCACGGCGCTCATAAAAAAATGCCTCACCATGCCCGACCCCGCCGTAACAAACGCGCTCGAGTATTTGCGCACAGACAGTCCGCTCGAGGCGGAAGCGGCAAGGTTGATAGCCGAAAACAACAAGATAGCCGAACGGGACGGCGCGTTCTGTTGCCAAGACACCGGTCAAGCCGTGATTTTCGTGCGCATGGGCGACGAAGTTTACTGCGGCGGGCTTGCGTCGGCTATACAGCAAGCGGTGCGGGACGCTTACTCCGCCGCGCGCAAATCGGTAGCCGATCCGTTGACGCGCGTCAATACGAGCGACAACACCCCCGCCATAGTTAGCGTGCAGCTCGTGCCTGGCGACGAGTTTACGATATCGTTCCTCGCCAAAGGCGCGGGCAGCGAAAACATGTCCAAGCTGTACATGCTCACCCCCGCCGACGGAACGGAAGGTATAATCGACGCGGTAATGAACGCCGTTGAATGCGGCGGAAGAAACGCTTGTCCGCCGCTCGTAGTGGGCGTGGGCATCGGCGGAGTTACCGAAACGGCGTGCGTTCTCTCCAAGCGCGCGGTCATGCGCCCCGTAGGAGAGCGCAACGACAGAGCGGACGTAGCCGCGCTCGAATGCGAACTGCTTAAGAGGATCAACGCGCTGGGCATAGGCGTAGCCGCGCTCGGCGGAAACGCTACGGCATTGGCGGTCAATATAGAAACAGCGCCCACACACATCGGCATGCTGCCCGTAGCGGTCAATCTGCAATGCCACAGCGTGAGGCACGGAACGTTGAGGTTTTGATGAACGGATATAAACAATTACAGCTCCCGCTCGACGCGGAAAAAATAAAAACCTTGCGCGAAAACGATCTCGTGCTTTTGAACGGCGTTATGTACACGGCGCGCGATCAAGCGCACAAGCGCATAGCCGCCGCTATCGAAAAGGGTGAGCCTTTGCCGTTCGATCTCGTAAACGCGGCGATCTACTATTGCGGTCCCACTCCCGCGCCGCAAGGCAGACCCATAGGCAGTTGCGGGCCTACCACGAGCGGAAGAATGGATAAATACGCCCCCTTGCTCTATGACCGCGGCGTCAGCGTAACGATAGGTAAAGGCGTGCGAAATAATGCGGTCGCCCAAGCGATAAAGCGATCGGGCGCGGTGTACATGACCGCGATAGGCGGCGCGGCGGCGCTGTATCAGAGCAAAGTGTTGTCATGCGAGCTTATAGCATATGCCGATCTCGGCTGCGAAGCGGTGTACAAACTGACAGTAAAAGATTTCCCCGCCGTAGTTTCGCTTTTGTAATAGGCGGCGCGGCGCACGACGATAGCAAATAACGATTTACCTATATTCAAACAAAATAATACCCGAATAGGAGCAAGATATCATGGATAAAAGAATGGTGGAAAATTTGGCGAAAGCCGTAACCGTGTCGGGCGTGAATGTTCAGCCGGGCGAAGAGGTGCTTATACTTACCTCGGTCGATGCTGCGGAAATAGCGCGCGAAGTCTCCAAACTCGCTTACGAGCTCGGAGCAAAGCGCGTGCATGTTTGCTTCCGCGACGACGCGCTCGAAAAGCTCGATTACGAAAACCAAACGATTGAAACGCTTACCGACAAGCCGTCGTTCGTATACGAAGAACGCAATTACTTTGCAAACGTAAACGGCTGTGTTATAAATATCATTTGCGAAAATCCCGACAACTTGCGCATGGTGGAAGCGGACAAGATAACCGCGTCGCGCAGAGCGTATATGAACGGATGCATGCCCTACTACGACAAAGCCATGTCCAACAAGATCAAGTGGTCCATAATCGCCTATCCTCAACGCGATTGGGCAAAGCTCATGTTTCCCGATCTTTCCGCAGACGCGGCTTACGAAAAGCTTGGCGAGTATATAGCCAAAACCACGCGCGTCGATAACGACGATCCCGTTGCGGCGTGGAAAAAGCATGCGGACGATCTGATACGCCGCTCGCAAAAACTCAATGCGGCGAATATAAAAAGCTTTAGATACACCAACTCGCTCGGAACGGACGTATGCGTGGGCATGCCCGAAGGATACGTATTTGCGGGCGGCGCGGAAGAATGCAACGGCGTAAGATTCAACGCCAACATGCCCACCGAAGAGGTGTTTTCCGCACCCGACTGCAACAACGTGGACGGCGTTATAAAAGCGTCCATGCCGCTTTGCTACCACGGCAAGATAATAGACGGCATAACGCTAAAACTCGAACACGGCGTTATAACGGAGTACGACGCTACCGCCAATAAAGACGTTCTCAAGGGCATAATCGAAACGGACGAAGGCGCGCGGCGGCTCGGCGAGATAGCGCTCGTTCCCTACGACTCGCCCATAAGCAATCTCAACACCCTCTTCTACGAAACGCTGTTCGACGAAAACGCGAGCTGCCACTTCGCCATAGGAAGAGCGTATCCCACTTGCGTAGAGGGCGGCGACGGAATGGATAAAGAAACGCTCGCAAAACTCGGCATCAACGATTCCAATGTTCACGTCGATTTTATGGTAGGAACGAAAGACCTTACGATAACCGCCGAGACACGCGACGGAAAAATGCTCAAAGTATTTGAAAACGGCAATTTCACTAAAGACTTCGACTGATAGTTTTTGCCGTCAATGCATATCCAAACAGAATACAGCCGCCCAACGCGGCGTAGAATGTATTTGCTCGGGCAAACGCCCGCGAGAGAACCATGGGTGAAACAATACTAAAAGAATTAAATTATCTTATCGGCGTGATAGTTGCGCTCGTTCTCGGCTTTGCCATAGGTCTCGAGCGCAAGTTCCGCGCCAAAGAAGCAGGCATACGCACGCACACCGTCGTTGCCGTAGGCTCGGCGCTCATGATGGTGGTGAGCAAGTTCGGCTTCGGTGAAGGCGCGGCGGATATGTCGCGCATTGCCGCGCAGATCGTATCGGGCATAGGATTTTTGGGCGCGGGCATAATCGTTTACCGTCAGCACGAGATACACGGACTTACGACCGCCGCGGGCGTATGGGCTACGGCGGGCGTAGGCATGGCTGCGGGCGCGGGGCTGTACACCGTAGCCACGGGCGCGACGCTCATACTCATACTGTCGCAGTGCATATTTCACATACCCTGCCGAATTTTCCGCTCCAAGCGCACATACGAAATAAAAATATGTTTCGTCAACGACGGCGAAAACGACGAGAAGGTAAAACAACTGTTTGAAGTGCGCCACTTCAACCGATTGCACATAGAGCGCAAAGACGATACTTCGGTATACCGCGCCACGCTTAAAACGGACAAAGAATACTCATCGCGCACGCTGGGCAACATAATGGCGGAAAACCCGTTTATCGTCTCGCTCGAACGTTGCGACGACGAATAAGAAAATCGAAATTACATAAACATAAAACGAGCGTTGCCGTCATTTAGCAACGCTCGTTTTATTTATCGATATTTATTAAAATCAGTTCCTATCGTCAGCCGATCTTGTTACCGCAATTTCTGCAGAAGGTAGCGTCTTCTACATTGCGCTCGCCGCACTTAGTGCAGAACTTATGCTTTTCCGCAGGCGCGGCTGTCTGTTGGGTCAGCTTGTAGCCGCATTCGGTACAGAACACCGAACCGCCCTTGACCGAAGCGCCGCACGCCGGGCATTCCGTAGCCGACGCCGCGATAGTCTCGCTTTGCTCTTCTTTGCGCTTTGCGTTGAGCCGCGAGCCGCACTCTACGCAAAATATGTAATCGGACGAATTTGCCGCGCCGCATTCGGAGCAGAACACGTCGTTTTTGACAGCTGCCGTGCAAGTGCGCGGAGATGCGTTAAACACATCGGCGGACGCTTGACCGTCTTTATCGTTGATGAGACTGCGGTAAAACTCGGCGGTGGCAAGTTGTTGGTACGGCGCTACGAATATCGCAGCCAATCCGAAAGTGATCATCGTGAGTAATGCCCAACCGAAAAAGCTCATTCCCAAGCAAAACAGTCTCCACTTATTGCCTCGCATGAGTTCTATCGATTTTTTACGGGCTTGCGTAGCCGTCAGCGACGGATCGTCCGCCATCAGATAGAAGCTCATGGAATACGCATAAGTCATTATAATGCCGGGGATAAAAAGCAGCAACGACCACAAGAATAGGAATATGCCGTTCAACAACCCCAATAACAGTGCGCTAAGCGCATTGTCAAAGCCCTTGAACACAGTGTCGATAGACGGATTTTTTCCGCGCGATAGGTCGAGCATAAACTTGGAATAACCGCACAACATTATACCGTCCAAAAACGGAACGGAGGCGACGAGCGAGTACAAAATACTGGATAATATTGCATTGCCCCATTGTCCGTTCAGCTTTTTCCATGCAGACTGTCTATAGTCCCTTGCGTATAACATAGTATCCTCGCAAACTTATTGTTATGCGCATTCCGCGCATGTACCGTTTTATTATAAACTAAGAGTATTACATCAAATTTAAAATATTATTAAAATCAGATTAAAATCAGCGCTTATTGAATTTGCCCATGAGTGCGGCGAGTTTTTCTTCCATAGACATGTTTTCGGTGGAAGGCTCGCGCTCTATGCGCTCGCGGTAATCGCTCCGTCTGTCGTCGCGGCGGTTGCGGTCGAACTTGCGCTCGCCGTTCCTATCGCTCCTATCGAACTTGCGTTCGCGATCTCCTCCGCGCGCATCGGGCGAACTTTTGCGTTTTTCGTATTCCGCCTGCCTTTCGGCGCGTTCTTGCTTGCGCTTCAAGTAGTCGGCGTGTTTTTCCGCGCGTTCGGCTTTTTGCTTTTCGTACTCCGCTTTTCTCGCGTCGCGCGTCGCGGGATCGAGCATGGTGAGCGATATGCGGTGCTTTTCTTTATCTACCGCCAATATCCAAACCGTTATCCTATCTCCGCACTTGAGCTTGTCCGACGGATGACTTACGAACGTGTCCGAAATTTCGGAGATGTGGAGCAAACCGTCTTGATGTACGGAAATATCCACAAACGCGCCGAAGTCGGTAACGTTCCTTACAACGCCGTTGAGCTTCATTCCCTCTTTAAGATCGTTCATATCGAGTATGTCCGAGCGCAATTCGGGCGGAGGCAGACTGTCGCGCACGTCTCTGCCCGGTTTTGTAAGCTCTTGAACTATATCGTTCAACGTAGGCACGCCCACGCCTATATCCGCAGCGACAGCTTCTTCGCCCGCCGCGGCTACTTTTGCGGCGAGATCGCCCAGCTTGAACGCGCGAACGTCGTCGGCGGTATAGCCGAATTTATCCAACAGTTTTTTCGCGCTGTCGTACGATTCGGGGTGAACGGCGGTATTATCCAATACGTCCGCACCGTCGCGTATGCGCAAAAAGCCCGCGCACTGCTCAAACGCTTTAGCGCCGAGCTTGGGAACTTTCAGCAATTCCTTTCTCGATGCGAACCGCTTGTTGGAGCGATATTCCACAATGCTCTTCGCCGTGCCCATGTTGAGTCCCGACACATACGCCAAAAGCGAGTACGACGCGGTATTTAAGTCCACGCCCACGCTGTTTACGCAGTCCTCTACGGCGGCGGTAAGCGACGATACGAGCCGTTTTTGCGGCATGTCGTGCTGGTACTGACCCACGCCGAGCGAACGAACGTCTACTTTTATAAGCTCCGCAAGCGGATCGAGCAGACGGCGCGCTATCGATATGGCGCTGCGTATTGTAAGATCGAGTTCGGGGAACTCTTCCGCGCCCAGCTTGCTTCCGCTGTATACGGACGCGCCCGACTCCGAAACGACCGCATACGATACGGGTCTGTCGAGTTCTTTTATAAGTTCGGCTACGAATATCTCCGACTCTTTGGAAGCCGTGCCGTTACCGATGGATATGCAATCCACATTGTATTTTTCGATCAGCTCTTTCATGACCGCTTTGGACTGCTCTATCTTTTTTTGCGGCGGCGTCGGATATATTACAGTGTGCGTCAAAACGTTGCCGCTCGCGTCGATGACCGCTATCTTGCAGCCCGTGCGGTATGCGGGGTCGAGGCCGAGTATGACTTTGCCCTTGAGCGGCGGCTGTAAAAGAAGGGGCTTTAGGTTGCGCTCGAAAGTTTTTATAGCTTGCTCGGACGCTCTGTCCATAAGCTCGGCGCGCACTTCGCGCTCTATGCTGGGCGCAATTAGCCGCTTATAGCTATCCTCTATCGTTCTGTCCATCAATGCGTCGAACGCCGAACTCTTCTTTCTGGCGGCGGCGATGGTCGACAGCGCCTTTGCTTCGTCAACGACTACGGACGCTTTTAAACAGCCTTCCTTTTCACCGCGGTTGACGGCGAGTATGCGGTGGCTGGGCACGGTGGATACCGCTTCGTCGAACTTGAAATACGTTTCGTAAACCTTTTTCTTTTCGTCGTCTTTGCACGTCTCGTCGGCGACTACAGTCAAACGCCCGTCGGAGAGCGCTTGCTCGCGCAACGCTTTGCGTATAGCTGCGTCGTCGCTTATGCGCTCCGCAATTATATCGCACGCGCCGTCTATTGCAGACTTTGCGTCGGGCACTTCTTTTTCGGCGTCGATATAGGGCGCGGTAAGCTCTGCTTCGTCGTAAGAAGCTAGCTCTTGCGCTTCTATTATATCGGCGAGCGGCTCCAGCCCGCGCGCAATGGCAACCGACGCGCGCGTCTTTTTCTTTTGTTTATACGGACGGTAGATATCCTCCGCCTCGGTAAGCGTCTTTGCATTTTCGAGCGCTGTACCCAACTCGTCCGTCCACTTGCCCTGTTCTTCTATAGAAGAGCGTATCTCTTCTTTGCGCTTTATAAGTCCTTTCAAGTACTCGTACCGCTCGGACAATTCGCGAATGACCTGGTCGTCCGTAGCGCCGTGCATTTCCTTGCGGTAACGCGCGATAAACGGAACGGTATCGCCCTGATCGAGAAGATCGACTATATTGGAGCAGTGTTCCGGTTTGATGTTGAATTCTTCGGCAAGCTGTTGTTTTACGTCCATAAAAAACCTCTTTATATCATATCGCAATAGTTTTTGCGACACTGCTATTTTACAACAGACCGACGGGAAAATCAATCGATTTAGACTATATTTTTATGCCGTTTTATCCGACGCGCAAATCGGCGCGACTGCGCATGTTAGCACGCCGAGCGATCGGAGTTTGGATATGGGTTTCGACACGATAGTACGCTCGCCGCCGCATTCCGCGGATAAACGTCCGCCAAACATATTGACAGCCGTACTGTTCGATAGTATAATGATCAAAAACAAACGGGAGGATATATATGGACAGACTTAAGGGCAAGACCGCGGTAATAACTGGCGGCAATTCGGGCGTAGGCGCTGCGACGGCTATACTTTTCGCGAGCGAAGGTGCGAACGTAGTCATAAGCGCAAGACGCAAAGCCGCGCTCGACGATGTGGCGCAAAAAATAACAGCGGCGGGCGGTAACGTTCTCGCCGTACCTACCGACATTTCCAAAAACGAGGACTGCGTAGCGCTCATGCAGGCCGCAGTCGATAGGTTCGGCGGGATAGACGTTTTGGTGAACAATGCGGGCGTTCTCGACACGGGACTTAAAGGCGTTGACAAATATCTCGACGACGACGCGCAAAAAGTAATAGGCATAAACCAGATAGGCACTATGCAATGCATACGCGCCGCGCTCAAATTCATGAAGGAAGGCGGCTCTATAGCGAACGTCGCATCGGTAGCGGGCGTGAACGGCGGCGGCGGCGCGGTATACGCATCTACAAAAGCGGCGGTCATAGGTCTTACAAAACACACCGCCATGCTCATGTCGAGCAAATTCATCAGATGCAACGCCGTCTGCCCGGGGAATATCTACACGCCCATGACGGCGAGCATAGACCAATCTCAATTAGACATGGCGATGATGGGCGCGATGAGCAAACACGGCGATATAGCTTTGAAATCGTGTCAGCCCGACGACGTGGCGAAGATCCTTATGTTTTTGGCGTCTGACGACTCCAAGCCGCTCACAGGACAAATACTTGTCAGCGATTACGGTGTATTTCTGTAAAACGGCTACCGATAACAAACAACACAAAACGCATCGACAGTCGATGCGTTTTTCTATGCATATAAATCAGTTATTATACCACGGGGCAAGTCATAAATCCGTGCGTCCTAAGGCGGCGCGGTATTGAACCGAATTTGTCATAGTCGCATGTATGTTCCCGCAAAGAGCAAAAAATGCTCCTCGTATAAATCCGCGTCCTATATGTTTCGTCGCGTCAAATAATGCGCGTTTTACCGTTGCGCTTGTTTACGAGCAGCTTAACACCGCTGCCGTTCGCGACGACGTCCTTACCGAAAACCACACGAATGTCATCCTTAGTTTCCACAATAAGTTTGTACAAACCGTTGTACGCCACGTTTTCGTAGTATTCCGTATACGTTACGCCGTCGTTCAGTATCACCTCGTCGGTCGGCATGAGACACGCTTTTACAACGCCGAATACCACCGCAAAATGTTCGCCGTCTTTTTCTTGCGCTTTGCGCTTGCGCTCGACGAGCTTGGCTATCCCCAAACAAGAAAATACTATAACAAATATAGAAAGGAAACAGCATATGCCCGCGATCGTTTGACCGAGATCGAACGACGTTATAGTTCCGACCACGCAACCTATGATCATCAGCACCATCAATACGGGTATGCGCTTCCAACCGTTCTTGCGGTATCCGCTGCTCGATATCAGTCGGGAATCGCGTTTTCTCCGCGCTTTTTCTTCAGCGCTCAGCCCGCTCGTTGCAACGGGTTTGCCGATAACGCCCGCAACGGACAGTATAACTATCACGATGCCTATCAAAAACGGAAGTCCGAACACCGTGCCCAATATCACGCCTACAAGCCATTCATGCCCGAACATTGCCGCTACCATCGATCCGACAATGCCCAACACGATCACTACGGGCACAAGACGCAGCAGTTTCTTCTTTTCCACGGTCATCTCCTCACGAGCGGAACAGATCGGTCAATGCCGTCGATACGGCTATCGCGCCGTCTGCCGCCGCCGTAGTAAGCTGCCGAACTGTCTTTTTGCGGCAATCGCCCGCCGCGTATATGCCCGCGACGTTTGTTCTGCATTCGCCGTCCGTCTCTATATAACCGTCATTGTCTAACTCAACACCGAACGCGCCGTTATCGGGCTGTTGACCTATCGCGACAAAAAGACCGTCAATGGGCAGTTCCTCTTCCTTGCCGTTTTTATCGAGAATAAGCCCGCACAGCTCGGACTCGCCTACGGCGCGCTTAACCTTGGCAAAGGTTACTATACGCACGTTGTTGAGCTGCTTTGCGCGTTCTATGAGCGTCGGCTCGGCGCGGAACTCGTCTCTTCTGTGTATGATATACACAAACTTGGCTATGCCCGCAAGATACAACGCGTCGGTAAACGCCGCATTGCCGCCGCCGACTACAGCTACTGTCTTGTCCTTAAAAAACGCGCCGTCGCAAAGCGCGCAATAGCTAACGCCCGCGCCTATAAGCTCGTTTTCTCCGTCCACGCCCAGCCGTCTGTGCTCGCAGCCCGCGGCTATCACCACTGCCCGCGCCGTCCGCCTTTCCGCGTCGGTAACTACGTCGATAGTGCCGTCCTCGTTCTTCTCCAAAGCGATAACGGTCTCGCATGCAAACTGCGCGCCCGCTTTTTCCGCTTGGTCGAAAAGGTCTGACGCAAACTGCGCGCCAGAAATATCGCATATACCCGGATAGTTTTCGATGCGCGGCGAATCCACTATCTGTCCGCCGAACGAATCTCGTTCTATAACGAGCGCCGATCTGTTTGCTCTGCAAGCGTAAACGGCGGCACTGAGTCCCGCCGTTCCGCCGCCGATCACTATAAAATCAAGCATGGCATATTTCCTTATTCAAAACGTTGCATAAGTATTTATTCATCTATTTGGACGCTTGCTCCAAAAACTTCTTTATCGCCGCGACGCCCGCGTATTTGTCGTATGCGTCGCCGTTGCTTACAACGAGCGTAGGGGCTTGCTTAACGCCGTATTTGACAGCGCTGTCGGGATCTGCCACCGCGTTTATGACGTCCACGTCCAAGCCCGCGTCCTTTATGAGCGGAAGCGCGACTTTGCAGTTGGGGCAAGTGGGCGTAGTAAATAACGAGTAGCGCACATCGCCCTTGTCGGCGGTTACGTGCGGAAGATCGGGCACGGCACAGCCGCAGTCGCGGGGCGCGCCGGGGTGCGGCGTGGAATACTTGGCGGGTTGATACTCTTTTCTGTCCTTAAACTCTTGCGACTTTCCGTCGTTCCAGTTTTGAACGGGACGATAATAACCGGTGATACGGCTGTTTACCTCCGTCTTTGCGCCGCACTTGGGGCAGGCGTAAACTTCGCCCACTATATAGCCGTGGTCGCGGCATACCGAGTACGTCGGAGAAAGAGTAAAGTACGGGAGCTTGTAGTTTTCCGCCACGGTGCGGACAAGCTTTGCCGCCGCCTTCCAATCGGGCAATTTTTCGCCGAGGAAAGTGTGGAAAACAGTGCCCGACGTATACAGCGTCTGAAGCTCGTCCTGTATGTCGAGCGCACTGAACACGTCCTCGGTGTACCCTACTGGCAAGTGCGAGCTGTTGGTGTAGTAAGGCGTGCCGTTTTCGTTGGCGGTTATTATTTCGGGGTAGCGCTCTTTGTCGTGCTTGGCGAGGCGGTACGTCGTCGATTCGGCGGGCGTCGCTTCCAAGTTGTAAAGATCGCCGTATTGCTCTTGATATATAACGAGCCGTTCGCGCATGTGGTTGAGCACGTCTTGCGCAAACTTCTGCACGCGCGCGTCGGTGAGGTTGGCTCTCAGCCATTTGGCGTTGAGTCCCGCCTCGTTCATGCCTACGAGACCTATGGTGGAGAAGTGGTTGTCGAACGTGCCGAGATAACGCTTGGTGTACGGATACAGCCCCTCGTTCATAAGCTTGGTAACTATATCGCGCTTTATCTTGAGCGAACGCGCGGACACGTCCATGAGCTTATCCAAACGCGCGTAAAAATCTTGTTCGCTTTCGGAAAGATACGCGATGCGCGGCATGTTGATGGTAACTACGCCGACCGAGCCCGTGCTTTCGCCGCTGCCGAAGAATCCGCCCGACTTTTTGCGGAGTTCGCGAAGATCGAGACGCAGACGGCAGCACATGCTGCGAACGTCGGACGGCTCCATGTCCGAATTGATGTAGTTGGAGAAGTACGGCGTACCGTATTTAGCCGCCATTTCAAACAACAGCTTGTTGTTTTCCGTTTCCGACCAGTCGAAGTCGCGCGTGATGGAATACGTGGGTATGGGATATTGGAAGCCTCTGCCGTTGGCGTCGCCTTCTATCATTATCTCGATGAACGCCTTGTTCACCATGTCCATCTCTTTCTTGCAGTCCTTGTACTTGAAGTCCATAGGCTTGCCGCCCACTATAGCGGGCTGTTCCGCAAGATCGGGCGGGCACGTCCAGTCGAGCGTTATATTGGAGAACGGAGCTTGAGTGCCCCAGCGCGACGGGGTGTTCACGCCGTATATAAACGATTCTATGCACTTTTTGACTTCGCCGTACTTCAAGTTGTCCGCCTTGACGAACGGAGCCAAGTACGTGTCGAACGAACTGAACGCTTGCGCGCCCGCCCATTCGTTTTGCATTATGCCCAAAAAGTTGACCATCTGATTGCAAAGCGTGGCGAGATGGCTCGCGGGCGAAGAACTGATCTTGCCGGGAATGCCGCCCAAGCCCTCTTGTATGAGCTGACGGAGCGACCAACCCGCGCAGTATCCCGTGAGCATGGAGAGGTCGTGAATGTGTATATCCGCATTGCGGTGCGCCGCGGCTATCTCCTCGTCGTAGATCTCGCTCAACCAATAGTTGGCTGTGATCGCGCCCGAGTTGGACAGTATGAGTCCGCCCACCGAGTATGTAACGGTGGAGTTTTCCTTAACGCGCCAATCGGACGCTTTTACGTAACTGTCGACGAGTTCCTTGTAATCGAGGATCGTAGACTTCATGTTGCGTATTTTTTCGCGCTGCTTGCGGTAGAGAATGTACGCTTTAGCCACATCGGCATAACCCGACTGAATGAGAACGCGCTCCACGCTGTCCTGAATGCTTTCGACCGCGATAAGCCCGTTGTTTACCTTGTCGGCAAAATCCGCGGTAACTCTCAACGCAACGAGATCTATTATATCGTCGTTGTATTGTTTGCCTTGCGCGTCGAACGCCTTTTTGATGGCTTGACTTATCTTGGATATGTCGAACGCCGTGGTTTTGCCGTCTCTTTTGACTACTTTGTACATGGTTCCCTCCGATCACGTGTGATATCACACAGCTTGCCCATTATAACACCGAGAAACGGCTATGTCAAGCCTTTTGACACAATATATTGTGGTTTTTAAAATTATTTTTCCACAATCGGCACAATATATAGAAAAATAATTATGATAATGTCTATTAAAAACTGAAACGCGTTAGTATGTATCAAAGTAACAAAACTTTAAAACAGTTTGGCGGTAACGTCCAAAAACAGTTTTTGCGGGAGTATGCGGCGCAAAAAGTTCAATACTTTATACTTAAAACCTATTATATATAGCGGCTTGCGGCATTTGTTGCAACATTTGTATATCTTTTTTACCGCGCGCTTGATGTCCATACGCTTATTTTCGCGGTCGTCTATTTTACGCGCCGACACTACGGGCGCGTCGCCGTAACGCTCGCCGCCGTCCGAACGCTTGATGCGGTTGGCTGTAAAGTTAGTCTTTATATCGCCCGGGCAGACGGAAGTTACCTTTATGCCGTGTTCCTTAAGCTCCATATACAGCCCGAACGCCGCCATATTTACCGCCGCCTTGCTCGCACAGTAGATAGCGCGGTAAGGAAGAGCAAACAGCGCGCAAGCGGACGATATGAATATCGCCTTGCCGCCGCGATCCATATATTTGAGCGCAGCCGAAACAAGATCGAGCGCGCCGAAAAAATTCAAAGCAACCTGATCGCGCACGTCGTCCGCCGAAAGCAGCTCCGTCGCGCCCGACAGCCCGCCGCCCGCATTGGCTATAACTACGTCTATGCACCCGTACCGCTCTGCCGTCTTTTCGACTGCGGCGATCACCGCGGCGCTGTCCGTTACGTCTGCTGCGATATCGTTCTCGCCGCTTGCCGTGCGCGAAATGCCCACGACTATATCGCCGTTTTCGCGGTACAACCTGCCGAGCTCTTCTCCTATCCCGCTCGTCGTACCCGAAATGACGACGACGCGCGGCTTATTTGTTTTCATCTAAGGGTCTCGCATTTTCGGATTCAGCCGCGGTATCGGTCTTTTTCGCGCCGCTCGCCTTCTTTGCGCTCGGCGCTTTGCGTTTTTCTTCGACTACCGACGCGAGCAAACGGTTTACCGCGGGCAAAAATTCGGGCTCGGTCTTGTAGCCCTCGGCTATGAGCGCCTCGTTGTACAGCACCGTTACCGTGTCGTCAAACTTTTCGCCCCTCAAGTTTTCCAGACCCTTGATAACGGCATGGTCGAGATTTATCTGAAGAACGCGCTCCGCTTTTATTCCGCTGCCGCCCATCGCCGCCATTATGCGCTCCATTTCGAGCGACACTTCGCCCTTTGCCGCAAGGCACACGGGATAGCTCTTGAGCTTGTCCGTAGGGCAAACGACGGCTTTCCCGCCCAGCTTAGCTTCTATGCGCTTGATGAGTTCTTCGTGTCCTTCCGCAGACGCCGCGTCCGCTTTGCCCGATGCAATATTTTCAAACTTATGCCCGTCGTAGCTTTCGAGCATGCGCGCAATAAATTCGTCTACGGCATCGGTAAAATACAAAACGTCGTTGCCCGCAGAGCGCGCGCCCTCGAGCTGAGGCAACATGGATATCTTTTCAGTCGTCTCGCCGCAAGCGTAAAGCACGGGGCTGTCCTTAGCCGCCTTTTCCGAATATTCTTTGAGCGTAACGAGCTTTTTCTCTTTGTCCGAATAATACAGCAGCAGATCTTTGAGCTTGTCCTTGTTAGCTCCGAAATTATCGTACGCGCCGTACTTGATCGCTTTGGAAAACGCGACGAAAAGCTTTTCGTATTTTTCGCGGTCGTTCTTGAGCATTTTGGCAAATTCGGAAAGTATCTTCTTTTCAAGCCCGCTCGCGATAGCGGCAAGCCGTCTGTCGCGCTGCAGCATCTCGCGCGAGATGTTTAACGCGAGGTCGGGCGTATCCACAACGCCGCGTATGAATCCGAGATATTCGGGTATAAGCTCCGCGCACTTATCCATTATCAATACGCCGTTGCAATAAAGCTGTAAACCGCGCTTATAATCTTTTGTGTAATAGTCGTAGGACGGCTCGCTCGGCACAAACAAGAGAGCGGTGTATTCCACCGCGCCCTCCATGCGCGCGGAAATATGCGCTATAGGCTCGTTCCAATCGCGGTAAGTGTGGGTATAGAACTCGTCCAACTCTTTGTCTTTAAGCTCGCTCTTGGACTTTTTCCAAACGGGCGTCATAGAATTGAGCGTTATAAGCTCTTCCGCTTTTGCGCCGTCCGCACCGTCAGTGCGTTTTTCCTCGAGCATTTTTATGGGGTATCTTATATAATCGGAATACTTTTTAACGAGCGTGCGGATATGATGTTTGTCGAGATAGCACGAATAGTTTTCGCCGTCCGCGTCTTGCTTTACGGTGAGTATAACGCTCGTGCCCGCATCGGCGCGCTCGGCTTCCGCTATCTCGAAACCCGACGCTCCGTCAGACTCCCACTTGTACGCCGTTGTATCGCCCGCCTTTTTGCTTATGACGACAACCTTTTCCGCCACCATGAACGCCGAGTAGAACCCAACGCCGAATTGACCGATAAGCTGCTCCGCATCCGTCTTGCCGCGCTCTTTCTTAAACGCTTCGGTGCCGCTCGCCGCTATTACGCCCAGATTGTTTTCCAGCTCTTCTGCGTTCATGCCCACGCCGTTATCGGTGATGGTGATGGTGCGCGCCGCAGCGTCCGTCTCGATCTCTATGCAAAAGTCGGCAGCAAGCGCCGAATCGGTAAGCGACATGAATCTGCGCTTGTCGATAGCGTCCGACGCGTTGGATATAAGCTCTCGCAAAAATATTTCGCGATTGGTATAAATGGAGTTTACCACCAGATCGAGCAGCTTTTTTGATTCCGCTTTAAATTCTTTCATCACACACCTCGTTTTAAATAATTATCCGTTATTATGCCTAATAAACCGCGCAGTTAAAACCCTTTGCCGCGCACTTCGCCCGCCGTGATAACATAAGCGAACGTATCGGGATATTTTTGCAGTATCTTGTTGAATTCCGCCACTTGACGCTTTTTTATTACGCACACAACAAGCGATTTTTCGTCGCCCGAATACATGCCCGTAACAGATATTCGCGTAACGCCCCGCCCGAGCTTTTCTATCAGTTCTTTGCTTATCTCGTCCGGGTTGTTGGTGATTATCTCGAACTTGATCGCCGTCTTAAATCCCGTGGAGATCACGTCGCCCACCATCGATTGGCTGAACTCCTGCATGAGCGACAACAGCATGGGCGTTATACCGTTGTTATAAACAAACACAGACACGACCATGACAATGGCGTCAAGCCCGTATATGTACCAAGTAAGATTGACCGTGGGAAACTTTCGCTGTATCAGTATGGCGATTATGTCCGTACCGCCGTTAGACCCGCCCGCGCGGAACATGACGGCAAGCCCCACTCCGCCGAGAACGCCCGCGGCTACTGCGGCGAGCACGGGTTCTTCCGTCTTGAACGATGTAAAATCGCAATAGTTTTTCATTAGCACCATTGCGCCCGACGACAGACCTATGGAAACCGCCGACAGCAAAGAAAACTTTTTACCTATGAATATAAACGCGATCACAAGCAACGGCGCGTTTATTATCATCATAGTATAACCGGTAGAAAAACCGGTCTTGTACTCTATCATCGTACCTATGCCAGTAACTCCGCCGGGCGCGAAGTCGTACGGCAATACGAATATCGATACGCAAGTCGCGCGCAGCGCGGCTGCAAATAATACCATCAACGGAACGATCAAAAATTCGCGTAACCGCTTTTTCGTTTTATCACTGAGCGACATAAAAAACCGCCTTCCTATGACAAATGTTCACGGTGTATTATATCAAACGCACAAACCAAAAGCAAGTGTTTTGCGATTTTTTGTCGCCGCAATATCGCGCGTTTTAATGCCGATCACAAAAACGCGACGAAAGTAATCGTTCGACAAATTATTACTCTGTCCGTATCCAATATTACCCAAAGCGCAATGCTTAAATTACATACAAAAAGCCGCAGCGCTTTGTGCACTGCGGCTTTTGGATCGGTTCGATCGGTATTTACGCTTTGGGACCCGCCGCGACGATAGACGCGTCGAGGTAGTACTTTTTGATATTCTCAGCAAAGTCGTGCGCAAGCTTTTTGGCAAGGCGGTCGTACTCCGCTTTGTCCTTCCATACGTTTTTGGGATTCAAAATATTGCTTTCCACATTGGGGCAAGTCTTGGGTATAGCCAATCCGAAGAACGGTTCGGTCTCGTATTCCACGTCGGCAAGCGTGCCGTCGAGAGCGGCGGTAACTATCGCGCGCGTTGCGGGCAAGCTCATGCGCTTTCCTACGCCGTAAGCGCCGCCCGTCCAGCCCGTATTGATGAGGTAAACGCTCGAGCCGTGCTTTTCTATCTTTTCGCCCAAAAGCTTGGCGTACACCGCCGAAGGCAACGGCATGAAGGGCGCGCCGAAACATGTGGAGAACGTGCTGACGGGATCGGTAATGCCGCGCTCAGTACCCGCGACTTTGCTCGTGTAACCCGAAACAAAGTAGAACATCGCTTGCTCTTTGGTGAGCTTTGCAACGGGAGGAAGCACGCCGAACGCGTCGGCAGTCAAGAATATGACCGTCTTGGGATGACTGCCCACGGACGGCACGACTTTATTGGGGATAAAATCTATGGGATACGAAACGCGCGTGTTTTCTGTAAGGCTGCGATCGGAATAATCGGGCGCATGCTTGTCTGCGTCTACAACTACGTTTTCCACGAGCGCGCCGAAGCGGATAGCGCCGTAGATCTCGGGCTCGTGCTCTTTGCTGAGATCTATGCATTTTGCATAGCAGCCACCCTCTATATTGAATATGCCGTCGTCCGACCAGCCGTGCTCGTCGTCGCCTATGAGACCGCGCTTGGGATCGGCGGAAAGCGTGGTTTTGCCCGTGCCCGAAAGCCCGAAGAACAACGCGGTGTCGCCGCTTCCGTCGAGCGCCATGTTTGCCGAGCAGTGCATGCCCAGAACGCCCTTTTGCGGAAGGAGGTAGTTCATAAGACTGAACACCGATTTTTTCATTTCGCCAGCGTACTTCGAGCCGACCACGAGTATTATCTTGCGCTCGAGGCTGAGCAGTATCGCCGCTTCGCTGTTAGTGCCGCATTCCTTGGGATCGAGCTTGAGCCCGGGGACGGCGATGAGCGTGTAGTCCTCTTTAAAGCTCTTAAGCTCTTCTTCAGTCGGTCGGATGAGCATGTTGTTCATGAACAGATTTTCGGACGCGTACTCGTTGATGACGCGCACCGAAACGCGGTACTTGGGATCTGCGCCCGCAAAACCGTCGAACAAATACACGTTTTTGCCCGAAAGGTACTCGCCCACTTTTTTATAGATAAGTTCGAATTTGTCGAGCGGGAACTTTTTGTTTTCCGTTCCCCAGCCGATCTTTTCGGAAACGCCCGCCTCGTCAACTATAAATCTGTCTTTGGGGCTGCGTCCGGTGTATGCGCCCGTTTCAACGAGCAACGCGCCCGTATCCATGAGCTGCGACGGTTCGGTCTTTAACGCCTCTTCGGTGAGAACGGCGGGGCTGTGATTGCGGTCTACCTTTTTGGGGTTGACAATGCCGTACTTTTCGATTCCGTAGGTTTGCATATATGTTCGCTCCTTCGGGCTTTTTGCCCTATGTTATTTGACTGTAGTTATTATGCCGATCGCGACAGGCTGCAATGTATGCTTTTAGCACTTGCCCAACAATGCGCCGAGTTCCATAAGCCCGCGTGCGCCGAGCTGCTCCGCTCGCACGTTTTCCGCATGCCCGAGCTGCTTGAGCGCATCCGCCGCCGCTTGTTTGTCTATGCCGCCGCTCGTAAGATTGTTCATGAGCGTCTTGCGCTTGGCGGTAAAGCACAGTTTTAAAAACGCATACAGTTCGTCAGAATAGACCGCGCCGTCCGTCTTGTCCAGCCTTAAAAGCGCGCTGTCCACGTCGGGCTGCGGGTAAAACTCCCACGACTTTACTATACGAATGAGCTTGGGTTCGGCAACGGCTTGCACCGAAGCGGATAGCGCGCCGAAGTCGCTCCCGTCGGCGGCGCATACGCGTTCCGCCACTTCCTTTTGCACGAGGCAAGTTACCGACTTGCAAAGGCTCGATCTCAAAAACAAAAACAAAAGCGGCGTGGTGATATAATACGGCAGATTGGCTATCACTCTGTAAGGTTCGCCGATGAGCATATCCACCGTTTCTATGCCGAGCTCGGTTACGTCGTTGCTGAACAACTGAACATTGTCGAACTCCGCAAGAGTTTCTTCGAGCACGGGGAAAAGCGTTTCGTCTATCTCGAACGAACACAACCGCCGCGCGCGCCGCGCTATAGCGCAAGAAAGCGAACCCGCGCCCGCGCCTATTTCCACTACGCACTCGCCGTCCGCACCGCCGCTCGCCGCGATCTCGTCCAAAAGCTCGCCGTCGAATATAAAATTCTGACCGAGCGCTTTTTTGTATTTGAACTTGTGCTTTATGAGCACGCTCTCGAAATCGACCATTGCCACTCCGCGTTATGGATACGTCAATGCCGTATCTCCACATATATATTATACCACATAGCGCGATAAAACGCAAGCTAAATGATAAAAATATCTCGCGGTTACAAACGATAAATGGCGCGGCTCAACGCATGATATAAAAACGGCGCGTACACCTACGCGCCGTTTGATCAAAGAATAATTATGCAATGATATGGCCTAAATCAAGTCGCCGAGTACTCGAGCCAAATATTAGGGCCTGTACCGTCGGACATCTGCTTAAAGTAGAAAGTATAGTATCCGTCCTTGTTGACCTTGATGTTGCCGTTGCCCGCCGAATCCCAAGTTCCCGACGTAGTGGTAACGTTGGCTTTGCCCGTGCCGCCGCGGATATAGCTACAACCTCTGTCAAAGGTATTAGCTACTTCTTTGCCGTTTTCGTAATATCCGCGCGATCCCGCACGCACCTTAACCTCGTCGCCGGCGGACAAGAACACGCGCTCTATGTACCACTGCTCTTCGTTGTTGTCGAGGCGTTTTGTCATTCTGTAGCCTTTGCCGAAATCGAAGCTCGTTACGCCGCTCGCGCCAAAGCTGCCCACAAGCCAGCCCGCGCTTTCGCCGTTCGCGCCCACCGCTTCGTACGTCAAAAGCTTGTTGGGGTCAACGGGCGCATCGGGAGTTCCGTCTATCCACACTTCGTTAGACACATAGTTGTAGTAGAAAGCGTACACGCCCGAATGGAGCTCGATATTGCCGTCCGTCGCTTCGCCCAGCGTGCAGCCCGATTTAATAGATACAGTCTGCGCCGCGCCGTTGTAAACAAAAGTTATGACAGTCGTCTCGGCGAGCGTAAGCTCTTCGCATATCAATTCGTTAGCGCCGTCGGCGTTGACCGCAAAAGTTGCGAGCAATTCATTGCTGCCGTCGTACAAGCCGTCGCCTTCTTTAAGCTCGGGCGCGACGTACGCTCCGTTATAAACTACCCACAAACCGTTTTCCCAGCTATTGTTGCTCGGGTTGTAATAGATATTGAACCAACCGCCCACAACGACTTTGATGTCGGAATACGAATCTCCCGTCATTTCGCCGTTTTCCACTCCGCCGCGCACATACACGTATTCGGTTATCTGCTTGTTGTCTTTCCAGAAAGTGATGCAGCTGTCTGCGGGAAGATTTACGTTTTCCACTTTGAGCTTGGTCGCGCTGTCGCCGTCGGGCACGAGCGCTTTTACGAACACACCGTCCGCATAAACGCCGTCCGCATGCGCGGTCATGCGCCACTGAGCTACGAGCGTGATGTCTTGAGCAACCGCCGCGTCAAAGTCATACTCGACGCCGTCTTTATCCCATTGCACAAACTCGTAATTTTCGCGCGTCGGGTCGGTCGGTCTTGCCACCGCCGCGCCGTGCTCTACCGTTGCGGACGCCACCGCGCTACCGCCGTCGGTATCGAACGTTACGGTATACGTCTTGGTCTCGAACAGCGCGTAAAGCGTGATCGTGTTATCGAGATGTCCGCCGAAGTCGGCATGCGTTATCTCGCCCTCTATCTTGTCGCCGCCCACTTGCGCGGTGTACCAACCGATAAACGCCTTGCTCTCGTCGTCGGGCTGCGCGTCCGCCAATGGTATAGGCATGTCGTCTATCGTATAAGCGACCGTTTCCGCCGTGCCGTTTACGTACTTGATATAATACGTTACGGGCGTGAACTCGGCGGTGAGCGTCAACGCGCCCGCGGGCATTACGTCCGTATCGAAATTCCACGCAACATCGCCGTTGAACCAGCCGTCAAACGTATAGCCGTCCTTTACGGGGTCTACGGGCTTGGCTATTTTCTCGCCGTATGCCACCGTCTTTGTATCCGTAGAATCGCCGTTCACAAACGTAACTACATACTCGTTGACCGTCCATTTGGCGGTGAGCGTAACGTCGCGCGACGGCATTTTGTCGCTGTCGAACGCCCACTCCGCCGCGCCGTCGAACCAGCCGCCAAAGGTGTAGCCCGTGCGATGAGGTTGCGTAGGCACAGGCACTTTCGCGCCGTACTCTACGGTCTTTACCGAAGTGATATCGTCGTAGCCGTACACAAACGTTACGTCATAGTTGTTGATAACCCACTTTGCGTATACGATCGTCTTGACGTCTACCTTTTGCGCAAAGTCGTACAGTTCGCCGTCGGCATGATCCGCCGCGGTGTACCAGCCGTCAAAAGTGTAGCCTTCGCGCTTAGGCTCTGCGATAGCCGCAGCCGAAGTGCCTTGCACTACGTTTATCTTTTCCGTTTTTCCGTCGTAATTATAGTCGAATACAAACTCCACCGTGTCGGCTTGTTCGATGTGCGCGACGAACGTCTTGTCTCCGCTGTCGTTTGCCGATATCTCTATGACGTGCGCGGACGTATCGCCTTTTAAGTACCAGCCGAGGAAGTTGTATCCGTCTGTCGAAACCACCACGCTGTCCGCGTCGGGCAGAGCAAGCCCCGTGCCATACACGTACGATACGGGCGCGGCGTAACCGTCTTTCCATGCGGCGGTATACTCGCCGCCGCCGAACTCGAACGCGACAGAGTACGTTTTAGGCATCCACTTAGCCGTGAGCGTTATATCTGCGGTAACGCCGTCTGTCGCAAAGTTCCACGCTTCGCCGTTATACTGCCATTCCGCAAAATCGTAGTTTTCGCGAACGGGCGCGGTCGGCTCGGTTACAGTATCGGCATACATAATTACAGCTACCGAACCATCGCCCGCAAGCACGCCGCCGTTAGCGTCGAACGTTACGGTGAGCGGCGCAACGTTTACGGTAAACGCAGCGGTTTTGCCCGACGTATGCGTTGCGATGACGTTTATACCGTTTTTCGCTCCCACGAACTTATTATCTGCGTCTATATACGATCCCGCCGCAAAGGTAAACTCGCTTAACGCAAGCGGCTTGGTCTTGCCGCTGTTATAAGTTGCGCTCGCAGTTATGCCGTTAGTTACAAACGCTTCGCCCAGCTTATACTCCGTTTTTGCGTTTGCGGTATCCAACTCGACAGAAGTTATTTCGAGCGCATTGACCGTTATAACCACGTTAGCCGTTTTTCCGCCGTACGCTACAATAAGCGTCTTTTCGCCCGCGGTAAACGTTATTGCGTCGGCATTGGTCGTGTAATCCGTTACCGTTTCCGTAACGACCGTCGCGCCGTCTATGTTCTCGTTATAGTACGCGATCACCACCATACCGCTAAGATCCAATGCGGTGTCGTCCGCGTAATAAACCGTCTTTGTCGGCGGCGTGTCCACCTTGACCGACGTAAGCTTGTTGCCGACGGTAACGGTGAACTTGTCGCTTAAGTTCGTGCCGTCGAGCGTTACCGTTATTTCGACTTCGCCCGCCGCCGTGAACCGCTCTACCGACGCGGTAAGTTTATCCGCCCCGACAGTCTGCGTATAGCCGAGCTTGTTGTAAGACACTGTAACGCGAATGCCGTCAAGGCTGAGTTCGTCGCCCACGCTGTAAACGAGTTTGACGGGATCTTTCGATATTTCTATCGCCGTTTCGGTAAGCGCTGTCGCCGTGTACTTTATCTCCGCCACGTTGCCTTGGTAAATGACGGTAACGGTATTTTCGCCCACCGTCGCAGCGGACGCTATTAGCGTGTAGTCGCTTATCGGCTCGCCGTGGTAAGTAACGCTCATGTCGGACTTCGCGATCGTGTCGCCCGCGTAAATCGTATCTATAGCGAGCGTCGCGCCCAGCCGTCCTACTTTGTAGATCGTAACCGATTTATGCTCGCCGTACTCGACGACTATGTTGTACAATCCGTTTTCAAAGTCCTTGCCGAGATCGACGTTGGACTGTATGGTCTTATCCAGACTTATCTTTTCGCCGACCTCCACAAATCGACCGCCGTACCAATTCTCCGCGTCGCCCGATCTCGAAAACAGCTTGAACGCGTCGAACTTTTTAAGATAGACGTTGGTAAAGTAATACGCGCCGTTTATTTCTTTTACGCGCGGATTGCCGCCGAGCGCCCAAGCGTCGGTCGCTTTAAAGCCGCCGCTGAAGTTGCCCATAAGATAGAACACGTCGTCCTCGGGCGTAACCACTTGCACGTCGTCGCTCTCTTTGCCCGTAGCGGGATCGCGCAAAACGCTTTCGCGCTCCAGCTCCAAGCTGACTATGTTCTGACCGTATTCGTTTACGCCCAAGACGATAGTCCACGTCATGCCGACGTATGCTTCGTCGTACGTTTTTACGCAGTAGTTGCCTCTGCCTTCGCCGTCAACGTCGCTCTGGACGAGCGTCATAACGCCGTCTGCGCCGTAAACGGTAAAGTTGGCCGGAGCTTTTATGTAATCGGTCGCGTTGCCGTCCTCGTCATATGCGACCAAGATAAACTCGTCGCCCGCTTCGAGCGGTACGCCCGTAAGCTTGTACTCGCGCTTAATGCCTTGCGCGTCGAGCGTCGCTTTGTAGTCGCCCACGCCGTTGCCCCAATTTGTCATCGTACCGAAAAGATAAGTGCCGTCCTTGGGATTTTCGTGCCACACGGCAACAATAGTCAAATCGTTTGCGGGCATCGCGTTAGCGTCGAAATCCCACATTACTTGACCGCCTTGCGCTTTCCAACCGACAAACGCATAGCCGCTTCGCGTAGGGTCGTCGGGCTTTTGTATCTTTTCGCCGCGCTTTACGTTTTGCGGCAACGTCGTTTGAGCGAGTTCTCCGCCGTCCGCGTCGAACGTTACGGTGTAAACGTCCGAGTACACCGCATAGATCTTGATGTTGCCGTCCGCATCGGCGCGCGTTATTATGTCCGTGTCGAGCGCTACTACCTCGTCTCCGTTTTCCGCAGCCGAGTACCAGCCGATAAATCTATAGCCAAACGGCGCAGTGGGCGCGAGAAGCGCAAAGTCATCGTCGCTTACCTTATACGTAGCGGGGTTATTTCCGTTAGCGCCGTCGCCTACTACATACGTTATATTATAAGTTATGATATCGAACTTTGCGTAAAGCGTGATCGCCGAAGTAACCTTGCTTTCCGCAAAATCCCATTTTTTCGCAAAAGAGTCGTTGTCGGTGTACCAGCCGACGAACGTATAGCCCGTCTTGTGCGGGGCTTGCGGCGCGGCTATCGCAGAGCCGTGCACCGCCTGCACAGTCGTGTCGCCCGCAAAAACTCCGCCGTTCGCGTCGAACGTAACCGTATACTCGTTTATCTCCCACGTCGCGTAAAGTTTAACGTCTGCAACGACGGGTGCGGAAAAGTCGTACGCCGTTCCGCTCTCTATGTCCGTTACCCAGCCCGTAAAAGTATAGCCGTCGCGCGCCGGGTCGGCAGGTCTCGTTACCGTGCCGTTATACTCCACGCTCGTTTCCGCATCGCCCGAGAGCGTTCCGCCTATCGGGTAGAAAGTAACCTTGTACGTATTTATCGTCCAATGCGCGTAAAGATCGACATTACCGCTCACGATCTCCGTTGCAAAATCGTACACGTCGGTGCATTTTTCGTCCTTGTACCATTTATCGAAAGTGTAGCCCGTTCTCGTCGGCTTGAGCTCGATAGCCGTTTTGCCGTTTTCTACGTTGCGGGTAACTATAGGACCGCCATCGTAATTATGGTGATACTTCACCTCGAATATGGGATTGGACGTGATGTTTGCCACAAACGTCTTGTCGCCGTAGTCCGTCGCGGAAATATCGCCCACCGTCTTGTCGCCTATCTTCCAGCCCGCAAAGTTGTAGACAGCCGAACTGCCTTGCGCGGGTGTTATGACGATGTCAGCCGCCGTCGGCAGCGTTATGCGCTGACCGTAAGTATACGAAGCGGGCGCGGTAAAGTCATCCGCCCACGTCGCGGTATAACTGTCTGCGCCGCCGCCGAACTCAAACGTTATATCGTATGTTTCCGCAATGAACGTGCCGTACAGAATTATCTCTTGTTTGGTTGCGGGGATATCGGCATAGCTAAGCCGAGTTTTCTTTTCGCCCTCATGCGCGCTGCTTTCGTACCAGCCGTCAAACGCGTGATGTTCTTTTTGCGGCGTCGCGAGATCGAACTCGCCGAATACGCCGTCCTCCGCCGTGTAAACTTGCGTCGCGGGATCGTCGCCGCCCGTTACCATGTATTTTACCGTGTACGACTTAGCCGCCCACTTGGCGGAAAGCGTTACTTCTTGCGTAACCGCGTCGTCGAAGTTCCACGCGACGTCTCCGCAGTACCAACCCTCGAACGTAAAGCCCTTGCACACGGGCGCGGTGAGCGGCGCGGTCGCTTTTTTGCCATCCTCCACGTTTTGCGTCTCGGGCATGCCCGTTACTTCGTATTCGGTATTCTTGTCGAACTTGACGGCGCGGTATACCTTGTTTACCGTTACCGTAAACTCGTCGGTCTTGCCTTCGTACTCGACGGTTATCGTCTGCACGCCGCTCTTAGTCTTGTCGTAGCCTTTTACCGTGCAGTCGCAAGCATCCACCGTCTTTTCCGATCGATCGGAATACAATGCTTTAACGACCATGCCCGATAGGTCAAGCTCCTCGCCCACGTTGTATACCGTCTTGGTCGGTTTGCTCTCTATGACTATCCCGACGAGTTCCGCTTGTGGGATAACGGTTTGGTCTTTTTCCCACTGCGCGTACAGCTCGATATTTTCAGAAACGGTATTATCGGCAAACGACCAATCGTCGTTGCCGTTCGCGTCATGCGTCCATTTGACGAAAGTATGACCGTCGCGCGTCGGGTCTATAGGCGCGGATATTTTGTCTCCGCTCGCTATCCCTCCGACCGTCTTGTAAACGCCGCCGTCGGGCGCGCCGTCGTAATTGTACAGAAATTTTACTGTATACTCATTCTTTTTCCAGACCGCGTAAAACGTAGTGTCTTTTTCGACGGCATACTCGGTAGGCACGACCTTTGCCCCGCCGTTCGCGTCCAAGCTCCACCCGTCGAAAACGCTCCCCGTCTTTGTCGGCTCGACGGAAGTTCCCAAGTTGTCGCCGTGTTTTACCGTATACGACAAAACATATTCGCCGCCGTCGAAAGCTCCTCCGTTCGCGTCCAATGTTAACGTATATACTTGCGCTTGCTTTTTTGCGCATGCCAACATCCCCAACGAACAAATCGCCGCAAACACTACGGCGAAGAGCGTTAATACGATCCGCTTTTTCTTCATTACATTTCCCCTATTGCTGCCTATCGGTTTCTAAGCGACTATTCCTTAATATATATATACGATACCACATATATGGATGAATGTCAATATCTTTTGGAAATTACCGAAAAATCTTCTAACGCGCAATGCCCGCCGAGCTACTGATATAGCGCGCCGACAAAGCGATAGGAGCGCGAAAAAAATGCCCGACCGAACATTGACATATCGGTATAAATATTGTAAAATATCGACGGACAAAAACGGAGGAACGCGCATGAAACTAATTGATAAAAGCGTGCGATTAGACGGCATCGACTGCCATGTACACAGCAATTTTTCGCCCGACTCCGCGAGCGAACCGCAAGATATAGTGGCGGCGGCGCGAGAAAAAGGGCTGCGCGGCTTTATAATAACCGACCACTTGGACGTAGGTCATTGGGACGGATATATCATAGACTTCGACAAATACTTTGCCGTTTGGGAAAGATTGCGCAAAGAAAATCCCGACTTAAAGATCATCATCGGGTTGGAAATAGGCTACGAACGCAAGCACTATAAGGAAACGCGGAGCATAGTCTCCGATCTTCCGCTCGAATACGCAGTCAACAGCGTTCACTATTGGGAACACCCAGTCCCCGCTCCGCATAACGAGCTTGCGTTTTTGTCGTATCTCGAGGCTATAGAACGGTCGCTCGACGTAGATTACGAATTTTCGACCGTAGGACATATCGGCTTTTTGGAAAGATATATAAACGCGCCTATGCCGTACGATGAATATAAACATATAATGGATAGGATAATAAAAGCGGCGGTATCGCGCGGCGTAATGATAGAAGAAAACACCAACGCGTTCGGCGAAATGCGCCAGCCGCGCGCCGACTTTTTGCGAGCGTATAAAGCCGCGGGCGGGACACGCCCCGTCCTGTCATCCGATGCGCATGCAAGCTCGGACGTCGGGCGCAATTTCGATAAAGCGACTTCGTTTTTGAACGGCATATTCGGCGAACGGGAATGACCCGCTCCCCACGCGCCGTTTGATCATGAATTTATCTTAATAGGCATAGGCGCATAGCGCAGCGACGGTACGGCAAGATCGCAAACGCCGTCAAACTTTATCGGCGATCCGTTGTTGCCGTAAACGCCGACTGCGGTCATGCCCGCCGCTCTTGCCGCTTTTACTGCGTCGCAAACATCGTCGAAAACAAGGCACTCGCTCGGCTTTACGCCGACAATGTTTGCGGCGTAAATATAGATATCGGGTGAATTTTTATTCAGTCCCAACTCGTCCGATGTGAATATGTATTTAAACAGTTCGCGCACGCCGTTGTTTTTTAAACACAGTTCGGCAAGCTCCCGTCTCAAACTCGTAACCGCGCACACCGTTACGCCGCGCCGCGCGCATTCGCAAACGTATTCTTTTGCGCCGTCCAGCATTGTTACGTAGTGCGCGTAAGCCTCCTTGGCAAGCTCCGCCCACTCTTCCATCAACTGTTCGGGCGTGTCGGTCAAGCCGAACAGCGCAATACTGTACTCCGCCGCCGCGCGGTTGCTCATAGCCGCAATGCGAACGGCGTATTCTTCTGTCGCCGTCATGCCGCGCTTTTTCAGATACGTCTCGTCAATGCTCCGCCACAGCCACGCCGAGTCGAATAGCGTATTGTCGAGATCGAATAATACCGCTTTTATTCCACGCAGATCTTCTTGAGCCATGACGCGCATCACGTCTCTGTCTTTTTAAGATCGGACAGCAAACTCATGCCCACCGTTACGCCGTCCGACACCGCTTTGCCCACTTGCTTTATGCCGACCGTGCAATCGCCTACGGCGTAAAGCCCGTTTATATTTGTCATGCCGCGCGCGTCCGTTTTGATCGCGCCGTTTTTTTCGGTGATAACGCCCATGCTTTTGCACAGCGAGCTGCCGCTCATTACTCCCACCGCTATAAACAGTCCGTCGAGCGGTATTCTCGTGCCGTCTTCAAGCTCCGCGCCGCCCAGCCGCTCGTCGCCGTAAATGCGGGCGATCTTGCGCGTTTCGAGTTTGTCGGGAACAAATACCGCGGGAACGCCTTGCGTAAACAGCGTAGCTTCCGCAGCCACACGCGCCACCGCTTCGTATTCGTGCTTGGCAAATTCGCCCGCGCCCAGCACGCCCACTCGCTTTTTTCTGTAAAAAAACGCGTCGCATACCGCGCAATAGCTCACGCCTTTGCCCTCGAACTTATCTATTCCATCTATATTCGCCCTTAGCCGCGACGCGCCCGTGGCAATGACCAATCGCCGCGACGTATACACGCCGCCGACAGTAGTTACTGTAAAACCGCTGCCGTCGTACTCGGCAAACGTCGCTTGATCCGCTATGATGTTTACGCCCACGCTTTCGGCTTGTTGCAACCCGCGTTCGTACAGCTCCGCGCCGTCCAACGCGCCCGAACCGTAATAGTTTTCTATTTTTTCGGCTTTATGGAGCGCGGACGCGCCGTTGTGAACGATGGCTACGGACAGACCGCCGCGCGCGGCGTACAGAGCAGCCGACACGCCGCCCGGACCACCGCCTATGATAATGACGTCGAAATTGTTTTCCATGTCTTAAGTATACCCGAATATCGCGCGCGTGTCAAGCGGGCGGCAAAATACGCGCTACCGAAAATTCCGCAAATGCAAAACGGTCGGATGAACCGACCGTTCCGCTATATGATAAGGGGGAAAATGATGAGCGATTTCAGTGCAAACGCTTAGCACAGCAGCATCACGTTTGATGTAATGTCATTATAGTATATAATATATTGTATGTCAAATGTTTTAATGCCGTTTCAAAAATTTTTTTGAAAATTTTTCGCGGCATACAACTTGTTACCGCTTTTTCGCTTTGTACTCTTTGGGTACGGTGTCGTATATTTCTTTTGCCACCGAAGTCATGCCGAACGCCGACTTAACGTACGCCGCGCCGTTGCGCTTATCGTTCAACAGCTTACCGCTGTCCATGTAAAGCACACCTACCATACATCTGGCAACGCCTTCCCACCGCGCTCTGCACTTGACGGCACGCAAAAAAAGTTCCGCCGCCGCGGGCGCATTGCGCTTCATCACTTCTATAAGACCTTTTATCGCAAGCCCGAAGTCGCCTAGCGCGTTTATGTCCGTGAGCTTGCGAAACAGTCCGCCTCCGCCCACGTTATTCACGCATTCGCCCGCCATGGCAAAAACTCTGTCTTGAGCTATCGGCAAACCGCGACAAGCCAAACGCGTATATATCTCCACCGCTTTATCGGTGTTTTTTTCCACGCCTATACCGCGCTCGTAGCACACAGCAAGATCGTATTCCGCATATTTGTCGCCGCCTTTCGCGCGCTTTTCAAATACTTCGAACCCTTGCTTTTCCGCGCCGTTTTCCGCCGAAAGTATGCCCAAGCGCAACTCCGCGTCCGCATCCCCCGCGCTTACCGCGCGGTCGTAAAACTCACGCGCTTTTTTAACGTCTTTTTTTACATAATTGCCCGTTTCGTAGTAGAATCCCATATTGAACAATGCGGGCGGGTGTCCGCCTTTTGCGGCTTTGGTCATATAGTCCACCGCTTCGCGCATGCTCTGCGGCGCGTAACACGCGACAGCCACCGCATAGTCATACATGCCTTGCGGCGTGCGCGCTTGCTTTTTTAATTTTTTCAAGTGCGCGCGCGCGGCGCTCGGAGACATGCCGTCAAGCTTTTCCGAATCCGCGCCGTCGGCAAATACCGAGCCGTGCTTTGCGGCAAACGTTCCGAGCGCGGCAAACGTGAAAGCATAGCCGTTGAATACGAGTTCTTGCACGCGCGTATCGCGCCGTATCTCAAAAGACAACGCGACTGCCAAGATAGCGCCCACAGGCGGGATAAACGTTAAAACGCCCGTAGTTATGCATAGCCCCTTATTAGAACGCATGCCGAGCAATATATAATACAAACACGCCGTAACGAGAGCCGCGCCCTCAACATAAAGTGCCGCATACACAGCGTACACTTTATACGCGTTGCCCAGCGAATACATTACAAGCTGCGCGACATAAGTAATAAGCGCATAACTGCTAAGCATAACGGCTACAAAACCGAACGCAAAACGATAAGTGGTTTTTTTGCACAAAACGACAAGCGCCGCCGAATGGATCAGCACGCAAAACGCCAAACCGAGATTTATCCAGAATACTATATCCGAGATGTTTATCGTCTTACCCCTTTGTGCTTCTGAAATACGTAAAAGATATGAGTGCGACCACCGCGCACAGCGCGATCGGTATAAACAAAACGTCCAACTTATAAACTGCGTAACAAACCGCGCAGACCACCGCGCATAACGCGGAAAGCGCGGCTATGACCGCGCACGCTATGCGTATGACCTTTGCAACGGTGTTCGCGCCGTCCTTATCGTCGTTGCGGTTTTCAATCGGCGCTTTGCCGTCGCCCTTAGTCTCGTCCATAACAAAATTATATCAGCACCGTGCGCGTTTGTCAAGATGTTTTTTCGTACGCTTTACGCACGTCCGCCGAGCGTTCGCCGCACGGCTTCGTGCCAACCGTCTATTAGCTTTTTGCGCTCGGCATCGGTCTTTGCGGGTGCGAACACCGTTCCGCCGCTGTCGGGCAGACTGCTTTTATCGGTTATTATACCTGCCGTCAGCCCCGCGAGATAGCACACACCGAGCGCGGTAGTTTCGAGTATCTCGGAGCGCGCCACGTCGCAGCCGAGTATGTCCGCTGTAAACTGCATCAAAAAGTTATTAGCCGCCGCGCCGCCGTCCACCGCGAGCTTGTCAACATTCAGCCCGCAGTCCTTTTCCATGGCGCGCAGAACGTCGTAGACCTGGTACGAAATGCTCTCGAGCGCCGCGCGTATTATATGCTCGCGCGTTGCGCCGCGCGTTATGCCCGTTATCGTGCCGCGCGCGTAAGCGTCCCAATACGGCGCGCCCAATCCCACGAACGCGGGCACAATGTACACGCCCAGCGTGTCGTCCACCTTGCTCGCATACGTTTCGGTCTCGGCTGCCGTACGTACTACGCGCATGGCGTCTCTCAGCCACTGCACCACCGCGCCGCCCACAAAAACACTACCCTCGAGCGCGTACTGCGGTTCGCCGAAGCTCGCCGCGAGCGTAGTTATAAGCCCGTGCTTGCTTTCGACGGCTTTGTCGCCCGTATTCATCAGTAGAAAACAGCCCGTTCCGAACGTGTTTTTGCACATGCCTTTTTCAAAGCATCTCTGCCCGAACAACGCCGCCTGTTGGTCGCCCGCAACACCCGCAATGGGTATCTTCGCGCCGAACGCCGCCTCGTCCGTATATCCGAACATGCTCCCCGACGGCTTCACTTCGGGCAGCATGGCGCGCGGAATGTTGAACAGCTTCAACAGCTCGTCGTCCCATTCGAGCGTATGAATATTGAACAGCATAGTGCGCGACGCATTGGTGCGGTCGGTCGCGAATATCTTGCCTGCGGAAAACTTCCACATGAGATATGTATCCACCGTGCCGAACAAAAGCTCGCCGTTTTCGGCGCGAGCGCGCGCTCCGTCTATGTTGTCAAGTATCCATTCGAGTTTGGTAGCGGAAAAATACGCGTCTATCGGCAAACCCGTTTTTTGATATATCATTCGGTCGAGCCCCGCCGACTTAAGCTCGTCGCAGCGCGCGGCAGAACGCCGGCACTGCCAAACGACCGCATTGCATATAGGTCTGCCGCTGTCGCGCTCCCAGACTACCGTCGTTTCGCGCTGATTGGTTATGCCTATCGCAGACACGTCGTTTCTGTTAAGCCCGCAGCGCGCAAGAGCCTCGGATATAACGCCCGCTTGCGACGAATATATCTCGAGCGGGTCGTGTTCCACCCAGCCCTCGCGCGGGTATATCTGTCCAAACTCCGCTTGAGCCGACGCGCGGATACGGCAACGATCGTCAAAAACGATGGCGCGCGAGCTTGTAGTGCCTTGGTCGAGTGCCAATATGTATCTGACCTTTTTCATGTTCACCCCTTATCTCCGCGCGCAAGGCAAGCGCGCGTGGTTTTTATCTTGTCGTATTTTGAGTATCTGCTTGTCGTATCCTATCGCGCCGCAGCAGACAGAACTTTGGTATACAACTCCGCGCCGTTATACAGCGGGTCGGATGTGTTTGCGTAAATAGCGTCGTCGCCGTCTTGAGATACGACAAACTCTATCTTCTCCCAATCGGAACGCGTTCCCGCATAGTTCACCGTTTTGAGCATGCTACACATAAAAAACGCGCCCGCCCCGCTCTTTTTCATGCCGAGCGGGACATCTATTTCCACAAGCCTACTGCATAAAAGAAACGCCGCTTGCCCTATCTCTGTAACCGACTCGGACAGAGATATTTTTACTATATCGTCGCGCAGCTCAAAAGCGCGGTCGGCTATCTTGTACGGCTTTTCGGTTACAGGCAGCGTAACTACCGCCGAACTCGACGTTGTCCCCGTCAACAACTGTGTTCCGTCGCCCGACGTGTAAAAACAGAAGCCGTCCGACATTCTCACGCCGCTCGGTCTGTCGGCATTCGACATTATGTCTATAGCGTACTGCGCCACGCCGCCGTGTTCGGTCTCTCCCGCGGTCAGTTGAAGCTCGGACAAATTATATATCTCATATATCTTACTGCCGTAAAACGCGTACGGCGCGATACTCGTCAGTGTGCTCGGCAAAGTTACGCTGTATATCGGCGCGCCCGTAAATGCGCTCAAACCTATAGACTTTAAGCCTTCGGCAAACTTGACGTCGGACAGATTAACGCAACCGCCGAAAGCGCTCTCGCCTATAAATCGTATATCGCTCGAAAACGACAGCGACTCTATACTGTCGCATCCGACAAATGCGTAAGGCCGCACTACGCTCACCCCTGCGGGAACGGAAATCGACAGCGCACGCGCGCCGTCTATGTAAAAATCGTCGGAATACATGAGCGGATTGGAATGTTGATCGATAAACGTTATATCGCACCATTCGGCAACCGTTCCCCAATATCTGACGGCGCACAGCGCGTCGCAGTCGCCGAACGCGTTATCGCCCATAACAACGACCCCGTTGCCTATATCGAGCGCAGTCAGCGCCGAACAGCCGTCAAACGCGTTCGAGCCTATGTACGCTACGCTGTCGGGGATCTTTACCGCCGATACGAACTGAATATTTTTAAAAGCGTTGTCCGATATTGCCGTAACGGGCTTGCCGAAATACGACGACGGGATATCGACAGTCAATGTTCCCGTGTTTTCTTCGTCCGACCGCTCTACGCCCGTTACGGAATACGCGCCGTAACCGTTATACTCGTATTGCAATATGTATTCGACGACGGGCGGCTCGTCTTGTTTGCTCTCTCCGCCGCCTTTTGCGCAAGATACCGCGCCCACCGCCGCGGCAACGCACATGACCGCAGCAGCTATTGATCTAACGATTTTTTTCATAGACGTATCCTCATCGTCATATAGATACCGATACTATACGCCTTTTTACACAAACTGTCAATAGGCGGAGCAAAATCATATAAATTTCGCACCGCCCCGCGATCGTATCGAGCCGATAAAATGCCCTTATGCTGCCTCACCGTTTGAATTACACCATACTCAAACTGACCGAACATTTTAGTTTCCTTTGATTAAGTATCACCACCATTTAGAATTACACCATACTCAAACAATGTCGATAAGCGTTATGCCGTCCTTGCTGTATCACCACCATTTAGAATTACACCATACTCAAACCCACAACTACCGACATAGACAAAGCGCCTAGTATCACCACCATTTAGAATTACACCATACTCAAACTGACGGTGTAGCCGTTATCTTTGGCTTGATGTATCACCACCATTTAGAATTACACCATACTCAAACAATATGTGTTCCGTCCGTTAGGGTTGCTTTGTATCACCACCATTTAGAATTACACCATACTCAAACTCAAGGTGCAATGTCATTGAGTTAGTCGGGGTATCACCACCATTTAGAATTACACCATACTCAAACCTTTGACATGTTTTTGCCTCCTTTTTATTTGTATCACCACCATTTAGAATTACACCATACTCAAACGCAACGAAAACGTCATCGATCCTATGCATGGTATCACCACCATTTAGAATTACACCATACTCAAACTTGTCCGTGCCGTTTAGCTTGGCACCATACGTATCACCACCATTTAGAATTACACCATACTCAAACACGATAGGCGTTGCCGTGTTGGCGCTCATAGTATCACCACCATTTAGAATTACACCATACTCAAACTGTTAGATCCATAAAGCGCTCAAGCTCGCTGTATCACCACCATTTAGAATTACACCATACTCAAACTATGTACTATGTCGATGCGATGAAGAATTGGTATCACCACCATTTAGAATTACACCATACTCAAACAAGAAAACGGCTTTAATGTTGTTCTCGAGAGTATCACCACCATTTAGAATTACACCATACTCAAACACTGGCTGGCTGGAACGTGTATTTGACCCTGTATCACCACCATTTAGAATTACACCATACTCAAACGTTTATTGTGGTTATTTTCTTTCCGCGCTGGTATCACCACCATTTAGAATTACACCATACTCAAACGCGGGTCCGCTGTTCGTCGTTCCAGCCGCGGTATCACCACCATTTAGAATTACACCATACTCAAACGCACTTGACGAGCTTTACAGCTTCCCGCAAGTATCACCACCATTTAGAATTACACCATACTCAAACTTATCTATTTCCCTTTAGTCAATGTTGGATGTATCACCACCATTTAGAATTACACCATACTCAAACTTGTATCTGCATTGGCTTTTGCAAAGTGTTGTATCACCACCATTTAGAATTACACCATACTCAAACTCTTCGTCCGGAACAATAGCAAGATCACACGTATCACCACCATTTAGAATTACACCATACTCAAACCGGTGTTGCTGTTGCGGCGCTTGCGGAGCGGTATCACCACCATTTAGAATTACACCATACTCAAACCTCGAGCGTGTGTTCGACCCTATGGGTGTAGTATCACCACCATTTAGAATTACACCATACTCAAACTTAAGCCGCTCCTCCGCGCGCGTTTTCTTAGTATCACCACCATTTAGAATTACACCATACTCAAACCGGCTTTTTACACCGCTAAATATTTGCAAAGTATCACCACCATTTAGAATTACACCATACTCAAACAATGTTGGCAATAGTAACGGTGTTTCTTACGTATCACCACCATTTAGAATTACACCATACTCAAACCTCAAAATATTTGAGTATGCATCGCACCACACGACGTATCCAATGGCGGCAAATTTATTTTAGCATTATTTTCCGCAAAAAGCAAGATGTTTAAATAAATTCGCGCTATCCAACTATTTCGCACAGATCTTTATCCACTATAACTCTAAACTCTTCTTCCAGCTTGTCGCGCAACGAGCTTTCCAACGTAAGCGCGAATATCTTATTATATCGCAAAAACTTATATATCTCCGATAACTCACCTTGCGTCATACAACTCTTTAAATTTACGAAAAACACGCATTTTATCGAACACAGCTCGGTCATAGCCGTTAAAAACGCAAACAATCTTTCCGCGTGAGAAGCATGATCGCATTTTAAAGACACGCCGAAAGCTTTTAACAATGCGGCGATCGGAGACTCGCAATCCCAATCTATTTCAACCGAACTTTCGGTTTGCAGATCGCAGAGCAATTTATTCACGCCGTCATTTATGTTTGCACTTTCCTTAGCGAATTTTTCTTGCGCGACATCTGCGAGCTGCGCGATCAACTTTGTATTGATCTTTTTGTCTGCCGTATTGATGTTGATAGGGTCTATCATTATCGCGACTTTAGACAAATTCACCGTTTCATCCTTATCGCTCATGATAAACACATCCGACTCTCCGCAGAGCGAATTTTTTATATCGTCGTAAAAATTTCTAAAAGCGCGCGGATCGTCCGCTTGCAAAACGTTTACGTATTCATCGGTAAAACACGATTGCAAACTCACATGGACAAGTTTCATAATAAAACAAATCTCTCGTCGCTGTCTACGATCTCGGTTTGACGCTTGCCCGCAACATATTCGATGTTTGCAAACTGCTTTTCGGTAACCGTAAGCATTTGTATTATACCGCCTTGAGTTTTATTGCGCCGCACATTTTCCTTAAGCG
Organism: uncultured Christensenella sp.; assembly: GCA_910579205.1. Lineage (GTDB taxonomy): Bacteria > Bacillota > Clostridia > Christensenellales > Pumilibacteraceae > Anaerocaecibacter. The sequence goes on from CAJTTD010000007.1 coordinate 107,830, forward strand.
CGTCGCCCGCGGTATTGTTGAGTATTATTTTGCTGTATACAGACTCTTGCATCATTATAAAACCGTTTTTGACAAGGAACTTTCTAAAACGAGTGTACTCACGCCTATCTCGACTCGTTTCGGTCGGCAAATCGAAAAATACCAGTAATCTCATAAATCTATAGCTCATACGACACGACGAGATCGGCATCGCGCTCGTTCAATGCGCGAAAAACACGCTTGCAATAAACGGAGATCGCGTCGGATACGGTAACGCTCTTATCGCATATTTGCACACGCGAATTTAAAATATTGGCTATGCCGTGTTTTACCTCCACAGAAATTTCGTCTCCGCAATTCAAAAATACGTATCTATCCACGATAACACGAAAAGGCTCCATAAGATCGCAGCTTAAGTTATAATAATTAAACTCGTTTCGGTGGAATATACCGCACTGCGTCAAATACCCGTCCGATACGACTTCACGATTAAAAGCGGACAACAAAACGGCATAGCCGTAATCGAGCAGACCGTTTACACTAATATTGCCATCGCCGCGCTTAAAGTCCATACCGAAAAGCGCATTAAAGTACACCTTTGCGGCATGTCCCTCTCTGTTAGTTCTGTCGCCGATCTCTACATCATGCGCATAACTTTCCAAAAGAGAATATCGCGGATTTTCTATATCCTTTAAGAACCATGCTTGCTGCGCGATCTTTTGGCGAACTATGCGCGTCCAAACTTCTGACTTTATATCATCCGACCACCGTATTTGTTCGCCTATTGTTCCACTACAGTCATACCTACCGTAAATGGCATTTAACTGAGCCAATGGGTTGTACCGCTCGTCGCAAAATATTACGTTTATTTTCCGCTTTACCAATTCGGCAAGCAATACGCCCGTTACGGCGAACGCTGTATTTTCAACGATCAACGTAGATATCTCGTCAAGCAACACTTTTTTGGTCTGCTCTCCTCTACACACGAGATATCCCATGCTGTAATCCAACTTACAGCGATTTTCCACCACAACAGTGCGCCAGCTCATGAATTACCTTTATATTTGTTCAAGTCCGTCTCGATACGATAATGACCGGCTGGAGACTGATTGATCATATGGATATCCACGTCTTGTACAAATTTATTTATTTTAATTTTTCCACATTCTTTACCGAGCGGCTTACCGTCGGGCGAAGTGAAATCGCTCAAATCGAGCCCTACGCTATTACAATTCATAAAAGCCAGTATTTTGCACAATACTTCGCACTGTTGCTCAACGGGCATCAAAGAAAACTGTCCGCGACAATCCGCGAGATTGGTTTTTTGATTGCCCATCGATGTCCCGCCGTAAAGTTTACTGCTCAACTTATTTACGAATATATCGTAGAGCTCGGCATTTTTATCACAGCTGACTCCGTCGTACACTTCGCTCGCAACAAGCGTCTTCTTGTATTTTTTCGCTTCGGCGAGCTTCTTTTCAAACGACACCACTTTCTTAAGATATTCCGTAGTCTCTCTGTTTAAATACAGCTCGACGGCGTTACACCATGTTATTCTATTATCGGATTTTCCTCGGATATAAACTGCCGATCCGTTAATTATGAACAAAGTATTCAATCTGATCTTGCGTATAACAATATAAGGATCTATAAGACCGCACCGCTCGCGCACATACTTTTCGACTGCATCGGGATCTCTGTCGGAAAATATATCCACGGTAAGGGGAATGGCTTCGAGCGATAAAAGCGTTTTGCCCTTTTTGTCTTTGCTTTTGACTAATGCGAAATATGCCGTCTTAGCGGAATCGTAACCGCCGTACTTGGATGTATCCGAAATTTTACCCTTACCTTTGAGCGGGATCAATCTGTCGTTTGCGCCCGCCTTCTTTATAGTCGCGTCAAACAGTTCACCGCTGCCGCTACTGACAAACCGCACTACTCTGCAATTATCACAACTATAAACTTTAGCTACCGAAGGAATGTCGCGCTGCGGTATCCACGCGTTTTTGACCGAACGCTTATATATGTCGTGATCGGAGCGCATTTCTTCTATAGGTCTCTTCGCGTAAAGCACATGCGCGTCATGCCCGTACTCGGTATTTAATACGTTGCCCACTACTATATTTATATACGCGTCTTTAGCGTGATGCAGATCGTTCAACTCGCGCACTTTAACGAGTTTAAAAGCAAATTCGTCCAGACCGACTTTTTCGGCATAAACATCGAAAGAGTTTCTGAACTCCGCTGCCTTGCTCGCCTTGGAATACACTATCTCCGTTTTCGGGAATGCGCGCTTTAATAAATTTGCCACAAGCTTAGTGCTTTGACGCGTCGTTACAAGTTGAGCATTTTCAAAGTCCGCGAGTTCTTTAGCCGTGAGTCGAGTCGATCTCGTCAACCGCATATATTTTTCGTCCGAAATAAAGCCTTGCTTGTTGAGCTTGCGCCAAAATTCCGACATCCTCGTCCGAATTTCGGAAGATAACGGGTAATTATCCGTTTTGGCGGAGTTTTCTCTTTTCTTAACGAGCACAAGATTATCGAAACTGTCATCGTTGATTTTAGATTGCGGGTATATGTGATCGAAATCGTAAACGTTATTATCTCCGAGCAAATCTTTTAACTCGATGGTTTCTCCGGTGTACATACACTTACATTGCTGCATGTAATACGCATACAGTTTCCGCGACGCGAAATCGCGCTCTTCCGTAGCATTGATAGCGTCTAAAAGCTCGCTGTCGCATTTGATAGATCTGTAAAGCTCCAGCAACTGCTGTTTGCGCGAAACCGTGCGCTTGCCCTTTTGGTCGCTTGTCCCGCCGCGCGCGGTCTCTACCATGATTTTTTCGGGCATGCGTCCTTCGATCTTAACAATTTCTTTAACGAGCGCGAGCGTCCGTCTCACAGCCCGCTCTACAGACGGCGATACGCCCCAAGCACTTCCGCCCCTACTGCCGTCGCCCGCACAGCTTTCGTTATATCTTTCTATGGCGGCGGCGAACCCCCATCGTTCGGCATTTAACGCCTCGGAGAGGTTTATCTTGTCTTCGCGCATGACGCGCAATACAGTGCGCGGTTCTCCGCCCGCGCCGACGGCTTTGTCCGACGTGATCTCGCACAGCGTCTTTTTACATATCCTCCCCCAGCCCGAATAATTCAAACCTTTCAATTTCTTTATCTCTTCATCGGAGATTACCGCGCCGAATTTATTTCTGATACGCCTTTCGAGTCTGATTTTGTCCGACATAAGAGTTATCCATTTTATAATGTCTTCACAAACATCGGCTAACTTTTCCACCCGTTCCCCTAAAATGTTTTTAAGATCTATGTAAGACGACAACGAAGTTTTAAAATCGCCGTCCAAACCGGTAATGGCTTGTTCGGTAATATTCGTCATGTCGTAACCGTTTTGCGCAAGCAATTTGCATATGGATCTTTTCGTGATCTTTTTATGCGAATGCGCATATGCGTAAACTAAATCTATTACCTTGTCGTCTTTAATTCCGTTTATCCTTATATTATTAAGCTCGTTCATAAACACCGCCTCGCTATATAACAGCGAGTTGGCGGGAAGAACGTCCTCCGTGGGGATGTACGTGCATTTATTGGTCATCCGTTGGATAAACTTTTCTTCACTTGCATCCCTATCGATAATACGGTCGAAATTCCAAGGGGTTACGGGAACTCGCTCGTATCCGTCGTAGCGCACAGCCCAAGCGAATTCGCCGCCGCCGAGCGGTCCGACATAATACGGTATCCTAAACTCCATAAGCATGACTATCTTTTGTGCAACCGTTTTGCCATCTTCGTCGACGTTATTTAAAAACGGAAAAACAAGCGCCGCTTTTTCCAATATCTTTTGCAGCTCGGCTTTATGAAGCTGATACGGTATGACTCCGTTATCGGACGTTATTTGTTTGGGCAAAAACTCGCCGCGCTCGAACCTACCGTATGCCGACGCGGTAGCGTAACTGTCGTCGCCGCTTGCTATCTCGTCGTCCAAAAAACGTTTAAATCCTTCTTTACCGTCTTGAAATACTTGGTTTGTCAAAAACTTATAGAAATCGGTTTTGGACGCCTTTTTAAAACTCTTATGTTTGTCCATTCCTATGTAAGCCGCATAATTGACTTGTTTTTCGTCATGTCTGAACACAGACTTGTATTTTTGCGGGCAATACGTTTTGACATACTTCTTAAGCAGCTTGAGATCTGCGCGGTGCAATTCATAAGACTTGACGCGCGCGCAAGATATATATTTGTCTTCGCCGAGAATATTTACGAGCTTAGACCAGTCGTACACAGCCTTGATAGAATCGAGAAAACACCCGTCATCGGTTGCATCTTTTAATCGGCAAAACGTTGCGTCGTCGAGCGAACTCATGTCTATTTTGACTATGTCGTCGATCTCTACGCCGTAAAGATCTTGCACGGAACACGTGCCGCCCGTCATCAGTTTAACGGCAGCCGATACTCGCTTGTCTTTTTTATCCGCCTTAAATATACCCATAAGACGCTTTTGCTTGTCCGTCTTGCCGAGTTCGCTTCGCAACACTGTAGACGCTTCTTTTATAGCCTCGTCATCGAGACTTATAACGAAGCAGCTCTCCGCATCGCCGTCGTACCGATCTGCGTCGGACAAATAACCGCTTATATGTTTGAATGCCGCTCGCAAGATCGAATTACCGCCCGCATTCATATCTTGATTTTCAAATAAGAAATGCCCGCGATTCTTTATTATATGATGGCATGCCAAATAAAGCAATCTTATGTCGTTTGCGGGCTTTTCCATAAGACTTTTGCGCAAATGGAATATCGTAGGGTATTGAGAAAAATATTTCTTATCGTCGTATCCTTTATCGCCGAATAATAAATATTTTGTAGTAATGCGCGCATCCTTGTCCTCGGGCAGCAATGCGCTGTCGTTAAGACGTATAAAAAACGTTTGATCAGTTTTATACATTTCTTGCGCAAACAACGATTGCAAAAGATCGAGTCTGTATCTGACTCTGGCAATGCGCCGCCGCGCCGTACGGTTCATGCGCCGAGTTTCGCTCGTTTTCGCTTCATCGAATAAATAGCTTCCCCATAACGGTTTACCGTGCGATTTAAGCAATCTGTATTGCATATCGGTCGCAGCCCACCCTATAGAATCTGTTCCGATATCCAAGCCTATATAATAGCCTTCTTGCACTCCCGACGATGTATTACGCGCGATACGATCGTCGCCTTGTGTTTTACCGATCTGTTCTTCGACTTTTTTGTCCATAACTATTGACATCCTCTTTTGTATCTGTTATAATTATATTGCTTAAAGGTTCACCACCGTTTAAGTATTACACCATTAGTTCAAATAAAATTTTTTCACACCGCCGATTTTTTCGGTGCATCATGATGATGCGAAGTACTTCCCGCTACGGCGGGATTTATTTTTTGAGCCTTGCCGTAATGATCATCGTTCCCGATAGACAGCAGATTTTGTATATTCTATCATACCGAAACGGATTTGTAAATACATTTCAAAAAATAATGATCCCCATAGCAAACTTTCCTTTTACATAAAAGCGGACATTTACTATGAAGGCGACACTCGATTGCTTGGTCTTTACTAATTTTCCTAAATCGATGAAAAATCGTCGATAATTGCTTTACAAACAGATAAAGATGTGCTAAAATTTAATGCGGATGTGGCGATCATGTTCACCGCGTCCGCAAACGGCCTTACGGGGATATAGCTCAGCTGGTAGAGCGATGCGTTCGCAACGCATAGGTCATGGGTTCGAGTCCCACTATCTCCACCACTAGTGTCAGCGTTTGAACACAGCAAAGTACATCTTTGTAAACGGTGTTGCAGGCGCGATATTCAAGAGAATATCTTGAAAAGCCGAGACAGTAAGTAAACCGCTTGCTGTCTTTTGTTTTGTCAAAATTGACTTTTTATTTCGTATATGTTACAATTGTTTATAATATTGTAGTGAGGATTGTATATGAATAACCGCCAGCTTATTATTTTAGGGAATGGATTTGATTTGCATTGCGGATTAAAATCAAATTATGAAAGCTTTTTCAATCATATTATTCTTATCAACGATTCTACGTCTCAATGCCCTCGGTTACGATTAATAAATCCTGGCTTTTGGGAAGCTTTGTTGTTTACATACTATGAAAAGTTTGGTATTGGCACAAACAAATGGTGTGACATTGAAGCCATTATAAAGGATGTTTTATGGCTTTTATGTTTTGGAAAAAGTGAGCGATTGGGAGAAGCGCGAAGTAGTATTCGCTACTCGGCTTTTCAATGTATCAAAGATAAGCGCAACCCGAAATATGAGTTTCGAAGTGAACCTAATGATTTTGTCAAGTGTTTAATAGTTGAGTGCTATAACCTTTTTAGCAAACGCCTACAAGAAAACGAGAATTACACTGAGGAAGAATTGCATAATTTTCTTTTGCGAGATATTGCTCAAGAATTACATAAACTTGAAATCAGTTTTTGTCGGTATCTCCATAAACAAATCAAAGATAATCTCATATTTTATAGCCTCAATGCTTTTAACCTGTTATCTGATTTAACAGGGAATAAAAAATCGTTTTCTGGCATAGAACAAATTCTCCGTTCCGATTATAACGAAAATACAAGAACCAGTACGTTTTATACTTCTTCAAACGGCAAGCATCAATTGATCGAGAGATTCGATTACTTGCAGCATGTATATGTTTTAAGTTTCAATTATACCGCTTTATTTGATATCTTAAATGTTGATAATCCCTGCAAATATACTAATGTGCACGGTAAATTATGCAATGGAAACTGCAATGAAGACTGTCACGAATCAAATATCATATTTGGTATTGACGATAACGAAATCAAAACGCAAACAATAGAACAAGATTTGAGACTTTTTAGTAAGACATATAGGAAAATGGCAGATACAAGTTCACCGATTAGCATTTTGCCGCCGAGAGGAACATATCCTATCGAAATTAAGTTTTATGGTCATTCACTCAATCAGGCGGATTATTCTTATTTTCAAAGTATATTTGATTATTATGATATTTATGGGAATATCAATGTTAAACTGATATTCTACTATTCCGATGGTTATGAACAGCGAGACGCAATTTACAATCTTATAAACGAATATGGAAGCACATTGAACAATAAAGATCAAGGCAAGAATCTAATGCATAAATTACTGTTGGAAAATAGAATAAAAATTGAAAGAATTGATTAAATAACAGCATTTTATCCGAATTTATTGCCTTTTCGGCAGTGGTGGGTGGCACAGCTAAAAGCATTAAGTTAACGGCAAAAAATATTGTTGAAAACATTTAGGTAGTAATAAGTCAGGTTCGTAAAAGAGCTTGACTTTTTCTTTTGACACAATATTTTGTTGCTGTTCGTTGACTTAATGACGAGCTTTATTTTCATTTGTTCTCTTCTTCCACTTTTACCTGTGCCGTTTTGTTGTTGCCGAAAAGGCAATATAAATTCGGAGGTAAAAACCTAATGAAAGAAACTAGTGCAAATGTAGAGAACGAAGTAAGAAAATACTTCCTTGCCGAATTCTCTCTTGATGACGGTGAATACAAAATAACGTTTAATATCGTAGACATTTCGTTCGTTTGCGAAACCATTACGGTAGCAATAAGCCGTTGCGGAAAGATAACGCAAGATACATTCCTGTTACTCCGCGACAAAGAAGGTAAACTGTATTTCGAGTTCGGATTGTTCTACGAAAACAAAATCAAGCTCGACGATTTCGAGGAGGTTTTGTAAGATGAGTAACAATCGTATTCTTAATTTCAGTGTTCTCGAAGAAGAAATCAATCCAGACAATGTAATTGCTATCTCGGAATTATTGGCATTTTTACAAACACGGTTTTTAATAAGCTATATGGGAAACCGTATGCAAAAGATATATGCCGATTTATACGCAGACATAAAACATAAGAACGATATAAACCATGTATTCAGTGATGGTTACGACTTGGTACACGAAGGAGCTTTGTATCTCTGCGAACATTACGGAGAGCATATAAACGACGTTATAGGTTATTCCAAGAAAGGTAAGCAAATAACAATTCGAACAATGTGCATTAGAAAGATGATGAAACTAATAAACCGAGATTCAAGAGATTATTACCGTAATACAGATATAGACAATATTACAGATGAGGATGAGCCATTGATCGAACTCAAAGAAGAGACAAATAACGATTATACTCACTGCGACGAGATAGTCGAAAATCTTAATCTAACGAACAATATGAAACTTGCGTTAGAATGTAGAATGGCTGGATTGAGCTATCCCGAGATAGGACGAATACTTGAACGGGCGCAGTCTACCGTCTTCGAATACTTCGTTAAAATGCGAAAGAAATATACTGTTATTTACAGATGAAAGAATATTGACAGAAAAAGCCGCGAGAAACAAAATTTCGCGGCTTTTGCTGTGTAAATTTATTCGATAACACAAGATAGTATCATAGCCTCCTATAAACGTCATTCTATGTGTTTGCTTGCTTTGCCGATTTTATTAAAGAAGTTACACCATAAGTTTGATCATTGCTTCGATGAAGAGAAATCTTAAACCGTTCTAATCGCCTTAAAATAAAATTTATATCTATTATAAAAATCTGTTAGTTGTTGATAAAGCTCGGCATTATCGGCTTCTAAAGCTGCGTGATTACAATTATATTCTAATACTAAAGCAATAATATAAGCAATAATGCCATCACCCGCTAAAGAAGTATTTTGCTTTATGTGCTTTTTAAAATACTCTTTTATGATTTTTCCGACATTTGTGGTTGGCGTGTTTCCGTTTTCGGGCGAAATATTAAAAGTATTACCTTCTTTCTCTGCTATGATCCAAAATGTTTGTATAATAATTTCAGCAAGCATACATTCATAAGGGAATTCAGCAGTATCTGTATCAACTAAATTGTGACAAAGAATAGCCCTATCAATAATATTTTCAAACTCTCTTGGAATCAACGAAGAAATTATCTCATTAACCAATTGTTTTCCTTGTGTTTCCTCGATCCCTATACTAAATTTTTTTGAAAAAACTGTTAACTTTTTATAGGCTTCTTCTTCATCCAAATTACCTTCGTTCAAAATAATCTTGAAATCAATGAACTTCTTTAAATATTGAGAAGACGCCCCATTACCATAAAGTTTATCAATACTTCTGCTTAATTGTTCTTTATGTATAGCAAGAATAGTAACTGAATTAGGAACGCTATCAAAAATATGATGCAACCTTTCTAATGTTTTAATTGCAAAATTAGGGATACAGCGGTCTAATTCGTCAACAATAAAAATTATTGGTGTACTCTTAGATAATTTGATTAATATTGAAATAACATTTTTTATATCATTTTCAATATCATTATTAGGATTTTTAGTTTCGAGTTCTATTTTACTCTGTTTTCTTAATTTTTTTATTCCTTTAATAGTGTTCTTTGTAAAATCGACAATGTCAAAATGAAGTAATTTTTTTGAAACCATCGATAATACTATTTCTAATTGCACTAACGCCTCTTTGCCTAAATTTAAAGCTATAGTTTTTAAGACATTGTTAATGCATAGTTGCTTATTTAGTTCATTTACAATTGTAGATAAAATAGCTAAAAGAGGCTCTTCATAATAATCTTTTTCCCAAGCATTATAATGAACAATAAAATATTCACTTGGGGCTTTTTCATATTCATCTTTTGTATAGTTCTTAGATATATCAAGATTTTTAAGTTTAGCTTCTATTTTATCTATTAACCATGTTTTCCCTTGTCCCCATTTTCCATCAATCGCAAATGTTGTAGGTTTAGAATTTTTGGCACAATCCTTTACCATTGAAACCACATTATTTACATAATCTTCTCTACTTAATATATCACCATATATAAATCCCATTTTTTACTCCATAGGTTTAATCATTTTTTCGATAAAAGCAATTTCTGCTTCATCGAGGCCGTATTTTGCATAAAGTTGAGCGTCGATCTCGGGAATAGATTTACTCCAATCAATATCGGAATTATCGGTAAAATCTTGAATGGGTACAAAGCGATAAACAACTTGATAAATGTTTCTAGAAGTTTTCATAGTTCCAACCATAAAACGTAAAAACTTCGTTGCCATATATTTTGCTAAATTTTCGGCTTCGTCTATTGTATCAAAGCACCCTATAGGAATTAGAGAATCCGAACAAGCAGAATTAGGTTCACCGACATACGCTTTTCCTATAATTGCATTTGCCGAATTTATGTCCAAAGTGCCGGCAGCTCCATTTCCTTTAGATGTAAAAACTTTATAATGTTCTACAATATTCATATTATTTTTAATTTTATCTTTTGCGATGTATCTGATTAGTTCGTATGCGCAGCGAACACTAACACAGTTTTCGAAAGGTTTTTCTTTTGTATTAGCCAAAAGGTATTCTTTCTTCCCGGGGATACCAAAAGCATCTCTTCCTTTTGTTAAATTCATTAATGATTGAAAGTCCGAAGCATAGCGAATCTTATTTACAATGCTAACCATTTGTTGCATAGTAAATATTACATCTAAACCGTCTTCAAACATCGGGCGCTCAATTATTGTTTCTCCGTCATTAAATGACACATTGCCTGTATATTCGGTATCATATAAAAAGTAATTAACCGCGCCTAAACTAACACCGTCAAAAATGCTGTTGTTATCCGCATAATTACGAATGTACCGAATATGGTTATTTGCCTTTACAAATTCGCGCAACGCAGGGAAAGAACCGTCTTGTCCTTCACTTGTGAACCATTTAGACGGAGTAATCAATGTCGCATATTTTTTTGTTATTGAAGCAGCAATTTTTATAAATCCGGGGAACAGTTGTTTCCCTAATGAACTGTTTCCTTTGGCAGCGCTAACTATTTCTTGATACGGCGGATTGCCTACAACGGCGTTAAACTTGCACATATTGCTTGCTCCTTTATCGGTTAAGACAAGATTATAGAATTTTTTATTAGATAAATACGAACTAATCAAGGCATAATCAATTTCGTTGTTACTCTTAATATCTAACAAATCTCGAGCTATAAATCGGTTTGCTATATTATCTGTATTCAAGTCCAGCATTTCATACATCTTTCTTGTTAACTCATAACAGATCGATGACTTGGGAATGGTATAGATTAGATTTGCGATTGAGTGTTGCTCAACTCCGAGCAATATAAACCGCTTATATAGGGCAGCAGCAAATTCGCCGGCAGTTCCCGCTATATCAAGAATCCTACCATTCGATTTAGCAACGTCCAAAAGAAAATCATCGGGCAATAGCGCTACCATATCATCGCAGATGTTCGGCGGCGTAACGACTATCGCGTCGCCAAACTTACCGAATTTGTGCAAAGCTATCTCGGCGCGTTTAATGGGATCGACTTCATTTGCATGCGACAATCCGCTTAAGTCTTGTATTTTATAGTCAAGCTTGCTTAAAGCCCACGGGTTATATTTAGTGCTGAAGATAGATAAAACTTCTTCATCCAATCCTAAATTATCGGCTATTCGTACATTATCTCCATTATTGATAATATGAACGATATCGCTTAAAGACGATACATGATCTTTTGTAATAAACGCGAACAGCAAAATTCGAGTATAGTAATTCTGTATCTTTTTAGTCAAACTTGTTGTTTCGTTATCCGGAATTTCTTCTTGTAAAGGCTTTGAACTGTCTGCGGCAGGCGGCTCTTTATCCGGTAACGGAACGTCAAGCTCGTCACCGCCATTATTGTCTTTATCTTTATGTGCAGGGGTAGAGAGTCCGGCTTTTGATCCTATTTCGTTTTCTTGCTTAATGACATCAAAGACTTTGCCGAATTTCAATATATCCAAATCAACGGGGATTTCCAACGCCTCGTCTTTAATGCCGCGATCGTTATGATAATCGCTTATTGCATTTAGAATATCGGTTGCCGACACCTCGACGATTTTGTCTTTATTTAGCGTAACAATCGGCGAAACTTCCAACTCTTTTTCAAGACGTTCTCGTGCTTTGGCATTGCCTGATTTGTCGGTATTTACATTGTATATTTGAGCCTTTAATTCCTGCATTACAAACATACGCTGCGGATCGAAATCCACAAGCAAGGTTTGCGGCTTCATATTGTACTTGATAAGGTTACCGTCTTCGTCTATATAATTCTTTATGTATTGATTTTGCAAGCGAAAAATCGCTTGGTCGTATTCTTGCGGCGAAGCGGTATCTTTCAAATACAGCATTGTATCCCATTCGGGTACTGTGCTGCCCGTAAGCATTCGATTAACCGTTAGAGTAATTGTTTTAATATCGGATGCTTCGCACTCGGATATCTTGTCTTTTATGTCTTTCGGCGTTTTATATTTTTTCTTTGCGTCTACGCCCGATATGTTGATTATTTCGTAATCCTTGAGATTTGTAAAAGATTCTCTATGTGCTTCTATCAATGCTTGCAAAGCGTCACAAGAAGCACAATATGGCAAAACAATAACGATATGACGGCAAAGCTGCCCTTTCTTGATTTTATCGTAATTCAAGAACCCAAGAAGATTATCGTCGTCTTTACTGCCGTCGATTACATGTAACAGGTCTAAAATTTCTTGTTCATATGTAAATTGCTTATGACTTCCGTCGGCTTTTTTTCTAATTGACCTGGGTTGAAATAATGCCGAAAAAGCATAAGTAACGCCGTTTGCTTTTAGTTCTTCCAATTTCTTAATTGATGACTCATTCGGATTAAACGCAAAGCGAACCATTTGCGGGAAACCGTAATAAGGGTTATCCCACTCCGCATATCCGTCGTTAAACCCATATTCGTTGTTCCATTTTTCTTGATCGTCTATTATATCCGTAAATTGGTAAAAGGCAATTATATCTTCTTTTGCGAATTCGCTACCCATCAAAATTTTATAAGGTGTTCCGGATAGATGAATACGAATTTTAGCGTTAAGCGATTTCTCAATAACTTGATTGTAACTTTCCAGCGTTTCTTTTTCTTCAGACGATATCTCATCGTCAATATCTTTCACAACTCCGCGAGAACGCAACACTTCGCCATACTTTTCGGCACGCGCCCCGAAATGTGTTTCATCTATAAGCAGTAAATCAATATCGTGCTTGAATAAGTCGGCATGTTTCTTTTTGATATCTTCACCTTGTAGATCCTGTAAGGTTAAAAATACTACGACGCGTCTGCCGGATTTAAGTTTTTCCGAGATCAAATCATTTTGATATGATAAATCGTTACTGCAAATAAAATCATAATCGGCAAAACGCACATGGCTTTCGACTGTTTTCTTCCATTCCTGTAAAACGTCTGCTTTTGCCGAAGTAACGACTACCAATTTAGCCGACATTTCGGTAGCGCAACACATAGCGGTGAACGACTTGCCGAACCGCATAACGGCATACATCAGCAAGTTTGTTCTTCCGTTTCTTATTGCTGTTTTGAAATTATCTATAGTTGTTTGTTGGTTTGGGCGCGGCTCGAATGTTTGATTACGAACATACGTTATATTTTCGGGCAATCGATTGTCGATATCGTAAAACTTATAATTTTGCGTTCCATTATGATAATCGGCTTCTATGTCGACGAATGCGGCGTCTACATCACCGGGAGTCGCCCCTTGAAAGAACTCACGCGAATAGAACACCCCGACAGGCAAATCTTTTGGTTCCAACCGCGCGTGTTTATCTTTTAGAAAATCATGCACCGCAAAATCTCGAAAGAAAACCTTGTCGATAACAGCTGCTCTATCGTACAGTTTATCTAATTGGGGATAATGTTGTCGCCATTCGCTTAAACGTCTATCGACGGGTCTATAAGTATCGCCGACTTTCAAATAATTCGGTATTGTATTCGTCGAAAAAGCATAGATATGCGGCAAAACACGACCAACTATAATCTTATCTAATTTTTCGGTGTTAATCACGTTTTTTCTCCTTGAGTTGGTCTATAAACAGCTCTGATTTATTTCTTTGCCAATTCATTATCTTGCAATATATTCCGGTGTGCTTGCGGTTGTCGTTTTTCTTGCAGCCCTCGCATTCCTGCGGTTCGTTCTGATTGTCAAAAAATGATTGTTGCAAAGGAAGTTTCTTTTTGCAACTATACGGTATAACGAATTTCAGCCCGTCCATTTGCCAAATGTTCCAAGCAAGGATTTTCGCTATCGCAATAAGATATTCTTTAATAGGCGGCATATTGAATTTATCGACATAAGCCTCGATAAAGGCGAACAATAAATTCTCTCTTGCTATTAGCACATTGTCGCCTTGAAAGTCAAATCCGTATATCGACTTGAAGGCAATCTGCGCCCACTTATACCATTCCTGTTCGTCGTCTACGTTTTCGCTTATTATGCGGAGTTTTCGATCGAGCAAACCTATGCGATTTTTAATGTCTATGGATTCGCCCGTAACCGTGTCATAGCGGCTTGTGAGATAAGGAGCTTCTCCGCAGGTAATCTCCATACGGTTTTCGGAAATATAGTCTTGCCATGTCTTGCCGTTGGGGAACACTATTTTCTCGGCATTTGTCGTCCAGCTTTTTTCGGCGTCGTTCTCGACATTAAAGACGTTTTCGCGCCCGAACCAAGCGCTATCCACAAGATTGTTTTGCTTGTTGCAAATCCACGACGGCGTGAATACTTCCGCTTTATTTTTTATTCGTTGCTGCTGTTCTTTTTTGGATTTTTCGGTACGAGGTTTGATGATATTTCCACCTATACCTGTAATCGCTTCTACGGTAATATAGTCTTGCGGTAGATATCCGATTCCGCGATGTTTATAGGTGTCTGTCGCCCAAATAATGTTTTTCCCCGAACTTTTGTCTTTAATCAAGATTGCCAAAAGAGCCGCGTCGAGATCGCGGATATAATTCTCCTTAATATCGATATTGTAAAGCTCTTTTATCGCGTCCATATCACTCCGTCATATCTTCCGATACAAAATCATTATAGCACATATTTCGCAAAAAATAAAGTGTTAATCGCTTTCTTTTCTACAAAAGACGATACATGGCAAAAACTATTGACATCGGCATCAAAATCTTGTATAACAGTTTTACCATAAAGAGTGTGCGAGGGACTGCCCCTGTGACCACACAGCAACCTGCAGCAAAGCAAGGTGCTAACGGCAGAACGATGGGTAAATATGTGCGTATAAGCCCGTCGTTGCGATGGGCTTTTTTCGTGCCTCTTTGTGGAATAAAACAAAGAGGTATTTTTTATGATCAACAAAACTCAACTCGTCGTCCAAACGGACAAGACAACTATCGAATGGCTTGAAAGTCAAGGCTATCGTAATGTCCACAATTTGCCGAACAACTATACGTTTCCTGTTTTTACCGTAGATTTGCCGAGCAAATCTTTCGGCGGGACAAACACAACCTGTATGGCTATGGCTGTTACACAAGGTCACCGTCCGATTGTATTGAATTTTGAGCAGTTAAAAGAAAAGTTATCTACTATCGAGGGCTGATTGCGAGCGGTAAAAACATACCGAAAGACAAAAATAATTACGGTGAGAGATAGGTAAACATGCTTGAAATACTCGCCGATTTTGCATTAATCAAATGTGCTAAAAATGGGCGGTTAGTTATATAAAAAACCCCGATTGACTGTGGAGCGTGCGCTTGTCTTGAACAAGTACGCCGCTGCGCGGCGTAGACAAGCGCACGCCCGAAACGAACGAACCGAACGAATGATCGAGCGCATAAAAAACTTTGTGAAAGGCAACAACGAAAAGCCTGCCGCGCGGAGTAAAGCGGATGCCGCTGAACCGCTCGGCATCTCGCTTTATCTCTCGCGCGGCGGCATTGGCTTTTTCGTTGATTGCTATTTCACGTTGACGCTAATTTCGGCGCAGCTCTCCGCTTAATTCTATTCGGCGATTTTCCTATATTACGGACACTCTTTGTCATTGCAATCTTCTTTCGCATTATAAGCCGTTTGTTCGGCTCTCTATGCTTTTTATTATATCTCGTCGATTAAGTTTACGTCATTATCTTTTTCGAGCGTTTTAACGGTATTCTACGCGTTATTTATATTTCGTCAATAATAAACGCCCACCTGTCCACATATCGGGACAGGTTAAGATTGACTTTAATACCGTCGAGTGATATACTTTCCGATACTATTGACTTTTGTCTGTTTGGGTTTGCCGCCGCAAACGGGAATTGTCAAGGGGCGGCTTTTATTTCCCGTAAGGCATAATCGCCGCCTTATTCCTTGACAATTTCCTTGAATTGCGTCGGCGTTTTGTCAGCAGACAAAAGTCAATTCACAAGGAGCAACAACACTATGAATAATAACAACTGCGTAATATATGCTCGGTTTTCATCTCACGGGCAAAACGAGCAAAGCATCGAATCGCAAATCCGCACTTGCAAGGAATTCGCAGACAGCAAGAGTTATACCGTAATAAACGTGTATTCCGACAAGGCAAAGACCGGTACTAACGATAGGCGACCGGATTTTCAGCGAATGATGAAAGATGCACAGAGCGGAACATTCGGTTACATAATCGTGTACATGATGGATCGTTTCTCGCGTAATCGTCGCGACAGCATTATGTACAAAGAAATGCTTAAAGAGAAGTTCGGCATTAAGGTTGTTTCCGCGTTAGAGCCTATCTCCGACGACGAGGGCGGCGAATTCTACGAGATGTTCCTCGAATGGAATGCCGAGAAATACAGTAAAAGACTTTCGAAACGTATCCGTGACGGTATAGACACGAGCATACAAAACGGCACATATTGCGGCGGAAAGTTGATGTACGGTTATAGACTTATAGATACCGAAAAGACGGGCAAGAAAGGAATTATCCACAAGGTCGAAATAAACGAGGAAGAAGCCGAAGTAGTGAGGTTTATATTCGAGAGTTATGCAGACGGAATACCGAAAAAGAAAATAGCCGAAGCGCTTAATGAAAAGGGCTATCGATTTAACGGCAAGAAATTCACATACCGAATGTTCGAGCATTGGTTGGTGAACGAAAAATATACCAGCGAATTTACTTTCGGCGGCAGAGTGTGTACCAATGTCTATCCGCAAATAATCGACAAAGCATTATTCCAAAGAGTGCAGGACAAGTTGAGCGAGAAAAGATATGTTTCGGGCGGTGAAAACACGGCGAAAGTTCCGTACATATTGACGGGCAATGTAGTTTACGCAAATGGACACACAAAATCTGAATTAGAATTAAAGCGGACA
>CAJTTD010000008.1 GCA_910579205.1 uncultured Christensenella sp.
GATTTGTCGAAAACATAAAATTGCACGCTCTAAAACACAAATAAATTTCAATTTATCTTTCTAAATAGTTTGTAGTAAAACGCTCTCGAACATTTCGTTCGAGAGCGTTTGTCATCGCTTGAAAATACAACTCTTAAAAATCTAGTTTTTTAATTCCCTATGGGAAGTGCGCTTTATCCGCGGGCTTTACTGTTGTTTTTTTGTTATTCGTTTCCTTCGCCGCCGTCGTCCTCGATGACTTCCTCATGCGGCGCGGTGGCTACGCACACCACTTGACCTTGGTTCTTTACTCGCATCATGCGCACGCCTTGCGTATCGCGGCTTATCTTGGAAATTTCCTTGACGACCATTCTTATGATAGTGCCGTTGTCGGAAATTACCATGATGTCCTCTTCGGGATCGACGAGCTTCATGTTTACGAGCCGTCCCGTTCTCTGGTTGAACGTTCCCGCTTTTATGCCCTTGCCCGCGCGCGACTGAAGTCTGAATTCGTCTATATCGGTACGCTTTCCGAAGCCGTTTTCGCTGACCGTAAGCACGTCGCAGTCGGGCTTTACTATCACCATATCCACAACGTTGTCATCCTCGGCTATCTTCATCGCTCTGACGCCTTGGGTATCTCTGCCCATGAGACGAACGTTCTCCTCCGAGAAGCGTATGCATTTGCCCGTTTGCGACGCGATGAGTATCTCGTCTATGCCGCACGACTGTTGCACGGAAATAAGCTCGTCGCCCTCGTTGAGCTTAATGGCGACTTTGCCCACTTTGCGGATGAGCTTAAACTCGGTAAGCGCAGTCTTTTTGATCATGCCGCGTTTGGTCGCCATAACGAGGTTGCCCTTGTATTGGTCGTCCTTGATGGGTATGACCGCGCTGACTTTTTCGCCTTCGGACAGTTGCAAGAGGTTGACAATGGCTCTGCCGCGCGCCGTGCGTTCCGCTTCTGGTATCTCGTACGCTTTGCCCGCGTACACTCTGCCGTAGTTGGTAAAATACAACAGCGTGTCGTGGGTATTGGTTACGAACATATTTTCCACAAAGTCTTCTTCTTTGGGACGGTGCGCCGTAATGCCCTTGCCGCCGCGGTGCTGCGCTTTGTACTCGGTAGTGGGCAAACGCTTGATATAGCCGTAGTGCGTCATGGATATAACGACGTCCTCGCGGTCTATGAGATCGCCTATGTCTATCTCGTTGTAATCTATGCAAAGCTCGCTGCGACGGGGATTGTCGTAATCCTCTTTTATCTTTTGCAGCTCGTCCTTAACTATGTCGGTAACGCGCTTGGGGCTTGCGAGTATGCTCTTGAAGTCGGCTATCTTGTCGCGCAATGCAACAAGCTCGGCTTGAAGCGCGTCTATTTCCAAGCTCGTGAGTCGGCGAAGCTTCATTTCGAGTATAGCGTTCGCTTGCTTATCGGAGAGATAGAACTCCGCCATCAATTTTTCCGCGGCTTCCACGTTGTCGCGGCTCTGCTTGATTATTTTGATAACGCGATCGATATTTGTCTGCGCCACCACCAAGCCCTCGACTATGTGCGCGCGTTCTTGCGCCGCTTCGAGGTCGTGCTTGGTGCGGCGGACTATAACTTCCTCTTGATGTTTCAAGTAGAACTCGAGCATCTCTTTGAGGTTGAGTATTTTCGGCTCGCCGTCGGCAAGCGCCAAAAACGTTATGCCTTGAGCTATTTGAAGATTGGTGTGCTTATAAAGCGTGTTCAAAACGACTTGGGCTTGCGCGTCGCGCTTGACTTCTATAACTATGCGCATGCCCTCGCGGTCTGACTCTTCCTTTATGTCCGCAATTCCCTCGATCTTCTTTTCCTTAACGAGGTCGGCTATCTGTATTATAAGTTTTTCTTTGTTTACTTGATACGGCAGCTCGGTAACGACAATGCGCTGGCGCATGAGATCGCTGCCCTCGCGCACGGGATATTCTTCGATATCAGTCTTGGCGCGGATGACTACGCCGCCGTGTCCCGTTTTGTATGCGCGCTTGATATTGGCTCTGCCCATTATCAAGCCGCCCGTCGGATAGTCGGGCGCGGGAACAAAGCGCATAAGCTCGTCCACCGTTATTTCGGGATTGTCTATGAGCGCATCTATAGCGTCTATAACTTCGCCGAGATTGTGCGGCGGTATAGCCGTTGCCATACCGACAGCTATACCGTCCGAACCGTTTACCAACAAGTTGGGAAAGCGCGACGGCAGCACCGTAGGCTCTTGCATAGAGTCGTCGAAGTTGTTTGTCCAATCGACCGTGTCTTTATCGAGATCGCGCAGCATTTCCGCCGAGATCTTGGCAAGCCGAGCCTCTGTATAACGCATAGCTGCGGGCGGATCGCCGTCTATCGAGCCGAAGTTGCCGTGTCCGTCAACGAGCGGATAGCGGATGGAAAAGTCTTGCGCCAAACGGACAAGCGCGTCGTACACCGAAGAATCGCCGTGCGGGTGGTACTTACCCAAAACGTCGCCCACTATACGCGCGCACTTGCGGTACGGCTTGTCCGACCACATGCCCAGCTCGCCCATAGCGTACAAAATTCGGCGGTGAACGGGCTTAAAACCGTCGCGCACGTCCGGTATGGCGCGCGAAACGTTGACCGCCATCGCATACGCTATAAAGCACTGCTTCATTTCGTCTACGACTTGGGTGTGGACTATTTTGGTATTGTCTACGTAATCCTTTGCGGAAGTGTCTCCGCCTTTACCTGTTCTGATGCTTCTTTTAGCCATGGCGTTCTCCTTAAATATCCAAGTCGGAAACGAGCTTAGCGTTTTCTTCTATGAACTGACGGCGAAGCTCGGGCATGTCGCCCATAAGCACGCTGAATATCTCGTCCGCCTCGAATGCGTCTTCCATAGTTATCTGCTTGAGCGTTCTGTGTTCGGGGCTCATGGTCGTGTACCACAGCTGTTCGGCGTTCATTTCGCCGAGACCTTTGTAGCGCTGAAGATCGCAACCTTTTCTGCCCATGCTGTCAAGCGCTTCGTCGCGCTCTTTTTCGTCGTAGCAGTAAACTTCCTTTTTGCCCTTGGTTACTTTGTAGAGGGGCGGGAGCGCTGCGTACACGTGTCCGCGCTCTATGAGCGGGCGCATGAATCTAAAGAAGAACGTCAAAAGCAATATGCGTATATGGCTGCCGTCTACGTCGGCATCGGTCATACAAATTATCTTGTCGTAACGCAGCTTGCTCTCGTCGAACTCGTCGCCTATTCCGCAACCGAAAGCAGTTATCATCGCTTTTATCTCGGCGTTTTCGAGAACGTGATTGAGCCGCGCCTTTTGCACGTTGAGTATCTTACCGCGCAACGGGAGTATCGCTTGGAATCTGCGGTCTCTGCCTTGTTTTGCCGTGCCGCCCGCGCTGTCGCCCTCGACTATGAATATTTCGCAGTTTTCGGGTTCGCGGTTGGTGCAGTCTGCAAGCTTGCCGGGCAACGATGCCGTTTCAAAAACGCCTTTACGCCGCGTAAGCTCGCGCGCGTTTCTCGCCGCGTCTCTTGCGCGCTGAGCGGTGATCGTCTTCATGACAAGCTCTTTGGCTTCCTTGGGATTTTCTTCGAGGTATGTGCCGAACGCGTCTATTACGGCTTTTTCCACTTGCGGACGCATGGAGGAATTGCCGAGCTTGGTCTTTGTCTGACCTTCGAACTGCGGCTCGGTGAGCTTTACCGAAATGACCGCGGTAAGTCCTTCGCGCACGTCCTCGCCCGCAAGTTTTTCGTCCTCTTTTATGAGGTTTTGCTTATGCGCGTAATCGTTTATCACCTTGGTGAGCGCGTTCTTGAAGCCTACAAGGTGCGTACCGCCTTCTTCGGTGTTTATGTTGTTGGCATACGAATAAATAAGCTCGCTGTAGCTGTCGTTGTACTGAATGGCATACTCGACTTCGCTGTCTTTAAATGTCTTTTCGCCGTAAATGACTTCGGAAAACATTGTTTCCTTGTTGCGGTTGAGATACTCTACAAAGTCCTTTATGCCGCCGTCGAAACGGAAAACGTCGCGGCTTTCTCTGCCCTTGCGGTTGTCCGTAAGCTCTATTTCGAGACCTTTGTTCAGATACGCGACCTCGCGCAAACGCGTGCGCATTATGTCGTACGAAAAGTCTATCGTCTCGAATATCTCGTTATCGGGAAAGAACGTAACCTTTGTTCCCATTTTGTCAGTTTTGCCCGCTTCGGCAAGCGGCTTCATGGGAACGCCGCGGTTGTAACGCTGACGGTATATCTTGCCGTTGCGGTACACCTCTATATCCAGCCATTCGGAAAGCGCGTTTACGCACGAAACGCCCACGCCGTGCAAACCGCCCGACACCTTATATCCGCCGCCGCCGAACTTGCCGCCCGCATGCAGTTTTGTAAGAACGACCTCTACCGTAGAGACCTTTTCTTTGGGATGGATATCCACGGGTATACCGCGACCGTTATCGGTAACGGAAACCGCGCCGTCGCGAGTGATCTCCACCAGTATCTTATCGCAATATCCGCCGAGCGCCTCGTCCACCGAGTTGTCTACGACCTCGGTTACGAGATGGTGCAAGCCGTGTTCGTCCGTCGAACCGATGTACATACCGGGGCGTTTTCTTACAGGCTCCAACCCTTCCAATACTTGAATGGAACTCGAGCTGTAACTGCCGTTATCCGTCTTTCTTGCCATGCTTTTTGCTCCTAAACGTGAATTTGACTTATTACCATAGATTATACCACAATCACGGCAAAAAATAAAGCGTTTTAGCGCGCTTAAAGCGCTCATTTGCAAACTAATTTTTGCACATGCGCCGCTCAAAGGCTTTAAACGGCTTAATTTGCCACGTAATATAATATCGGCATATTTTTATATTCGGGTGTTTTTAGCTTTACAACGCAAATTTTCAATTTGTCGCGAGGCGACCGCCGCTCAATAAAAATGCGCCGCGCTGCATTGCAACCGACGCCGAGATATATATGATCATACCGTATACAGCAGACGCTTACTGAACGACTATCTCGCCGCAAGCGTTTTTGAGCGCGAAAGACGCCAAGTCTTTTACGTTGTTTTTAAGTCCTACAAGCAGCTTTATGTAGAGCGCGCTCTGCGTTATACCTTGACACGGCACAACGTTGTCTACAAAAACCTGTCCGTCGTATCTGCTTTTTCCCGTGGTCAAAAATATGGGGATATTTGAATTTCGCGACGCGAATTCGTTGAAGTCGGACGTATTTACCGTGCCCGAATGATAGGCGCACTGAACGACTGCGCTGTATCCTTTTACGTCGAACGACGAATAGTCCATGCCCACATACGGAGTGATGCAAAGCACTTTATGTTCTTGGAGATCGAAGTCCATCCCGCGCAGCAGTCCCGTATCGCAAAAAACGCTGTCGCCTATGGAGTTGTAAAAATACTCGTGCAAATGCGCGGGCAAAAGGCGCGCGGCATGATGGATGCGCGGCGCGTAATCGGGGTTTTTATACGCTACGTAAACGCCCGCTTTGCCGCTGCGTAAAAACATTTTAGCCGAACGCAATACGTCGAATCCGTTGCTGTCGCGTTTGGTGAGCGGCTGATCGGCAGAACATATAACGATGGGTATTTTTACGTTGCAAAACGCATAGGCGAGGTATGCCGAAGAATACGCCAAAGTATCTGTGCCGTGCGACACTATTATGCCGTCGGGCTTGGTCTTGAGCGCGCGTTCCACTATTTTCCGTATCTTGCTGAGATCGGATATCTTCATGCGCTCGCTGTGTATCTTGAATTCGTCGAAAACGCTGTCCGCTTCGACTATGTCCGCTATCTGCTCGGTCGCGGCGTCCGAAAACTTGATAACGCCGTCAGTGTCCTCGCGACTGCCTATAGTTCCGCCCGTCGCTACAAGACAGATCTTCATACTTCACCTCTAATGACCGCATCGGCAAGATAACAAATTATTTTCGCGTGGTCAAACGCCACGCGCCCGCGATCTTTTATGACGGAATTGTTTATATCTATCCTGCCAAAGGCGTCGCGCGCAGCTTCTACCGTAGCGGAAAACTTTTGACCGCCGCCGCGAAACTCGAGTTTGACCGTATTTCCCCGCGCGTCGAAAGTAAAGTCGAACCACTCCGCAGCCGACGCGTCGTCGCCGCCCTCAGCCGCAAGTTCGCCGTTCACCCGCGCGCAAAACACCACGCCTATATTACGCCAGCGCGGATCGCGGTCGGGCGCGGACACAGCCGCAAGCTGCCTTAAAGGAATGCCCGTTATACCCGTCTCTTCGGCAAGCTCGCGCGCAGCCGCCGTCTCGCAAGTCTCGTCCTTGTCCACAAAACCGCCGGGAAAAGCCCAACATCCTATAAACGGATGTCCGCCGCGCTTTATGAGCAAAACTTTGCCGCGTTTGCCGTCAAACGAAAACAGCACCGTATCCACCGTTACCGACGGGAGGAAATACTTTGTAACGTCATACTCCCGAAGAAACTGTTCCTCGGTCTTTCCGTTTTTGTCCTTAGCCGAATCCATGCTGCGTTCACCCCTATCGGTAAGATCTTTTCACATATTTTATCACACCGAAAATCAAATATCAAGCGTTTTGCCGCGTTCGCATATAAAAAACCGCCCGCATGTTCGGACGGTTTTCTCTTTAACGCTTACATAAAAACATCACGTCAACTTTTCTATGAGCGACAGGAATTTGCCTACGCGGCTCTCGTCGAGCGACGCTATATAATCGGTGAGCCTTGCAAAATTATCGGTGGTCGCATATTTTTTATACGGATTCCAAAACGCAATGCCGCGCGCAGCAAGGTCTTGCATTATGCTCTCTACAAGCTCTCTGTGCGAGCGCAATACCGATCTGTACTTGTTTTGCAAGCGCAGCGCGGTCTTGGGATCACCGCCCGACATTTCCATGATCGCGGCGCGAACGCTCTTGCCGTTGCCCTTGGCAATAAGCACTTTTTCCACGAGCTCGGATATCTCGTCTTTTTTAAACGGCACAAAGCCCTCGCGTTTTATCTTTGCCGTCTTTATACCCAGCTTTTCGGCTACGTCGGGCACAAGCTCGAACGTTTTGGCTTGACTGTAATAATAGTTGCGCACCGAATTGACGGAACGCGATGTTTTTTGAGCCATTTGACAGAACGCCGCCGACAAACTCTTGCCCGCGCTTTTCGCTTTATCGCACAGATCGAACAGCTCTACGGTCTGCTTGACCGTCCAATTTGAATTGTTCATTATCACCTCCGCAAAAAATGATAGACATAACGCCCGCAAAATATACATACGAATGCAAAGAAAATCATATCTTATCGTATGGAATTACATATAAAAAGCGATTTCGACTGTGTTTACATGATAAACGGCGATTTTTACGAACGCGCGGACAGTCTGTTTATGTCCGAATACGACGTGGTATACATAACCGTGCTGCCTCTGCGCCACACGTATCTCCCCTATACTGTCAAGCTTACGGGCGCGGACAATATACGAGACGAATTATGCAACGGAGTTAAGCTCGATCCCGACAACTATCTGCTGACGCTGTCGCCGCGGCATATAGCGGTTTACGGCAACGCCAAACGCCCTAACGCCACGCCGTCGGCGTCGCCCATAGCTCGGCTTTTCTCATACGTTAAAGCGGGCGACATATCGGCTGCTTACTCGATGCTGACCGAAAGCTGCCGATCGTCTATAGACAAAAACGATCTCGAAGCGTTTTTCGACGGATTTGAATCGCTCGCCGAATGCACGTGGGACAAAGGCAACAAGTTTTATCTTATAGATAAAAACGGCTCGGCAAAACTTCATTCGTACACCGTGAAAGACGAATTCATAGACGACATCATAGAGCACGACTGAGCCGCCGCGCTCGGCGCATAGCGTAGTCAAATCATGATGCGTTAACTCATACAAAATAGTTATTTCAATGTAAAACGGCGGCGGATGTCAACTATCCGCCGCCGTTTAAAATACCCTATCGTTAAATTGTTTTAGTGCCCATTATAAGCGTGCACTTGCCGCTTACTTCCACAGTTCCTTGCGTCGAGCTGGGCAGCGACTTGCCGTTTAGTAGATACACTCTCATACCGCTCGTCGATACCGAAACAGGCGCGTCGGTCGGGTTGAACACGCATATGAGCTTTTGCCCGCTGCTCGACGTGCGCGTAAAGCGGATAACGCCCGACATATCAGTACCCGTAAAATCGCCGTAGCATTTGGTGGGATCGGCGGCAAGCTCGTACGAGAAGAACTCGCTGCGGTACGCTTTGCGCACGGCAATAGCTTGCTTGTAATGCGAGTACAGTTCGGCAAACTGTTTTTGCCGCGACCACACTATCTGATTGACTTTAGTAGGCGAATTGTACGAGTTGTGGTTGCCGTACTTGGTCCTGCCTATTTCTTCGCCCGCCAAGATAAAGCTTATGCCGCTGCTCATAAGATACGCGGACGATGCGGTCTCGCACATATGCATGTAATAGTCTATGGGTGCGTCGTAGAACAACGGTGTTTCCGTTCCCGCTTTTTTGCCTATCATTTGATCCCACAGCGTGTAGTTGTCGTGCGCCGCGGCATACGCTACGTTCTGCGTGCCGTTTTTGAGCGCGTACCCGCCGCCAGTTCCGCCGCAACCGCCCTCGAGCATTTTCTGCACTTGACCGTATTCGCCGGCATTGCCGTTTATCCAGCCCTGACCGGGGTCGTTGTTGCCGCGTATACCGTCGCGGCCTTTGCCGTTGAACACCGCAACACGGTCGGCAAGTTCTTGGGCTTGAAGATTGTAGTTGCTGTCTTGCTTCGTTTTGATCAAGTGGTTTGTCGCTTTGTTGGGCGCATACTTGCCCGCAGACGCGCCGAGCATGCTTGTAGCATTGACGCGGGCTGTAAAGGAGGGCGGGACATAGTCTTTGCCGTCGCCCGACCACGGCTCGCCGTACATGAGCAATTTTTTGCCGTTGCCGTTGTCTAAGTTATCGAGCGCATTGCGGATAGCCGTCATAGTGTCGTTGTCGTGCACTCCCATAAGGTCGAATCGGAAGCCGTCCACATGATATTCGGTAGCCCAATACACAATAGATTCCACTATGTACTTGCGCATCATGGTGCGCTCGCTCGCCGTCTCGTTGCCGCAGCCAGAACCGTTGGTAAACGATCCGTTTTCGTTGGTGCGGTGGTAATACATGGGCGCGGTATCGTTGAGCGCTTGATTGCTCGTGGCGAAAGTATGGTTGTACACGACGTCCATTATAACGCCTATGCCTTCGTTATGGAGCGCCATCACCATTTGTTTGAACTCGTTTACGCGAACATCGCCGCGCGCGGCGTCCGTGGAATACGAGCCTTCGGGGATATTGTAGTTTTGCGGGTCGTATCCCCAGTTGTACGCGTCCTTGGTATTGTCCGCGACGGACGGATCGCTTTCGTCTACCGTTGCAAAATCGTAAACAGGATTAAGATGCACATACGTTATGCCGAGGTCTTTCAAATAGCTTATTCCCGTCTTAAGCGTAGGTTCGCCGGGAACGGTGGTATTCTTTTCGGTAAACGCCAAGTACTTGCCCTTATTTACCATACCAGAATCGGACGACGCGGAAAAGTCTTTTACATGCACTTCCCAAACTATGGGGGTATCCGCGTTGTTTGCGTTCTTCTTGTATAAATGCGCGTCGTTGCTCCAGCCTACCGGATCGGTAGAGTCAAGATCGACCACCATTGCGCGGTTGCCGTTAGCGCCGCACGCTTTGGCGTACGGGTCCATCGCTTCCGTTACCGAGCCGTAGTTGTTTACCGAATATGTGTAATAAGTGCCTTTAAGGTCGCCGCTCGATTCCGCTTGCCAAATGCCGCCCCACTTGCCGCCGACCAAACGCTTTTCCATTATTATCGTGCGAAACGCTTCGCCCTTAGATCCGTCGCGGTAAAGGTTGACCTTTACTTGCGACGAGAACGGCGCCCACAGTCTGAACGTGGTCTTTTCCGCGGTATACAAAGCGCCCAGCTCGGCGTTTTGCGTATCCACGCTTTCAAACGTGCTTATAAAGTCCGCATCGTCAATGAACTGCGTTTTGGATATGGACGCGCCCGTAGGGATCTTCCCCACTTTTAGCACGTAATCTGCCGAAAAGTCGAAGTTGGAACCGTTCAGTTGCGTAAACTTGGCAGTGCCCGAAAACTCGGACGAGCCGCGCTGCGCCGTGGACGTTGCCACTGTGTCTTTTCCGTTTACTATCGTAACCTCTGTTCCGTTTACGATAGGGCTTGTGGTCTCGAACTCGACCGTTACGTAACTCGAAGTCTTTTGCGTGAATCTCGCTCCCGTAACCTTTTCAAGCGCCATTTTTGCTCCCTCGATATCCGTAAAAGCTACGGTATCTTTTCTTATATAGTATATGTTCGCATTGTTGCCGTCGGTGAGAGCCGCCGAAAGATCGACGAATACGTCGGCTGTCTCTTTTTCGTACCTGTTCCAAAACTCGCCCGAGCCGCCCGTGGACTTACAGATGAGCAGTCCCATGGGTATGCCGCTCTTAAGCTTAGCGGTGTCCGCCTCGTTAAAGTTTACCGTAAACGTCCGCGCCTTGTTGGTAACGGTGCTTCCGCCCGATTCGTAAGACTTTTCAAACTCGGAAGAAACGCCGCTCACTTGGTATTCCGTACCCGAGCCGTTCTTTACCCAGAACCAGCCGGCTATGGAATCGTATCCGCTCGTCGGATCGTAAACATGCACCGTTACAGTGCATGCGCCCTCCGCCGTCGCCGTCGGAACAAACCGACATACGGCGAATACGGAAGCAAACAGCATTACGGTTACCGCTATAAAAACAAGAACGGCATACTTTACACGGCGCGCTTTAGCGCTTATTCTGTTATTCACCATATCCCCTCCTTGCCTCATCTGACCGTACCGTCGCTCTTGCCGCAGACAGTGCCGCGGAAATCGGTCGTTTCTCCGACTTCACCGTCGGACGCCTGCCAACCGACCGCCGTCGATATCGTATGCGTAATGGGCACGCTCAGTTTTTTGCCGTCCGCGGTGGAAGTGCTCCACGTAAACGAGCCGAAACTCGCCGAGCCTTTTACCACAGTTCCCGCATTGTACGCGACTATGCCGCCGAACTCGTACGCTCCCGCGCCCTTATAATAGTTGAGCATATTGCTCATGGTGAGCGACGTATAGCTGTTGTCCGACACCGTACCGCTCGGGCGGTTCACTGCTACTATGCCCGCCGCAGTGCGCGCGTTGTTGTAGTACGAATATCCTTTAAGCTCGCCGCTTTCCCAAATTTCCGACGCGGACACGTCGCCCGACAGCGTGAGCTGCGTTACTCTGTTGCCGCTGACCGTGCCGTAGTTTTCTACGACTACGCCCGCCATTTCGTAGCACGCTTGAGAGTACAACCCGGTATCCGCTTGAGTGAACTTGCCCGATACCGTGCAATTTCCTACCGTGCCGTAGTTGTGCAGCGCAATGCCGCAGACAGCGCCGCCCGCCGCCGAATACTCGGCGTGCGATACCGTTACGCCCGTTATAGTGCCGAAGTTCTTGTTAGCTACGGTAGCTATAGCGGCGTTCAACGGATAATCTTTGTTTTGCAATTCGTTGACGATGTTTGCGCCGTCGAACTTGACGTTCTTTACCGTCGCGCCGTTAACAATGTTGTCGAAGAGCGCCCAATAACCGCCGTCGTACCGCACGCGAATGCCCGAAAGCGTTTTGCCGTTGCCGTCGAGAACTCCGTAAAACGGCTGCGTCAACATGTAGATATTGGATTCTTCGTCGAGCGCCGCAACGGTATCGTAATCGATATCGTTTTCTATACGGTAACGGTTTTTGCGCGTTTTGCCGTACAGCAGTTCGTAATAGTCTATAGCGCGCAGATCGAAAGGCGTTTTGATAAGATACGGGCTTGACTCGGTGCCTTCGCCGTCTAAATATTTGATATTAAGATTTTCCGTAACGGCGTCGCCTATCACAGCGGATTCGGACACGGGGAACACGCCTATCACCAGATTTTTATCGCTCATGTCGTAGCTGGTTTGTTCCACGCGTGTTACGTTGTAATTGATATCCACTACGCGATATTCCGTCGCGCCGCCCACGGCTTCCCATTTGAGAACGCTGTTTTCCAATACGTACTCTGTAATAGGCAGCATGCACAGTCTGTTTTCGGCAAAGCTCACTTTGAGCGCGAGCGCGGCGCTCGATTTAAAGTACACATCGTCGCCTACTGCGCTCAGCTCTAAGCCGATAATGTTTTGAGTTCTGTAATCGGATAGATCGAACTTTGTAGCGTGGATGTATCCGTCCGAGCCGTCCGAAACGGGCGTGCCGTTTATTTTAAGCAAATATGCAGTCGCTCCGCTAACGGCATTCCACTCGAGCACGTTGCTTTTAAACGACTTTATCTCGGGGCTTTTCAAAGCATATCCCTCCGCGTTGTATGTAATAGTTGTCTGATCGGAATCGGCATACCCCTCCGCCTTGGCGACGAGCGTCATGCGGAATGTCCCGTCGAGCGGCAAAGTAAAACCTATCTGCGTGCGCATGTCTACAGACGTCGCGCCGACAGAAGTCTTAAATCCGTTTACCGTAAGAGCATAGAACTCCGCGTTTTCCACCGCGTCCCAACCGATCGCGAATGTGGAAATATCATAATCCACCTTGATAGAGCTGCCGTCTACTGCAGCGAGCTTTTGTAAATGCGTATTGTCGTCTCCGCCTCCGCCCGTCTCTATCACCACGCCTTTACGACATGCGACAAAGCCGAACGCACACAATACTACAGCCGCCGTGATAAGAAGCAACTTGCCAAAAAACTTTTTCATCATATCCCCTTTTTAACAAGCTAATACATTCTAACATGCGGACGGCGCAGTTGTCAATAGTTTTTTGAAAAATTCGACCGCATACGGCTTTATGCGCATTAGTACGCGATATCCGTCTTATACGATCGCATGCCGAATACAATATTACAGCGGATAGGACATGTCCGCTTTGACGGAGGACGCATGAACGCACTGACAGCAGTCGCTGCGATCGCCGAATTGATATCGGGCATGGGTATATTTATAGTCGCATGCTCCATGCTATGCGACAACTTACGCTCGCTCGGCGGAAGCAAGGCGTTTTCGTTGCTTTCCGCCGCATCCGAACGCAAGATCGTAAACGTAGGCATAGGCGCGGCGGTAACTGCGGTGCTGCAAAGCTCGAGCGCAGTAACCGTAGCAGTGATAGGTGCGGTAGACGCGGGAGCAATGACGCTGACGCAAGCCGCGGGAATAGTGTACGGCGCGAATATAGGAACTACGGTTACCGGTTTTTTGGTCGCGCTCGGCTCGTTCGGCGGCGGCGGTATTTCCGCAATGACCGTTTTCGCTTCTCTTACCTTGGTAGGCGCGGCAATATCGGCATTTTGCCGAAGCGAAAGCAAAAAGCACGCGGGCGGCGCGATCGCGGGATTCGGAATGATATTCGCGGGTCTGTCGGTCATGAGCGGAGCAATGAACGGGTTTGCGCAGTCGGACGCGGCGCGGACTTTTTTGACCGTGTTCGATTCGCCGCTGCCGCTCGTATTTATAGGCTGTCTTGCCACAGCGGTCATACAGAGCTCGTCCGCAATGACTTGCATGGTAATAACCTCTATGGCGGCGGGGCTTGTAACGCTCGACCAAGGCATTTACATAACGATAGGCGCAAACGTCGGCACTTGCGCGACAGCTCTCCTCGCCGCAGCGCCCGCCGGCAAAAACGCCAAACGCGTCGCGCTTTTGCACCTTATTTTCAACTTGGGCGGAGCGGCGATATTTGTGGCGGCGGGGCTTATACTCCGCATTTTCGGCATAGAATACGGCGCGATCATGACAGCCGTCGCGCCGTACTCGCCGCAAATGCAGCTTGCGGCGTTCAATATAATATTCAATCTCGCGACAGTGGCGGCTGCGTTGCCCGCGACCGACGCTTTGGTAAAACTTACTACAAAGCTCGCGCCCGAAGCACACAGACGGCGACGCGCGCGCAAAAAACAGACCGACTAATTTTGATAATTTATGCGAGGTTCGGTAAGCATGGGATATCGCACTATCGCACTGCCTTCGAGATCTACTCTGTGCATGTCTACGCATGTGATCGCGCTGTTTCCGTAGCTCTTATAGTAGTAAAGTCCTTTATCGGCGTTGCAGCACGACGTATAAACGGTGCGCTCGTTTTTTCCGCTTTCCGTTATACAGCATCCGTCCGTCTGTTCTACCGCGCCGAGTATGTGAAAAAACTGCGCCACGCTGTCCGCTTCCCTATCGAATTTGGCCGCGTTGAGTTTGGTAAACGCCGCGCGCACAAATCGGGATTGCGACGACAGATCGCCGGGCAGCCCCATAGCGCCCATGCCGTGGCAGTACGGCTTGAGATCCAAGCTCTTGCAAAAACTGTTTACCGGCGGCTTGGCGGACAGCGTCATGTAATTGTTCAACGCAAACGTCTGCACGGGGAATATCGGGTTGTTTGTAAGCACTCCCGCGCAGTTATCGTAAACGTGCAATCCGTCCGCCGTGGACTCTACAGTTATCGCTTCCGCTTTGTCGGCTATTATCCAATGCAGCCTTGCAACTGGCAAGTCTTTGTTAAACGGCGTGTCCGTCAAGTTTACGCGCTCGAGCGCGCGCCGCACTTGCGACACGGTTGCGCAAGTGCCGAGCAGCCACGGGATAAACTCGTACACCGCGATATTGCATGCGCCTTCCCGCTTGCAAAAGAACTCGGCGTTGCCCACAAAATTAAGTCCCGCCATGCACAATCCCTTATCGTTTACAGCGTCGTAATACAGCGGATATCCGTCTTGCACCGTCGCCGCGCCTATCATCGCGTTGTGCGCGCACAGCGGGCGTTCGTAGCGCATGTCGAAATACTTTCTGCGCGGCGTTATCACTATCTCCTCGCTGTAAGAACACTCGTTGTCCAAAGTCCGTCCGAAATAAAAATCTTTACCTAAATAAGTGGTTGCGGTACACATACTCCCTCCTCGACCGCGGCAAACGTCTTGCCCGATATCCGTCGGTCGCATATATTATATGCATTTGCGGCAAAAACCGTCGCGATCTTCGGCAAAATTGCAATACCGACGCAAACGCTATGCAAAATTTTACGCTAATCGGTGCAAAAGCTTTTGCAAATCGCAAAGTATGAGGTATAATACATAAAACGACTCGGAGGAATATATGTTAAACGAAAAAATCGCCAAGCTCATAAACGAGCAGATAAACAAAGAACTGTACTCGGCATATTTGTACTTGGACTTTGCAAACTATTACGCAGACGCAGGTCTTGACGGATTCGCGCATTGGTACGAGATACAAGCGCGCGAAGAAAGCGACCACGCGCTCATGATGCGCCGCTACCTCATAGACAACGGCTTGCGCGTAACGTTCGACGCGATAGCAAAACCCGACAAGAAATTCGCAGACAACATTGCGCCGCTCAAAGCGGGCTTGGAACACGAGCAGTATGTTACGAGCCTCATAAACACCATATACGGCGAAGCTTTTGCCATAAAAGATTTTAAGACAATGCAATTCCTCGATTGGTTCATAAAAGAACAAGGCGAAGAGGAAAAGAACGCCGAAGATCTTCTCAAAAAAATGGAAGTATTCGGCACGGACAGCAAAGGTCTTTACGCGCTCAATCAAGAACTCGCCGCGCGCGTATACACGCCTTCGCAAACGGGACCGCAAACCTAATATATATACTATATTATTAATGGAAAGCCGCGACGTACAGCCGCGGCTTTTATATTCCGAATCGATGTCGGCGTATCACCTTTTTAGCAGAACGGAGCTGTAAGCGCTCATTTAACTCTATTGCATATCGTCAACAGTCTTTTCTATGATACGACAGTATACTATAACGACGACCGTCAATATTATATAAACGGAAAATAGAGTGAGACAAAGCATATCCAACCATAACATGCACGCTGTAAACAATATCAACGACCAGCCCGAAAAAAGATAACAAGCAAGAGCGTTCGCCTTTTTCCATAAAATAGGCGACGCCAATGTCTTAGTCGTTCTAACGCCCATAATTTTGTTTGGCTTGTTGATCTTAGGGTGCATCGCCGCCGAAACGCACATTATAAACGCGCAACAAACGCAAGAACAAAACGACAGTACATTATTCAGATAATTCGCGTATAAAACGATGATAAAAATCAAATAAGCCGTCTGCATAGTCAATATGACGCCGTGCGCTATATATGCCGCTTTTTTATCGCCCGCCTTTTTAAATATTAAAAAAGATATCACGTCGATAGAAAGCAACACTGCGACCGTAACGAGATGTATAAAGGTCTCATCTTTACTGCCGTATCTATCGACTTTGCCGTCGGTCCAATGCGCGGGTATGACCGTCGGCAAAAACCGCCATACAGCCAAGATCGCAAACGCTATAAATATAGCCGCGAGTACGTTTACAGCAAATAATATCGAATTGCATTTAGCCGAACTTTCGTGTTTGCCGTCGCCGCGGCTATCGACGCTCTTTCCGTTATCCAAAAGCGCGTCTACCGACACGTCCAAAAGCTCGCTTATTTTGAGCAGCGTCTGGAGATCGGGTTGCGTAACCCCCTTTTCCCACTTAGACACGCACTGCCGCGTAACGTATAGTTTTTCGGCAATATCATTTTGCGAATAACCCTTTTCCATTCTCCGCTTTTTGAAATTTTCACCGAACATGACATGCCTCCGAATACAGTATAACATTCTGTATCCATAATGTAAATATCCTATTTGTAACCGATTTGTTGCGGCGCGGTCAATGCGATATACAAACGACCGACTTATCTATAAATTTAAACGCGGTTTGGAACTTTCGCCCAAAACCGCGTTTTTATGCCGATCGCGTTTATCGCTCATTATCTGAACGATAAACCTATTTAACTTGCATTTGCTTGCCGTTTTCCGCGCAGACGTAAACGAAATGAACGCCGTCCTCCATCTCGTATCGGTATTCGTAGCAGACCCGTTCTCTGCCGCCGTAATTGCGCGCGACGAGCACGCCTTCCCCGCCGCCGATCGCCGCCTTGCGGGCGTCTTGTTCGGACACTTTTACTTGCGGAACGCCCTCATGCTCATGATCGCAATTACCGTAGGTAAACGCCATCGCTTTGCCGTCCGACACCACTACTCGCGCGCAGTCGTCGCAGCACATTGCGCCGTCCGTTTTATAACACATTTTAACTACCGTCGCGCCGCCCGATGCATCCACTTCGTATACGGACAGTCCGTCGAACCCGCATGCCGCGGCGCAGTCGAGCGCGATCTGTTTTGCGCTTTCCTCGTCCGTGCCGCCTTCCGCGCCGTGCGCGTATGCAAACTCTATTATCTTGTCGCTTTTTACCACGGCGTAGCCGTACTTGCCGTCGCGTTCCACGCTGAACTCTACAAGCCCGTTCCAGCCGCCCATCGCCTGTATGCCGTCGGGTTCGAGCACGCTTTCTACGAGTTCTTGCGCCTTTTGAATTTCGTCCTCGGTCGGATACACGCTTTCGCCGGGAGCTGCGGAATCGGACAGTTCGCCGTTATAGTCGAACTCCGCGCCGTTGGCTACATGCTCGTAGAACATATCGGAATATCCGAAAAGCATATCCGAGTATTTGACGGCTTCCATGGGGTCGGCGGAATGCAGCAGCGCGGCGACGTCGTTCAAAAACGCTTCGCGCTTTTCGCTCGCGTGCCAATCGTCCTCTCTGCATTCGAGCGCCGTTTCCGCACGCACGGCGTACACGAGCGCCGTCTGCTCCAGCTCGCGCGCAGGTTCGCTCTCGTTGCACAGTCTGAGCGCGGACAGCGAGCCTCTAAGACCTTGCGCCGCGTCTATCAACAGATAGCGCGCATACTCGCTCTCTCGGCTTTCGTGCTTTTTGCTTATCGCGCACACCAACCCGCCTATAAACGACGAGAGCATGAACAACAGTGTCGCTATTATCGCCGCGGAAATTATCGCGGGGCTTTTCTTTTCGTTTAAATTGTTTGTCATCGTTATCCTCTTAAGTGTAATATGCCGATGCGCGTGCGGCGACTGCCGTTACAGCGCAAAATTGTGCTTGCCTATCTTTATATGAACGGTCAGCGACCATATCCAGCTCGACGTAGCCGTGGCGGGATTGTAGTAGTACAAACATCCGCCCGTCGGATCCCAGCCGCCCAAAGCGTCGCGCGCCGCCGAATACGCCGAATCGTTGGGCTTTAGATTTATCTGTCCGTCGCTCACCGCAGTGAACGCGCCGCTTTGATAAATCACGCCGTAGATCGTGTTGGGGAACTTGGACGAGCGCACGCGATTGAGCACCACCGCCGCTACCGCCACTTGACCGTTATACGGCTCGCCGCGCGCTTCTCCGTACACGCACCGCGCCAAAAGGTCGAGATCGCCGTTACTGATATTGCCCGAAGACCCGCTCGAACCGCCCGAGCTTCCGCTGCCCAAGGATATGCCAAGTTTTCTTTCCGTTCCCGCGCCCACTACGCCGTCTACCGCAAGCCCGTTGTCCGACTGAAAACTCATGACGGCGCACATCGTGCGTTTGCCCCATACGCCGTCCACGGTAGAAGTAAAATATCCTTGCGCTCTCAACGCATTTTGCACCGCTTTGACATTCGCGGTAGTCTTGCCTTTGGTTATGCCGCCCGAGCGCGACGACGAACTGAGCGTTACGCCCAGCTTGGACGCAGTGCCGCTTCCCACCGTTCCGTCCACGGTAAGACCGCGGTCGGATTGATAGCGCAATACGGCGGCGAGCGTTTTGTTTCCCCACGCCCCGTCCACGCTCGACTTGAGATAGCCGTACGTCTTTAACCGAGCTTGCACCGCGGCAACGTTAGCCGTTGTCTTGCCGTACGTAATGCCGCCGCTTACGGGGAGCTTGAGCCGCAGCTTACTCGCCGTGCCGCTCCCCACTACTCCGTCCGCTTTAAGCCCGTTATCCGTTTGAAAGCGTTTTACCGCCGACGAAGTGTTTTTGCCCCACACTCCGTCCACCGTGCCCGAATAGTATCCGAGCGTGGAAAGGCGCGTTTGCACAGCCGCCACGTTGGCAAATGTATTGCCGTAAACGACGCTTGCGTCGGCTACGGGCGCTATAGCCAATATAGATACGGCAGCCATGAGCAGCGCGACTATCATCGGCAAAACGGTCCGCTTTATCGATCTTGTCATTTGTTTGTTTCCTTGTATTTTATTGACGGCGCACAGCCCGACTGCGTTACTCGGTTTTAACCGAACAGTTCGGCAAATATCGATCTGTACTCGAAGTCCTCGCCGTAGCAGAGCGGCGGATATATCACGCACCACCAGTTGTTGCCCGCCGCTTCGCCTAGCTCTATAATGAGCGCGTCGTAGTAGCCTTCGGGCACGGTAACGTCCTTGTACGCTCGCGTCGGAAAATATTCGTTGGCGAGCTTTGCCCGCGCCTTGTACGAAAACCCGTTGCGTTTAAGAACGTCGCTCGCTATATCCGAAAGTTCGTCCAGCCGTTCGCCTATCTCGGCGTAAGCCGCGTCGAACGTCGTCTTGTCGATATTGCGCGAAACGTAATCGTTTATTGCATCTCGCACTTTGAGCTTGACGTCTTGATCTACTCTGTCGTTCGAGTTGGCGCGGATATGCAGCCGCAGCAGCTCGCCGTCGTATTTATTATCTTCAAAACATCCGCAAAATATATGCATAACACAAAAAATTATTGCGGCGGACAACAATAAGCACACTATCTTTTTACATACCGATACTGTTTTTTCCATACACACGATTATTGACCGATATGCGGCGTTTATACGTGCAACTGTAAAAGAATGCATTTGCGCATTATAAAAGCCGCGCTGTATGCGCGGCTTTAACTTACGCGTTAAATCATCGATCAAGCCAAAAAGCCTTTTATTATCATCGCTTCGGCTTGAGCCTCCGACAGTCCGAGCGTTTCGAGCTTTATCAACTGCTCGCCCGCGATCTTACCTATGGTCGCCTCGTGCATGAGCGACGCGTCTATATGTTCGGCGGAGATCTTGGGCGTCGAGCGTATAACGGCTTTATCCATCATGATCCCGTCGCACTCGACGTGTCCGAAACATCTGCATTTCCCTGTGATGCCCGAAACGAATTCTTGCACGCTTTCGCCTTGCGCTACCGAGCGGCTCACCACGTCCACAGAACAACCGTCGCCTTCGAGCAATACGTCGAACTCGGTCGTAGCGGTCTGTTTATCCGCCGTCAGTATGCGCTCGGAAATGAGAAGCTTTGCGCCGTCCTTAAGACGCGCGCGCGTGGAACGCACGGACGACGTAACGCCGCCCAGCTGCACCGTTTCCATTTCAAACACGCTGTCCTTTTCCATGACGATATCGGTAACGGGATCGAGTATGCGTCCGCCCGTGCCTACGCCCGTGCCCAAATGCTTTTCCACGTATTTTACTTTGCACCCCTCCGCCAAGTGAAAGGTGTGTACGCCGTCGTGCCGAGAATCCGCGCCGCCGCAGTTGTCTATCCCGCACCCCGCTATTATTACGACGTCCGCGCCCGGCTCGATATAAAAATCGTTATACACGAGATCTTTAAGTCCCGACTGCGTCATTATGACGGGGATGTGAACGCTCTCGTTTTTCACCGACGACGCGATATGCACGTCTATACCCGGCTTGTCGGTCTTTGCGCTTATAGTTATGCCTTGGGATGAAGAACGCATTATCGACTTGCCGTTTTCGCGCACAGACACCGCGCCCTTGGGTATGCTCTCCAGATCGGCGACGGCTGACAGCAACTGTTTTTCTATAGCGTTGAATTTTTCCATGTCAACCTCCGAGCTTGCGGCAGAATTTTTCCGCGTGGATAGACCTTAACATATCGGACGGCGCGCCTATTTTTTCCACTCTTCCGCCGTTTAGCAGCACAAGCTTGTCCGCGCCTTGCATTATGCGCTCTTGATGCGACACAAGCACGGTTATGCGCTTATCGCCCTTGAGCGCGCCGAAAGTGCCCACAAGCCTATCGAAGCTCCAAATGTCTATCCCCGCTTCCGGCTCGTCGAAAACTGCGACCTTGCACTTTCTGAGCAGCGTCATGGCTATCTCTATCCGCTTAAGCTCGCCGCCCGAAAGCTCGCCGCTCAGTTCGCGGTCTATATAATCGGCAGCGCACAAACCCACTGCCGACAAACATTCGCAAAGCTCGCCGCGCGTCGGTTCGCCGCCGTGCGCCACTTCCAACAGTTCGCCCACCTTTATGCCTTTGAACTTGACGGGCTGCTGAAACGCAAACGCTATGCCGCGGCTCGCGCGCTCAGACACCGAAAGCGCGGTTATATCCTCTCCGTCCAACACGATCGAACCGCTGTCGGGCGTGATGATACCCATGATTATCTTTGCGAGCGTCGTCTTGCCCGATCCGTTGTGTCCCGTGATTACGGCTTGTTCGCCGTCGGCAAAGTCGATATCGACTCCGCTCAGTATCTGTTTTTTTCCGCCGTCCGCAGTCGGCACGGAATAACTTATATTTTTGACCTGTAACATATTTCTCCGATAGTAATGTATGATCCCGTATGCCGGACTCCGCCCCCGCAACGGTCAATTAGATTATACTACGTAACGATAAGTATGTCAATTATTTGAACGGTTAATTCCTTGCAAATTACAAGGAATTAAAAATAAACGGTTAAACGCGCGCTATTTGGCGATTGCTCGCGCAGTTGCTTGACAGTGATTTGCGTATTTGATAAAATACAACTATATTATATAAACTACGGTATATGACACGATGAAGAGAATGATCTTGGTAACGTCTCCACCCGCTTGCGGCAAGACGTATATATCCAAACAGCTCGCAAAAAACTTACGGCATGTGGTGTATCTCGATAAAGATACGCTTATTCCCTTATCCAAACAGATCTTCCGCGTCGCGCGCAAGCCGTACGACCGCAGTTCCGATTTTTTTGAAGAGAACATACGAGATTACGAATACGACGTTATACTCGACTTGGCGTTTGAAGCGCTGCGCTACGACGACACGGTGCTAATAAACGCGCCGTTTACGCGCGAGATACGCGACAAAGACTACATCGACGGACTGCGCGGCAAGCTGAAAGCGCTGGGCGCAAAGCTCGTGGTGATATGGGTGGTAACCGATCCGCTCGTCTGCCGCGAACGCATGCTGCGGCGCAATTCTGACAGAGACACATACAAAATAAACCATTGGGACGAATACATCAAAACGGTGGACTTTTCCATTCCCTCGCATTTGGACGACCCCGCCGTCAAGGACGACCTCATACTGTTTTACAATTCGTCCGAAGCGGAATACGTCAAATCGATGCACGACGTGCTGGAGCTTTTCGAGGACGATTAGCACACTTGCGATAAAACTGCGGTAAAACATGACGGAACAAAACGACAAAACAATACGCGCCACGCCCGACGATACGGACAAGTTCATATATATCGGTCGGGACGGCGGAACGGGCAAGCACATTCACCGCAATGCGGGCGAAGCGCTCGCGAGCGTGAACGCGGCGGACAAAAAGCGCGCCGCAATAATGCTGTGCTCTGCCGCGGTTACTCTTGCCGTTGTGTTTTTGTCTCGGCTGTTATGGTTGTTTGAACCGCTTTTCGACAACATATATTACGGCAAGCTCTCTTCGCTTATCTATTACATTATATTGGGCGTGCTGTTTACCGTATACGTGCTCGTTCTCAACGCCTTTATCAAAAGCAAATGCGACGTGCGCATTTTCCGCATAAAGCGCAGCAGTTCCGATCTTACTCGCGCGCTCGGCACTATAGCCGTCGCGGCGGCAACTGTGTTTATAGTAAGCGCGGTATTCAAGTTCAAGCTGAAGATACAACTCGAAATGGGGCTGGGCGTAACGCTTGCGACTGCGCTGACCAACATTGCGGTCTATATATATTACGCATTGCACCTTTGGCTGGCGTTTACCGCGGCGACGCTCGTACAGTACGGAATGAGCATGCTGTTCCCCGCCAAATACTCCGTGCCTTGGGGCGCGGTATTGCTGGTAGCGGTGTACGGCACGATAGAGCTTATCTTAGAGCTGTACTGCACCGACCACATTTATCCTTGGGCGTACTACTTGTTTACCTATGCTTACGCGGCGGTATACATGCTGACGGGACGGAGCTTTCACGTAAGCTACTGGACGTCCGTCATTATCATGATATTATAGAATGAACGAACTGACAAAACAAAAGTTTGCCGCGCTCGGCAAAAAAACACTGCAATTTTTAAAGACGGAATATCTTACCGTGGGATATCTCGTCGCTGTTTTTTTGTGCGAACTGACGGGCGTGGCGGTAACGTCGGGCAAGTTCTACATGACGCAGCCTTGGCTGTACATGACTTTTATCGCTCTTGTCTGTTTGGCGTCCGTCTATCTCAACAGCCACGGCAAGCGTTACGTCTTGTTCGTATCGGCGCTCGCGCTCAACTTTATGCTCGACCTTGCCTTTATCATAATTTACGACAGCACGGGCACGGTGTTCGACTACGCAATGATCAAACTGCATGCCGACGCGATGGCTATAGTGGAGAGCGTTCCCATAAGCTTTACCTATGTGTTCGTTTCCGCCATAATAATCGCGTTATACTGCACGCTCGGACAAATGCTCAAAAAACGCATGCCCGAGATCAAGCGCAAGCGTTACGCCGCCGCCGTTACCTCCGTCGCGCTTTGCGCGGTATTCGGCGCAAACGCCATGCTCGTGTACTTCGGCAACTACAAAAACGATTCCAACGACTTGAGTTACAAGCTTTATCAGACAGAAACGGGAACGTATTCCAACAAAGGGATAGTGGGCAACTTTTACAACGAACTCGCCCGCGGGCTTTGGTTTTCGGACATAAAGATAGGCAGCCTCGACGAACTCAACGACTTTGTTTATCAAAAAACGACCACGCCGAGCGAGTTCCACGGCATAGCGCAAGGATACAACGTTGTTACGGTGCTTTGCGAAAGCTTTGAATGGTTCACGTTTTTGTACGACGCACAACGCTACCCCAACGGATACGCCCGCGCGGTAACGGAAACGGGCGCGGACGTTAGTGAGCTTATAGACAATCTGCACACGCTCTTTCCCAATCTTTACAGATTTTACGAAAGCCGCTCCACCGTGGTGCTCAATAATTCGTACTCGCTCGAAAAGACAGATATTTCCGAAAACAAATCGATCATAGGCAATTACCCCATGTTCGAGTACATCAATTACGCATATCCCGACAACAGCGTGCCGTACAGCCTGCCCAATATCTTAAAAGAGCTTTACGGCGTGGAAAGCAACTCGTTCCACAACGGCTTCAAAACATTTTACAACCGCAACGAGCACCACACCAACGCGCTCGGCTTCAAATCGTATACCGCGTCCGAAGATATGGGCATGACCGACAACGACGACGGCGTGGGCGAACGCAATCTCGACTCGCAGATGTTCGAGCAGTGCAAGGAACAGATGTTCCCGACGGACAGACGGTTCAATACCTATATCACCACCATTACCCAGCACGGTCAGTACGCGTACCGCGAAAATCTCGCCGACAATTATAAAAAACTCGACTCGCTCGGCATACTCCCCTACGACCCCGACAACGACGACGCAAACGCGCTTAGGTACTATTGCGCGGCGGGCATGGACACCGACAAGGCGATAGGGATAATGCTCGACTATCTCGAAGAAAACGGGCTTGCGGACAAAACGATCATAACACTGTTCGGCGACCATAACGGATACTACCAAGGCGTAAGCAACTACGTTAAAAATATTTACTCGTACAAAGTGGATAATTACAACGAGCTGTACAGAGTGCCCGTAATGATAAAAGTGGGCGAACAAGAACTCGGCAACCGCACGATAGAAAAATTCACATGCGTAGCCGACATCTATCCGAGCTTGCTCGATCTGCTCGGCATAACGGCGTTTTCCAATCTAACTTACGGCACAAGCGCGTTCGGCGAGCAAACGTCCATACTGTATTCGCGCGCGTACGATAAATTTTTGACAGATAAAATATACTTCAATTCGCTCAGTCATATAATCTATCAAGCCCACGACGTAGACGAGCAGTACATTTCGGACATCAACGACCGCGCGCTCGAACTGCTTGACAAGATATCGCACGTCAACCGTATTTTCGCCGCCGACTTTTTTGCGGGCGAAAACGAAAAGATCTTTTTCGACAATCTGAGGCGGTTGAATCCCCTTCTCGATACGGACGGATCGAATGACAGTCTATAACATGCAACCGCTATATCCGCTGCTCTTGTGCGGACAGACGACCGCGCTGTCCGTCGCGCTCACAGTGTTCATATTTTTGTTTTTGATAGCGGCGGCGTTTATAGTTTTGCTGTTTGCCGTTCCGAGTTTCCGCGTGCTGTTCTTTAAAAACGACGCGGATACCGACGACAGCAAAGACAACTCGCAAAATGCCGCGCCGCCCGCCCAAGAGGAAACGGATACGCAAAAGCCGCCC
Organism: uncultured Christensenella sp.; assembly: GCA_910579205.1. Taxonomy (GTDB): domain Bacteria; phylum Bacillota; class Clostridia; order Christensenellales; family Pumilibacteraceae; genus Anaerocaecibacter. The sequence continues at coordinate 25,469 of CAJTTD010000008.1, forward strand.
AAGCGCAAAAGAAAGTCGGGAGGATCGTATCTCGACGCAGTGCTTACCGTACCGCTGTTGCCCGCTGCCGACAAACAGCCCGACAACAAGCGATCGAATAAACGCGAAAGCTCGGACAGCGCAAGCGGCACGAGCGGCAAACCTAAAAGCACAACTCCCGCTGCCGACGGTAAGAGCGCGAATAAAAACAAACAAAAGACCGCTACGGCTAAAAGCGGAAATGCAAAGAGTAAGAAAAGTGAAAAATAAAAGCGGAAAATTTACATACGACACAGCGCGGCTGATAATATACGGCGGCTTGACGGGCGTGATATGCGGAGCGGTACTGTCGCTGTTTTTGGCGTGCGCCAAGATAGTTACGTCTTTCGCTCTCGACTTGTATAAACACAGCCAAGACGCGCCGATAGCCGTTGTTTGCATACTGATACTGTCGCTGCTGTGCTGTCTTTTGACGGCGATCGTGCAACAGCTTTGCCCGTCATCCAAAGGCAGCGGCATACCGCTTGCCGAAGGCAGCGCGCGCGGCATGCTCAAGGTCAAATGGTTGTCGTCCGCCGCCACGCTCATAGTAGGCAGTTTTTTGGCGTTTTTGAGCGGACTGCCGCTCGGCAGCGAAGGTCCGTCGGTAGGAGTGGGCGCGCTCATAGGCGAAGGCGTGGGCAAGACCGCCAAAAAGCCCATCGAGTTCCGCAGATATCTTATTACGGGCGGAGCGAGCGCGGGGCTTGCCGCGGCGTTCAACGCGCCTCTTACTGGTATAGTGTTTGCATTCGAGGAAGCGCACAGACGCTTTTCGCCGTACATATTGCTCGCGGTCTGTTCGACGGTCATACCGTCGGTGTGCGTATTTCAAGCCGTGTTTTTCGGGTTGGGACAGATACCCTATCTCCATTCTTTGGGAATACATGCGGGCGGAGCTGCGCTCGCGTTTTTGCCGCAGACGGAAATTGCGATGGAACATCTGCCGTTGTTTTTGTGCGTTGCACTCATATCGGGCATTGTATGCGCGCTGTTTGGGGCGTTATTCAACCGCGCGATCCCCGCTTTTGCAAAACTGCTGTCGCGCATAAAACGCACGGAGCTGAGACTGCTTCCCGTGTTTCTGCTGTCCGCCGCTGTCGGCATCGCCGCATACTCCACCGTAGGCACGGGCGAATTTACGCTCGAGCATAACGCGGCGGGAACGGGGCTTTTGATACTGTCGGCTATACTCGCTGCGCGGTTCGTACTAACCGCGCTTGCAAGCGGCTCGGGCGCGACGGGCGGACTGTTTTTGCCCATGATAGCCATAGGCGGGCTGATTGGCGCTATAACGTCGCGGCTGTGCGGCTTGTGCGGCATGACGGACGCATACTCCGCCAATATCATCATGCTGTGCGTGTGCGCCTTTTTTGCCGCGTCGGTGCGTGCGCCAATAACGGCTGCGCTTCTCGCCGTGGAGCTTACGGGCAGCTTTTCCAATCTCTTGCCTTGCATAGTAGCCGTTGCAACGGCTATCGCCGCATCCGAATTTCTTAAGACAGAGCCGCTGTACGAGCGCATGCTCGAAGACTTGCAAAAAGCCGCGCCCGTACCCAAGGGCAGTCTCAACATGACTGTATGCGGCAAAGTGAGCGAGACTTCCGTAGTGCTCGGCAAGCGCATACGCGACGTGCTGTGGCCGTACAATTCGCTCGTCATCGGCTTGGAGCGCGACGGAACGGCGCACGTACCCGACGGCGAAACCACTCTGTGCGAAGGCGACGTACTTACCGTTACAGCCGAAAATGTGCAGCCCGATCTTTTCAAAGAACAGATCACCGACTATATAGATATCCCCGATCATCTTTCATCGGACGACAGTACATAGCCGCGCCGCATACAAGCGGACAGTAAAGTAACGCTCGCTTAAATAGGAAATTCGATAGAACAAAACGCTCGATATGATATCGGGCGTTTTATGATTTTTCTATTATACTTAAGCTCTATATAGTTACGGCTTTGCCGCTATGTATCAGAGTTCCGTTCTCCGCCCGAGCGCTTGACCGAGCGTTACCGCGTCCGCGTATTCGAGCTCCGAACCCATGGAAATGCCTTGGGCTATCCGCGAGACCTTGACGCCGAACGGTTTTATAAGCCGCGCGAGATATATAGCCGTAGCCTCGCCCTCCACGTCGGGATTGGTGGCGACTATCACTTCTTCCGCGTCGCTTAACCTACGAATGAGCGATTTTATATTCAGATCGTCGGGGGTGCGGTCGTCCATGGGCGACAATGTGCCGTGCAGCACGTGATAAACCCCGCCGAACGCGCCCGATTTTTCTATGGCGAGCACGTCCTTGGGATACGCAACTACGCATATCTGTTTGCACGAACGCGAAGCGCAAATATCGCAAACATCGCCCTCGGTAAAGTTGCCGCACACCGAACAGAAGCGAACATTGTTTTTAACGTCCTTCAGCGCAGCGCAAAACGCGTCTACCTCTTGCTCGGACAAATCAATGACCGCATACGCGTAACGCAATGCGGTCTTTTTTCCCACGCCGGGCAACGCCGAAAAACGGTTGGCAAGCGCGGCTATGCTCTTTATTTCTTTCATTAAAACCCGCCGAGCTGCGACAACGGGCTGTTTTTGACAAGCTCGTCGGCTTCCGCATAAGCCTCGTTTGCCGCTGCGGTTATCATGTCCTCGAGCATTTCCACGTCGTCGGGATCGACCGCTTCGGGCTTTATAGATATAGATATGAACCGTTTGCTGCCCGACAGCGTTACCGTTACCATACCGCCGCCCGATGTGCCTTGTACGCGCGCGTTTTCAAGCTCTTCCTTGGCTTGCGCCATTTGTTCTTGCAGCTTTTGGGCTTGCTTCATCATTTGCTGCATGTTCATGCCGCCGCCACCGCCGCCTACTCGTCCGTATCCGCCGAATTTAGCCATGTTGCTCTCCTTATCAAGACTTCCAAAGATTGGTATATCTGTCGCTGTATATAGTTACGTACTTTTTATAGTTGTAAGACAATATCTTGTTTTCCCAGTTTTGATAGAACACGCTTTCACGTTTTGTTTTGATCGGTTCTTCTATAAGATCGTAGTATGTTTCCACGCGACCGGGCGTAGTATAGTCGTTTATGGACACCGCGCCCACCTTGGTCTTGGAAGCAAAGTACATTATATGCACGCCGTAGTCCGTAATGACTTTTTCGTAATAAACTTGTCCTTCGCCGAGGTTGTCGTACATATACCGCGCCGCGTCGGCAAACTCTTGCATGTACGTTTCATCTTCGCCGTCGTCCAGCTTGTACTTGACCACGTAGCCCTTATTGTTGTTGAACGCTCCGGGATCGGTGTTGTATTCGAATATAAGATCGTCGAACGCCACGTCCGCAAGCGCCACGTTGCTTTCGAGCGGACGCATTACAGACTTGATGTTCTCCAATACCTTGTCAACCGTCATAGGGCGGCTGAGATCGTTTTCGCCCGATACGTGCGGATAGCACACTATGCTCTGCGCGAGGTTTGAGCGGAACGCTTCTATCTCGGCTTTGGTTACGTTGAGCCGTTTCTTATAGTTTTCAAGCTCGGTCTTTTGTTCGTCCGAGAAGGGCAATAGGATATGCTTAACATAGAAGTAATTGTTATTGGGATAGTAAAGAACGGGATCTTCGCCTTTCATGGCTTCGTCGAACGCGGCTATATTTGCAAACGACGTGCGCTGCTCGTTGAGCTTTGCGGTAAACGCTTCGCTCACTTCTTCGTCGCTCACGATAGCTCCGTCTACGAGATATTCTTGCATGCAAGTTATCTTTTCGGACTGCTCAATGGACTTGCCGCTTACGTAATACATGAGAGCGGTAGAGCCTATCATGGGATAGACCTGGGATATGCCTTGCTCGTCTATTATCTTGTTGATCTCTTCTATATCCTCGTCAAACGCTTTGCGCTCTTCGGCAGTAACGCGAAAATCGTCCGCAACGCGGTCTTTGAGCAATGTTATAAATCTGCGCATTGCCTCGTTTTCGAGCGAACGCTTGCTCGCGTCGCCCGTAAGCCCGGGATAGCGCGAAATGTCGGGCTGCCACTCTTCGGTATCGCGCACTTCGTCGTCGCTCTCTTCCTCTTCTTTTACGGGGAAAGTAGTGGAAGTATTTAGTTCGCCGTCGCCCTCGGTGGTTATCTGCTGCTCGTCGCGCTCCGCCAATATATCGTTCTTGAGCGACATGAGCGTATTGTCGATAAGAGTGTATACGCGCTTTTTGACCGCGTTGGTCTCGGTGAAGCCCCACTCGATATCGCCCGCGGCTATGAGTGCGTCCACTTCGTTGACTACTATCTTTAAGTTGACGAGAATATCCACGGCATAGTCGTACATGCCCTTGATATCCGATCCGAACGAGTTGGTCAGATTGCTCTCGTTGTTGCGCACATATTCCACGATATCGTACTTGTAAACATCGTGCGCGGTAGTTTTGTACGGCTCTTCGAGCTTGCTGTTTTCTATCTCGTAAGATTGCACCGTCGCTACCACTTGTTGATAATCGCGCTCCGTATCATGACTGAAGAACGAACATCCGCACAACAGCGTGGCGGCAAACACAAACGTCAATATTGAAATAACTATTCGCTTAAACACTTATAGACACCTATACCGATTAAGATTGTCGGCTTATTATACTAAATAATGCCGAAAAAATCAAATGTTTTGGATATGTTTTTGCCAAATACGCTTTTTTTATTCGCTCTAAGGCACATCGGCGGCAAAAGTGCGCCGCTTATAGCCGCTCCGCCCTACGCTTACGGCTATCGACCGTGCGAACCGTTGACAAAACCGCCGACGCGCTGTACAATATATCGGGAAGCGCGGATCGACGGTCGCACGGGGACCTAGTAATCGGTCATTCGCAAAGTACGCATTATGGACAAAAAAAGCATAATTGCCGCGACGGCAAAAAAATACGCGATCATTACCGTAGGATGTATTATCTATTCGTTCGGCGTCGCTCTGTTTTTGGACGCTTACGCGCTGGCGTCGGGCGGGCTTACCGGTATCGCCATCATGATAAGCTATCTCGCGCACGGCAAGATAGGCACGGGCTGGCTCATTCTCATTTTCAATATACCGCTGTTCATACTCGGCGCGGTGTTTTTCGGCAAACGCTTTATTATATCCACGCTGTTCGCCACAGCCGCATCGTCGGGCTTGATAGAACTTTGGACATATACTCTGTTACAGTTTATGCCTAATACCGAAAACATACTCATCCCCGCCGTAGTGGGCGGCGCGCTGTACGGCGCGGGGCTCGGACTTGTGTTCCGCGCGGGTAGCACGACGGGCGGCACGGACATAATCGTCAAACTGCTCAGAAAACGCTTCCGACATCTGCGCACGGGAATAATTTCCATGATAATCGACATCATCATAATCGGCGCGTCGGGCTTTATCTACAAAGACATGGAACTGCTGTTTTACACCACCTTGTCCGTCATTATATTTACCGCATTTTTCGATTGGGTGCTGTACGGCGGCAACTCCGCAAAACTTGTTTATATAGTTACCACTACGGAAAACAAAAACGCAATTTGCGACGGCATTCTCAAAGAACTCGATATAAGCGCGACGGTGATAGACGGCAAGGGCGCGTATACCGGCAACGAACGCGCCGTGATAATGTGCGCCATAAAAAACTTTTTGTATCCGCGTTTGCGCGACATTGTTCGCAATGTGGACCATAACGCGTTTACTATAGTTACTTCCGCCAAAGAAATATACGGCGAAGGTTACAAAGACCACAATGCCGAGGATCTCTGATCCGTATATCTACGATAATACGCCGATACATAATTCGGTATTATTACCTAAGGCAAGCCCCCCGACCCAAAACTCAGTTCGCCTTCCGCGGCATGCTGCAAGATATTACACAAATTTGTCGTCGTCGCATTCTTACCATTGTAAGCAAAAATGCCAATCGAATAAAAACGGTAAACAAAAACCGCTCGCCGATCGAATAGGTGTGCGGTTTTATTTCGATGTCATGGCTATTTGCCCGACGCGTTACTTCATTTTGTTTTCCGTCGCCGTCGTTATGCGCTCGACCGCCGTATCGAAGTATTCGGGCAGCACTTCCAGACCTATAAACTTACGACCTTTGTTTATAGCCGCGACGCCCGTCGTGCCGCTGCCCATAAACGGATCGAGTATGATATCGCCCTCGTTGGTATGGATGCTCACGAGTTTTTCCGTCATCTCCAAACTTTTCTGCGTGGGGTGAGCAGTGCGCTCTCTGCCAGACACTATGCCCGTTTCTATCATGGAGCGCAAATACGGAACGTCAGACGGTTTGTTAAACGTCCACTTAGCGCCTTTGTTCACCCCCCAAACGGCAAACTCGGTGTCTTGCACGTATCGGCGTTCTATATTGCGCGGCATGGGATTTTTCTTCTTCCAGATTATAACGTCTTTCACGTCTATATTGTTGCGTTTAAGTTCGTCTATCACATAGCTGATGTAAAGATACGAACAGAATATTATTATGCTCCCGTCCTTTTTGAGCAGCTTTACGTAATCGCTTATCCATCCGCACACATTGAAATCGCTGTCCCACTCGCCGAAGTCTATACCCTTGCGGTTGGACGAATTCATGGTGGAGAAGTTGTTAGCCTTGGATATATTGTAAGGCGGGTCGGTGATTATCGCGTCCACTTTTACGCCGCGCGCGATATATTCTTTTACGGCATATGCCGAATCGGCTTGGCGAAGCTCCACCCCGTCCGACATCACGGTTTTGTTCTCGAACGCTTCCGAAATTTTCTCGCCTATCGCGCGAGCAAGCGGCGGCGGCACTGCCGACGTTATTTGTTTGAACACACTTCGCTCGCTGCCTAAAAATACAAACCCGTCGGGAAAGCCGAACAATCTCGCCGCTTCGTTCGGCATTATCGGTCTGTCCGCGCGCGGATGTAAAACTCCGCCGCACGCAAGCATGTTGAAACGCGCGCCTATTTCGGGACAAAGCCCATCCCATTCGAGCCGCACGGGCATAGTCTGTTTGCGTGTGCGCTTGCCGCACCGTTCACAGTCCGTATCGGGCATACAGCTTGCCGAGCCGCTATCTTCATCCGCAAGCGCAGCGCATATTTTATCGCCATTGGCACATTCTCCAAGCGCATCGATATCGGCTATCGCGTCGCGCACGGAAAGCGGCTTGCCGCATTTTGCGGGCGGCGGAACGCTCTTGGATATCGCGCCGACAACGACGGCATACTTCTTACCCATAGCGACACCGCAGTCCGACGCATTCAAGACCGTCGCGTTTACTATGTAACCAAATTTACCCAATCGGCTCTCCGCCGCCGAGTATAGCGCTCCGCCTTGCGCAGTCATCAGTTCCTTGCCGCAGACAACGGCAAAAACATCGGGCGCGAGTTTTTCTATAACGTACTCGAACGCTTCGAGCGGCGCAAGTTTGTCATCGTCGGAACGAAGCATTTTTGCGCGTGAAGTCAAACCGCGGCAAGGCAGCGCGCAAACAACGGTGTTGACGCCGCGCTCCTTAGCCGACTCTATAACAAGATCGCATGTTTTTTTATCTGTTATGTCGCCGCGTATCGTATGCGCGCCCGCCGAATTTTTTTCATAAGCTTTCAACGCTTTAGCATCGCGATCAACGCCCAATACCGCTTCGAACAGCCGGGGCTTTGCCATGCCGAACGAGAAACCGCCCGCTCCGCAGTATAGATCCAAAATCTTAAAAACCATACAGTCTCCGTCGTTTCATTGAACGCGACCGCGCCGTCGCACGCGTAAAACACCATATTCTTGACAATAAAATTGTACCACAAACAGCCGATTAAATCAAACGATTGCGCGGCGGAACGATATATTTACGCGCTTGTATTTGGCATATCATAATACCGCTATAAATCTGTTAAGGTCGTTGATCCTGTGCTTGTTAAGCTCGCGGTCGTTGCTGTTGACGAATATCGCCGCCGATTGGAATCCGTCGTTATACGAACACTGCGACTGCGGCTTGTTGTTTACGGCAAACTTGCAGTTGCGCTTTAGGTACGCTTTGAACCCGTCGCTTTTTATGCCGTTGCCGTCGAAAAATTCCGCGTAATGGTACTCATTGCCGCGCATGACGAAAAACAGCCATATGTGCGACTTGGAATACATAAGCTTACCCCATTTAAACCCGCGTGTCTTATCGATGGTCGCATACATCTCGTTGAACCGACCGCACGGCAACACGCCGCGCCACTTTTGCCTATCCGCCGCCGACGCGAATTGGAACGTAGATATAAGATCTATGCCGAGATCGCCGTAATGCTTGAACCGCGTCTCATACTCTTCTTCCTTTACTTCCACTATTATCTCTTTGCCTCCCGACAAAATAACGACGTCGCCCGCATCGGGATCTATGCATTCAATAACATCGTCGTAATTGATGCCGCGCATATCCAAAAGCTCTCTTACTACCCGCCTTTCCCTTTCCTTGGTATTGAAATTACCCGAAATATTCATCGCCTATCCTCCGATCATCACTACTGCATACATTATAGCACAACTATGCGAATAATTCAACGGACCGAGCTGTAAAATAAAACCATGCTATCGATCGCCGATCGACACTGCAGACAATCGCGATCATGAAAAAAAGGCGTTATACCGCGGCAAGCCCGGACCTGCGCGCTTTGCACGCCGTCCCGTAGCAAGCCGCGATTTATCAAACCTTTTGCCGTCGTTGCAAACTTGCCCTTGCGTGCAAGCAAATTTGCTCATCGAATAAATTTTTATTTATAATAGTGTTGACTTCGATGCTTGCGGACAGTATAATATTAAACACACAGATCTTATAATTATTTAAATCATAAATTCGACAGATAGTTACGAGGTGGGATCATGAAGGACAAACAAATTTGCAGACTGTTTTTATGTTACAGAAATGAAGGCAAATCGGCGACCGTTGCGGCGGCGTTTAAGACTTATGCAGAAGCCAAAAGTACAAAGTCTAAAGCTCCCGACATTGAATGCTTTTATTCCGATGCTGAATCCGTCGGTAATTATATTACCGATATCCCGAACAAGTTAGCCCAATGCGATTATATGATAATTTTCGCCGATAAAAACATTACAGCGGGTTTTTTACACGATGACGGCTCGGTAAATGAAGACTGCGTTACGGCAAAAGAATTTTGCGAAGCGGAGAAGCTTCGGCAAATCGGCGAACTTAAGCTTGTACTCGTAAATATCGACGGGTACAAATTCAAAGAGAGCGACGCGGCCAATATAGAAAAGGTCTTTTCCAACGCACGGACGCTCAACAACGATTCAGTTGTTTCATGGACAAAACTTAACGAAAACAGATATTCCACATCCACGTACGAACAGTGTTTCGACAAATTGTTAAAAGGCGTACTCCAAAATTCCGCCACTGCCAAACCGCGCAAGACGCGCAAAACCGTTGCCGACAAAGAAGCCGCCGCATGTATTCCGTACGATCTTAAAGACCGACTGAACAAATATTACCGCACGCAATTCGCCGAAAACATGTATATCCGACTGGACGATATAGCCGCTGGCGACGGCGACAGCGACAATCAAGCGGAGATAGAGGATACCTTTTCCGATCTTTACGTCTCTTTTTCCGCTTCACCACACGAGTTCCCGCCAACGGAAGAAGAGCGCTCTTTATCACTCGACGAGAGCCGCAGATTTTTAAGACCGATAGATGACGAAAACGATTTGATAGACTGGGGACATATCATTCCGCAACGTTTCAAATTACGTCGCGTACTTTTTGCGCAAACTGTGCTCGATCTCGAAAACAACGTCGCCGCAGTCAAAAACAAAGCTCCGACGTCGTTTGCGGAAAACTACGAAAACGTGCCGAACGAATCTTTCGTCGGCAAAAATACCGAGCATTCGGAAATAAAAAAACGCAACCTTCTTCTGCTCGGACGAGCGGGACAAGGCAAAACCACTCTAATGCAGTATCTCGCGCTATTCAATTGGGCGCATATGCTCAAAAACAGCGGCGACGAATTTACATACGGCGAGCGGTTTTTATCCGGTATAAATTACAGCAAGCCGAACTCCGGAAGCTTCATGCCGCGCATTACGTTTAAAATAAAACTTGCCGTCTACGACAAATATACTTCTTTCGTAAATGAGCGATCCATCAACAGCGAACTACTCTCGTTCGACCATTATATAGAGTATCTTTTATGGTGCGCGGAAAACGACAAAAAACCGTACGGCACAAAGAACAACGCCGACGAAGATGGCTCTTTATCTTGCTGGATAAGCGAAACGGCAAAAGACAATCACGCGCACAAAGAAGTATGCGCCATGCTCGACAGAGCGCCGATGCTCATACTGTTCGACGGTTTGGACGAAGTAAAACTTAACCGTCGCAGCGTTATCGACAACATAAAACAGTTTGTCAGGCGCACGGGCAAGGATGGCAGCAACATCATTACGGTAACCACAACGCGCAAAGAAAAGTCGGAAGAGATCAAAGACAAAGACAGTTTTACAGATTTCGAACTTTTGGATCTAGACGAAACGGAGGTGGAAAGATTCGTCAAAAAGTATTTAAGCGCTAAGTGGAAGCAAAACTCGGAAGAGAAAATTGCCGAGATCATGAGCTATTACGAGCAAAAAGAATACGAAAAATTGATGCAAACGCCGCTCGAAGTAACTATGATATGCATGGTGTTCAACGCTTACAATTCCATGCCAAAGAGCATTGAAAAATTATACGACCGTTACGTTACGATGTACGTTCAACGCGAAAAACACAAAGAATACGCCGAACAAGGCAAAAAGCAAGAAAGTCAAGAGTTTTTCGGCAGATCGTACACGGACAACCTCATAAATGATTTTTTAAATGCGATAGGATACGAGCTCGAGTATCGCAGCTCGGGCGTTACCGAAGAGGACGCGATAGAAATAGCTAAGCGCACCAACATCGACGAAGACGGAGAACAAAAGCACGATATTGACGATCCACAGTACTTCAAACGGCTTGTCGATATAGTTTTCACTCGCCTATCATTTTTCGACTGCGATAATACAAACGTTCCCGCCGTTTACTCTCTCGACAACCACCACGCTTCAGTGCGAGAATATCTCGCCGCGCGATACTTCGTAAAAAACAGATCTGACGGAGATAAACTTGATTTTGCAAGACGCGTATTAATAGAACAAGAGCATTCTCCGCAGCATTGGGGCATATTCAAATTTTTGCTCGAACTGATGATAGACGATACGCAGCTAATGAAAAGGCTACTGACAAAATTATTGGACGATTGCGCGTTAACGGACTCGCATCACGACAATGCCTTACCCAACGTTGTATGCGCGCTCAAAAGCACGCATTTCGGAGCTAAAATAGCTACAAAACTCATGTGCGAAGAGCGTATATTCAACGATCGTACAAACTACAAAAAACCGCTGTTGCAAGGCGCGCTCGAAATACTTTTGCTCGACGGCGCATTGGATTCGGAAAATATCAAGCGCATAATAACGTTCGCCTTTATAAACGGCTTGTCCGAACATCTTTATCTGTCGATAGAGGGCAAACTGTCCGATAATATAATTACCGACGATCTTATAGAAACGATCGCATATCTCGCGGTATTTCCGGATCGCGGAGAGATAAATAAAGCGGAATATCCCAAACTCGCCAAAATGATTTCTTCTGGAAATTATCTCGATCTTTTCTTCGGCAGATTTTTCGACACACAGTATTTCGGAGATCTCGAAAAAAGCATAATAAAAGACGAAACCATTTTGAAAGGACTATTCAAAGATCTTAAAAAATGCGGCAAAGCGTTAAACGTTTCTTTAGACTGCGACCGTACACTAAAATGTGATAACAAAGAAAAATTCCTCACCGTCGAATTTATACGCGAACTATTCATACACCCGCGGGATATTTTCGACGACTGTTTTTCAGATGAACTTTTCAACCACCTCTATGATACGGCGGACGAAATCGATAGGCTTTTTCTCGACTCGCCATATTGGCAGATAATATCAACTTTAGAGCGCAAAAACTTCTGCACATTCGACGACAACGACGAAAACTTACTCGACTTTTACTTTTATTACCGCGCTTCAAACAAAAACGACGAAGCGTTTGCGATGGCGATCAATCTATGCAAAAAACACGGCTTACTCGGAACGTCCGCTATATTGGAATGCATAAAAGATTTCAATAAGACTTCTTTCACCGAATTCGTCAAAAATCTTTCGAGCGGCATATGGGATGACGAATTTTTCACGTTATTCGGCTCGAGTAAACGCTGGGCGTATATGAGGTCTCTACGCGGCATATGCGCACATCCGACATTTATAATGTTAGAGAGGCGGCTATGCGATAACGAACGCCTCGCAAAAATCGACGAATGCGCCGAACTACTTTTCCAAATTCTCGAAGAAAACAAAAGGCTCACATTAGCGGAAAGTTTCAGTGCATTTGACGACGGCATTGCTTGTAGGATAACAATGAGCAACTCGACAAACGAAAATCATCTCAAACTGATCGAAAGATGTTCGTTTACCGACTATGCGCAGCAAGCCTTTATATTCAGTGGTTTGGAGTGGAAGAATCGATTCCCCGCCAGATCATCTGATAAGAAAAACAAAATACACGGCACTTACGGCGACGCGATCAGAGATAAGAATTACGAAAACTTGAGACCGCAACTCGCAAAGATATTAGCCGATCCTCCCGACAAAAAAGTCTATCACACTGTTTGCATCTTGAATTTTCTGCTCGCCTATCCGCAATGCGGTATATCCGAACTTGCCGAATACTCGAATTTCCCCATAAAAGACTATGCAGACGTTATCAAGAACGAATTGCACTATAGATACAGCGAAGAAAACAAAAAATTTATAAAATCGAAGCAATACGATCTTCCTGACGAACAAAGCGAAGTATTATTCAACGGTTGTCCCGAATATAAGACCATTGTCGATCGATTGGCTACGCTCGCGATCGACTCGCCCGACTTTTTTACATATTTTAAACAAGTGTTTTCAATGTTGATAAACTCGAGAGCGTTCATAGAAAATTTCAATACCGACGGTCTTAACGGAAAATACCCGAACGATCCGTTCTTGCATCTCATTATTTCGCTCAAAAATTGGCGCAAAAACTACGACTTACAAAGCCCCGGGTTCGATTCGACTTGCGGGCTGATAGCGAATTATATCCGAGACTGTGCCAAGACCGACTTGTTCGATAGCCCACAAGCGACTAATACCGTACTGCTCCGATTTATCATACACAATTTTAAGCGCGACGGAGCAACGATAAAACTCGTAAGCAAGATATTGGAAAAACTGCCCACAGACGAACATTATATATCCGTGCGCAAAGAAGCTCAAGACTATCTCGCTGCGTCATTAAAATTCAACAAAGACAAATTACTGTGATCCGCAAGTTCCGCATAATATAACGGCTTTAAAACCGCATACAAAATCCTATCACACTCGAACAAAATCACCGCCATAACGGAATACAGCCATACTCATGCATTACACGGACTGTTGATTTTATCCATGTGAATAATTACTTAGTTTCTTTTAAGTATCGCATATTTTGACAATACTCAAATAAATCGAAAACAAATTAATTAAAAATAAATTTTGATCTGCGACGATATCATGCGCACCGCGGATAGATATCCCATTGACTGATCGCAATAAACTTGGTATAATAAATCATTGATTTCGACAATGAGAAAGGTAAATATGAGTAAGATCATTCCTATTGACAGATTGCTTGAAATGCCGTTGAATATCCCCGATTATCAACGCCCGTATAAATGGACGCTCAAGAATGTTTCCGACTTATTCTGCGATATCGATACCGCTATAAACGACAGCCGCCGCCCCGATCATACGGATTTCAAATATCGCGTCGGCTCGGTTATATTACATAATAATAACGGACAATGCGATATCGTTGACGGACAGCAGCGGCTTATTACGTTGTCGCTTATCAAACACGCGATCGATCCGCAATACTCTACTAACTTGCTCAAGCATGAGTTTGGCGATAAAGTTTCCGTAGAGCATATCTTTGACAACTATCGATTTATACGTGAATGGTTATCTATGCACAAAGAACAGACGGAGGATTATAAACACGCCTTCGATGATCTTTTGGAAGTCGTCGTTTTGGAAGTGGATGAAATTTCGGAAGCATTTCAATTATTCGATTCACAAAACACTCGCGGCAAAGAACTCTATCCCCACGATTTACTTAAAGCATATCACTTGCGTGAAATGGACGATTACCCTTTTGAAAAAATGAGTTTGATCAAGCATTGGGAAGACATTTCACCCGAAAAGATACGCGAATTATTTTCTCTGTATTTGTTCCCCATACTGAATTGGTCGCGAAAAGAAAATTCGCGGGCTTTTCTTTCGCAAGATATCGATACTTATAAAGGCGTTGACGCAAAATGCGTCTATACTTATGCCCAGCGAGTGCGTAAAGCAATGCCGTGTTTTCAAATCAACGAACCGATTTGTGCAGGAAGCGAGTTTTTTAAGATGGTAGATCATTATATAAACTTGCTCGAGAATTTGAAAAACGAAGTGCAGACCGATCCTAAGTTCAGTGAGATACAAACTATTATAGACGCCAATACCAAATCCGTCAAAGACAAAAACGGAAACGAGAACATAAAACAATTCGCCTCTACGGGATTCCGATATGCAGTGAATTTATTTTATTGTGCTTTGCTGTTTTATTACGACAGATTCCATTTGCTTGACGAAATGGCTGTAAAAAAACTTTTTGTATGGGCGATGATGATCCGCATTGATATGGATAATCTCGGTATGGATACTATAAACAACTATGCGATCGGAAACAAAGATAAAAACTATACGAACCGCATCCCAATGTTTTTCAATATAGCTACCGCGCGAAGCAACCGCGAAATTGCAAATATGAATATTCAAATCATCAGAGACACCGATCAAGCGCAGTCGCAAACATGGGAAACGCTGTACAGATCAGTAAAAATGCTTATGAGGGTAATAAAATGAGCGATATGATAACGCCGTTACATATTCTTGACGATAACAATAAAACGCTTTTCGACAAAGCCAAATATATAATACCGTTATATCAACGGGCTTTTGCATGGTCGGATAAAGAAATATGTCAGCTTATAGACGATATCAAAGATTTTTCGGCAGATCATTACTATCTCGGTTCATTGATCGTAAATTTGAATAAAGACGGCATATACGAAGTAATTGACGGGCAACAAAGATTGACCGCACTGTTTTTGCTTTTGGATCATGTGGGAGATTATAATTGGGGTAAAGATCGATTAGGATACGAGTGCCGAGAACGGTCAAACTACACTCTGAATTGTTTGGCGGAATTGTCTAACGACAGCATTGAACCGTATTTGGCAAATGCGGAAAAAATCGAGCAAAGCCTAATAAGCGGCAGAAAAATAATCAAAGATAAATTCGGCAACGAAAAGATCGATATCGATAAATTTATTGTCAATCTGAAAAAGGTAGTTTTATATAGGATAGAAGTTCCGCCGCATACCGATCTGAACAGATATTTCGAAGTCATAAATGTGCGCGGCGAACAGTTGGAACAGCATGATATTTTAAAAGCAAAACTCATGGAACCGCTAACCGACAGCGAGCGCAGCGTCTTTGCCCTTGTCTGGGACGCTTGTCGCGACATGACGGGTTACGTGCAAATGCATTTCGATAAAAATAACAGAAAAACACTGTTTTGCAGCGGTTGGGATTGGCTCGAGCTCGATAAGTATAATGAATTATATAATAAAAATAACGACGAGATTACAAAACGTTCCGCATTGGATATTATCGCAAGAGATTCACTGCCGATGACTTTCGACGGCGAAGACGAAACGGGCGCACGCGTGCGTTTTGACAGTATAATAGGATTTACACATTTCTTGTTGCATGTCTTGAAAGTGTTTGCTCCTATCGAATTGGATAAAGATAGCTATTCGATTCCAGAATTGCTCGACGATAAAAAGTTATTGGATACTTTCACTTCCGTTATCGATCGCTGTAAACAAAACGGTAAACAAATCGATAAAAAAGATTTTTCTTTGAAGTTTATAAAATGTTTGCTTAAATGCAGATTTTTGTTCGATAAATACATCATCAAACGCGAATATAAAAACGAAGACGAGAATGGCGATTGGAGTTTAAAAGAATTACACGTATCCGGAGCAAAATCGCAAAAGAAGCCGTATTATAAAGACACTTATTTCGGAGAATATAACGAATGGGAACAAACTTTCGCTCCGCGCACAAAAATTAACCTTATGTTGCAGTCTTGTTTGCGCGTGTCGTATACTTCCCCTAAAATAATGCATTGGATCACAAAATTGCTGCAATGGTCGTATGACGATAAAAACAGACAAAAGTTATCTCGGTATCAAGTTTTTGCCGAAAACATTGCGCAAGAACCTGTTAAAGAATTTTTAAACAAAAAGGAATTTAAGCTCGGCGTAAATACGCCGCACATTGTCTTGAACTATCTCGACTTTTGTCTTTGGTCAGAGCGCGATAACGCAAACTATAAAAAATTTGACTTTGCGAAATTCTCTTTTGAATTTCGAAGTTCCGTAGAGCACTGGTATCCGCAACGCCCTTCCGAACAGTCGTTTGCAAAATGGGCTGATGTCGATAGGTTTGGAAACCTTTGTATAATACAACGCAATATCAACTCTAAGTTTTCTAATTTAAGCCCGGCTTCCAAAAATAACACGTACAGCCAAATGATCGAAAAAGGCAGCCTGAAACTTAGATTGATGAGCGAGAAAACAAATGCCGATGCAATATGGAAAGATACTGCATGCGCCGTACACGAAAAAGAAATGTTGAGCATATTGCAAAATGCGTGCAATATGCCGATCATTCCATAAGAGATCTATCACAACAAATACTAACAGAAGCTACGGTACGCAAAATATGATCATATGACGATTTAATAGCGATTCGGTTCAACTACTCATACCGCATTGATCCCGCCTTTGAGCAGTCGGGATATATTTTGAATGGCATTTATTTTGTTATAGTTGCCGTAAAAACATTTCATTGTCAAAAAGAAAATCAGACAAACCGCAGATCATCTTTCGTTAAAATACCCGCCGATCAAAAGCGTATAAATTCGATCATGCACATCCTTATTTATAATGCGCATCATTGCGTCATTCGAATACAACCTTTTTGACAACATTCATTGAACTTGCCTGCAAGCACATAGTTTGCACAGCTTTGGTTTACGCGTATGTTTTCGACTTGAATTGCGGCATCCCAATCAGCTCCGAAAAACAAACCGAATGTGATATCTTGCAAATATCTTATGAATTTGAGCTGCAACTCTTTCGGAACACTGTTTATAAGTTTATCGAGCGTATTTTTATCCCTTAGATCGCCATCGGGAAAAGAATCGATATATCGCTGCAACTCTTTAACATTTTTTAGCTTTGTCCGTACAGTACTATAAATGATACGGTAAAAGTATCGATCCATACGAACGCTTTCGGAATGAAAATCCTCCAATCGTGTATTGCGATAGACATAATGCGTTATGCTTAATGCCATAGCTCTTCGTCCTTTTTCATCGTTATACATATGATATACTCCCTTGCAAATTTTCTACATAAGCTTTTTGTTATTCACAAATGTCCGTATCGTTTGGAAACTTTGCATATTTATAATATACGATAAAGGCGAACCTGTCTCCTACAGAAAACATGTTCGCCTTTAACTTGTTTTGGTGACCCCAGCGGGAATCGAACCCACGATACCACCGTGAAAGGGTGGTGTCTTAACCGCTTGACCATGGGGCCGCATATCGAATGTCATTTTAGCATACATTATATTGTTTGTCAAGCAGATTGACGGGCATATATTCTATTTTATGCCGCGGCACGGGCTTGTTTTGTTGGGTCTGCCCCGCCCCGTCTCGCAGCAAAACAACGCCACGAATATTTTTTCGACAAAATTTCGTTCAACCCTTGACAGCGCATATACATTCTGCTATAATAATTTTACAATAATTATCCAATAAGGAGAGATAATGGCAATGAAAAAGCGTAGCATCCCTTTGGCGATACTGTTCAGTATCATCACGTTCGGTATTTACGGTATCTACTGGTTCGTCTGTCTCACCAACGACAGCAATACCATAAGTCCCGACAATAAGACCGCGAGCGGCGGAATGGCGATACTTTTCACCATAATCACGTTCGGTATTTACGGCATCTACTGGAACTACAAACTCGGTCAAAAATGCGAAGGCAGCGGCGTATTGTACTTGATACTTAGCCTCATCGGTTTCGGCTTTATCAACTACATACTTGCACAAAGCAAGATCAACAACCACGTTGCTTAATGACATCTATAAATTTAAAACGTCCGCTTAAAAAGCGGACGTTTTTTTATGCCGATATTAGTTTGATTTCGCCGTCTAAATATCTTTACAGTAGAACTTGCAAACTTCGTCGAACGTGGGGATACTTTCGCTTGCGCCCCGCCGCGACACGCTAAGCGCCGCCGCCCGCGTTGCAAACGTGCAAGCTTCCTTAAACGAATACATACCTATATGCGGATACGTTAGCGCAAGCGCACCCACAAACGTATCGCCCGCCCCCGTGGTATCCACTACGCTCGTTTTGCACGCGGGGATATGCGCAGCCAACCGCGCGCCGTCCGAAATAGCCGCGCCGCGCGCGCCGAGAGTGATCACCACATACGGCACGCCGAACGCATGGAACTTTTCTATAGCAGCGTTCTGCGACGCGCTGTCCGTGGGATTTATCCCCGTCAATATTTTGGTTTCCGTCTCGTTGGGAACTATTATGTCTACGTTATAATAAAGATCGTCGGGGAGCGTCTTTGCAGGCGCGGGATTGAGTATAGTCGTCATGCCGATGGAGCGCGCTTTTCTCAACGCGTATGCGACTATATACAACGGAACTTCGAGCTGACAAAGCAGCGTGTCGTTCTCCGTAGCATAATTAAGCGCTTCGTCCACGTCCGACTTGGTTATGCCGGAGTTCGCGCCGCTGTACACCATTATGCGATTGTCCTTGCCCGAGATAGTAACTATAGCCGTACCCGTAGGGCGGTTTACCTTGCTTACGAACTCCGTATCCACACCGAATTCGGCGAGCTTTTGCAAAAGCTCCTCGCCCGCAAGGTCTTTTCCGACATGTCCTATGAATTTAACGGCGGGTTTTCTGCCGCTGCGGTCGCCGCCCAAGCGTGCTATCGCCACCGCTTGATTTGCGCCCTTGCCGCCCAAGCCGCTCTCGCAACTGTCGGCGATCACCGTCTCGCCCTTTTTGGGCAACTGCTCTACCTCGACCGAAATATCCTTATTAATACTGCCGAGTACGTATATCATACCGAGTCTCCTTGACATTGCTCGATACCGCCGTCTTCCTTTCCTTCCGTCATAGCCGCTTGCGCGTCGGGTACGCCCTTGGCTTCCGATGTAGCCGCAACGTCCGCAGCGGGGTCTATCTCGCGCAAGCTCGACCCGTTGTACCGCCGCTCGTGCGTCAAGCGCTTTTGCTCTTCCGCTATCTTCTCCATAGCCTCGCGCTGCGAGCCGGACGGAGATTTAATGGAAAACGCGATGTTTGTCAAATGGTCGGCTATTCTCTCGAGCGCGCTTATGGTCGAATAGAAATACGTTCCGCTTTCCACCGAACACCCGCCCGAATTGAGCCGCTGTATATGGTTGTTGCCGAGCAACCGCTTCATCATGTCAACTTCGTTTTCAAGATCGGCAAAGCCTTTGAGCTTATATGTCGCGTTGTTTTCGAAAATGAACATCGCCTCGTCGAACATAGCCATTACCTTTTCGTACATGGTCTCCAATTCGTCGAGCGCATCTTGTGTAAACTTGCAATCGGAATCCAACATGGCTTGCGCGTATTCCACAAAGTTTTCGGCGTGGTCCGCTATACGCTCTATGTCGCTTACAACATGGAAAAGCGATCCTACAAACTTTTCGTCCGCGCGCGTGAGCGATTCCGCCGACAGCTTTATCAAGTACTTAGCCACGCCCATGTTTATGTAGTTGATCTTTTGCTCGCTCTTTTGAACTTTTTCACGGTCGGAAACATCGAGTTTTAACAGCGCGGTCATGGCGCGTTTGAGGTTGGACTTGGCGAGCGTTCCCATATTGTCCACTTCTTGCTTGACCTGCGCGACCGCAATGGGCGGCGTCTGCAAAAATCTGTCGTCTATATAATACATATGCGGGCGGTCTTCCTGTTCGCTCCGCTTTTCGCGCACAACGAGCGATGCGAACTTGGTAAGCTGCTTTATGAACGGCAAAAGCAGCGCCGTAGTTACCACATTGAATACGACGTGGAACATTGCTACTTGGAACTCGGGTTTGCTGAAACATTTTTGCAACAGCCAAACTATCTTATCCGACAACGGCCAAATGATCGCGGTAAACACAACAGTGCCGATCACGTTGAACATGAGGTGAATGACCGCCGTTCGCTTGGCATTGGTACTCGCGCCGAGCGACGCTATCATAGCTGTAACGCAAGTACCTATGTTAGTCCCCAAAACAATGAATAAAGCGCACGACAGCGGCATTGCATCTGCCCCTATCATCGAAATAATAATGCCCGTAACCGCCGAAGAACTCTGTATGACCGCCGTAAATACCATTCCCAAAAGAATGAGAAGCAACGGGAAGTTTATATGCTGAAAAGCTTCGGTTATGGCGGTTTTGACTGTATCGTTATTAAACGCTCCACTCATAAGATCGAGACCGATGAATATAAGTCCGAAACCGCCGAGAATGCCGCCTATGCGCTTGTACTTTTCCTTTTTGAAAAAAGTAATCATAAGCGCGCCGACAACTGCGAATATGCCGAAGTATGTACCGAGATTAAATGTAGACAACGACGCGAGAATGGCGGTAACTGTAGTGCCGATATTCGCGCCCATGATGATAGCCGTCGCTTGCACCAGCGTCATAAGTCCCGCATTCACGAACCCTATGACCATGACGGTCGTAGCCGCCGAGCTTTGTATTATAGCGGTAACGGCAGCGCCCACTCCAACACCGGAAAACCGATTATTGGATATCTTACCGACAAGCTTGCGCATGCCCTTACCCGCGCTACGCTCCAATCCGTCCGACATAAACTTCATGCCGAACATAAATACGCCGAGACCGGCTATCAAGGACAGTACGCTTAACAATACTTCGTTCAAATTGCACTTCCCGTGTCGTTAGTACGATTCGATTATACGATAATTTGCGTATCTTGTCAACAATATTCGCAAAGCTTGCCGCAAGCGCGCCGTTATCGCGCCAACACGGATGCGGACACGGTTTTTGCGCACTCTTCGCCCGCTAACAGTTTGACTATCTCCAAGCCGAGTTCGAGCGAACAGCCCATAGCCTTCGCCGTTGTTATAAGCCCGTCGGTAACTACGCGTTCGTCGCACGGCACACGGCCTTGCATAAGTCCCTCATGCCCGGGATAGCATACGGCGCGTTTGCCGCGCAGCAATCCGTTAGCGCCGAGAACGTGCGCGGGCGCGGCGCAGATAGCCGCCACGCGTTTGCCGCATTGGAGCGCGGCTTTAACTGCGGAGATAAGCTTGTCGCACTGCGCAAGCTTGAGCGTGCCCGGCATGCCGCCCGGAATAAATATCATGTCCGCATCCGACATGTCAACATCATCGATAACGGCGTCCGCCGATATCTCTATGCCGTGCGAGCTTACGACGCGCTCGCCGCAAACGGACGTAAGCGTAACGTCTATACCCGCTCGCCGCAACACGTCTACCACGCAAAGACACTCTATCTCTTCCGTACCGTCGGCTATCATAGCGTAAACTTTCATATCGTCTCCTTACACTCCGTAAAAGCGCAGTCGCGCGGCATTTGCCGCGCGACCGAACGAAAACATTTTATTATTATCAGTCTTGCTTGCACGAGATCGACAGCGAACCGATGACTACGGACGGCGTTTTTACGCCGTAATAGGTGAGTTTTTCGTCGTTGCCTACAGCCGTGATATCGGCAAAGTCGGTCATTATATTGCCTGCGACAGTCATTAGCGATACGGGTTTAACGAGCTTGCCGCCCTTTATCTCGTAACCGCTCGCCTGAAGCGAATAGTTGCCCGACTGACCGTTGATACCCGTAGCTACGCCGCCGAGGTCGGTTATGTAAATACCGTCGCCCACAAACTTAAACAGCTCGTCTTGAGTTTTGTCGCCCGCTTTTACCGTAGTGAACGTTATGGCGGGGCGAACGTTGCCGCCCGACAGTCTGCCGTTGCCCGTGGACTTTACTCCCGCGCGCTTGGCGGTGTCCAAGTCGTACACATAGCCCGTAGGCACGCCCTTGTCTATGAGCGTTTTGTTTTTGCACGGCACGCCTTCGTCGTCGAACGCGCCGCAGAAAACTTCGTCGCCTATGGGCGTTTCTTCCAATGTCAACAGCTCGGAAAACGCTTTAGTTCCGATCTTGCCTTTCAACAGCGAAACGTTCTGTTCCACCGCAAACGCCGAAAAACCGCTCTGCAGCGTGGCGAACAGCACCGCAACGCAATCGGGCGAATACACTACTTTGTACTTGCCGCTCTTTACCGTTTCGCCGCCGAACTGTTTTACCGTGTCGTCGATGAGTTTGGATACGAATGCGTCCACGTCGAAGCCGTCTACGGTCTTAAGGATATCGTAGTTCATGCCGCTCTGTATCTCTTCGCCGCTTACTGCTTTGACTTGCGCCATGACCATAACATAGTTTGTCTCGCCTTTTACGTCCAGTCCGTTGCTGTTGACTATCTGCAACGCGCCATACGAATATCTGACCGTTACATTGACAAGCTCTATTCGCTTATCGCCCGCGAGCGTTTTTGCCGATATCTGTTTTGCGATATCCACAAAGGTAGACGCCGGGGTGTTTTTAAGCGACTCACTGAAATTATCGACTTTTTCGTATTTGTACTCGTTACCGTTGATAAAGAAATCGGGGTCAAGCGGATTGCCGTACTTAGCCGAATCTTTAAGCGCGGACACCGCCATGTCTATAACTTCGTCGTCCACGCGATCGGATGCAAATACGCCGCACTTGCCGTCCACAAGACCGCGGACTTTCATCGAGCCGTTGTCGGCGACGGTCAAGTTTTCAAGCTCGTTATTGAACATGGAGACGGACATTTCGCTTTCCGTCTGTATGCGGGTCTCGAACTGTTCTATACCCGCGGCTTTTGCCGCTTTGAAAAGTTTTTCTATATTCATTATACAGTCTCTCCTTTGCCGCCAACGGTCATTTCCGCCACGCGCAGCGTAGGCTGACCGACCGCGGCGCAAACCGAACCGGACGCCGCTCCGCACATACCCGCGGAAAGCTCAGCGTCGTTGCCTACCATATCTATCTTGGGAAGTATCTCGTATCCGAAGCCCACAAGACAAGCTTGCTTGACAAGATGATCGAGCTTTCCGTCTTTTACCACATACGTCTTTGCCGATGTAAAGTTGAATTTATCGGTTGTGGGATCGACCGATCCGCCGTTGAACGACACGCAGTACAATCCGTATTTAGTAGCCTTGATTATCTCTTCTGGAGTAGACTTGCCCGACGCTATGTACGTGTTGGTCATGCGCGTAGTGGGCATGTATTTGTACGATTCGCGGCGGCACGCGCCCGTAGACTTCATGTTCATGCGTCTGCCGTCAAACGTATCCACCATGTACGATTTGAGCACGCCGTTTTCTATCAAAACGTTGCGCGTGGACGGCTCGCCTTCGTCGTCGAAGTTCTCGCTGCCCCAACCGTGGTCGAGCGTTCCGTCATCTATGGCGGTAACTATATCGGACGCTATCTTTTGTCCGAGCTTGCCCGCAAACGGCGACGAATTGTGCGATATGGCAGTGCCTTCGAGCGGGTGTCCGCACGCTTCGTGGAAAAGCACTCCGCCAAACTTATTGCCTATGATAACGGGCATGACTCCCGACGGGCATTCGGGCGCGTCGAGTAACGCTACGGCATCCTCCGCCGCTTCCTTAGCGCCTTTAACATAATCGATATCGCTCAAGAACTCCACGCCTTTGCTAAGTCCGGGCGAAAACATGCCTACTTCGAACGCGCCGTCGCGCGAAGCTATAGCCGTTGCGGTTACGCGCGTATGCACGCGTCTGTCGCGCACAGTGCGGCTGACTCCTTCTTTGACGGTAAAGATCTCCACGTACTCGTCCGTCTCATTCATCGAGCATCTGGCATTGACTATAAGCGGAGACGTTTCGTAAATAACTTTCTCGCCGCGTTTAAGATACTCTATCCGCTCCTCCGTTGTCATAGTATCCGCTTCTTTGGCGGGCGCGTGTTTATCGGGATTTTTAACCTCTTTAAGTTCGCCCGCGTTCAACTTTCTTTTACCGTCGAACGACGCCGCAAGCTTTTCGGCAAGCGCGACGAGCGAACTTTCCGACAGATCGGAAGTGTAGCCGTAAACTTGTTGCAAGCCGCACATGAGCCTGACGCCCGCGCCGTATATCAACTGCGTAGCTACGTTATCGACGCGCTTGTAGTTGAGATCGACGGCGCGCTGGGTCTTGTTTTGCACGTACAGTTCGGCAAAATCGGCACCCGTCGCCAACCCCGCGTCCAATACTTTTTTTGCTATTTCAGAATTCATAGGAATCCTCCTTTGTGTATAAGCATAGCACAAATGCCCCAAAAAATCAAATCTATATAGATTAAATTATCATTAAATTGACTTTTTTCAAGTTTGGGCGTATCATATACGCATGGATAAGCTGTGCATTATATTCGGCGCGGGCGAAGTCTTTGAACCGCGCCGCGCCAAGAAAAAAGACGATACCGTGATCGCGGCGGACGGCGGCTACGAAAAAGCGCTTGCCGTCGGGTTTTCGCCCGACGCGGTAATAGGCGACTTCGACTCGGGCAAACAACCCCAAGGCACTGCCGCGTATGTGATCAAGCTAAATCGAGACAAAGACGATACCGACATGCTTGCCGCTATCAAGCTCGGATTGAGGCGCGGACACGATACTTTTGCGATATACGGCGGCGTGGGCGGCAGACTCGATCACACCGTAGCCAACTTCGGCGCGCTTGCCTATCTCAACGCATTCGGCGCGCACGGATATCTAATAGACGAAACATCGATCGCCACCGTCATTACGAACGAAAAATTTTGCGTTCCCAAGTCGGCGAGCGGCGGAGTTTCCGTTTTCGCATACGGCGGCAATGCGAGCGGAGTAACGCTCAAGGGCTTAAAGTTTCCGCTCGACAACGCTACGCTCACGCCCGAATTTCCCATCGGCGTATCCAATGAAACGGTAAACGGAAAACAAGCCGAAATTACTGTAAAGCAAGGCTCGCTGCTGGTGTTTTTTCCGCGCCCGTAAATAATTAAGCAAGTGAGATTTTTATAATATTTCGCACGATCGCCGCCATATATATCTGCGGCAAACGCATCGATCTATAAGTCTTTAAGCTCTTTTACCATTTGTATATACGGCAAACGCTCGTAACCGACCTTGCCGTACAGCCGCGCCGCGCCGTCGTTGCTCGGCGACACTTCCAACCGCATGCGCACGGCGGTCTTGTAAATTTCTTCCAATTCGGACAAAACATTACCGCCCAGCCCGTTGCCGCGATATTTTTGTTTGATGTAAAGATCTTCTATCATTATGCTTATGCCGCCGCGTTCGGTGGAATAGCCCTTGGATACCATGGTGTATCCCGCGATGTTGCCGTCAAGCACTATGACATGACCGTCAACAAACGGGAGATCGCTCAAACAGTCGTCTATGTCCTTATTCAAAATTTCGCGCGGCGCGGGACTGAGCAGCGCGGGAGTCGAGTAAAACTCGGTCATCATGTCAAGCACTTCGGCGCGGTCTTGCTCTTGCATAGGTCTCAAAAACATGTCGGTCTCCTTTTTGTAAACGTCATAAACAGCTATTCGTCGGCGTTAAGTTTATATATAAGCTCGGGCGATAGGGACGCACGGCGAAGCGGAACGAAAACAAATTCCACATACCCGTCGTCCGATACTCCGCCGAACGTGTAATAACCGTATTCGGTAAACAGCAGACAATCGAGCAACCGAGTGTTGACAGACCGAAGCGCCGCAGACAACGCGGTCATGCTTTCCACGATGTCGAACCGATCGTCAAACACATCGTCGTTGCAAGATACCGTTACATAACGCGCTGACAGCTTATATGCCGAACCCACTATTTCACGCGGGGCGAGCGCAATGCTGTCGTGCTTTTCCACGGCTATCAATCTGAACGAGCCGTCGAGATACGCAACGCATGCACCCTCCGTACCGCCCGTGAATATAGAACCGAAAAACTCTACCGCTTGCGAATGCGAAGATATTTCTATCTCGCGCTTGTCGTTCCACAAACCGACAACGCTGAGCATAGGTATCATCTCCGCCGCGCGTTTGGTCATGGACCGCACTTTTATCAGTTCGTTTTTGGGCGCGCGCATTACGTCGAGCAGCGAGCCGAACTTATCCAACAGCGCATGCGCGATGGGATTGGTATCTTTGCGCGGTACGGCAAACGATAATAACGTCTCCAATATCTCTATGTCGCTGAAGCCGTTCAACATAGCGTCGCGACGCGCAGATTCGCGCAATCTCGCTCTATGACCTCTATGGATATTTACGCCCACAGATCTCACCGCGCGCACGGCTTTGCTTTCGCCCGCAGCGCCGTAACCGACAATTTTGTTGCCGTCGAAGATATCTACCGTATCGCCGTTTAGATACGCGCTTCCGCTTTCGCGCGGAATATTTCCGCCGTCCGCAGGCAAAAGCATGTCTTCAAACTCTTTAATGCGCTTTACCCGTTCTTGTTCGGCGGCTGCGCGATACGCATTACTTTCTTTTTCGTATTTACCGTCGTCCATTGCACTTCACCCGTTTGTGTTGCGTCCATATCACATCACGCATTTATTTAATAACGTTACGCGTTTACAAAAACTTCGTTTGCAAGCTGCCGTATACCATTATTCGCCCAACGCGAATAACCGCCGCATTTTAAAGTACGTTGCGAAAAAGCTCTTGCAAGATTTTTCATACGTATTATATCACAAATACGGCTATATGTAAACACAAAAAGCTAAAGCTCGAGATCGTCTTCACCGAACAGCGGACTGTTTAAAAATTCGCTGACCGTCATATCGAATCCGCCCGCGATCAGTATCACCGTGGAAAGCATACTGTCCGCGATCGCTTCCCGAAATATATTGTTGAGCGTGGAGTGCGTTATACCGCTGTTCATGGCAAGCCTATAACGCGTCGTACCTCTTTCTTCGAGCAACTGCTCTATCCTAAGGACTAACGCATGGTTCAAACTGTTGCGCATATCTTGTCATCCTATGATTATTCGCAACTATAATTTATCACCGTTTGCGCAAATGATATTACTGCGCGCAGTAATATAGCGCATACCAAAAACATTACGACGAGAGACGAAGTATCAATCCGAGCGACAGCGCCAATATTGTATTCCCCAATTTTCAAAGCTCCACTCGTCCGAATACGGGTTGCACTCGTAATCGATGTAAAACAGCGTGCAGCTTTGCAAGACGAAGTTTGTGGGGTAATAATCGATATTCAAACCTACGGCGCGCAATTTTTCGCTAAGAGCGCGCATTTGATCCAAAAGTTCGGGCGCGAGCTTGCCGCGCGAAATAAGCTCCGCCGCCGTCTCGCCGTCGATGTATTCCTTGAGTATGCGCTCACACGCTGCATCCCCGCCTATAAGCTCGGGCATGGGCACTCCCGCCGACTTGAGCTTGGCGTAGTCGGACAGCTCCGCCGCGAACTTATCTCCGAACGCGTAATAATCGCACGGTTCGTGATGTATCTGTTTTACCACAAAACGCCGCGACCCGTCCGACACCAAATATGAATATCCGCCCTTGCCCTTGCCCAATAACTTTATCACGGTAAAATCTTTACCATTGACGTTTATATTTTCCATGTTCGCCTCGAATATGCTATTTACTTGCATTATACTACGATATAGGATATAATTCTCATAGTATTATCGGTATTTCGAGACACAATACTATTGTTCGGAGCAAAAATGAACATCGAAACAATGCACGAAACAAAGACGCACGGCACGCTCGCGTTTCCGTACGCCGTGTACAAGGGCAACATCCCCGAATACATCAAGTCGTTTCCGCTGCATTGGCACGACGAATTGGAAATTATCTATGTGGAGCGCGGGCGCGGCACTGTAACTGCGGGGTCGAAGCGCTATGACGTAAAAGAACACGACATGATAGTCGTTCTGCCGCAGACCATCCATTCGATAGAACAGTACAAAAGCGAAAGCATGGAGTATTATAATATACTGTTCGACTTCTCGCTGCTCACCTATTCGACCAACGACGTCTGTTACGAAAAATACTTCAAGCCGCTGTACAATCACACCAAGCAGCCGCCGCCGTTTATGGAAAGCGGTTCAAAGCACAATGCGGCGCTGCTTAAAAACGTGAAGTACCTTATTGAAAACCGCAAGAACGCGGCAAACGACGAGCTTATGATAAGATCGAATCTGTTTGAACTAATGCACAAGCTCAACGAGATGTCCGCCGCGACGAGTTCGTCCGAACTGTCGCTCAAAAACAATTACGACAAACTGAAAAATCTGCTTGTGTACGTCCGCTCGCATTACGACCGCGAAATAAGTATAGCGGAAGCGGCGGAGATATGTTGGTTTTCGCCCAGCCATTTCATGAAACTGTTTAAGGACATGACGGGCAAAGGCTTTACGCAATACCTCATCGATTACCGTTTGGAAATAGCCGCCGCCCGCCTCGCAAGCTCGCGCGACAAGATAATAGACATTGCGCAAGCGGTCGGTTTTAACAACACGTCGTATTTTTCCCGCGCGTTCTTCGATAAGTACGGCGCAACCCCGTCTGCGTATCGCGCCGCAGCGCACGCCGCCAAGCATAGCGATTGACGGCGCGGATAGGCATGTAGATGTGCCGAGTACCGCGACCGATAAATAAGTTTAGCGTAAGTTTAACCGATCGCTTTGCGCTTGTTTCTCTATACCGACTGTACGAGTGTTATACTTGGGGTTAGATATTAGTAAGAACGGGCATATGCTTATAGCGGACAAGCGGCGACGATATTGCGCTTTTTTACTTGACACGGACGCGATATAATGATAGAATATTTCTCGAAAGCAACCATCGTTGCAACACAACGATAGTCTCGGGCAATTAACTCAGCGGGAGAGTGCCACCTTCACATGGTGGAAGTCGAGGGTTCGAACCCCCCATTGCCCACCAGTCCAAACCTAAAACGAACTCCTTTTGTGAGAACAGTTTTAGGTTTTTTAACAGATATAACTACTCATTTACAACGAGATATACAACACAAACATTTTCGTCGATTATCGTTATAGGAGTATCGTATGAATTATTGGACTAATTTAAGCGTAGAATTTGCATCGCAAAAAAATTATTTAGATGAATTATATAAAGTCTATCCTATTATTCCAAACATAAAAAGATCGCTTGACGAAAAATTGTGGAATGCTATTGAAACTGCATATAATAACCATGATAATGTTAATTTGATAAAAGCATTGTTAAAATCAGAGCTGTTCCCCATAAAAGATTCTTATGTCGCATATCTTCGAAGAGATCCTAATTCTATAGAACGCAATCCCAATACTATCAATAGAATAGCGGGCAACCTATATCAATATAGCTTAGATAAGATATATGAAAATTGCACGCAACCAAAAGAAACAAACAGACAAATTGGTCCTATGTTTAAACGTTGGATCTCACAAGGCACATTGGGGTGCAAAATATATAATGATGCGGACGCATTCTTGTTATCGAAAGAAAATGCCGTTTTGAATATTTCCGACGAAGGGATGAAAACATTTGCGGCAACAAATTTAGGCTATCGAAGATTAGATAAAGGGCTTGATTTTATTGCAAGATTTAACGGCAAATATATTATTGCGGAAGCAAAATTCTTAACTGATTTCGGCGGGCATCAAGATGCCCAATTTGATGATGCCATCACAACCATAAAATCAGATCTTACCATTCCTAACTCTATGAACGCAGATGTAATTAAAATTGCAATTATGGATGGAGTACTGTATATTATAGGTAACAATAAAATGTATAAACATTTAAAAAATCATCCGGATCAAATAATTTTATCAAGCCTAATATTAAGAGAATATCTTTATACTTTATAAGGTGATCTATGCACTTAGAGTTTGAAAATAAAAAACCCATTGCAGAAATACTAAATGATGCGAAAAAATATAACTACGACTATAAATTAAATACAGAAGACTCACTGTTAATAAAAGGCGATAATTTTAAAGGTATGAGTTTTCTTTTAAACAATGGTTACAAAAACAAGATCGATTTGGTTTATATCGATCCGCCTTTCAATACCAAACAAAACTACTATATATCGGAAAATAGAAGTAACACGATTAGTATGT
This sequence comes from uncultured Christensenella sp., assembly GCA_910579205.1. GTDB lineage: Bacteria > Bacillota > Clostridia > Christensenellales > Pumilibacteraceae > Anaerocaecibacter. Next base: position 56,019 of record CAJTTD010000008.1, read on the forward strand.
CTAATGATTCTATTTTAGCATACAAAGATAATTTCTCTCTAGATGAATATTTGGAATTTATGAGAGAAAGACTTGTATTGATATATGAAATGCTTTCCGAAAAAGGAAGCTTATATGTACACATAGACATTAAAACCGGTCATTATATAAAGGTTTTATTAGATGAATTATTTGGTAGTGAAAACTTTAAAAACGATATCACTCGTATTAAATCTAATCCGAAAAATTTTGACAGAACAGCATACGGCAATCAAAAAGACATTATACTTTTTTATGTAAAAAATAATAAAAAAAACATTTGGAACAATGTTTACATACCGCTGAATAAAAGAGATATAGAAAAACGGTACCCTAAAGTAGATAAAGACGGCAATTATACGACTATCCCTTTACATGCACCCGGTGTAACAATAAACGGCGCTACGGGTAAACCATGGCGTGGGCTTTATCCGCCGGAAGGCAGACATTGGAGAACCGATCCGAAAGAGTTTGATATTTTAGATGCCAAAGGATTAATAGAATGGTCTAAAAACGGAAATCCTCGGATAAAAAAATATGTAAAAGACCATAAAGGAATCAAATCACAAGATATATGGGAATATAAGGATCCGCAAAATCCTATTTATCCTACACAAAAAAATCAGAAACTACTCGAATTTATCATCCAAAAATCAAGCAATCCCGACAGCACGGTCTTAGATTGCTTTGCGGGCGGTGGGACTACTTTAACAGCATGTACAATTAACAAAAGAAGATGGATAGGTATCGACAATTCAAATCAATCTATAATAACTATTCAAAAACATATTAAAACAAAATACGATTTTTTAGATTTATCCTATCAATAAATTTTTGATCGTGTATTTATTAATATAACAATAAATAAATTTACATAATTATTCCCGCTTCCGCTTTATATATTCGCATGCCAATTTTCTTATAAAAAAGCAATAATGTTTTCATTTTTCTCCCGCTTATTCGACATTACATTAAAAAAACAATTATCTTTAGCGCACTTAAATGGCCCGATAGAAGAGCCTTTAACTATCCTCACACTCAGAGCGCTTTAGTCAACTCACGTATATCGATTTGTAGCGTGCTTATGTTTTACGTACTGTCGACGCCTTTGTCCGCTTGGAGCTTGCGGTTTTGTCGATCGTTTCTTTTCGTTTCGGCGGGTGCTTGTCCGCGCGGCGTAGCGGCGCGCTCGTTATATCAAGCAACCGCCGCAGGGCCACAATTCCGCTTTACGTTGTTATATGGTTGAAATTTAAGTGAGTTTATAGTATAATTACAGCATATCAAAAGGAGCGTATCGTAGTATGTTAAAAGAAAAACGAATTAACTACGCTATAGGTTTATTTTTTTGTATTTTGATTTTAAGTTTTATGTCTGTACCGTTTTTCGGTGATGCAACTTGTTATGAACTTTTAGAAGTATTTTCAATTATGCAAGAATTAGGAGAAAACAGCCATTTGATTACAGCGGTCTATGCTTTTTTAATAATCAACTTAGTTGCAATTTGTTTATTAACTACGCTTAGTATAGTCGGTTTTGTATTAAAATGTACCAAATACAAACAAAGTAAATTCGAAAATATAATTTCGTTTATATACTCTTCAATGTTATTTTTTATTATTGCAAGTATGTTTATACTACTTATACTGAGTTTAATATGGCTTATCAATGCCGAATTAAAAATGAAATACGGGTTTATTGTTTTGTTTGCTATTACCTATCTATTCCCGTATTTTTGTGCGACAAAGTTTAATTTTATATTTGCAATTTTTATGACGGTTTGCATTACATATATCGGGTTCATTTTCTTTGTACTTCACGAAAAAATATTCAAACCACTTTATTATAAAAACAATTCCTTGTAATCAGAATTTAGAAAATTCGTTTTAGATTACTCCTGCTCCACCAACCAACGGAAAACGCCGAAAGGCGTTTTTTGTTGATTGGCGCGCAATGTATCACGGGGAGTAGTGCGCCGAAATATTGCAAAACCCACATAAAAGCCCAAAATAAAACCGCCTAAAAATACAAGACATTGATTTACGGCGCACGGTCCGCTTAACGCTTGCGCCAAAGCTCGCCTGCGCTGTCTACGGGCATCTTCCCCTAGCCCACCGCCACGACACGCGCAAAAAGTGCGTCTCCTAATAAAAAATAAGCCGACCGTAGATGATTTTCTGCGATCGGTCTATTTTTATATAATTATGAATATGCCGCCTACTCCCCGTTTTGGATTGTTAGCGCTTATTTTTTGGACTATCGTCCACATTTTGCCCCCCAAAAAACCGTTATCGAGGCAGTTTGCGTTTAAGACAGATCAAAGCTTCAATATGGTGATGCCGATAGGATTTGATATTTTTTCATATGTTTTATAATCCATTGTTCCGGTAAACAGCCATAACGCACTCCGCAATTAATTTATCGTAACTTTAAACCTTGTTGTAACGCTTTGATTTGGAGACAGACTTCCCATACTGTATCCGACGTCTGGACTGTACGCGGGATAATTTACGCTATTAACGTACACCGAGTTTTCTACAAAGGTAACGCCTTGCGGAATACTGTCTGTAAAGTTAATGTCTTTTATTTCCACATTGCCCTCGTTAGTAACGGTTATGGTATAGATCAGCGTTTCGCCTTTAACGGCGTACATCTTATCCACACTTTTTACAACGCTCAGTTTATCGGAGATTACGTTAAATGTTACAGGTTCGGTATATTCTTTGTAGCGCACTTCTCCTCTTACCGGCTCCGTAACAACGTACTGAAATTGGGAAACGTCTGTTACCGGCGTAACCGTCATCGGGTCGTTTATTTTCATATCGTATTCGACGGTAAGTGTTTCACCGGGATTTAAGTCGGGAAGAAAGAATCCGGAGATCATATCTTTGGACGGCAGCTCGGCTCCGTTGAGCTTAACGCTGCCCGCAACATAGGTAGCGCCGTTCGGAGTGGGGTTGCCAATGAAATTATGCGTCAGCTTTGTTTCGGAGTTATTAGTAACCGTTACTTTGTTGTGAACGATTTCGCCGGGCTTTACCAAAGTTTTGTCGGTACCGAGAACTTTCGATATTGCATACGACATAACCTCCGTGCTTACGGTATTACTTTCGATCTCTCCGTAAGTAGCGCCTTCGTTCGGTATCATTGCGTTGTAGGTTAAACTTGATTGATTAGGTATTTTCATTATTCTACCCTCCTAAAAAACTACATAAAGGTTCTCTTTGCGAGAGCGCGATATGTAATGTTTTAACGTAGAGTATTTGAAAATTGTTATTTTATATGACGGCGCGAATTAAGTATTGCCATACTGTATCGTATGATTTATTGCTTGATCTTGTTCACAATTTCATATTTATCGGGTTACGCAAAATTCACTAATGCGTCCAAACGAAAAAAGTGTATGTACTACTCGAATAACACTATACATCATTATGTTGACGCGCACCAACGCCACGCGTATTTTCAATCATTTATAATGCTTGTAATGCTTGAAAATAAAATTATTTTTATTTGTCTTATACGCTTGCAATCATATTGTGTTCGCGCTATAATCACGTAATACGGCTAATTTACATAATACCACATAGAGTATGCTTTAAAAGCAAGCTTAAAACCGCTTACGGCAATCCTCTTCACACTCGGGGTTGCGCTTTGATCTACCTTTTCTTTTCGTTATGTCGAACACTTGAAATAAACGCTCGTTTGTGATATTATGATCGTGCGATAAACAGCAATTTATTTCGGGAGCGAGGTAAGTATTTATGACAAATCAAGCATTGGTCGTGATCGATCTTCAAAACGATATCACAAAAAACTATAAGGACATAATCGACAACGTCAACGCCGCGATCGATCGAGCGGTCTCAAACGGTATCCATGTCGTTTACATACGACATTATAATCTCTCATCGGGCACGCGAACGTTTAAGCCCGACACACGCGGCGCGGAATTAGTATCCGATCTGAAGATAGTATCCGAAAACATTTTCGCAAAAAGCAAGGGAAACGCCTTAACGAGCGAAGAATTTGCCGCTTTTATCGCCGATAACGACATAAACGAATTTTACGTAGTCGGCGCAGACGCCGTCGCTTGCGTAAAATCGACTTGCTATAATATGGCGAAAAACGGATATACAGTTCACGTTTTGTCCGACTGCATTACGAGTTACGACAAAAAGAAGATCTCCGAAATGCTGAGTTACTATGAGCGTGTCGGCTGCAAGGTCGAAACGCTGAATTGATCGAATGATAAATTAAAAGAGGTTACATTATGCCGCCTTTATTCTACATTACCGTCGCCATAATTGCAATCATCATGCCTTTAGGCATAGGTTATCTTGTACACCGTTTAACACAAAAAAAGTATAATAATTTTGTTTTACAAAACAGCGAATATTTAAAACAACTGACCGAGATCAACAGTCGATATAACTTTTATCCATATATAAATTACGATCAAATCCATACATACGACAATGAAAAGTTTTACGACTCCGTTTCTTGCAAAGATTATTTGATTTATCAGTTACAATACATCAGTAAAAAATTATTTACTCAAATAAACAAAATAAACAGCAACAAACAACTATATACAAAATATCTCGCCGAGATAGGATCAATAGAAACCGGTCAGTTCCAAACTTCAATCGGAAAACTAAAGCGCGATAAATTAATCGAAATAGAAAAGGACTTAATATCAAAAAATACTCTTAGCGCACCCATTACGCAATTTTATTTGACTGTTAACCTATACTGTTCAAAGATCAACGGGCAAGTTTACAGTCAAAAATGTGAAATTTTTTATGTTGATGATATTTACTATCTCAATAAAAGATTAAACAATAAGAACGGTGATTTTTACAATGACCGTGAGATATGGGACGCACTTTGCCGCGTCGAAAGAGGAAAAGTTACCAACAAAATGCGATTTTCTATATATGAAAGAGACAAGCACAGATGTTGTAAATGCGGGGTTTCCGATAGATATGCGCAATTGGAAATAGACCACATATTGCCGATCGCGAAAGGCGGCAAAACTAATTATGATAATTTGCAAACCCTATGCTATAAATGCAACAAAGAAAAAGGCGATACTTACGCGAAATACCGATAAACGAAAAGTCTGTGCTCAAAGCGCGGTTTTACCTAAAATAATTTATTGTTAATCAGCGTTTTCGCAATATACGTAGTTTAGCATATTCCCGCAAAGGGCTATCGGAGCATCAGTCGAGGCAACGGCGATTTAGATACCGGCATAAACAAGCTTGCAGATACGATCGTTTTGTCTATTCAATAATAGGATTCATTTTACTCTACTGTTTTTCCGTCAAACCGCAACGATCCTACATCAACGTCTTAATATAGTGTTCGAATCGTTTTTTGTTCATCGAAGCAAAACCGCTACACTAATATGTATCGATTTTTACGCCTAAACTCAGTTTAATTTATATGAGACTAAATGATGACAGAAATTTAGCGACGCGCTTGCTGTTGTTTGTAATTAAAGGCGCCGCGCAGTTTCTCGTATCGTTTTTTATCTTTGCACGATTAATCATCATTAAGTGTCTGTTGTACGTATCGGCGATATTAAACTTTAATTGCTCTCTTTTTATTCAAAAATAAAGCGACGATCCGCCGTCGCAAAACGATTTTTGACGTAAATGCTACGAGCAATTTCGGTCTTTTACACCACACGCTTATTTAAACGCATTTCACAAGCATAATAACCGCGCGTCTGCTTATATTAGATTCGAGGCAGGTAAATTTATTATGCGACTTCCCCACCATATAGGCGTTATCCCCGACGGCAACCGACGCTGGGCAAAAGACAAAGGACTCGACAAACAAGACGGTTATCGATACGGACTTACCGCGGGCTTGGATCTATTACGCGCCGCCGCAAAGCTCGGCATAGAGCAACTGACGTTTTACGGTTTTACCGTAGATAACTGCAAACGCCCCAAAGAACAAGTAAAGGCGTTTTCCCGCGCGTGCGTAGCGGCGGCGGAAATGATAGTAAAAGAGGGCGCGGAACTTCGCGTTGTGGGAAATACACGGTCTAATTGCTTCCCTTCCGAACTGCTTCCGTACACGAAGGAATGCGGAGAGCGGAAGAACTCGCGCATGCGAGTAAACCTTCTCGTAAATTACGGCTGGGAATGGGATATTAAAAACGGCTTTATGTCGCGCGAAATACCGCGCATAGATCTTGTGATACGCTGGGGCGGCATGTGCCGTCTTTCCGGCTTTTTGCCCGTGCAGACAGTGTACTCGGATATTTGCGTGCTGGATACTTTATGGCCCGATTTCGACGCGAGCCAGCTCGATAAAGCGCTCGATTGGTACGGACGGCAAGACGTAACGTTGGGCGGATGACATTGCTTTGCGGATCTCGGCATATAACAAAGATCGCCCGCAACACGCTATAGCTCACTGTCGCGCGGCTCTCTTTCCCGCACATTTGCATGCGCAGATAACACAGCGGCGACAGCTTAGTTGCAAAAGAGTATGTAACGTCTTGCGATATCAAGCAATTATCACAAAACGGTTGACATTTTCGCCCGACGGGCATATTATTGAATTATCGCAAAGCAGCGACATATGCGTTCGCGGTATAAGCGGTAAATGTTATCGATACGGAGAAATATCATGGCAAAAATACTTACTATCAAAAAAGACAACTGCCCGCAAAACCATCCTTGCCCCGCAGTTAAAGTGTGTCCCGTCGGCGCGCTTTCGCAAAACAAATTCGACGCGCCCACTATCGATCACAGCAAGTGCATAAAGTGCGGCAAATGCTCGTCGTTCTGCCCCAAAAAGGCGCTTGTACTCGAGGTTTAACGCCCGCCGTCGGCATATCTCGTTTGGCTTTCCTACTTTTACATAACGCAAGCATATATCGCGCGGTCATCGAATACAGCAAACGAATACCGCGCGGTTTTTGTTTTGCACGGGCGCAGCGATCAGTAAACTTAAGGTACGATCGCCGCATATTCAATAAAACTTATCATATTATTAGACCTTTACTTGAAAATTTTTTAAACATATGTTATAATCCATTAAAAATCAAACTTATTATAAATCCTTTTTTTGCACAATTTCGCCGTAAGAGCTAAACTTATCGGCGGATCAGGCGTCAATTCTTTTTGCCGCTTCCAAAATATATTCAACACGCTCATCCTCACTTAAGTCGAAGAGAAATTCATCTTCTCTCTTTCGTTCTTCTGAAAGTTGCTTATCAAGATTGACAAATATTTCCATATTTTCTTTTGTCAATTTTTCATAATCTTCACGAGTGAACTTTTTATCTGCCATAAAATTCTCCTGTTTGTGTAATAATAAGCCTTTAATATTATATTTCAACAATAAAATTATGTCAATATATTAATAAATTCTCGTTTCGATAAAAATTGAATTTTTCTTTTGGCACTGTGAAGCGTACTTGAAACCAAGCGTGCCACAATAGTAATGAAATCGTTGGATCAATAAAAAACGAAGTAAACCGCCACGCAAATAATCAGCACACTTAAGCACGACCTCATTAGGCTTTATCCTACTTCGTTTTTCGTGTAGTGCAAATAGCGCTTTATTTAAAAGCTCTAAGCGAATACATTCGCTTAGAGCTTTACATGGCGGACTGCAATATGTGCCCTAAGAACAGAAAAATCAAACTTTATTTACTGTTTTTGTGCATTGCTTTTAATAATACCGTCGGCTGCCTATATGCGCGCTGATAACGTCATCGATATATTTGGTAAGGTAATCGGCGACTAAGTCTAATTGTTCTTTGCTGCTCAAATCATCGTAATTTTTAAACAGTGATTTATAGTGTTCATCTTTGATATAAAGGTGCTTTAGCATGGGTTCGTTATCCCACATTTTATAGTATATATCGAACCAAACACGTGTTTCCTTATAACGATCATAGTTGATTGCGATATTAAAATCGTCTTTTGCATAGCTGATGCAGCTTTCGCAATTTATTTGAAGATATGATTTATTAAACCCTTTTTCTTCCAAAAAACGGAATAGACTGTCAATATATAATTTAGGATCTTTCTCTAACTCATCCTTCTTTTTACGATGAAAGAAACACATGCCACTATACCCCGACTAAATTTATAGTACAGATTATATCATAATCAACTTATATTTGCAACTTGAAATTTAGTTTGACGCTGTGCGGCGCTAGAAGAAGCAAACACGCAGATAAGTTGCGAACAAAAATATGTGCCAACGAAAAAAACGAGTAAAAATAAATCGGGAAGCGCCGAAAAGCAACCGTGGCAACAAAAAAGTTAGCTTTTACAGCAGTTTTTATTCAGACTTAAACAGTTCAATAGGATCTATATTCAATACTTCGCAAATTTTTAATATTGCTTTTAAACTTATATTAACTTTTCCGCTTTCAACTTTATGAATATAACTTGCGTCTTTTTCAATACGCAAACTTAACTCATAAGCCGATAATCCCGACCTGATCCTTATTCTCGCCAAATTGATTCCGAAATCGCTAAATCTCATAATTATATTTTAAACCATTATTTTTATTGACTAATTGACTGATATTCAACATAATGGAATTATAGTCAATTATGAGGTGTTTTATATGTTCGATAGTAAAAGAGAAGAAGCGGTTATTCTATTTAATAAGCGCGGAAGTCTGTGATGAATATAACGGAACGATCTTGCTGCTTTATAGGGCACAGAAAAATCGAAAACAAATCGTGGTGCTGCAGTAACCTAAAACGAATAATGAAATTTCGCAACACGCATGAAATATCTGCTATATGAAATACAGCTTATGCCGTATGAAATAAAATTCATTCTTAGTGCGCAAAGCATATTTGATTTTCCGTTGGGAATATTTCACACCAAAGCTATTTCACTCGCCGATAGGCGAATTTAATTTTAAAACGTCAAACGATATTCGTTTGACGTTTTACGTGGTGGAGATGACCGGAATCGAACCGGTTTCCGACGCGGGTTCGCGGGGACTTCTACAAGTTTAGTTTATCGCTCGATGTCCGCATACAAACCGCGACAGACAGAGGTTTGCATGCGCAAGGTCTTGTTACTCGGTTCGGTTCGACCGATCCCGACCCGAGGAGCCTACCGTTTGATTAAGCCCGCGCTCCCGCCGATAGGTAGCGGGTGCGGACTTGCAACTTAGATTAAGCTGCGAGTGCCATCGCAGGAGCTGCGACCGGAGCCGCAAACTTCATGACTTTGGCATTTTCCTTTTTGTTGGCAATTAAAGCCTTTCGCGTTTTTAGATAGCCGACCCTATCACTTGCTTTCCTTCGCTACGCCGCGCCGTCGAAGCCTTTACATCCCCATGCTCGGCCATTGCGCCCGTAACCTACCCTATAACAACATATGCGCCATAGGTTCACATATTATACACGAAAGTCAGCGCGATTGCAAGCGTTTGCATCATTTCTCCCGTCTTATTGCCTATAATGCCGCGCGCACATTCATCCGCTCGCTTTATCCTACGTGATAACTCCCGACAGCAGCCGTTCAGTCAACTGCGACATCGTTTCGGGCGACTGCTTGCGTCCGCCGACCACCCAGCCGCGAAACACCGTCGCGATCCCCGCCGAAATAAAATCCAGATAGTACGCGGCAAGCGTCGGCTCGAATGTTACGGAATTGTGCGCGGTGTCGCTCAACGCAGCCTCCACGCATTCGCGTATCTTTTGCGTGATCGTGCCGAACAATCCGCGGTCGCAAAACGCTTCCGCCACGTCCGCATGCGCGTTCAACCATTCGTAGCAAAACAAATACAGACTGCGCACATCCGAGATAAGCAGGTCGTGCGATGTTTTGAGCTGACTGAACATTTCGTCCATGCTCGCGCCCACCACGTCCTCTTTGGAAGTAAAATTTCTGTAAAAAGTTTTGCGCGCAACTCCCGCTTCTTCGCATATTTCCGTTACGGATATATCGTCAAACGTTTTGCCGCGCAGCAGCGAATACAGCGACGCGGAAATGCGTTGGGCAGTCGAGCGTTTGCGGCGGTCGCCGCCAAGATCATCCGACATGATTTCTCCTTATAAGACGGCGAGCATTTATAGCAGCTCGCCTATCTTGCCGTTGAGTTGATTTTTGAATCCGTCTATATGCGTCTTGTTTATAAGTATCAGATTTTCGGGCGCGCCGCGATAAAAATTCACAAACCCCGCTGCTGGATATACCGATAGCGACGTGCCGCCCACAATGAGCATGTCCGCGCTTCTTATCGCTTCGATAGCGCCATCTACGGCTGCCGCGGGCAGCGCTTCGCCGTACAGCGTTACATTGGGTTTGATCATTCCGCCGCACTCGCAGTACGGCACGGACGGGCGATCGCGCAATATATCTTCACGCGAATAACTTTTACCACACCGCATACAGCGATTATCGAGCGTCGAGCCGTGCAGCTCGAACACGTTTTTGCTCCCCGCCGCTTGATGCAGTCCGTCTATGTTTTGAGTAACGACTGCGGTAAGCTTGCCTTCCCTTTCCCATTCGGCGAGCGTATAATGCGCGCGATTGGGCTTTGCCGACAGACATATCATCTTTTCAAAATAGAACCTATAGAATTTTTGAGGCGAAGTCATGAAATACTCATGAGACAGTATGGTTTCGGGCGGCTCGTCGTACTTTGTATTGTACAGCCCGTCCGTGCTTCTGAAATCGGGTATGCCGCTCTCCGTCGATACGCCCGCACCGCCGAAAAACACTATTCTGTGCGCGCTGTCCACCCGAGCTCTATATTGTTCGTATGTCATGCCCATCTACGCCCTTTTGTCGTTGCGCTTTTCACGCGCGCGCCAAATCGTCGAGCGCGACGGTAATTTCCGACGGATCGTCTATTATGATATCCGGTTTTAAACTTTCTAAAACGTCGCGGTCTCTGAACCCCCAGCTTACCGCTATTACGCGCATACCGCAGTTGCGCGCCGTTGCGACGTCCGTTTCGCCGTCGCCGACGTACACCGATCGCGCAGCGTCAACGCCCAGTATGCCGAGCGCTTTATCCACGCCGTCGGTAGCGGGCTTGGGGCGTATGCCGTCCGAAGCGCCCACCGCAACGTCTATACCGCCGAAAAACCGCGATTTTAGCGCTTGTGCCGCGCCGTCGTATTTATTGGTTACTATAGCCGTCTTTATGCCTTGCGCTTTGACCGCGCAGATCATATCCGCTATGCCGTTGTACGGCTTGGTCTTGTCGGCGTTGTGCTTGTCGTAATATTGAGTAAACAGCCGCAAGCACTCGTCGAACAAACGCGGCCTTTCGCCGCCGCTCTCTTCTTTGCCGGACTCGGTGTAAAACAGTGCGCGCTCTATCAGCTTGGGAACGCCGTTCCCCACAAACCTCCGCACGCGCTCGCGGGACAGCAGCTCTCTTCCGAGCGCGCTCAATGCATGATTCACCGCGTCGGTCAGATCGTCGAGCGTATCGAGAAGAGTTCCGTCAAGGTCGAATATAACGGCTTTTATTTGATTATCGGTCATTTTAACAACTCCGTTATCTCGCGCGCGTGAGCCGCTGCGCCGCCGCCCGCCCAAACATACCCGATTCCGACTTTCGCCGCGCCTTCGCCGTCCGCAAACTTGTCGTCGCCTATCATGACGGCGTTGTTTTTGTCTATCGCAAACTTGTCGAACAAAATGCGGAAAAACTCGGGGTCGGGCTTTCTGCAGCCGTGTTCGGAACTCAACAGCATGCCGTCAAACTTGCCCATAAGCCCGCACTCGGCTATCTCGTCGTATGTGAACGCCGCTTGCGCATTGCTCAACAGATACACGCCCGCGCCGTTGCGCTTTAGCTCGTCCAAAAGCTCGAGCGTGCCGTCGAACAGCCGCAGCCGCTCGATAGAGGCTCTTCGCATTATCCTAAGCGCGGTGGCAGCGTCTGTGCGCGACAGCTTGCCTCCGACCGAGCGCGCAATATCTACGAACTGCGCAACGCAGTCGCATTCGGGGTATTGGTATTCGCCGCGCTTTTTCGCGTTGAACCGCGTCCAATATCCGTCGAACACGCTCATAAGCCGCGCGCTGTCGGTAACTATACCGCGCGTGCGGAAAAAATCTACGACGGGCGACCAAGCTTTTTCGCAATGCTCGTCCGTCTTGACGTCTATCAAAGTATTGTACAGATCGAATATAAAAGCTTTCATATCCGCATTATACAACAAAACATCGCCAAACGCAATACTTTATCCGTTCAATATAAATAAGAAAAGCGCGTTTACCGCGCCGATCTTTTTATTTTAAGGGTATTGAGATATGCTTTGACGTCAGGCGATATCCTAAACGACTCGCGCGCTTTTTGGATCGCTTTGTTGTGCACGAACACGGGAAACATCGGCGTTTCAAACAGCTTCAACGTTTTATCGTAAAACTTTACAAGGCACTCGGCAAGCAGCCATGCCGCCGCCATATCCACGTAATACCGACCGTATTCGACCGATCTCAGCGTTTTAAGCACGAAGTCTATGCGCTCCTCCGTCAAACATTCAAACAAGAATATTATGTAAGTGCGGACTTCGTACTGACCGTCGCAGTCGAGCAAATACGAAAAATCGTTTAAAAATCTGTCCTTGTCTACCCACTTTAGACAAGGCACTACGCAATCGACATGCGCCCACGACTTGAACATAGGGATCATGCGCGTAAGATATTCGCGCGTTATTTCGTAATCGCCCTTTTTTGACGCGAGACAGCCCGCGAACAATACCGTATCGTACGACAGATCGTCATCGTGAAAAAAGCCGTCGAGCACGTTGTCGCGCTCGGCGAGATCGACCGACGCGGCGAGTTTTTTGATTATGGGCGTGCGCACTCCGAGCGTAGGATACTCGCAGTTGACTATGGGATCGTTAAACGCCTTGTACTTACCGTCTGCGCTCTCTATTAGCTTTTGTTTATAATATGACCACGTTTTATCCATGACTGTCCTAAAAAACTATCCTTCCGCCCACTACCGTTCTTATTGCCGACAGCTTGCCGTCAAGCACGGTAAAGTCGGCGCGTTTGCCTACTTCTATATTTCCCATCAGGTCGTACACGCCCAATTTTTTCGCGGGGTTTACCGTTGCGAGATCGACCGCTTCACCGAGCGACAGCCCCGCTTTTTCTACCATGAACTTGACCGCGCTATCCATGCGCAGCACGCTTCCCGCAAGAGTTCCGTCGGCAAGCCGCGCTTGCCCGTCGTTAACGTAAACCGTTTGACCGCCCAGTTCGCTCACGCCGCCGCCCACGCCTTTGGCGCGTATGGAGTCCGTTATGAGCGTTATCTTGTCATGCGGCTTGCACCTTACGAGCAGCCTTACCGCATCCGCGCAAACGTGTATGCCGTCCGCTATTATCTCGCAGTCGAGCCTATCGTCGCCGAGCGCGATACCCGCCGCGCCCGCATCTCTGTGCGCAAACGGAGACTGCGCGTTGAAAGTATGCGTAACCGCCGCCGCGCCACCGTCTACGGCTTTTTTCATTTCTTGTGCGGTTGCCGCCGTATGCCCTATGGACGCTATCACGTCTTTATCGCATAAATGCCTTATGAGTTTGAGCGCGCCCTCCTTTTCGGGCGCGAGCGTTACCGTTTTCACCATGCCGCCGCACGCCTCATCGAACTTATCGAAAAGCGCGATGTCGGGCGACGTTATATGCTCGAGCGGCTGCGCGCCCTTGTATTTTTCGCTTATGAACGGTCCTTCCAAATGCACGCCTATAATGCGCGCGCCGTCGGCGTTCCCGCGCGAAACGCACTCTTTTACCGCGGTCATAGCAGCTATAGTATCGCGCTCGGACGCGGTCATCGTAGTAGCGAGAAAAGCCGTAGTCCCCTCGCGAGCGAGCGTTGCGGCTATAATTGCGAGAGCGTCCGCAGTGCCGTCCATGGCGTCCGCACCGCCCGCGCCGTGGATATGTCCGTCTATGAATCCCGCAACTACCACCGCGTCGTCGGGAATACGCACTACCTCCGCGCCGTCAACTTCGCCGCCTATGCTAACTATGCGATCGTCGAATACGATGTTGCGCCGCGCTATGCCTTCGCCCGCAATATACGACAGCGCATTAACGAATGCTTTCACCTATGCTCCTTTAAAGCAACGCCGCCGCCGCGCTGTCGCATATAAGCGTACAGTCGGGGTGGAGCTGCAATACCGACGCGGGAACGTTTTCGGTTATTTCGCCGTTCACGAGATTTTTTACCGCTTCCGCCTTGTTAGCGCCCGTCGCCAAAACCAATATGCTGCGCGATCGCATAATACTTTTAAGACCCATCGTGTACGCCTTTCTCGGCACGTCGTCTATGCTGTCGAACAGTCTCGAATTGTCCTTGACAGTGCTTGCGGCAAGTTCGACGGTATGCGTAGTAGCGCCGAACGGCGTTCCCGGTTCGTTGAACGCTATATGCCCGTTAGAGCCTATGCCGAGCAGTTGGATATCGCGCGGCAAGCTTTCGAGCAAGGCGTCGTATCTCTTGCATTCCGCCGCGCCGTCCGCCGCCGCGCCGTTTTCTATGTACGTATTTTTTAAGTCGATGTTTAAACCGTTGAAAAGATTTTCGCGCATAAAATATGCATAGCTGTTTTTATTGTCCGCGCCCAGACCCGCGTACTCGTCCAGATTGACCGCCCGCACTTTTGAATAGTCGGTGCCGTTTTTATCGCGATCAACTTTAAGCTCACCGTACAAGCCCAAAGGCGTAGTACCCGTTGCAAGCCCCAACACCGCGTTCGGTTTGTTTTTAACGACGCCTATAATTATTTCGGCGGCTTTTTTGCTCAGTTCGTCATAGTCTTTTGTGATGATTATGCGCATGCTTATCTCCTGTATTTATTTACGTTTAATTATACTACATCTCGAGCGGTATTGCAACAGCGGCGGCAAATTTGCCCGATGTCATTCCGTTTCGGCTACCAGCCACATCAACAGCGACCGCACAGAATCGAATACGATGACGGGCGTTTTGACCGCGTTGAAACAGCCTCCGCACTTTTCAAAGTCGGACGGTATGTCCTTTACGTCGGAAAATTCTATTTTTGCGCCCGATCGGAGCAGCGTTACCGTTGCGGCGTTGTGCGCTGCCGCGAGGTTTTTTATTAGCCCGACGTTGGCGAGATTTTTTATCTCGATCGGCACTTTTTCATATGCGTCTTTTATTTCCGCGAGCAACGCGTCGCGCTCTTTGAGCGTTTTAAGCTGCGATATCCGTCGGTAGATCTCTATGCGCGCCGCATTGTCGCAAAAATCCTTGGGTATGACCGCGGTAAAATCGACTTTCATCGCGGGATCGCGGTGCGCACGCACGGAAGCGCCTTTTATTTCCGCAACGGCTTCTTGGAGAAGCTTGCAATACATATTGTAGCCCACCTTGATCATGTGTCCGTGCTGTTCCGCGCCGAAAACATTGCCCACGCCGCGTATGCGCATGTCTTGCTCGGCTATCTTGACGCCGCTGCCGAGATCGGTGTAGCGCGACACCGCCTCTAAGCGTTCGAGCGCTTGCGGAGTGAGCCGCGTCTCGTTGCTATAGGTAAAATACACTTGCGCAACGCGGTCCGACCGTCCCACTCGACCTTTAAGCTGGTACATCTGACTGAGTCCCATGTTTTCCGCGCCGTACACTATCATGGTGTTTGCATTGGGTATATCGATACCGTTTTCTATTATGGTAGTTGCAACAAGCACGTCCGCCTTGCGCTCGGCAAAATTTTCCACAGCCGAAGTCAACAGCTTTTTGTCCATTTGCCCGTGCGCATACGTTATATTAACGTCGGGCATGAGCGAGCGCAGCCGCCCCGCGTACTCGGCTATGCCGGGCGCAGAACCGCCGTGAACATAGTTGTAAACAATAAACACTTGCCCGCCGCGGGCGATCTCGCGCATTACCGCGTCCACTGCGAGCGCGTCCGAATACTCGGTAACGTACACTTGCGCGGGCAACCGTCCCGTAGGCGGAGTTTCGAGCATCGCGACGTCGCGCATGCCGCTGAGCGCCATATGCAATGTGCGCGGGATGGGCGTAGCCGACAGCGTGAGAACGTTGACGTCCGTCTTTAAATTTTTTATCTTTTCCTTATCCGATACGCCGAACTTTTGTTCTTCGTCGAGGATGAGCAATTCCAGATTTTTGAATTTTACGCTGTTGCCCAACAGTTTGTGCGTTCCGCATACTATATCGACCGATCCGTCGGCAAGCCCCTTGAGCGTCTTTGCCTGATCGGTCTCCGCGCGCGAAAACGCGGCTACGCGCACGCCGAACTTTTCCATGCGCGACTTTGTTGTGTTGTAATGCTGCCGACAAAGCACTGTCGTGGGCGACAAAAACGCGACCTGCCCGCCCTCCGATATCACCTTGAACGCCACGCGCAAAGCGACCTCTGTCTTGCCGAACCCCACGTCGCCGCAAATGAGCCTATCCATAACTTTGCCGACGGTAAGATCGCCTATGCACGCGTCTATCGCCGCAAGCTGGTCGTTTGTCTCCTTGTACGGGAAATCGGCGGCAAACTCGTCGCAGAACGCGCTTTCTTTTTTATACGTCTTGCCCTTTGCCGAATCGCGCTTGGCGTAGAGCTGCAAAAGATCGAAAGCCATGGCTTTGAGCTTTGTCTTAACGCGCGCTTTGGTGCGCTCGAACTCCGCCCCGCCCAGCTTGTTCAGTTTGGGCGCGCTGTCGGTAAAGTCGTATTTGCTCAGTCTGCCCATGTTTTCCACGGGAACGTACAATCTGTCGTCGCCGTCGTACTTTACCGTGATGTAATCGCGCTCGTACCCGCCGAAATCGACCGCGCCCACCGCTTCGCAAATGCCTATGCCGTGCGTTTCGTGAACCACGTAATCGCCGGGCTTGGGAAGTTCTTTTATCCCCGTGCGCTTGACCGCCTCAAACGGGTCGCGCTTCATGCCGACGTTGCGCATGCCCACTATCACCGTTTTTGCGTCGAAAAATACCGCGCCGTCGGCAGTCGGGTTTATGTACTCAACGCCGAAGCAATCGAGCTGTTCGAGCGCGGCGCGTATATCCGCGCCTATGCACACCTTAAACCCGCGCGACAGCCAGCCCGCTATATCGTCTTTAAGCCCGCCCGGCGCTCTGCCGTAAAGGGGAAGATCGAGGCTTTTGAACTTAAATACATGCTCGGGCGCAAAAAATCTGTTGGCGCTGTCTATGGAATGAAAACACAGTATGCACCCGTCCGTAGGCGGGGTCTTGACCAAGTTGTCCGCGGCGCAGCACGGCGACTCGTTGGCGTCTATAAGTCGCGCCGCCCTCGCTACATGTTCGCGGTACGCGAACACGCAGTTGTCGTAAACGCTTTTTGCGTCCTCTATTATTATGGACATGCCGCAAAACCTATCGAGCGTTGTATGCGGAAAATACGGCAATACCGTTTGTTCGCCGTCGATATCGCCCGACCGCAACCGCTCCGCCAGCCTATGCTCTACGGGTATGCCGCCCGCCGCCGACATTTTGCGCTTGTCTCCGTCCTTTATCAGCCGTTCTATCGCTTGTTCTTTATCGCCGAAAACCGTTTCCGTAACGGGATATGCGATAAACCGTTCGAGCGCGTCCGACGCGCTCTGATCGGTCAGATCGAGCTTGCGCACCGACTCGCATTCGTATCCGAAAAACTCTATGCGCGCGGCTTCGCCGCTCGGCGCGCAAATATCCAAAATATCGCCGCGTACGGCGAACTGCCCCGGTTCGTCAACGTGTCCCAGCCGCTTATAGCCCGCCGCAGTCAGTTTCATCAATAGCTCGTCCGTCTTTATGCGCGCGCCCTTTTTAAACTCTGCAGCGGCGGAAACGATGCGCTCCCGCGGCGGCAGTATTTGCATGAGCGCTTCCGCGGTGGTTACGACTACGTTGCATTTGCCGCTCGCTATGTTGTACAGCGCGCGTGCGCGCGCGCCGCCGCGTTCCGCGCCCGAGGCGAGCAGAACGTTGTTCTTGGGCAATAGTAGTTCCGCCGAAGGAAAGTGCAGCGACAGCTCCACAAACGCCGAGCGCGCCGCCAAAACGTCGGCGCACACATACACAAAAGAGCTTAGCGCAGTGCAAAAAAGTCGGGCGTCCGATCTGGTCAGCCCGAATACCGATGTCCGCTCGCCGCGAGTTACCGCCGCAAGCGCTTTGCCCGCGTCTCCGTCGAGCGAGCGTATGATTTCGCCTACGCCGCGCATATCACTTTACCGCTACGGTCAATGTCTGCCAAGGCTTGCCCTCTATCCATTCCGCGCAAAAGTCGCACGCCGCCGCGAACGCCTTATCCATGAGCGGTTTTTCTCCGCTCGGTATGCGCGAAAGCACATAGTCGGCAAGATCCATGTAATTAGGTTTTATGCCCGTGCCTATCCTTACGCGGGCGAACCCGTCCGAGCCGAGTTTAGCCACTATGTCGCGCATGCCGTTATGCGTGCCCGCCGACCCGCCGAGCCGCGCGCGCACTACGCCCTTCGATATGTCTATATCGTCGTATAAGACAAGTATGTCGTGCGGCGCTATCTTGTAATACCGCGCGAGCGCGGACACCGCGTCGCCCGAAAGATTCATATACGTCTGCGGCTTGCAAAGTAATACCTTGTCGCCCGCAGTTATGTCCGTAAGATAGGAATTGCTTTTTTTGTCAAAAGAAAAACCGCGCGCGGACAAACGCGCGGTCAAAATATCCAGCGCGGCAAAACCCACGTTGTGATAAGTTTCGGAGTATCCTTCGCCGGGATTACCCAAACCGACGATCAGTTTCATTTTCAGTCTATTACTGCGTTGAGTTTGGCTATGAGGTCGTCAACGTCGTTGCCGTGCGCCGCCGCCGCTTGCGCTACCGTCTCGCCGCGCGATATGGGGCAGCCGAGGCAATGCATGCCCATATCGAAAAACACCTGCTGTATCTGTTGATTTTCGGGGTCTAAGCACAATACGTCATAAATAGTCATATCAGCCGTTACTTTATTCGCCATGATCGAGCTCCTTTTGTCGATAAAATTTATTTGTTACAGTGTAACACTTAATAATATTCTTTGTCAAGCGGAACGAAATTATAGGGAGATGACAATAAGCGTTGATATAAGACTTCGGGCGTATTTAGGTGATACAAATCAGACAAAAATTCGGGTGCGCAGCGGCGCTACGAGCGAGAATTTACACATTTTTTGCCGTTGTCGGATTTTTGTCCGAAAGACACCGAAATGTTTTTCAACGCGATTTGCCCTATCCCGAAATTATAGGTACGGCTTACCGTCGCAAAAAGCCGCAGAGCTTTGCTTATACTTTTTTTAGGCATAAAAAACCGCGCTCCGCCGTTAGTGCAGAGCGCGGATATAGTCAGATCATATCTCGCGGATCTTTTCCGAGTAGAAGCTTACGCCCACAGCGCCGCAGCCGGTGTGCGCGCCTATTACCGGACCTATCCAGCCTATTTCAACATCGCAGTCGGGACGCGCCGCTTTTACTTTGTCGCGCATTTCTTCCGCGTACTCGCTGTCCGCGTTGGCAATGTACACTTTGTGCGGCGTTTTTACCGCGTCGCGGGTGAATATATCTACCATGGTGGTGAGCGCTTTATTAACGCCCATTACTTTTTGCACTACGGACAGCCCGCCCGCTTTGTTTATATACAGTATGGGTTTTATCTTGAGCGCCGTACCTATATACGCAGCGGGACCCGAAACTCTGCCGCCGCGCTTTAAATGCATGAGGTCGTTGGGCATGAACCATGTGTGGATGTGCCGCGCGTACTCTGCGAGCCGCTCCGCGGCTTCCGCCGCCGTCGCGCCGCTGTCGCGCAACCGCTCCGCTTCGTCCACTATTTGTCTTGCGCCTATAGTTGCGCCCACAGAGTCCACTATGTATATTTTTCTGCCCGTTTTTTGCTCTACTTCTTCCGCCGCTTTGCATGCGCTCGCGTACGTGCTCGACAAACCGGACGACAGAGTTATATGCACTATGTCGTCGGAGTACTTGCCGATAAGCCCTTCAAAAAATTCGGCGTGTTCTGCAATGTTTATCTGCGACGTCGTGGGCATTTTGCCTGCGCGTATCTGATCGTAAAAGCCCTTGAACTCGGTGTCCTCGCTGAACTCGTCGTAGTTTTCTACACCGTCGATAACAAACACGAGCGGGCGGTATTCTATTTTGCGCTCGCTCAGTTCTTTTCTGAATATGTCGCACGATGTGTCTGTAGATACTATAAAACTCACTGTTGATCTCCTTGTGCGGTCGATGACGGTCATTTTCCGTATGCACGATCGTTTGTTCGCGCCTAACTGCGCATTCTATCTAATCGTACATGTATAGTATACAACATAATTTTGTATTTTCATAGCGTTTTAGCTAAATTTTTTCGTCTAACGCGAATAATTGCACAAAAGTATACAAAATTCCGTATTTGTGTCTGTTTTACGCCACGAACATTTGCTCAACATTTCCGAACAAATACGAACGGTCGCGCAACGTTTTCGCCGTTATTTTACATAATCAGTCGTTTACTGACAAAAGACCCGCGTTTTCTCACGTATGCCGCACTTGTCTGTTTACGCAGAAAAATGTTACAATATGTTTACGGTCGGCGCAGTACGAGGCGATATCGAGCTATGGCGCGTTCGTGCCGACGAGACCGACGTTTATACATATTAAGGAGCGAAAGCAAAACATGAAAATCAGAGTTATGGTATGCGACGACAACGAGGAATTCGTAAACAGTATTCGCGCGCACTTTTCCGCATCGGACAAGATAGAGCTTGTGGAGACCGCCGCCAACGGCAAAGACGCGCTCGATAAGCTCGATTCCATCCGCCCCGACGTGTTGCTTTTGGATCTCGTCATGCCTACTCTCGACGGTTTTTCCGTTCTCGAACGCGTAAACAAGGGGAACATGAAAATAATCGTCGTGTCCGCGCTTTCGCAAGACGCGTTTATTTCCAAGGCGATGGGGCTGGGCGCGGACTTTTACATGATGAAGCCCGTTTCGTTCGGCGTGCTCGACGAGCGTATTGTAGAAGCAGTCAACAGCAAACGCCCCACTGCAAAAAATCGGTCGATGGACGAGAAAATAAGCAATATTTTCATTACCGTCGGCATTCCCGCGCATATAAAAGGCTATCAGTATCTGCGCGAAGCGATCAAGATGACGATAGACAGCCCCGAGATAATCAATTCCATTACCAAAAAACTCTATCCCGAGGTTGCCGAACACTTTAACACAAGCCCCAGCAAGGTCGAACGTGCCATTCGCCACGCTATCGAGGTCGCTTGGAACCGCGGCAAGATAGAAAACATAAACACACTCTTCGGCGTGCGCGTTTATAACCATAACGAAAAACCGACCAACGGCGAGTTTATTGCGCTCGTCGCCGATAAGATGCTGCTCGAAAGCGTCTGACCTACTTCTTTTGAAAAAGAAGTAGGCAAGAAAACTTTAAACGGATTTATTAATGTTTTTGTTTAGCTTATTCTTCCAAAAAAGCGGACAAGAAAACTTTAAACAAGTTTATTGTCTTTCTTGCATAACTTCCCCTATTTCAGTCGCATAACTCGCTCGGCAATGATATACGGTCTTTACGGATCTTTTTCCAATCGAAATCGGCGGTCAGTTCGGTCGCCGATCTTTCTTTTATGCGGTCGGTCATGCCCGCGGCATACGCAAGAGCGCCTATTATATATTCGGGCGGAAACTCGTTCAACATTTTTTGCGCGCTGTCGCCGTAGCTTTTGCCGAGCTTTCGGCCCGACGCCGCGCAAACAAGCGGTATGTGGTAATAGTCGGGCTGCTTTAGTCCCAATAAGCGCTGTAAATATATCTGGCGCGGCGTGCTCGTCAAAAGATCGCTGCCTCGCACAACTTGCGTAACTCCGCTCGCGCCGTCGTCCGCTACTACCGCAAGCTGATAAGCGTACACGCCGTCGCTGCGTTTGATTATAAAGTCGCCGCACTCGTTTTTTAAATTCTGCGTTTGCTCGCCTACCGCGCCGTCGGTAAAGGATATATCTATATCTGGAACGGCAATGCGCACGCACGGAACGCGAACGCCGCGCAGTTCGGCTATGAGTTTATCATCGAGCATACGGCATTTCCCGTCGTAAATCACGCCGCCGTCTTCCAGCCGCGGCGCGTGCGACGCGTGAAGCTCCGCCCGCGTACAAAAGCACGGATAAAGCTCGGCGCGCTCGCGCAAAATATTTTCCGCCGCTTTGTACGCCTCCGTTCTTTCGCTCTGCCATACGATTTCCCCATCGCTTTCAAGCCCCAAGCGCTCGAGCGTGTTTAGTATCTCTTCACCCGCCGAGCGCGGGCAGCGCGCAGAGTCGAGATCTTCTATGCGTATCAAAAATTTGCCGCCGACGCTTTTTGCCGACCAATACGATATAAGCGCGCACAAGATATTGCCGAGGTGCATCGATCCGCTCGGCGTAGGCGCGAATCTTCCTATTACAGAATGCGTATCCATAAAACCATTATATATATTTCACACATAAAAATCAAGCGCGGGCGCGACCGACATACGAGCGTTATCCTTGGGGTTAGCCACTCGCACGCTTAACGAGCGAAGTCGATCGAGCGAACACAGAATACACGATCATTGCGCATATGCCCGCCGCGCGTGGTCAAGTCATTTTCGACTGTATTTGTGCAGCTTGTCGATCATATCTGTTTCCGCCCGCGAGTCGATGAACGCGGCAAGACGTAAGAACTCCCGAGCAATAAGTTCGATATCTCCGTCGCGCAAAACGCAGTCGTTTTCCCGCCAAAAATTTTTTACGACGAGCGTGCCGTCGCTTGTTCTGCACGGCTCTATCCTACCGACAAACCGATTGCCTATAAGCACGGGAAGAACGTAATAGCCGTATTTGCGCTTGACCGCAGGCACGTAAACCTCCCACGAATAGTCGAAGCCGAATACATCCTTTATCGTTTTTCTGTCCCACATCATGTTGTCGAGCGGCGCAATAAATACCGCGCGTTCGCCCGCGCACGCATCGAATCTTTGTTCTTCGCCCGCGCAAACATAAAACGGCTGTTTTTCGCCCTCCGCTTCCACCGCAACGATCTCGCCACGCTCTGCAAGCTCGTTTATTATAGACGTACGTATTTCGGGTTTTTCCAAGTATGCACCCAGCCATGCGCCGCCGTTTTTGTTTCTGACCGCTCCGACAGCCGCGATACGGCGCTTTACGTACCATAGCAAAAAATCGTGTTCGTTGTCGAACGCATTTACGTCCGCACATACGCCTAACGCTTTTTCGGTAGTGTCGTAAATCTTGACTACGCCTTTTTTGGCTGCGGTTACTATGCGCCCGCAGTGCCAAAGATATTCGCAGCACACTCCCGCTACCTTTGTCGGACCCCATCGCCCGTCGTTTGTATTTGCCGAAGGGATATCGGACGCGCTGACAGGACCGTGTTCGTTTATGTACGCGTAAACATCGTCTAAGGACCGCATGCACTCGGTCTGCCGCCGCCAAAGCAAAACATTGTTGTAGTCGCTCGCCATATACTTGCGAACGCAAGCGAATTTATTAAACTCGTTCACGGGATATATGCACATCATTTTATCCCAACCGTCTAAAAGCCGCTTGTCGCCGTACAACGCGTCGCAAATGTGCGCGCGGGTCATGTTATTGTTTCTGGAAAACAAAACAAGCTCCGCGTTTCTGCACCCGACGGGATTGAGCGGATCGTACTGCACCGATCTTATGCGTGAAAAAATATCGCCGACTGCGCTTTGCGCGTCGCGCTCGAAAAATTCGTAATACCCGTGATACCCAACAAAAAAGTTGCGCATCTGTTCGTTTGTTACCCGCATCATGATCCTCCGCCGAACGCTGTTTTACATTACCGTCAACAGTTTATCATAAAAGCGTATTGCAAGCAATATTTTTCGTTTATTTTCTATAAATTACGCATTACTCGCCTTTTGTCGGTTTACGTACTGAAAAATATGTGCTATAATGTATTAGTTTTAACGGATACAATCATGCAATATTTGGCTATTATAGTAATAACATTCATATCGGGCGTGATCGGCACTGGACTGGGCGGCTTAGCGGGCGCGGTGATGCGCAAAGAATCCAACAAGATCGTCAGTCTTTTACTGTCTTTTGCCGCGGGAATAATGCTCGCCGTCGTATGCTTCGACCTAATGAGCGAGCCTATAGAAATGATGCGCGAAGGCTCTTTGCCTTGGCATACGCCGCTTATAGTCGTAGCCGCGGTAATAGCGGGTTACGCTGTAGTTTACCTCTTGAATCTACTTATAGACAGAAAGACGGATCACGAAGTAAAACACATCGACGAGAACCACCCTGCGACGGCGGACGATCTTGACGAGCTCATACACTCCAATCATTACGAATCGCACAAAAGCTCGCGTTCGCATTTGTTTGTCGCGGGGCTTGTAATGATGACTGCGATCGCGCTCCATAATCTGCCCGAAGGCATGGTGATAGGCGCGTCGTACGCAATAACGCCCGACCTTACCGCGCACTTGTTTTCGGGAAGCGGTTTTATCATGGCGATAGTCATAGGTCTGCACAATATCCCCGAGGGAATGGCTGTTTCCGTGCCGCTTATATCGGGCGGCATGAACAAAATAAAAGCCGTGCTGTTGACGGCGCTCAGCGGACTTCCCACCGTATTCGGCGCGCTTATAGGCTTTGCTCTCGGCGGAATAAACGAAATAATGTTGACGCTGTCGCTCGGGTTTGCGAGCGGCGCAATGCTGTACGTAGTATTCGGCGAACTCTTGCCCGAAGCAATACTTATGTGGAAGAGCAAACTCCCCGCGCTATCACTTTTTGTCGGCGTGCTGGCGGGATTTCTGCTCGTGATGTTTTAAATCGCAAGCCGCAAGTAACGCCATCAAAATATACACAAAACCCCCGCGCGTCCGTATATGACGCACGAGGGTTTTTACACATAAATGCAATTTCTCGCTCTACCAATTTTCTTTGATGTACTCGTCGGTTATCTTGCTTGCTCGCTCGAGCGTCGGTCCGAAGCCCTCTGACAAAAGCTTGCCGTTAAACTCCACTTCGTCGTAATTTTCGTAAAGCGCTTCTTTTGCTCTGTCGTGCAGATCGAGCATGTAATAATATCCGTAGCCGTAAGGAATGTACACGGCGGGGATCTCCATAAACGTTTCAACAAGCATGCGTCCGAACTCTTCGCTCTCGCCCATATCCACATAGTCTTGGACGGTATATCCGAAGTAGTTGACTTGCATATCGTACAGAGCCATAGATATATAATTTACGACCGAATCGTACTGGTAGTATTCGCAGTAGAGTTTAGTCGCCTCATCGTCTGTCTCGGACGATATAACGTCCATCAATGCCCACTCTACGTACTTCGACCAGCCCTCGCTAAACGCCAGACAGCCCATACTCGACGCCAGCAGAGACATACCATTCTCTTTGGCGTAAACATAAGCATAAAGATGTCCGGGATACCCCTCGTGCGCTATAGTGGGCAAAAGTTCGTACGGATTAGTTTCCGCGATATATCCGTTTATCGTTATGTGCTCGGGCGCATTCTCTTGATCTATGGGCGATTTCAAATAATACGCCGACGTGTTGGATATTTGCGCTACTGTGTCGTCCATATACTTAAAATCTATTTCGGGAGTAGACTTAAGCTCGGGCACTATCTTTACCGCCGCCGTTTTTAAGTATTCTATCATGTCCGCGGGATCGCCGAGACCGAGCAACAGCCGATCGCCGTTCAAAAATTCTTGTACTTTGGCGTAAGTTGCGGGATCGGAGTCCTTTAACGCTTCTATCTCGCCCTCCAGCGCGACGAGTCCGTCCAAATACTCGGTAAAGGCGTCTACCATATCGTTATATACGGTTTTAAAATCGGATATGACCATGCCCGTCCTGTCTTGGAACAGCCATTTATAATACGCCTTGCCCGCACTGCCGTACGACGCGAGATATGATTTTTGCGTCGTTTCCACATTGCCCTTGTATTCGTCCAATCCAACGGAAAGATCGCGAACGCCGCTCATAAATCTATCGGTAACTGCGTCCGCAAAATCTGCTTTGTAACTTGCTTTATCCGACTCGGACAAGAACTCGGCTTTGTCGAGCTTGGAATCTATCACCGAATACAGATAGTATCCGTCGCCTTGCTCGTACACGCTGTTCAAGTAGTCCTGCATTGCGGTTATCGTAACGTCGTAAAGCGGATATCCCGCGTCCTCGCGCGCTTGGGCATAATCGAGATATGTGCCGAATGCGTCCTTGGTAGACAGCGTGATATCCAAAAGGTCTTGCACGTCTTGCTTGCTGCGGAACTCGAAGTTTTCCACAGACGAAGCAAAATCGGCTACATACCCGCCTTCCGAACTTATGTACGAAGCGCTCATAAGCGAGAAATCGACCGCATACCGAGATCCGAACCGCGTTTCGTAAGTATCGAGCACATAATCCATCGCTCTGTATGTATCGGCGTCAGCTTTATCGAGGTCGGACAGATCGAACTTGTCGAGTTCCCTTCTGTACAGACTTAATAGCTCTTCCGCGTCGTCCATATCTTTTTGAGTAGTTTCCGAATAAGAGTACCAGCTCGGCGTACCGTAACGCTCGTAACCGAAAGACTCTTCGGGCGTGAGCGAAAACACGTTCCACGCAAACACGTCGTTTCCTATCATAGAAACGGCGAACATATCCGAAAGTTCGCGCATGGTAAATGTTTGCGGTTTGAACCTATTCAAAAACGTGCAGCCCGTCAGACAAAACGACGCGCCGCAGACTGCAGCCGTAACTCCCGCGACCGTTGCCGCGTATTTTATCCGAGATCTCATAACACCTCCAAACGGCAATTTAAGCCGTACCGTTATTAGCTTACCACAATTTCGCCGTTTTAGCAACCGTTAAGAATAAAAAACGCGCGATCGCTGCAAAAAGTAGTTTTATTCCGTTGACAAAAAATACAGCCTTTGATACAATACCGTTGTACAATCAAATATCCTAAAAGGGAGTAGAAAGCGTATCTACGTGCGCCAACCGTCAATACAGTACCACAGGTACTCGGTAACGCTTAAATTTCGAGACTTTTACTGAATCTATATTCGGTAGGGGTCTCTTTCTTTTTTCTAAGGAGGTCTCGTGTTTTTAACGGTAACTTTGCTTATAATCGGCACTATCCTGCTGATAAAAGGCGCCGATCTCTTCGTCAGTGGGTCGAGCAGATTAGCCAAAGCAATGAAAATACCGCCGCTCGTCATAGGTTTGACGCTCGTATCCATGGGAACGAGCGCGCCCGAAGCGTCCGTAAGTATAAACAGCGCGATCGCGGGCATGACCGATATGAGCATCGGCAACGTCGTAGGCTCCAATATATTCAACACTCTGTTCATTATAGGCTTAAGCGCGGTCATTACCCCGCTCGCGTTCGGTCGCGACGTTATCAAGTACGACTTGCCCGTAATGACTGCGCTCTACGGCGTGTTGTTTGTTTTTGCATACGCCGTTACGCCCATGACGCTCGGCGTGATCGAGGGCGCGCTGCTGCTCGTACTTTTTGCCGCGTACACTGCGTTTATACTGATAAGAGCCAAGCGCACGCGTCCGCTGCCGATATCGGGCGCGGCTTTGTCCGCGCCGCCGCAAGCGGAACAAAAAGAACATAAAAATTCCAAGCCGAAACGCAATATCCCGTTGTGGCTTAGCATTGTTTTGGCAATAATCGGATTGGCGGGCGTTATATTCGGCGGCGACCTCGTTGTGGACAGCGCGGCTGAAATCGCGGTCGCGCTCGGCATGAGCGAGGCATTGGTGGGGCTTACCATAGTGGCGGTGGGCACGTCCCTGCCCGAGCTCGTAACGAGCGTAGTTGCCGCGGCAAAAAAGGAAAACGACATAGCTCTCGGCAATGTTATAGGCTCGAATATATTCAACGTGATATTTATACTCGGGCTTACATCGGTCATCCACCCGTCCGCGCTCGACTACGACACACTTGCAGATCTGTTCGTGATGTTGTGTTCGGGCATAGTTTTAATGCCTTTGGCATTGCAAAAAGGCAAAGTCGGCCGCGTATCGGGAGCGATGCTCATGATATCGTACGCCGCATATCTAACGTTTATTATAGTCAGAAGCTGACTCAAGGAGAAATTATGGATTCGGTTCGCATAGCAACATCGGTACTGTCGCTCGTGGCGGGCGTGGGGATATTCCTCGTCGCGTGCAATATGATGAGCTCCAACTTAGAAGCGCTCGGCAGCAAAAAGCTCAAAGCGATGTTTGCCAAAACGTCAAAAAGCAAGCTTGTCGGCGTAGGCGTGGGCGCGGCGGCAACGGCGGCAATACAGAGTTCGAGCGCTACTACCGTCATGGTGATAGGCTTTGTCAACGCGGGGATAATGACACTCGCCCAAGCCGCGACAGTCATTTTCGGCGCGAACATAGGCACTACGATAACGGGACAGTTGGTGGCGCTCGGCATGTTCGGCAACGGCGGGCTTTCTACTTCCGTCGTGTTTGCGGCGCTCGCAGGTATAGGCGCGTTCGTAATGGCGTTTGCAAAAAAAGACCGCACGCAAAAGATAGGCGGCATTGCGGCGGGGTTCGGGATGCTGTTCGTGGGGCTTTCCATGATGAGCGGAGCAATGGGTTATTTCTCCGAACTCGACTCGGTAAAGACCTTTCTCGCGTCGTTTAAAAACCCGTTCTTGCTCGTTCTGATAGGCGCGGCGTTTACCGCAGTGGTGCAAAGCTCGTCGGTCATGACTTCCATGGCGATCACCATGACCGTTACGGGACTTATAACCATCGACCAAGGCATATATCTTACAATAGGCTCTAACATAGGCACTTGCGTAACCGCGCTCATAGCGGGACTGACCAGCACGATAAACGCCAAACGCACCGCGTTCGTGCATCTGATATTCAATGTGAGCGGCGCAGTGCTGTTTCTGCTGATAGGATTGTTTATGCGGCTGGGCGGCATAGATTACGGGTTCATATTCACAAAAATGTTCCCGCACGCGCCGCAAATGCAGCTTGCCATGTTCCACACCGTCTTTAACGTGATAACGGTCGCGGTAGTTCTTCCGCTGACTAACGCGCTCGTTAAACTGGTAACAAAGATAATACCCGAAAAGAAAAAACAGCAAACCGAAACGCACGGCATGCCGCACTTTTTCCACGTGGAAGAACACATGCTCAAGACCCCGCCCGTCGCCGTTCAACAGACAAAGCGCGAAATAATGCACATGGCGGAAACGTCATTCAAAAACTTCGGTATCGCTTGCGACCTCATATGCTCGCTCGACTATTCGCGCATAGACGAATTCCGCGCAAACGAAAAACAGCTCGATTTTTTGAACAAAGAACTGACGAGGTTCATCGCGGCGTTGCTTAAAGCCGATCTCGGCGAAAAAGACAGACTTTATCTTTCCACCGCATTCAGATCGGTCGTCGATCTCGAACGCGTGGGCGACTATGCCGAAAACATCATAGAGTACGCAGATCGCCTAAAAGAAAGCGATGCCGCATTTTCTTCCGACGCGACAACGGAGATATTGGGGCTTAAAGAGCGCATAACCACTCTGTTCGACAGCGTTATGACGGCTTACGGCGATTGCGACCGCAAGGCGTTGGAGCTCGCCGAAACGGTGGAAGAAGACATAGACAAAACTACCGACGAGATGACCGAACGTCATATAAAACGGCTCAACGAAGGCGCTTGCACGCCCGAAGTAGGCACGCAATATCTGTCGCTCGTAACGGGTGCGGAACGCGTGGCGGACCACTATATCAACGTCGCAAAATCCATCAAACTGTATTCTTAGTTTCTGCCGTACATGCTCGACATGTGAAAAACTGCGTAGTATTTGCGCGATAGGCATTGGCGCATTTTCGGCACGGAATATTGCGAGGCTAAAAGCTCTGCGGATCTATCTCCCGCAAGAGAAACAAAAATACAACCGCACTATAAATGCGATGTTATAACACAAAAAAAATCCCGATATGCATGTCGGGATCTTTTATTGACTATATCTATTCTTTTATCAGTTCGCGGAGCGCGTCTTTTCCGTATGCGTGCGACTGTCTGACTTCGCCGAGCAGCCCCGCATAAAAGTTTTGCGCCGACGCTCTTCGCTCTTCCGCTATCTCTTTGCCGCGCTTTGTCAAAAACCCGTCGTAAATGTTTTTAAGCTTAAAGCAATACTCTTGGAAGAACGACGGGCGCGCGTCGCCATCGCCGTCCGACGGCATACCGTTTTCGAGCGTGTACAGCGGTCTATTCAGAACGCCGTTATATACGAGCGTGCGCGCAATGCCGATAGCGCCCGTAACGTCGAGCTTGTCCGCGTCGAACAGTATCTTCGCCTCCAAGCTTTTCGGCGGCGAGTTTTTTCTGAACCTGTGGCTCGCTATGCACTCTTTTACGTGCGCGGCACTCTCTGCGTCCAAACCCATACCGAGCAAAAACTCATGCGCCATGTCTCCGCCCACTTGCGCGTGGCAAAGCGACGGATCGCGTAGCTGCTCTTTTCTGCCTATGTCGTGTAACAGACACGCGCTTATCAAAACATCGTAGTCCACGTCGCGCTCGCTTGCCGCTATCTCTAAGGCGTTATACAGCACGCGGTAAACATGTTCCTTGTCGTGCGCCGCATCGCCCATGCATGCGAGCATATGCTCTTCTATCTTGCGGTATGTCGCTCCGTTCATAAAATTTTCCGCTCAGTCCGCGATCTTGTCCGTCATATCGAACACCGCCGCAACGGTATCGTCCATGTCGTAATACTTGTATCCCGCGAGCCTGCCGCCGAATAGAACGTTGGGCGTGTCTGCCGCGGCGCGCGCGTACTTTTTGTACAGCTCACCGTTCTTTTCGTCGTTTATGGGATAGTACGGCTCGCAGCCGCGCGAAAACTGTTCGGGATACTCGCGCGTTATGACGGTCTTATCCGATTTTTGCGTTCTGTCGAAATGCTTGTGTTCGATTATGCGCGTATACGGCGTTTCGAAATCGGTGTAGTTGACTACGGCATTGCCTTGATAGTCGTCCGTATCGAGCGTTTCCGTCTCGAAGCGCAGCGATCTGTATTCGAGCTCGCCGAACTTGTATTCGAAATATCTGTCTATAGGTCCTGTGTACAGCACGCGCTCCGCTTGAGCGTCGAACGCGGCTTTGTCGGAAAAGTAATCGACGCCCGTTGTAACATCTGCTCCGTCGAGCATTTTTTCTATCATGCGCGTATATCCGCCGAGCGGGATGCCTTGGTATCTGTCGTTGAAATAGTTATTGTCGTACACGAATCTGAGCGGCACTCTGCCTATTATGAACGACGGCAGATATTTGCAATCTCTGCCCCATTGCTTTTCGGTATAACCCTTTATAAGCGTTTTGTACACGTCCTCGCCGACGGACGCGAGCGCTTTTTCTTCAAGGTTTTTCGGCTCGCCTTCGATACCCGTCGCCGCTATCTGCGCGTCTATCACCGCGCGCGCTTCCGACGGGGTTTTGCACCCCCATAACTGGTAAAACGTGAACATGTTGAACGGAAGGTTGTACAGCTTGCCCTTATAATTGGCTATGGGACTGTTGACAAAGTTATTGAATTCGGCAAAGCGGTTTACATAATCCCACACTCGCTTGTCGCTCGTATGGAATATATGCGCGCCGAATTTGTGTACGGTTATCCCGTCGCACTGTTCGGTGGCTATGTTTCCGCCCACGCTTTCGCGCTTTTCTATCACCGCGCAGCGTTTGCCGCGCTCCGTCATGATCTGACAAAAAGCGGCGCCGAATAAGCCGCCGCCCACTATCAAATAATCGTACTTCTTGCTCATACCGCCCCTTGTTCGCGCCTATCGTTATCCGTCCTGCGCGCCGTTACCGTTATTAATAGTTTCTGTTGTTTCCACCGAGTCGATACATTCTCCGTCCGACTCGGGCTGTTTTGTTTCCGTATCCGCGTCCGCACGTATCTCGTTCGCCTCTGTTTTTTCGCTGTCCGCGCTGCCGTCGGCAGCCGCGCTTTCGGCAGCGACCATAGCCGCGGCTTGGGGCGCGACATTGCGCTTGACCTGGCTCCACTTGGGTTTACTGAACACGCCTATAGTTATCGCCGCGGCGTAAATTATCATGAACACGGGAAACAAGAACACTGCGGGGAGCATTTTTCTGATGGGCGCTTTGATGCGCTTATGCTCGAGCAATACCGCAAGCAAAGCTTGTATTATGAACATCGCCACAAACGCGAACGCAAGCGCGAAACATATAGTATTTAAATACGTCCAGAACTGCACCACGCTGCCGCCCATGCCGTAATAAAAGCCCATTATGCCGTGGTATAGCAATACGTATATGTAATAGATAGGAAGCCACAGACACATAAGCACGCACACGGGAATAAACATGAGCGTTAAAAACATGTCTATGTACGTCCACTTCCAGCGCACGAAAAACAGCAAGAACGACTTAATGCCTTGCGTATAAAACAGCTCGTTTATCGCGCGCGCCATGCGCTTGTATCGGTTGAACGTGTCCTTTATCGTAGACGGCTGGTCTTCGTACACGACCGCCTCTTTTACATACATCGTCTTAATCTTGTCTTCGTTGAGCCGACGCATGGTGAACTCGGTATCGTCGGACGACGTCAAGCAGTCCCAACCGCCGTGCTTTTTGATTATTTCGGCGGAGAACATCATTCCCGCGCCGCCCAGCATAGTGCCTTGACCTATAGCCGAACGGAAGTTGCTCGAAAAGCGGCAGTCGCGGATATACCACAGACCGGAAATGCCCGCTATGACGTTTTGATCGATGTTTTTGGAATTGGAATAGCCGCGCGCGCACTTTACTCCCGCAGCAAACGCATCGTTCATGCGCGATATGTAATCGGGCGCCATGTGGTTGTCCGCATCGAACTTGATAAACGCGTCGTAATAGTCGGGGCGTTCTTCCGCTATCCGCTCAAACAGATACTTGAGCGCGTAGCCCGCCTTGTGATGTTTGGGATCGGGGTCTTGCCGCTCGTATACTATCGCGCCGCACTGCCGCGCTATTTCCGCGGTGTCGTCCGTGCAGTTGTCGGCTACGAGAAATATGTCAAACAGCTCGCGCGGATAATCGGAGGCAAGTATGCACTTTATGGTCTCGGCAATGACGGACGCTTCGTTGCGAGCGGGTATCACTATGCCGAACTTATGCTTTTTGTCGGATACGGGATACTTTTTTGCGGGAATGAAAAACAATAAAATATAGATCAACTGAATACCGAACGCAACGCCTATTATTGTTAGCAGAACGTTGTCGTTTATGATTGACAATACTTTATTGAACGTTTCCATAGTATATCCGATACGCCGCGATATCGCGGGCGATAAATTTTTGTCGGGCACATGTTAAGCAGTAAAAGCGTCCCGACGTCAGTGTTTTAATTATACACTCCGTGCGCGGCTTTTGTCAAGCCCATACATTAGAATTGCATTAAATTACGATTAAATGCACCTAATATATAGTATTCGGCAAAATCGCTCGGCATATTCCGTCTATAAACAACCGCCCGCGCCTATTTTACCGCTGTCGTCCGTCGCACCCCTACCGCATTAGAGCGACACAATTATACGCGATCGTGGCGCAAACTCGACCGGCGCCCGCAAATTGACAAGCATGGCGATAATCGCTTGCTTTATTTTATAAAATAGTATAAACTATACAAGGTAGGTGTTTATGGAATTTCAAGACGTCAGAGATATTGCGATTTACGGCACCGACTGCGTGGTAGATATTTCACGAGGGAGTGATGAAACTACGCGGTTTATTTCCGCTAAGGAAAAATACTTCGATATCAAAGCGGACAACGGATTGTTGACGGTTACCCAAAAGTCGCGCAATATATTTTACCGCATAATAATGCGGCGTTTTGAATTCAAGCTCGTATTGCCGCGCAGTTTTAAAGGCAAGCTGCGTTTTCGCAATAAAAACGGCGGACTGTACATAAACGACGCCGAGTTCTCGGACGTAGAGCTTTCCACCGCCAACGGCAAATTCGATCTCTGCAACACATCATGCCACAGCTTTTCGCTTAAAATGTCAAACGGCAGCGTCAACGTAAAAAACATGACCGCAGCGGAATCCGCCGCGGTAAAATGCGCCAACGGCAATATCAGATTCGAATCGGTCAAAGCCCCCCAGCTCACCATATCGTGCTCCAACGCCGGGCTTACCGCCATAGATATCACTTCCAAAAAATTCGACTGCTCCACTTCCAACGGCACTATCGACGCGAGCGCAGTAGCTGCCGACGAGACAAAATTGGAAACATCCAACGGCAAGATAAACGCTATGTTTATCGGCAACCGCAACGATCATAGGCTTTGCGCGGAAACGACGCACGGCGCGATAACTATAGACGGAGTGCCGTTCAAAAATATTTCCGATGTGTCGCGTACCGACAAACGCATAAACGTCAAAACTTCAAACGGCGATATAGACGTAAGATTTATGTAAATATCACTGCGCTAACGGCGTACTTCATAGCGATCGAAGCAAGGGCGATCTTATTGTCCTTGCTTTTTTATTGCGGTCATGCTATCACGAAACTGCGGCAAACAGTAAGTTGTCGGTCAAACAATATTTTCACCCAAAATTATTTTAGGCATTGTTATCAAACATCTGTTCCAACGTTTATAAAATTTTTCTACACCGAGTTTAGACACTCTTGCATGCGCCTCTTCGTTCTCCAATACCCAATGTAAAACATATATGACCTTCCCTACATTTTTTGTAAGACGAATAGGCAACTGTCCTTCTTTGACCGCATTGAAATCTTTTTGTCGGTGAGTACGTTTTATATAACGCACATCAATGACCCCGTCTTGCTGCAAATAAAATTCCGCTACTTCTTTCATTAGTTCTTCGATTTCATTAAGTTTGGTCAGTTTCGCTTCGTATATACATATTTCATTAAACATATTACGCCTCCCTTGCGTTTTGATTATACCATAAAATCAAGTGATTGCCAACTTAATTGTTTGATTTACTTATTCCAAGTCATTGTATATCCGGTTCCATCTGTATTTTTATTTATATCTTTGCTTGCAATTATAAACTTGATTTTATAAAAATCGATTGTTATGTCATTGTTCAAATTTCGGTCTGACTTTATGACCTGTAATAAAATATAACGCGCTATACTTCGCAAGCGAATATAGCGCGCTGTTTATTTGCCCAAAAGGAGATCACTGTAACGGATACCCATATGTGCGCCGTTTTTTATTTGACCGCTACTCGCCTTGATACGGCATAGGCGTGTCGGCATAAACGAAAGTCTCCGAATATTCGGCGGAGCAGCGCGTGCCGCCGAACTTATCCACGCGGAATTTTTCGGTTATATCCAGTCTGACGGGACGCTCGCCGTCTGTATACAGAGTAAGTTCTATCGATTCGTACTCGGGATACGACTTGCCGCCAAGCGCCGTCTTTATCTCGTTACGGCAGTACTCGGTCGCGCGATCCACGTCGAGCGTGTATTTATAGATGTTTTCGCCCGCGCATTCCGCGCCCACAATCGCGCCGTCCAAGCGGTACTTGCAAAGCCCCGTAACGGGCAGCCCGTAAGCCGCGACGAAGTCAGATCGGCTCAGCTCGGTCGGCTCGCCGTAACTGAAGCTTTTGCCGTCGCGATCGCCGTGCGTTACGAAATACGCGCCACCGCGCGCTTCTTTTTTGATAGCGGCTTTGACAAACGCCGACATGCTTTCCGCAACGTCGGTATATTCGTCGCCGCGTACCGAGCGTCCGCCGCTCACCTTTTGCGAGTACGGTATGCCGAACACTCGCGCCTTTATAACGCCATGCAGCTCAGTAATGAAGTCGTTGGACTCGACGTAAGCCGCGGCATTGTTTATCGCGCGCATGGCGTCGTTATCCAAAGATTCCGACGCTACGGACGGCACGGGCGCGGCGCGGAACACGGGCAAAAACGCCAAGGCAGAAAACACAAACAACAGCAAAATTATCAATGCCGACGGAACGGCTTTTTTTATACGCGATGCTATCACACTGTTCATGTCGATAGTATGTTTATTCTCCGCCTTTTTAACCGCGCCTATAAATAGTTATGCGATATACCGACATACCCGCAAAACGCTTTACAATCGACGGCAAAACTACTATAATATTTAAAATGATCGACGAGTTCGATCCATATTGGAGGCGTATCGAAGCGGTCATAACGAGGCGGTCTTGAAAACCGTTTGGCGGCAACGCCACGGGGGTTCGAATCCCTCCGCCTCCGCCAGAAGGGAATTGTACGAACACACGTCAAAGTGAGTTCGTACTTTTCCTTTTATATGAGTGTTTTGGCGTGTGCATACCCATTACGGACTTACTGCCTAAACCACCTATTCCTACGGCTTGGCAGACACAAAAACGTGATGAGAACGGCAACTTTACAAAATAACGTAATGGGCACTTTGAGAGAAATCTTAAAGTGCCTTTGCTATTTGCTTGAATAAATCATTTGTTTTTGATATAATGATTATACGATAAACAGTAATTTGTTGAGGAGGATTTTATATATGAATAAAACAGCATGGATATTTTCGTATAAACTTAAAAAAGGTGTAAGTGAAGAACACTTTGTAGAATTAACGCAAAAATTACACGATGAAATCATTTCTAAAGCAAAGGGATTTATTTCGTGGGAACATTACTTACAAGGAGAAATATGGACTGATTTTGTTCTTTGGGAAACAGAAGAAGATGCAAATAATGCAACAACAATTGGGAAAGGTAAAGAAGTAACTAATAATTTTTATGCCTGCATTCAAATGAACACTTGTAGAGCATTAATTTCAAAACTAATAAAAAAGTATTAGATTTACAACTTACAATTTAGCGTTGAATGACCGATAAGAACACCCATCTTATCGGTCTTTTTTCATTTATAGCAGATTGACTACTTTTTGCGGTTTTAGGTGTCCTCCACAATTAAGCCTTTCGGACTTCGGTTGTAGCACAGTTCTCGCAAAAGTAAACTGCAAAAAACAGCACTTAAAATTAAATAGTATCTTTGAGCCTGACAGAAATGTCGGGCTTTTTCTTATGCCTAAAATGCACTGTTTTTTGAGTAACGTAACGTAAATATAAGCCCGTAGTTTACTTTCGCTGCCTCCCCATATAAAAGCGTTATCACACCCGAACAGTGCTACAAGTCGTCCTTGCCGAAAGGCTAATTTAATTGTGGAGGTATTAAAAAATGCAAAAAGTAGTTTACTCAATTTCAAAGGTAAACAAAGACGAAAAGTTGAAAGGTGTAGGTTATCTCGTTGAGGGTAACTTGCTTATCCCTTCTACTTCGAGCAAAGGTAGCCCGTCTTTTGTTGCTTTTTTATAGGTCATTGCCAACAAGCGCACCGATTTCACAACGTTTTGACCACTTGCAAAAACGTTGCCACCAATCTGCCCCCAAAATTATTTTCCAAAATATCTGTTACATCAAGCGCTCGCCACGGTGCTATTTTTAATTTTTCGTTTTGCAGTATTGTAAAAGATAGTCGTCTATGATATAATAGAATTATCAAACATAGGAGCAAAAATATGACATCACAAGACCTTTACGCCGCTATCCATAAGGAATATAAACAGTTAAAATCGGTACTGCAATCAAACAACTTAGGCGCTATTATCGAGCAAACGTTAAAAGTACACGCTATGGTACACCCGAAAGCCGTTTCGGGTATAAAGCAAGACACTATCGCCGATCATGTTCTTAACTATATGCTTGAAAAAGACAACAAAACAAAACTTGTGCCGAGAATGGACTGCGGCATAGATTTGAATTGGGCGGGAACGGAAAAAGTTCCTATGTGTTGGCATTTTTGGCATACATATCGTATCGAAGATTTGGTTTCAAACATATTGATTGCCGATAAGCCGCAGATATTCAACGACGAGATACAAAAGAAAATCAATTCGCCTATAACCGATACGGGCAACGCATTGGAACTTGACGCTGCGATAGAGCTTAGCAAACAACTTAATGTTGCCGCACTCAAAGATTACATAATAGCCGTTGGGAAGAACACGCGCACAATGATCGAGAATTTAACGCTTGAACAAATAAACTCTATGGTTCCCGAAGAAAGAGTTATGCAAATTCTTCGTGTCGGCGGGGTTACGACAGATGTCCGTTCGGTGTGGCTGTTGGTGTATTGGGGAAGATTGACTGTCGGCGGAATGATACTTACGCCGTTGACCGACCACCATATGATGCATCTGCCGCCTTGCCTTAATAATTTACCGATACTGTAAATTATTCGTTTTAGGTATCCGCTCCGCCCAAAAAACGCACCTTGTACGGGTGCGTTTTGCACTTACACTGGCGGAAATTTTTGACGCTTATGCGCGTATTACACTGTCAAAACCATTAAAATACACATATAAAGCTTATAATAATTCTTTGACTATTTCTCGCAAAAGGTGTAGAATTATGTAAAATCCGCGAAGGTAGTTTTTAGGAGTATGCTTGCGCCGATAATCGTTTTTGTCATCACATGCTTAATCATGATCGCAAGCGTTTTATTTTTCCCGAAGTTGAAGATCGGCAAGATCGAGATCGGCGTTTATTGGATAGTTACGCTTGCGGGCGCGATTATCGTATTTTTATGCTCGCCTACCGATATCCACAAGCACGGCGTAAAATTCGGGTGTTTGGATTTTATCAAGATAGGCGCGACGGTGTCCCTCCCCACTCTTTTCGCCGCGCTGGGCGCGCTATGGATATGCACATCGCTTTTTTAGCCGTTTGGGGCTTGTACTTGCCCATTTGAGCGCACTTGTTGCGCCGCGCCTATTGACATCGTTATAAAATTATGATATATAATAATTGAAACCGTCAAGATGGAGAGCGATCTATGTGTTTGATATGCGATAGGATCAAAATGATACAAGACGGAACAAATCCGTATTTTGTCAAAGAAATGCAGACCGGGTATGTGGTGATAGGCGATCACCAGCACTTTAAAGGCTACACGCTGTTTTTGTGCAAGCGGCACGAGACCGAGCTATTCTTATTGGACATGCAAGAGCGCACTTTGTTCTTGCAAGAAATGTCTATCGTTGCCGAGGCTGCAAGCAAAGCATTCAAGTGCGAAAAAATGAACTATGAACTTCTCGGCATGGGAGACAGCCATTTGCACTGGCATTTATTTCCGCGCGCGTACGGCGATCTGGGCGAATACGGCGTAAACGGCAACGGACCCGTTTGGTGGTATCCGAAAGACAAGTTTTACGACGACAGCGTCCGCCCGTCAAAAGAAGAATTGGAAAGCATGCGTACAGCATTGCTCGAACAATTAAATTCGTTGTAAGCTACTGCCGCCCTGCTCCGCGGTATGATCCCATTTGTTGATCCGTATGTGCGTTATTTGCTTTTGAAAAATCGAATATCGATTTCACGACGAGTGGCGTAATAATACGTCTGCGCATGCACCCGCTCCGCGTCAGCGGCGATATAAAAAATCTTTGATTTTTTATGCATTTAATGATATAATACCCACATGAGTTTTATAAGAAGTTTAGACAGAACACAGACGGACGCTTTACATAATACCGAAAACAAAACGGTTTTCGACCTTTTAAAAAAAGACATTACCATAGGCGAAGTGTTCCCCGCCGTAAGAAAAAATCAGATCTATTTCTATTACAAAGGCGGTTGCCTTTATAAGTTTGCCAACGGCGTTTTTACAAGAGACAAAGCGTTTGAAAAATACGGATACGGCGGCGAATGCGCGTCGCCTTACGAAACGGCAAAAATACAAGTGGAAAATAAATACACGAACGCCGCGGGCAGCGACAAAGAGCGTCGGCTGCTGAATGCTTTATGCCGTCATACGTTCGACGGTTCAAACGCATTCGGCACGATCGTGCTCGATGTAGAAGTAAATCTCAACGGCAACATCGGACGCGGTAAAAAATGCGACATTGTTCTTTTTAACATTCCGTCGGGCGAGCTGATGTTTGTAGAAGGGAAAGTGTTTTATGACAGCCGCGTCAACGTTAAACGCGGATATACACCCGAAGTGATAGATCAAGTAAACTTATACTCGGCAGCCATAGCCGAGCAAGAACTTAATATCGTCGCACAGTACGCGAACCATGTGCGAATAATAAACGGTCTTTTCGGTACGAATTACCCCGCGCCGAAAAAGCTTGTTATGCGCGCCAAACTGCTCGTATACGAAACGCCGCTCCGCCTCACCGATAACAACGCTTACAGCATCGAAACGATAAACGCCGCGCTCGGCGCGAACGATACGGCATGGTTCAAACAGAACGAACGCCCGTCCGCTGACGATATTTGGAACAGCCTATGCAAATAAGAGTTTACCGCGGCACGCACCAAATAGGCGGTTGCATTACGGAGATAAAAACGAGCGCGGCGCGAATTATCATCGATATGGGCGAAGAACTGCCGTCCGCACACAGACCGTGCGCCGAGCCGATAGAAATAGACGGCGTTACCGTCGGCGAACCGAATTGCGACGGCGTACTCATCACGCACTATCACGGCGATCATGCGGGCATGTTTGATCGCGTGTTGCCGTCCGTCCCCGTCTATATGGGCGCGGTCGCCAAAAAAATATATACCGTCGTACAGACCGCTTTAAAAAACAAACTCGGCAAAGGCGATCCGTCGAGAGTTCACGGCTTTCACGAGTTTACGGCGGGCAAACCGCTTTATTTCGGCGACATAAAAGTTACGCCGTACTCGATAGACCACTCCGCATTCGACGCGTATATGCTTTTGATAGAATCTAACGGCAAACGCGTTTTACATACGGGCGATTTCCGCATGCACGGCGCAAAAGGCAGAACGATGCCCGCCCTATTGGAAAAGTATTGCAAAAATGTAGACGTGCTCATAACCGAAGGCACTATGCTGTCCCGCACGCGCGAAAAGACGGTTACGGAACACCAACTCGGCGCCGAAGCGACAAAGCTTTTGCGCGATAATAAGTATGTTTTTGCGCTTTGCAGCTCCACGAATATAGACACGATCGCCGAATTTTACAATGCCGCGATCAAGACAAATAAGCCTTTTATAGTCTGCGAAAAAGATTTTCAAGGCGAGATATTAAACATAGTAACCGAAAATTCCACATCGTCGTTTTACGATTTCAAAAGGCGTAAAGTGTTTTACTACGGCAAAAATCTTCACGATCTCATGCGCGAGAAAGGCTTTTTCTTTTTGGGCAGAACAAATCACGCAACTCGTCAAGCCATACAGAATTTCCCCGACAGCTTGCTTATTTATTCGATGTGGAGCGGTTACTTGAATAAGAATCATCCCGCATTCGACGAATATAAAAGCGAATTTATTATCGGCGCGGCGAACGCGGGCTGCAAAATAACGCAACTGCATACGAGCGGACACGCGACCCTAGACGAGATCGCGCGCTTGTGCGAAATAACGGAAGCCAAAACGGTCATCCCCATTCACAGCGAAAACCCCGAAGCGCTTATGCTGTCGGGCATGAAAAATACAGTTAAGATATTGCAAGACAATGAAATTTTCGACGTAAAATGAAGCGCGCGTTCGATTACTGTAATATCGGAAAACACCGTAGAGTTTTAAACGACAGCGCGCAAAACGTAACAACAACTCGGATATACTTGTTTATCGACGAATGTCATAAATGTTCGCGCATGCCCCGCCGCCTAAAACCGACAGAAGAACATTAAGGCTTTATGCGGACAAATTTAATGCAAAAAAGATTGACAACGTTTAGACGATATAGTATACTATATCGGGTCGTGGATCAGCCGGTGTTGCGCTCGCCCGCCGCTCATGTCGAACAGCTTGCACTATGGCAATAAATGCCGAAATGCAATATCGCGGGACGATTCGACTGATAAGCAAGATCTATAGCGACAAAGTATTTCTATCATACGCGACACAAAAAACTTTATAAATTGCTTTTGCTGTTATGGCTCAGTCGGACCACCGCCTTGGTAAAGACAAACAGCCCTTGCCCGCTCGCTATGAGCAGCCCCCTAAAACTTAATAAAAAACAGTTCTGCTGTTATGGCTCAGTCGGTAGAGCACCACCTTGGTAAGGTGGAGGTCCCGGGTTCGAATCCCGGTAACAGCTCCA
>CAJTTD010000009.1 GCA_910579205.1 uncultured Christensenella sp.
GAGCACCACCTTGGTAAGGTGGAGGTCCCGGGTTCGAATCCCGGTAACAGCTCCAAGGCAAAAGCCCTCTTGACCACCAAGGGGGTTTTTTGTTGCCGTTTTCGGGGTAAATCTTGAATAAAACTTGGCAATTGTTTGTTTTTATGCCGATTTTTTGGGCGGTTTTGACCACTTGGCATAATCGGCTGTTGTCGGGGCGAACATAAAACAGCACAACTAATAATCGAGTTTATTACCTTCGTTTAAAAGCCACTCGTCGGGTGGGTCAGCGTAAGCATTTGCAACTCTACCGAGCGTATGCCCCATAAACAATTTACGCGCTATGTCCGTTACGCCACACTCTATGCAACGGCTGTAAAACGTTGTGCGCATGTCATAAAGTTTGTGCGTGGGCAATATCGCTTTAAAGTGTACGGTCATGCTGTTTTTATGTGCTGTTGGCAACATCTTGCTGTCGGGTATGTACGGCGCGAGCATGGGCGAAATCGGTATGCGCTTTGTGTGTTCCTTGCCGTCATGCTGTTTGCTATTTCGAGCAACGACAAAGCCGTTTTCTATTCGTGCCGTCTTGTACTCATTCGGGCGCAGACCCGTATAGAGCGCGACGGCAAACATGATTTGATACGGCGTGCCGTCGGTCATGCGTAATAACTTGCGTTCTTCGTCCTTTGTAAGCGCCTTGCCGTGTTGTTGTTCGTAATCAATCAGCAACACCAAATCGCAAGGGTTATGCGTAATTAGATTGTGTTTTATAGCCGCTTTCATAACCACGTTTATAAGCGTAAACACTTCGTGCGCCGTCTTTTGGCGGTCGGACAAGCCGTCCACTATATTTTGCACATGTTCGGGTGTAATTGCACTTAAAGGCATTTGACCGAATACGGGCGATATATGCGTGTTGTAACGCGACATATCGTTCGACATGGTTTTGGGCGTTACCTTGCGTTTGCGGAATGTATCGAAATAGTATTGCGCAAAGTCATTGAACGTCTTATCGCTTTGCGGTGTTGGCAACGCAATTCTATCGAGCTTATCCGCTATTGTATCGAGCTTTGCGGCGATAGTGTTGAGTATATCAAACAAACGGTTCATTTAACATATCCGAGCAAGTCAAGATATTCAAGCTCCATTTTTTTCCACTGATCAACAAGTTTGAATAGCGTATCGTTTCTAAACTCGTTAAACCGTTCCCAATCTTCGGGGGTAAATTCGTCGGGGTTTAGCGGCGCAAAATATTTGTAATTAAACGCGCATATTACCGACTTTATTTGCTTGATTTCCTTTTTAAGAAATTTTTGTTTTTTGCCTTTCATAGTGTTTTAACTCCTTAATATTTTAGATAGTATTTTGTCTCGATCTGTCTGCGAGCAATCGAAAAGGTATTCACGAAAATACCGTGTATCGTATTTCAATTCGGCTATCGGGATATGAACGGTAAATTTAGCTATCGGATGTGTTTCATTTAAAGCGTTTTCGTAACTGTCATATCCGACTATGCTTGTATACAGATATTCGCCATGCGGAATCGTGCGTTTGACTTGTATGTAGCTGTCCGCTTGTTCGCGCAATTTATCCCATGACCGTCCAAGTGCTTGCGAATTTAAATGCACGCGCATATCGTATAATTGACCCGATAAGGCAAACATTATAGGCATGCTCGGATATTTCGCATTAAGCTCTTTATTGTATTGACAAGGCAGATATATACCGCCGTCGCTAACAAAAACGTCGCACCCTTGTTT
Source organism: uncultured Christensenella sp. (assembly GCA_910579205.1). Lineage (GTDB taxonomy): Bacteria > Bacillota > Clostridia > Christensenellales > Pumilibacteraceae > Anaerocaecibacter. Next base: position 1,743 of record CAJTTD010000009.1, read on the forward strand.
AAATCGTGGAGGAAAAGGGCGCACTGTACCGTTAATGAAATCAATGTAAGTATTATCCCCGACCTTTAATTCGTCAAGCGTGATTACTTCGGTATTTTCGTCGTATGGGATATTCGCATAATGCTTTTCACCACGCAAGGCTATGACGTGCGCAAAGATTAAGTCCTTGCCTTGTCGCTTTTTGCCGTAAAGCAAAACATTGCAACGCCCAAATTCGTTTAAAAGCCATGCGTCGGCACGGCTGGGCGAAGTTACTATTTTACGGCGCGTAAGCAGTACAACGGAAATAATACCTGCTATACCGCTTATTGTGCCGATTATTACCCAAAGCCACGTCATTCCACATTATCCCCCTTGTGTTCTCGTATTTTTCCGACAAGCGCGGCTATGCCTTTAAACGGCAAGCATATAAGCCACCATAAACCTTTTAACAGCCATACAACGGCTTTTAACAGCACTTTTAGGCAAATAGATAAAACTTGTCCGACAACGGGAAATATAAGCGATAATATAGGCAACAATATAGCAAGTGCAATAGCTACAAATATAAGCACCCATACTTCTTCGGGAATACCCGTTACACGGGATAGCCACTCCAAAAAACTCGCCGTTTCGTCGGTATTGTTATTTATAGGCGTATCGCTTCCCGTTACTTTGTCCGAAACCGCGCCGAGATTGTACAGTCTACCGTTTGTTACAAACTTTAAGCGCAAAACTGTTACGTTAGATAATTCAGTCCAACTATCGCTACTCGATATGCCAGTGCTCTTTTCGACATACGGCGTTTCATAAAAGCGCAACACCCATTGTTTGCCGTCTAAATGCTTTATCATGTCCGACTTTATATCTTCCGTGCGGATAAACTCGGCAACGGACTGTATGCGTTCCCACTCATACACTTTGCCCAAAAACCCGTCGGCTTCGTTGCTCGCTTTTTCCGATCCTTTTACCGTTAATTTTTGATTTACGGGATTGTCTTTTGAAGTCCAAACGCCACTCGTCATTGAATAGTGTTTATAGAATTTTTGCGTGTAAAAGTCTACATCGGCTTCGCGCAAAATATCTATTCGCAAATCTGTCGAGAACGCAACGAAATGGCTATGACAATGCGACCAACTACAAAATTTATAGCCGTTAAAATATTCTATAAAGCCCGCAAATGGATCTATAATTTCGATTGTTTGCTTTTCTTCGTATGAGTAAGTTATTTTGCCGTTTTCCGTTTCGGCGATATAGCATTTACCTACATTAAACGCCACATTATTTACCGTATTGTCATTGTCGGGCTTATTGTCAATGCCTTTTATCCAAGCGCGGTATATGCTTGTAATGTTGTAGTAACGTTTGGCTTCGTCGCTCACGGTTATATCGTTGACTATGTACTTACAGAACACCCCGTCAGAGCTTAATAGCGTTAAGCCGTATAGTTGCGTTCCGTCCACACTCTCGGACAACGACATGTTTATTTCCGTTGCGACTATGTATGTACTTTTTTGGCTCGGCTGATATGTATAAATCAACAGTTTTTTGTCCGTACTCTCGGCGATTTGTATGACTTGTATAGAATAGTCATTTGCGTTGTCGGGGTAATCGGCGACGTTAAAATTACTATCCTTTTGCAAATCAGTTAACGCGCTTGTAAATTGCGGCGTATCGGCAAAGGCGAACGATATACACCGTCCGCCTACCAACATCACCGCAAGCAATAGCAACGCAAGAATTACACTAAATAGCCGCTCTTTTGCTTGCTTGTTTATCATTTGTATACCCCCTAAATGATTATTGTCGTATCGTCGAGTTCGACATCACCGACCCGAACTTTGACCGACCTATAATCGATACCGAAATAGTAAGAGTACGAATATTCGCTGTTTTCGCCGCGATACGCAATGTCTACTTTTAACGCCGTAGAGGACATTGTACCCGAACATGCGTTATAGAACGCCGCAGTATCGTAAACGTTATCACCAAAAAGATTTGCAATAAATGCGCTGTTTAGCGTTTGAACTTTTGAGGTAGTTAGATCCAACAGCACCGTTTTAGCCGTTGCGTTCGGGAGCAAGCGCATTATGTCCGAAGTCGGGGTTATTGTTGCCGTACATGTATATGTGTCCGATATAGACCCGACACTTTTATCTGTAGAAACGGAAAAGCTCATGACCGAATCGGCATACAAATAAGCCGTAACCAACCCGTCGGTATTTTTTGTGTTAAACGAACACGTAATATCGCCCGCGCCCGCTATCCATTGACCGACAAAGCTATTGCCTAATATCCTAACTCTGTAATCTACCAAGCATGTAGCATACGCCGCCGAATTGTCAAGGCTTGTGCATGTTATAACTATTTGTTCGCCGAACGCTTGCTTGCATTCGACCGTTGCGGTCAAGGCATAGTCCGTTTGTTTAATCGTTAAATAATCCGAAATCGCTTTGTCTTGCGCCCACTCGCTATCTGCGTTAGACCATGCCGCTGTATATCTTACGCGCTTGTCCGTTGCTTCGTCGGGCGTTATTGTCGCGGTCAATATATATGCCGTGTCTGCGTTCTCGCTTATTCCGTTTGCCGAGTATGCCGAACGGGGGAGCTTTGCGGTCAACAATGCTATGCCGTTGTTTTCCCCGTCCGACATAACTGCGCCGTCGATAACGCTTGTGTCAATGGGCGGGTTAGGGTTGTCGGGTTGTACTATGTTGTTACTGCCGCCGCGCCCGAACCATGTACTTGTATCCCAATTCTTATACCAATCGGATACCGCGCCCAAACTGATTGCGAGTGCGCCCGCCGCTGATACGCCCGCAATGACCTTTAACGTTGTTTTTTTCATACGCCCACCGCCGATATCCCGCTATACACCATGTAGTTTTTTTCATTCCCGCTCTTATCCTTAAAGGTTTTTGCTTCGCCGTAGAACTCGACGGGTATGCCGTACTTCATATTTTTTATAACTTGCTCGGTATCTGTTACAGAAACGACTTTGCACTCGTCCGTGAACAAGCCCGTTGCTTTATCTTTTTTTACGCCCGTACAAAACACGTCATATACATGCTTTTGCTCGCTTACTATTATTTTGCCGCTTTCGTCCTTGCTTGCTTTGTCGTACTTTCTGTATCCGACTAATATACCGCTGAATTTTCCTACCATGTTTATTTTACTCCTTTGCCTTTATTGGCTTTACGTTCCGCACGTTCGGCGGCTTTTTTGTCCTTGTACGCTTGCTTTTCTACTGCCGTTGCATTCTTGCTTTTCCACACTCGGCGGCTCTCGTTTCGTGCATCACGTTGTCCGCGCGCGTATGCCTTTTGTTCTGCGTCGCTATACTTGCTATCCGTCTTTGTCGGCTTTTCGCCTTTGGCTACTGCCGTATAATGAGATAGCTTTTCTTTGAGTGAGAAACGTTTGCGTCCTTGTTCTTTTGCCATATATACTACTCCTTTGCGTTTATCGCCGCCGCGAAAATAACTTGATTGTTTGTGCGTTTACGCTCTTTTGCTTTTGCTCGGTTTGCTTCGTGGTATTTTCCGCGCTTTTCGCAACGCGCTTTGCGGTTTAACTTCTTTTCAAGTGTTATGTAATGATTGTGATGTCCCATGTCCTTACCGTCCTTTTGAGTGATTAAAGTACAGATAATGTCTGTATGAGAACATATTATCACAGACAATATCTGTTTGTAAAGCATTTTACAGACATTTTCTGTAAAATATGATAAAATCTATTTAAAGGCGGTAAATATGGTAACAATCGATAAAATACGAATTAAAATTAAAACAGCTATTCGCAATAGTGGAATAACACAAACAGAAATAGCCCAAAAGTTAGGGGTTAAACAACAAACTATCGGTTGTTATCTTGCAGACAAAGCCATGCCAGCACTTGATACGCTTGCAAATCTTTGCGCCTTGCTCGATTTGGATGCAAATGATATTCTTTGCATACACGAATACGCCGAAAATAAAAAGACCGTTACGGTTAGTAACAGCTTTAATAACAATAGCGGTAAAATCGATTTCAAAGCGTAATCGATTAATTTTCGGCTTTTAGTCTATTAGCCCTATATCGCGACAATATTATTCATTGCTAATTTTATTAGCGCACGACGAAACCGCCATATTAGCGTACATTTCGTCTAATATGGTTTGTTCTTCGTATCTTTGCACGTCGTAATCTTCATGCGGGGGTTTAAACTCGCGCTTTGTCTTGGATATTGCTTGTTTAAATACTCGTTTTGCCTTTCGCCAAAACGCTTTTACGCTTGATGTACTATCAAGTGTCCTTAACGTCAAGTAAGGACACGCGCCCGACGTCGCGGCGGACAAGCCGCACGCGATCGTCGGGGCGGTGAACTCTGCCATATCTTGCTTAACTCCGTCCGTATTTTGGTCGGGGAGTACTATGCCGTTGCCGTCGCTCGTAAACACTGCGTATTTTTTGCTGATGTCGGCAAACGATACCAAATACACGTCAAGATTTATCCCGTCAAGACTTTTTTCGGGCGTAGTGCAATGCTTTTCTATTTCGGGGCGGCGTATGTTCTTGCTAACATAATAACGGCGTTTGCCGAAAAATCTATCGTCATAATGCTGTTTTGTTATATACTTGCATATATAATGCTTTGTCGCTTCGGAATTATCTATAACGCTTAACGTACTATATCCTAACTTCCACCGTTCGACATTGAATATTTGTTTGCCCTTTTTGAATATGAGTCGTCCTTTTTTGCTTAATGCGGGTACTGCTTTTAGCTCGTCCATTGTAACGCCGCCGATAAGCAAATGGAAATGCAGTCCGCCTTTCTTGTGGTATTCGGGGACTGCCACATAGTACATATTGGGAAATTTTTTCCGCAAATAGTTTTGAAATTGTGTAAACTTGCGCTTGACCTTGTTATCGTTCAAGCGTTCGATTTTGTCTTGGTCTAATGTCCATGTAACGAAATACTTAAAATCGTTACAGCGGCATATATCATATAAGTTTTGGCGGCTTCGGCGTGCCGAACGGTAGATGTTTTGTATATCGCGTAATTGTAATTCGTATTCGATTATTCGGCGTTTGCGTATATAATTCGGGTCAAATAATGGTATTGTTAATAATTTGCGTTCGAGATTAACTCGGCGTTGTTCGCGTTTAATTTTGTTTTTTGCTCTGCTTTTTCGTGCGCGTTCTATTGTGGTTGCTGTGATTTCGGGATTGTGCTTTATTCGTATTTCGTCGCTTCCGTCGGCAAACACCTTACGCGTAACGTATGCTACAAGCGACATTATGTGTTTGCTCCGTGTTGTTGCTTTTTACTACCGCGCTTCGCTTGCTTGGCGCGTTCACAGTTGCGGCACTTCGGGCAGTATCTGCGGTTTATTTGGCGTTGCTCCCCGTAGTGCCCGCAACTGTTCACACGCTTGTGCCGAACGAAGTTCGGGGGCTATCACAAGTTGTTTCACAGTCTGTTTATGAGTTGTTGGGTACGCAATTTTGCTTGCGTATGATGGTTAATAAAAGGGTGTGCAAGTAGTCGGGCTTTGTGCCGCTTCTTGCGTGTAACTCCGTCTTTTCTCGTTTGTACATATAGGGGCGGGGCACGACAGCGAGTGAACGGGCTTCGCCCCTCGCTCCGCTCGTCGCTGTCGGTACTCTTTGTTTCCGCTGTTCTTTTTAAGATTTTTCGCGTTTAGGCTTCGAATCCCGGTAACAGCTCCAAAGCAAAACCACCGCGATCGGTGGTTTTTTATATCTTAGACATACAAATCGATTTAGATGTATTAGTAAAATGTCATTAAAACTTTTACTACAACAAAGGAATTCCATTTTTCTTGTCCGGCAGAGGCTTTAACATATAGTCCCCCACGCTTAATCTTTTCTCAAACTCTTATAAATTTCTCGAGCCATAGCTTCCATGACTTTTTGATAAAACTCCGTATCGCTGAATAACTTTTTATAGGAATCGGCATTTTCGAGATAACATTGAGTAGCGATCTCTTTGAACTTGTCGGGAAAAAGCGAAGAAACAAACATTTCGGGCGTCGTATCGCGGGCGTAACGCTTGAATTTTTTCACTTCTTTATCGGACATAAACATTTGATAAATGCTCTCGATAATTACTCTGTCGCCCTCGCTGAAATCGCCGTCAAAGCGCTCGTTCACTTTGTCGATAATATTTTGCAATGTGTCTTTCTTGGGCGTTTTGGCTTTGCTTTTATCGGAAGACGGAACCAAATCCGTATCTTTTTTATCGAGAAGAATTGCGCCGACGAAAGACGCTTTCAAAGAAGTGTATTCCAATTTTATTTTATCCAAAATATCCGGTTGGTAATGAACGTCAACGGGAAGAAGCGGCAAAAGATTCGACAAAAACACATATTCCTTAAACAGTTCTTCGTCGTGCAGCCGTACAAGCTGCGTAATATAAGCATAGCATTTGACGAATTTTCTTATATCGAGCCGACAATTAAACCGTTCTTCTTCGGTCGAAATATCCAAATAACGATCGACAATCGGCTTTATAATGCTGCTCAGTCTCCCTAAATCCACGGAATTTTGCTTGTACGCTTTGTGCTTTGCCATAAAGTTATAGTAAGTTTCCACGTCATCGAAATTGTACAGCATATACGGGCGAATTTTCGTTCGTAAATCGTAAACCTTGTTATAATCCGTTCTGCCATCCAATAAAGTCGCCTCATAATAAGGCTGAAAACTTTCCTTTATTTGTTCGTCGGTATTCTCGAAATCCAAAACGAATGTGTCCGTTTTATCCTTGCATGTTCTGTTAAGGCGCGAAAGCGTTTGCACGGCGTTAACGTCTTTTAACTTTTTATCCACATACATAGAGTGCAAAAGCGGCTCGTCGAATCCCGTTTGATATTTATTGGCAACGACAAGAATATTGTATCTATCGCTACGGAACGCTTTACGGAATTTTTTATCCGACGTAATGGCTTGTCCGTTTTCGTCAACGTTCAATCCCGCTTCCGTATATTCCGTATCATCGATTTTTACCGTTCCCGAAAACGCGACCATCACGCCGCAACCCTTGCTTTCGTTCGGATGCTCTTTCAAAAATTTCTTAATAGCAAAGTAATATCTCACGGCATTCGCTCTGCTGTCCGCAACCACCATAGCCTTACCTTTGCCACCGATCTTGAAACGCCCGCTTTCCAAAAAGTTTGACATAATCATTTCGGTTTTGTCGGCAATGGTGTAACCGTGTTCTTTGTAATATTTAATCAATGTCCTTATAGTCGGACCTTCGATAAGTTCGGGATTGTCTGCGGAAATTTTAACGAGCTTAAACGCTTCCTTTATCGTGGTATAGCTTTGCAGCACATCCAAAATAAATCCTTCTTCTATCGCTTGACGCATGGAATAGATATGGAACGGACGTTTCTTTTTGATTTTCGAATCGTAAGTTCCGAAAAGCTCTATAGTTTTGTTTTTGGGTGTTGCCGTAAATGCAAAGAAAGATTGATTGGCGTGTTGCCCTTGCGCAAGGATAGAGCAAACGATATCCGACGACAAATCGACTTCGGATTCGTCTATTCCTTCTTCTTCGGCATACGCTTTTATCGCTTTATCCAAATCAAGCAACGATTTGCGCAGAGTTTTTGCACTTTCGCCCGACTGACCTTGATGTGCCTCGTCGATAATAATGGCAAACTTTCTACCGACAAGACTATCGAAATCTTTATACGCAAACAAGAACTTTTGCACGGTACAAATGATAATACGCTTCTTGTCGTTGATTGCGTCCACCAAACCGCGCGAACGCTTTTTATTGTCGATAGCCTCTACCAAGCCCGGCGTATGATCGAAGCTGTTGATCGTGTCTTGCAACTGGCTGTCCAAAACTACGCGGTTGGTTACGACTATAACGGTATCGAAAATCGAATCATTGTTGTCGTTATGTAGAGACGCAAGCCGATACGCTATCCAAGCGATAGAGTTTGATTTACCGCTTCCCGCGGAATGTTCGATTAGATAACTTTCCCCCACGCCGTTTTGTTTTACGTCGGCAATAACTTTTTTAACGACATCGTATTGATGATAGCGAGGGAATATCAATTTTTCTTTTTCGACGATACGCGTCGCACCGTTTTTAACGACTTCTTCTTTTTCTTTAACATAAGCGATAAAACGGTAAATGAGATCGAGCAGACTGTCGCGTTGCAAGACTTCTTCCCAAAGGTAAGACGTGGCGTATCCGTTCGGGTTTGCGGGGTTGCCTTTGCCGCCCGTATTACCCGCTCCGTTAGACCCTTGATTGAACGGCATAAAATATGTATTGCCGCCCTGTAACCAAGTCGTCATATACGCTTCGTAGAGGTCAACCGCAAAATAGACCAAAAAACGGTGATTAAATCTAAAACAAAATTCTTTGGGATCTCTGTCGTTTTTGAATTGTTCGACGGCGCACTGCACGTTTTGACCCTTGTATTGATTTTTTAGTTCCAAGGCAACGACGGGAATACCGTTGAGCGATAAAGCCATATCGATCGTGTTTGTATTTTGTTTGGAATATGCAAACTGACGGGCAACGCCTAAAATGTTGCTTTTATACAACACATTTTGGTTTTCGTTCAATTCCGATTCGGGCTTGAAATAGCATACCTTTATATTGATGCCCATATCATCTACACCGTGTTTCAAAACGTAGACAAGCCCGTGTTCGGTAATGCTGCTCTCTAAACGCAGATAAAACTTTTCGGGCGCATCGTCGCCGTAGTATCTGACGTAACGCGCCCATTGTTTTGGTTGCGTTTGTATGATAAAATTGAGAAGTATCTCGGGATAGAGAGCCTTCTCTTTATCGTAGACGTATTTATTTATTCTATGCCCGTTGGGATTGGTATAAGAAAATTGCTCATAACCGCCGTCTACGCTTATAAGAAAACTTTCAATATCCTGTTCAAACCGTTTTTCGGATTTATCCATAGTGCTACCTCTTTTATTCAATAGGGATGTCCCGTGCTTGTAGTTCTTGTAGAGTTATTTCTTTCAATTCGCCAAGAGAGCAAAATCGTACGTTCTGAAAAGTTGGAAGGCAAATAAACATTAAATCATAATAAAATTTCCGATTGTAAATGTCTTCTATTTCCATTATTGGATGTTCAATTAAATTCTGCCTGTACATCTGCACTAAAAGTTCATTACTCGGCAATAAAGTATTGTTTGCGGATGGTATATGCCAAGAACCAGCAAAGTATATTCTTTGGATAGTAAAAGAAGAATTCGCAGAATTTTCAAGCTCCATATATGATACAATTCCATTAGGGGGTTTCGGTGCGCCGCTAAAAGAATCTTTATCGTAAATAAAGCACAATTTTCTATTGGCGATATCCGGTTCTTCCACATTGATTATATTAAACGTAAATATAGGTTTCGCTTTAGCAAGTTCATCTTCTCTTTTTTGTTTATCGCTATGCTTTATTGTCCACGCTACGCCGACAAGCGTTAAAAGCCCGCCATATACTGCCGCAATTACAGCCGTTACAACTGTTTGCAAATCATTGTTAGGAATAATGAAAATTAAATAAATAGTCAAACCTATGCCAACTACAAAGTCTTGCACCAAAAACCATTTTGGATATTTTGAGCTACTCAAAAACGAAATAGACAAACTATATAGAATTATCAATAATGACAATATTCCAAAAACAAATTTTAACGGTAAACTATTTATTATAAATGACATATAAAACAAATCCAACAGCAAATAGAAAGATACAAGTTTTAATGCCATTGCTAAAATATGTTTTTTTGTCAACTTGCTTTTATCGGAATTATTCCAAGCCATAATCGCAAAACAAATAGTCATTATTACTGTTATTGTTGCCGCCAAAACAAATCCATACCAATACCAATTAAAGGCAGTTTTATATGTATTGATTATAAAACTGCCACCGAAAATAACAATAATAAGTATTGTTGAAGCATTTTCCCAAACTTCAAATTTGTCTTTTGTTTTGCGCTTTTGAAAAAAGCTACTAATCATAACGGCACAAGATATATACCACACAATCTGCTTTGCTATTAAGTTGATTTCCAAAAACGCAAAAACAATTATCAATACCAACGAAGCAAGAATCAGAAACGACCAAATTGAATCCAGTGTTTTCTTTAAGATTTTCATTCTGTTGTCTTTCATGCTACTTCCTTTTTACCCGTAACGTATTCGTATATAAGCGACTTTTTATATTCCTGCAACTTCTCGATTTTTTGTTGCTTGATAGAAATAAGACTATCTATATCAGCACATTTTTTATCGAGATAATCAGCAACTTGTTGTTGTTCAACCATAGGGGGCAATACTATGAAACAATTTTTAATGAAGTCAACACTCGCTCTCGGCATTTTAGTACCATAAGTCGAAGCGTTTACAGAATCTAAAAAACCATAACTTAATAAATAATAACGTAAAAACCCGTTAAAAATTTTATCTGAACAAAAAATTGCAAATTCTCCACTTACAAATATATCTTTAATTGCAATAAAGGCTTTTGCAAGATAAGGGCGCAATTTCCCGAATAAGACATCTCCTTTATATGCAACATTTGCTTCTGTAACCTCATAGGCATTTCCGGTTTCAACAAATTTCCCTGTAAAACTTTCTATGTTTTCCAATCCTATGTATTGAAAATTCTGTCCATTGCTTTTTTCAATACGATTGCTTGTGTTAAACTTAATTTTCTCAATTTGCCAACTTTCAGGAATTTCTCCAATCCATTTGATACCGCTGTCTTTCATAGGCACGGTGTGGTCAAGTCCTTTTGTAACCGCTTCGGTAATAACTGCTTGCTTGTATTCCTTTAATTTTTCTATCTGCGCACAATGGTTTGCGATTAAGGTTTCAGCAGTTGAAATCTTTTTGTTAAGTACGCGCACGATTCTATTTTGAATATATATAGGCGGGATAGGTAAAACAATACTTTTCATTTCTTGCCAACGGGTAGTCCACAAATCAGCGACTATACCGTGCCCCCACCGATAAAATTCCTCGGCAAAACCGTAATTTTTTAATATTAAATTTGTAAATTCGGGGATAATCACATCGGTATTTTCCGTATATAAAACCGTATTGATCAAAGACACCGAGCCATCTAGATCGGAAACTCCACAGGATTGTTTTCTATCCGAACGCGAATTTATTACAAAATCATTAACTTTAACCATTTTACGGTTGTCGTTCGCATCGGTTTTGGCAACGTTTTCCATTTGCGGCACAATTCCGTTTCGCGTTACGGAAAGCGGCGGATAATCCGTATCATTTACTTTTTCATTACGGCATTTGAAAATCGAGCCTATTTTGATTAGCTCCCAATCTTCTGGCATTTCGCCTATCCATTCGATTCTGCTGTCTTTCTTTTGTTTCATTTTTCTATCCTTAAAATCTTAATGGAATATTTGAAGTGTTAATCTTACAATTTAATCCATATTTTTTACATAGCATTTTTACAGTTTCAATCGCACTTGAATCTTTTATCATTGGAGAAAGCGTAATTTCTTTTGCTGCATTTTCAACTTCAATGGGGATTTCGAGATAAGGAGCACATAAACCACCTGCGTTACGAAATTTTATAAAATTCTGTTCCCCAATAAGTAAAGTCTCATACTCATTTTCAGAAAACTCTATTGTACATCTTACTTCATTTTCCGGTTTGAAAGCAGGATGCTTAAATTGAAATCTAAAAATACGCAGCTCAGATAATAAGAACATTTTGAGAAAAATCACTTCTTTCGTATTTTTCCATTTTTCGTAATACTTATCGAAGGTAGTTTTAAGAATTTCTTTTTGTATATCTTCATTGTATACTACTCCCCAAATACTAACTCTTGGATCAAATATCGTAAAATATTTATAAAGCGCATTTCTTAACTCTGCTATCTTAAACGCTAAATTATATCCTGCTTTATCATTACTTTTTGTGTAATTTTGCCATAACGGCAAGCTATCGTTATCCCTTGAAAAACTACAAATAAAACATTTACTCGTTGGTCTATCCTTTAGAGAATCTAACACAAAAGAAACATATTCTTTCTCGTACGGTTGTTCCATAAGCACTTCTTTTGCTTTTTCAACAATATATATTCCTTCACTTTCATCATTCAAAACAGAGCATTCGGTAAACCACAAACTTTTAGATTTAATAATGCCTAAAAGACCATCAACAGAAGTATAGTGATATACTAATTCATTTTCATCAAAACAAAGTTCAGTGTTTTCACTCATTCTCCCAAAATCTCCTTCATAAGTTTCGCTTCTTCGATAGAAAGGGTTTTGAACTCGGCGAAAATCTCGTCGCTGCTGCGCGGCGGTACGAATTTATAAAAGATACGGGTAAACGGCACTTCGTACCCAATTTTGTCTTTGGTTCTATCCATAAATGCAAGCGGATTGTACGGCAAAACGTTTCTTTTGAAATATTCGTCTATATCTTCCCGCAAGGGGATGATCTCGCTGTCAGTCTTACCTTTCACGGGCTGCTTTTTCCCGTGTTTAAGAATGCAATTGCCGTTATCGTCCGCAAGCGCCGTTTCGACGGTTACTTTTGTGTAGCCGAAATACTTGTTGTCGAAAGTTTTGCTTTCCACTACGAGCGAGCCGCCCCTATATTCTTTGTTATCGAACTCATTATACGCTTGCATGATAAGGTCGATACAAGCGTTATCTAAATCGACGCGCTTGTTGCCGATATTTTTGCGGCGCTTTACAAAGCATTTGCTCGCGTCGATCAGTTGCACTTTTCCGATACGGTTTTCGGCTTTATCTTTACTTATCACCCAAATATACGTTGCAATACTCGTGTTGTAAAATAAGTCGGTGGGAAGCTGTATTATCGCTTCGACCAAATCTTGTCCTATAAGATAGCGACGTATTTCGGACGGCCCGCTGCCGGCGTCGCCCGTGAACAGCGACGAGCCGTTCTGAATGATCGCCATACGTCCCGCGCCGTCTTTGAGCTTTTTTACGCCGTTGAGCATAAACAGCATTTGCCCGTCGGAAATAGACGGAAGTCCCGGCCCGAATCTACCGTCATATCCGAGCCTCGCTTCGTTTTCCACGGCGTCTTTTTCGCGCTTCCAATCGATGCCGAAAGGCGGGTTGGAAATTATGTAATCGAACTCATAGCCCGAATATGCGTCGTCGGAAAGTGTATCGCCGAATTTCATACCGCTTGCATTGCCGCCCTTAATAAGCATGTCGGCTTTTGCGATAGCGTACGTTTCGGGGTTGAACTCTTGTCCGAAACAAGTTAGGTCGGCTTCGGGGTTGATTTCTTTGACACGCTCGGTAAGGCAGCCGAGCATTTGGCTCGTCCCCATAGTCATATCGTAAGCCGTCTTATAGCAACCGTTTTGCTTGATTTCGTCTTTTTCGGGCGAGATAAGAAGCTCGGTCATCAAATAGATAATATCGCGGCTTGTAAAGTGCGCTCCCGCTTCTTCGTTGTAGCTTTCGGAAAATTTGCGGATAAGTTCTTCAAATATGTAGCCCATATCCATAGACGTGATCTTATCGGGCGACATATCCGCTTTTTTGGAATTAAATTCTTGAATGACGACGTAAAGGACATTGCCTTTCACCATATTCTTCACTTCATCGGCAAATTTGAAATTGGCGAGAATATCTTTTACGTTATCCGAAAACCCTTGCAAATAGTAATCGAAATTGACTTGAATATTGTCGGGATCGGCAAGAAGGCGCTTGAAATCAAAATTACTTGTGTTATAAAACGAATATCCCGAAGCATTGCAAAGCGCGCCGTCGCGGACAGCTCCTTCGTAGCCTTGCTCGTTAAGCCTTTTATATTCTTGCAAAACTTTGTCTTTCGTTGCTGCCAATGCATCGTCAAATCGTTTTAATACCGTCATTGGCAAAATAACTTTACCGTACTCGTGCGGTTTATAAAAGCCTACTAAGTGCGTTGCTATTTCCCAAATAAGGTTAGCTTTTTCCTGAATATTCGTATTTGTTTGCTTTTGCAATTCGTTGATAGCCATTGCGGTTATTCCTTCGCTTGAATTTGATGCTGTTAGTTTTGTATTATAGGACGTTATCTCATAAAATTTATCAGTATTACACCTTGAAATCGTCAAGATAACGTTTGTATTTGTCTTGCGCCATTAGGCTCGTGTCGCGCAAATAACCGCGCTCGTTTTGCCATTCCTTTAAGCAATGATAGTTAGAAAAGTTTAAATTCTCCATCTATGATAAACGGCACTATTTTTTAATGTGCGGTGTAGTCCTTTATAAACACTTCGGCGACAGGCTTTTTAGCGATCTATATCTTCAAGCCTATTCGCTTAAAGGATCAGCCGTTTCCACTATGCAGTCAACCTTTCTCAGCGCGCAATAATTCCTTACGCTACGTTCGGACATATTCCATTTTTTCGCCGTTTGCGCTACCGATAAAAATTTCATTCTCTATTCCTCGCCATTATTATAACAAATCATCGGCAAAAAAGCAACGGGCAAAGCAATCAATATGCGAGGTTTTGCTGTTATCGTAGAAAAGTGTAATTGATATTATTGAGAACCGTATAAAACGATTCGATCCTACCCGCTTTATCCTCCTTTTTCTTGTTTCTCATTTATCGTCCGATCGGCAAGATATTGTAAACATTATTCGAAATACGTCATATCATACGGTATAAAGGCTTTGCCGTGGCTTAGCCGAATATTCATATCGTTTATTTATTACTACATATTCCGCCCTCGTAACGTGGACAGATGTGTAGTATTTTTATTTAGGGGGTGCAGTCATGCTCATATCCAATCAATCTAACGTAAACTACAATGCCGTAGCTCCCAATCAACCGAGCGCGCCCGGCTCTATCGCAAGTAACGTCGTAAACACCGAGGTCATGTCGGACGCCATCACTAAAATTATACATTCGGACAAAACCTTCGCTAAAGACGGCGAAACCGTCCACAACACTATAACCATCACAAACAATTCTTCCGCCGTATTGGGTCAGACTCATATTGTCAACCCCCGACCGCCCCAAGGCGCCGACTACATTGCGGGGAGCGTCAAAGTAAACGGCGTCGCAAAACCCGATGCCGACCCGATAGGCGGATTTTTAATCCCCGACTTAAACCCGGGCGAATCGGTTACCATAGAGTACGATCTTCAGATAAAAAGTCCGTCGTCCGTATCGAGCGTGATCGATTCAGTCGAACTGCAATACAATGTGCAAGACCCATTAAGAGGTAACGTTACTTTTACCGATGTCGTAGACCCCGTTACCATAAATGTGGTATCCGCCAAACTCAGCGTAGTAAAGTCGGTTGACAAAGCGTTCGCGGTCAAAGGCGATACACTGACATACACGATAACGTTTACTAACGAAGGCAATACCGATATAAACGATATTTATTTTACAGACAATATCCCCAACGGCACGACTTTCGTGGAAAGATCGGTATCGATAAACGGCAATAGCATGCCCGCTTACCGTCCCGACATCGGTTACAGCGTGGCAAACCTGACTCCAAAAAGCAGCGCTACGACGAGCTTTAAGGTAACTATAAACTGAATAACGGGGGAAAAACTATGTTGATACCCAATAAAGCCGCTATATCTTTCAACGCAGCAACGCCCAACGGCAAACGCGAGCATGTCGAAACGGAGAGCAATACCGTAAATACGGAAGTTTTATCCTATTCCGTTTTGAAAGAGATATACTGCGATAAAGCCGTCTTGTGCGTATGCGAAAAAGCAAACATCTGCGTTATAGTTACGAACGATTCAAACGCAAAACTGTCATGCGGATACTTTGCCGTTCCGCGACCCATCGGCGCGGAGTTTGTGCGCGGTAGCGTAGTCGTAAACGGCATTGCGCAGCCCGATCTCGACCCCATAACGGGTTTTGCCCTTCCCGACTTAAACCCCGACGAAGCGGTCGGCATAGAATACGCGCTTACGGCATGCGAGCCGAATACTATCGTGCCGCACTCGGCTACACTGCACTACACCGTATACGACGGCGAAAAAGGCAATATCGAATATTCCGAAAACACCGATACCGTATTGCTCAACATTATAGATCGCGCGAACAACTCATGCAAACAACGGTGCGTCTATGACTGCGATCGCGACTGTTATTGCTATCGTTGCCGTTGCCGCCGCGACTGCTGCTTATGTTGCCGTCATTGTAGCGATCGTTTAAGATAACATTTTCTTTTCTGCCGATTTAAAGTTTGCCTAAACGATCCATTTCACTAAAAAAGAACGACCGCGTTGCCGTTCTTTTTTTGCACAGTCGTGCTACTCTATGCTTATGCCCGCCGTTTTGCAAAAGACCGCGGCTATATCTTCTATGCTTTCTTCCGCGCCGCATTCGAGCCATTTTATCGCGGAATTGAACAATGCGCCCATATACATATAAACCGAATATCTGGTCGCGGACTTGGCGGGCATGTTGCCCGCGACCGCTTCGTGGAATGTGTTCAACTCGTCCAACAGCACCGTTGCAAATTCCGATCGGTACAGATCGAGCACATAGCGTCCGTATTTTTTAAAGTACAAAAAGCATTTTTTTACGTGTTCATACGACATGTAGTTTATAGAAGCATGATCTTCATCGCCGAGAAAACTCTGCAAAATGTCCTCGATCAACCATGTTAAAACGCCTTCTTTGGAGTCGAAATTTCTGTAGAAAGAGACCCGCGCTACTTTCGCGGCGGTTATCATTTCCGTTACGGTTATATCGCAGAATTTTTTTTCGCGCATCAGTTCGAATAATGCGTCGGCGATCTGCTTTTTAACTTTTAAGTTTGCTTCTTTTCGCTTGTCCATGATCAAAAGAAACTGATACAGATACGAAAATTTTGTATCTGATTAAGATTTGAAACAACTATATATTATAGTGTACAATTATTATATGTTTTTCTTACAACTAAGTCAAGCAAGGAGTACACGTACAAATGAGAGTTGCTATCTTGACCGATACAAACAGCGGCATATCGGTAGATGAAGGTAAAGACAGAGGGATATTCGTCATACCTATGCCCGTTATCGTTGACGGACAGAGTTATCTCGAAAACGAAAGCATAACGCACAAGCAATTATACGAGCAAATGATGCTCGACAAAGACGTATCCACATCACAGCCCGCGCCCATCGTTCTTACCGAAATGTGGGACAAGCTATTGTCCGACGGATACGACGAAATAGTATTTATTCCCATGTCGAGCGGACTTAGCAATACGTGCGAGACCGCCATGCGCTTTGCGCAAGAATACGGCGGCAAAGTTTTCGTGGCGGACAACCACAGAATATCCGTAACGCTGCGCGAATCAGTACTGGACGCTCAAGCGCTCGCGGCGCAAGGTCTGAACGGCGCGCAAATAAAACACAGGCTCGACTCCAACGCTTATCGGTCGAGCATATACGTTACTGTAGACTCGATGAAGTATCTCATAAAAAACGGACGCGCCACTCGCGCCGCCGCTATGATAGCTACCGTTCTCAACATAAAACCCGTGCTTACCATACAAGGCGGCAAATTGGACGCGTATATGAAAGTGCGCGGTATAAAAAAGAGCATGTCCGCCATGATAGAAGCTATCGACAAAGATATAAAAAACCGATTTGCAGGCGTTCCGACCGAAAGGCTGCGTATAGGTACGGCGGGAACGCTCGATAGCAAAGCGGACATCGACGAATGGCTGAACGAGGTAAAAGCTGCCTTTCCAAAATGCTCTGTCTATTACGATCCGCTATCTTGCAGCATTGCTTGCCATGTCGGAATGGGCGCTTTGGGATTGGGCGTCAGTAAGATCGAAGAACGATAAAGCGCACCGCGCCTATTTAAAAACGGTATTTACGATATATAGATCACCTTTTTTTCCACACATCTGCCCTAACGAAAACTCCTAATACATTTTTGCGTGCGACCCACACTTTGCTTGTTTATGCCGAATTTTTACGCGCGACTTTTGCGTACCATGATTCACGAAAAAGCCTTTGACTACGCAAAACCGACGGCTGTTTTCGACGCTATAAGACAATGTTTTCCAACCCGTCAAAAGCTTGCTCTTTTTGAGGGTTTATGTTAAACTACAAAAAAGCGCGATAATTCGCGCATGCGGTTTTCAGGTAGCTTTTACTTTACGCCGTACTCGCGGCATTCGCTCGAGCAAACGGTTCAAAAGACTCCGCCAATATTCGGGAGGCTTTTATTTTTTATGGAACGATCTAACTCCGCTCTTGCAAACGGTAAGCTGTTCAAGCTCATGCTCAAGTTTTCGGTGCCGTGCGTGCTGTCTTTGCTTATATCGTCGCTTTACAATGTGGTCGATCAGATATTCATAGGCAACAGCAGACTGGGCGATCTGGGCAATGCCGCGACGGGCGTTGTGTTTCCGTTATTCCTTATAGCCCAAGCCTTTGCGTGGTGGTTCGGCGACGGCTGCGCCGCGCATCTTAATATTTGTCAAGGCAAAAACGCCGCCGACGGCGCGCACCGCGCCATGGGCACGGGCATAACGTTTACGCTTATAGCGAGCGCGGCTATACTCGCCGTGTTCTATCCCGTTAAACGTCCGTTCTTGTTGCTGTTCGGCGCATCCGAAAACAGTATCGGGCTGGCAGTGGAATACTTAGACATAGTGCTTGCGTTTTTTCCGCCGTTCATGCTCATGAACGCGATAAACGGAATAATACGCGCCGACGGCAGCCCCGCATGGTCCATGGCTTCCATTATTTCGGGCGCGCTCGTAAACATAGCGCTCGACGCGGTGTTTATATACGCGCTCGACATGGGCATGGCGGGCGCGGCGTGGGCTACGGGCATAGGTCAAGCCGTATCGTTTGCCGTTTCCGCATTCTATCTGATGTTCAGAACAAAAACGTTCAAACTGTCGCTCAAGAGCTTTATCCCCGACTTTAAACAAGCGGGCGGCGCGGTAAAGCTGGGGTTGTCGTCGTTTGTAACGCAAACGACTATCGTAGCTATCGCGCTAGTCAGCAATATAACGCTTAAAAAGTACGGCGCGGCGTCGCCGTACGGCGAAGATATCCCCCTCGCCGTAATGGCGATAGAAAGCAAAGTTTTTACCGTCGTAATAAACATTGTGGTGGGGATCATTCTCGGCTGTCAACCGCTCGTGAGCTACAACATGGGCGCGAAAAATTACGGGCGGGTAAAACGCATATACCTATCGATACTCATGTGTACGTTTGCCGTAAGTGTTTTATCCACACTTGTTTTCGAGCTTGCGCCGCGCGCGGTAGCGGGCATATTCGGCGCGCCCAAACACGCCGACCCCGCGCTATATTGGGAATTCGCCGAAAAGCTGTTCCGAATTTTTCTTATGTTCGTAACATTTACATGCTTTATAAAAGTGTCGTCTATATTTTTCCAAGCCGCGGGCAAGCCGATATCCGCCGTGGTATCTTCGCTCGTGCGCGATATAGTTTGCTTTATACCGCTCGCGCTGTCGCTTCCGCTCGCCTTTGGCATAGACGGAGTTTTGTACGCCGCGCCCGCCGCCGACGCGATAGCCGCCGTAGTAGCGGTAATATATACCGCGGTGTTTTTCCGCTCGCTCTCGCGCGCTCCGTCCGACACGGACGAAAACGCGCCGAACACCGTACCCGCCGCCGAGATTTGCGACGCAAAAATCAAAGAAAGGCTTGACACATCGGACAAAACATAGTATGATCGTACTGTAAGAGCGTCATGTTGACTGACGCTCATAATATACGCCGCCGGGTGTAAAAATGCTTACGGGCATTCCGCTTATATCGTTAGGTCTTTGCAGATATAAGTCGCGAATGCCTTTTATTTTGGAGTGCTAATGAATTTCTTTATCAAGTCGCTTAGATCGCTCGATAAATTCGAGATCGCGCTGTGGTTATGTTCCGTTGCCGCAGTCGTCTTGTCATTCGTATTGACTGCGAGTTCGGACTACATGACGCTCGCCGCTTCGCTTGTAGGCGCGACGGCGCTCATATTCGTTTCAAAGGGCAATGTGATAGGACAGCTACTGACTATAGTATTTGCGGCGCTGTACGGCGCGGTGTCATACTCGTACAAATACTACGGCGAAATGTTCACGTATATAGGTATGAGCGCGCCCATTGCCGCGATCGCCGCCGTTATGTGGCTTAAAAACTCGTTTAACGGGAGCAAGACCGAAGTTAAGATAAACACAGTAAAGCGCGCTGAATACGTTCTGCTCGCCGCGATCGCAACGGCGGTAACCGTCGCATTCTATTTTATATTGGACGCTCTCGGCACTGCCAATATCGTCGTGAGCACGGTGTCCGTGTTCACAAGCTTTACTGCCGCGTATCTTACCATGCGGCGATGCGAGTATTACGCGATCGCATACGCGCTGAACGACATGGTGCTTATAGCGATGTGGATATCCGCGTGCGCGGAAAACATTTCGTATCTGTCTATGGTCGTTTGCTTTACGGTCTTTCTTATAAACGATATATACGGATTTATAAATTGGCGCAAAACAAAACGCAAGCAGTCCGAAGCGTTGCGGCAACAAGACGCTCACGACGCGCGTCATCGTGATGAACTTTAGATACTATCGTTTATCGCGTAAGAGTTTTGTCAAAAACCCTTCTGTTCGAGTTCTTTGCATATCTGAAGATAAAATTCGTAAATGCGCGCGCGCTTTTTCTTTTTTATGGCAAACCCGACTATCTCCGAATGGGAGACTGTCTCGTCAAGAGCGCTGCCTCTGTACTCGCCGAACTTGGACGAGTCTTCGGACACAAGCCCGTCCGTTTTTTCGTCGCTCAAACGCCGATATATCAACAACGGTATGCCCATGATAAAGTCGTCCCGACTTTTCTCTATAGACGATGAATAACTTTGACAGTAGACTTTGTCCGAGACGTTTGACGTGTCTGCAAGTTCGTCGTCCGAATGCAAACTGAGCTGACGGCAGACGGTAACGGAATCGGGATGTTTGTCGCCGAATATCCTATATATCAAGTTTACCCAAAAAGCTACGAACTTGACCAACCACCTGGGCAAACGTAATATAAACGACGCGACGGGCGATCCCTTGTGCGGGGTGCACAGCGTGGTAAGCGAAGCGACGCTGTCCGCCATGTCCAAATTTTCTATCATGTATTTGGAATCGAGTCCGCCCTTGGAATGCGCTATTATATTTACCTTTTCGGCGTTTTCTTCGGTTTTGACTTTTTCAATATATGCCTTTAACTGTTCCGCGTTGTTTTCGATAGTTCCGAACCCGTCGGTCTTGGCGGTGTAAACTTTATAGCCGTGCGCCTTGAGCTTTTTTTCGATGCGCCCGAACGCTTTAAAAAACTTTACGTCTTTTAACATTATCCCATGCGCCAACACTACGGGATAGCGCATTTCGGCAATATATCGTTCGGCTTCCGCTTTGTCCTTTTTCTTTTTCATGGTGCTCGGTTTCCGTCTTTGCTGCGATCAACGCTCCGCCGTTATAAGTCGTCCTCGTCCAAGCCGTTGTCGTACTCGTCGTTGCGCGGATCGTAGGGCGGAGGCGCAGGCTCGTCCGAACTGTCGTAATGCTCGTCGGGAGTGCGTCCGCCGTACATATTGCCGCTCGAATTTTTGGGCGGCTCGGGCGCGGGTTCGCTCTTGAACGTAACGGTAGACGGCAGCCATGTGAGCTTGACCGAACCCGTTTCGCCGTTACGGTGCTTGGCTACGTTCAAGTACACCGTCTGCTCTATCGACGTCGGCTTGCCGCCTTGCGAGCCGCCGCCCTCCGTGCCGTCCTCTTTGCGCTCCAAAAACAGTACGATATCTGCGTCTTGCTCTATCGCGCCCGAATCGCGGAGGTCGGATAATTGCGGTTTGGGGTCTTTGCGCTGCTCTATACCGCGCGACATCTGCGACAGCAGCAAGATAGGCACGTCGAGTTCTTTTGCGGCGAGCTTGAGAGCGCGCGTCATTTCGCCTATCTCTCTTACTATGTTGTCTATGCGTTTTCCGCTCTGCATCAACTGCAGATAGTCTATCATTATAAAGTCGAGCCCGTCCGAATGCTTCAACGCTCTGCACTTGGAAAGTATTTCGGCGGGCGTGATGTTGCCCGATTCGTCAACGTACAGTTTGGTGCTTGCAAGCTTGTCTTGCGCGCCGAACAGCCTGGACCAGCCGCGCTTATCCACAGCCGCGCGATTGGCGAGCGTCATGCTGAAATCGCCCACCGAACACAGTATACGCCTCGCAAGCTGTACGGCGCTCATTTCGAGCGAGAACACCGCGACCGAATACGGTTCTTTGTTGTCGGGCCGCCTTGACAGCGCCGCATTTACCGCGCAGTTCATTGCAAAACTCGTCTTGCCTTGACCGGGACGCGCCGCCAAAATTATAAGGTCGCTTTTTTGAAACCCGCCGCCCAGCATCATATCCAGATATGTAAAGCCCGTAGGCACGCCGCGGTACGCTTCGCGGCTTTCCGAACGCTTGCGTATATCGTTGAGCGCTTCCTCCACATAGCCCGCTATGAGCGTGGGTTTGGCGCGTCTGCCCGTTTCCGCAAGCGCGTACAGCGCGGCTTCCGCTCGCGTGAGCGCGGTGTCGTCGGGGTCGAGCGCATACGCTTCGTCCGCCATGGTCTGCGCTACCGAAATAAGCGTTCTCAGTCGCGCGTGTTTTTTTACTATGTTAAAGTAGTACTCCGAGTTGGCTACCGACGGCACGGCATTGACAAGATTGGATACATATCCCACTCCGCCGCTGAGCTCGAGCGTTCCCGCGCTTTCCAACTGCTGCACGGTAGTAACGAGGTCTATGGCTTGACCGCCCACAAACAGATCGTTGAGCGCTTCGTACAAACATCTGTGCGCGGGCGTGTAAAAATCTTCTTTTTCCAGCCGCGGCAGATACGCTTCGGCGACGCGTCTGTCTATGAGCATGCCGCCGAGCAGCGCCGATTCCGCCTCGTAGCTGTTGGGAATTTCCCGCGCGGTTATATTGGGATGTTTTTTTGCAAACTCTTCTCTCGAGTTTTTATCTGCCATGATAGCTCCTTAAATTTTTAAAGCTTTGTGGGAAGATGCGTTTCGTAATCTCTGTATTCTTCGGGGTTGTATGGAAATCTCTCCAACAGCGTGGGTTTTTTGGGCTTTTTCTTGCGCGTGCAAAGCACGATGATGGCGACTGTCGCACCGCCCGCGGCGAGCGCCACGAGATACCAGCCGTACGGCACGGGACGCTTGTACTTTAAGCGCATGTCGGTAACCGTTCGGTCGAAATAATGCGAGAACATAAATTCGCCGTTTCGCCCGATCGTCGATATTCGTTCGCCCGAAGTCTTTGTGCGCTTGGACGCGCGCATCACGTAATTGAGCAGCAGTCCGTCCGCATTGAGCCGCCTCAAGTACGGGAACGCGTCGGTTACCGACGGGAACTGCACTACCGTCTCGCCGTACTCGTCCACCGCCACTCTTCCGTTTTTCAACTGCTGTATGAGCGTGCTCGACTGCTCGGGCAAAACTTCGTCGTATGCTTGCCTCACGCCGTTGAACGGGTTGGGCGAAGTTTCTTCCACCGTTTTTATAAACGGATCGCGCGCGATCGTGCGCTCGAATGCGACTTTCGTTCCTATCTCTTCGAGGTCGGTCGCTCCGTCGTAAGCTTTGCGGTACGCCACGGTATAGCCGTCGCCGTCGTAGCGCGCGTCGGTCAGTTCGCAGCCGAACCCCGTAAACAGCGAATAGAAGTAACTTTGTACGGTGTAGCGCTTGCCGTCGCCGTCATAGATCGCGCTATCTTCCATAGCCCTTACGACGTCGGCGTCCAACGACAGTACGAACTTGTTGTAACGTTCTCCGTTTTCCGTGTAGTCGTACACAGTTAAGCTTGCGCCGCAACCCGATAGGAGCGCGGCGGCAAGCGCGAGCATGACCGCAGCTACAAACGCTGCTGATTTGGATCTGATTTTTATGCGCCGCATTTTACGCGAGCTTTTCAAACTCGTCAAGCGCGTCGTTAAAGAACGCGAACGCGTCGTCGTAAGGCTTGACCGTCGCAAGATCGACCTTGGCGTCGCAAAGAATCTTGTACGGCGACTTGTGTCCGCCCGCTTTTAAGAACTTGTCTTTGTAAACGTCTACATACCCTTTTTCGGTCAGTATGTTGCGAGCAACGCTCGTCGCCGCCGTCATGCCCGTCGAATACTTATACACGTAGAACGCATTGTAGAAATGCGGTATGCGCGACCATTCGTACGCGATACGGCTGTCCGACACAACGTCGTCGCCGTAATATTTTTTATTGAGGTCGAGATAAAGTCCGCAAAGGCTATCCACCGTGAGCGGCTTTCCCTCGAGATCCATCTTGTGCGCGTTGTACTCGAACTCCGCGAACATCGCTTGTCTGAACAGCGTCGTGCGGAAACGGTTGAGTCTGAGACTGAGAAGATATTTTTTTATCTTGTCGTCCTTGACGTTTTTCATGAGATAGTCGTCGAGCAGAGTCTCGTTGCAAATGGACGCGACTTCGGCTACGAATATCTGATAGTCCCATTTGGCATAGGGCTGCGACTTCTGCGAATAGTACGAGTGCATGCAGTGTCCCAGCTCGTGCGCGAGCGTGAAAATATCTTCGGTCGTGGGCGCATAATTCAACAGCACGTAAGGGTGCGCCGAATACGACGACCAACTGTACGCGCCGCCGCGCTTGCCTTCGTTGGGCATTACGTCTATCCAGCCGTTTTTCATAGCCGTGTCGAGCAAGCCGACATACTCTTCGCCCATGGGCGAAAGCGCCGTTTTTACCAATTCGCACGCTTCTTCGTACGGCAGCTTCATTTCCGCGTTGTCTACTATGGGCGTGTACAGATCGTACATATGCTGTTCGTCAACGCCGAGCAGTTTTTTACGCAACTTTATATAGCGGTGCAGCGGCGCGAGATTTTTGTTTACCGCGTCGAT
The DNA here is from genome assembly GCA_910579205.1 of uncultured Christensenella sp. Classification (GTDB taxonomy): domain Bacteria; phylum Bacillota; class Clostridia; order Christensenellales; family Pumilibacteraceae; genus Anaerocaecibacter. The sequence continues at coordinate 26,636 of CAJTTD010000009.1, forward strand.
CAGATTGGTGTAAACCGCCGTGGGAACGTCGTCGCCGAACAGCGATTTTTCCAAGCAATCGTTAAATCCGCGCGCTTTCGCGTAGAAATTGTCCGCTTTGACGTTGCCTGCATAATTAGCAGTGAACGTATTTATATGCGCGATATATCCGTCGTACAGATTTTCAAACGCGCTCTTGCGCACTTCGCGGTCGCCGTCCGCCAAAAGCTCGCCGTAAGATTCGTTGGTAAGCTCCACCTTTTTGCCGTCCTTGACTACGGGCTCGAATTTCATATCCGCGTCGTACAGCATGTGCGCGACATTGCTCGTAACGCCGAGAGCTTCCGAACCCATTGCAAGCAGCCGCTCCTCGCGGTCGGACAGTATGTGCGCCTTGTTGCGCTCTATCTCTTTGAGCATAAAATCGTACTCGCCGAATGCGGGGTCGGATATATACGCCGCGAGCTTGCCGTCTCCGAGCGAGCCGAGTTCGCTGTTAAGAAACGATGTGGCAGTCGAAAATCTTGCCGCCAACGCGTCGGTGCGGTTGGATGCGCCTACAGCCGCGCTGTCCGAAAAATCCTCGTGCATATGCATATGCGAGTAAACGTATATAAGCTCGAATTTTTCGGAGACCGCGCAAAAGAGCTTTAAGCATTCGAGCGCGGACGATCTTTCGCCCAGCTTGCCTTTGTACGCTTCGAGCGTAGGGAGTTTGGCTTCCACTTCGGCGAACAGTTTTTCAAACTCTTTTTCGCTCGCCACCATATCTTTCAAGTTCCACTTGTACTTATCGGCTATTTCGTTCCTTTTCATAATGACCTCCGTGTCATGAATTTTACATTATTTACATCGGACGGCTGCGCTTTGCTTCCGTCAGTTTTTGTTGGCGTGAATGGGCGGGGGAATAATGCCGCCGCGACCTATAAACATATCGGGATTCTCGCCGCTTACCGCCATGATGGGCGCGGTGCCGAACAGTCCGCCGAAACACACTTCGTCGCCCACCGTCTTGCCGTAAACGGGTATGACGCGCACCGCCGTTGTTTTGTTGTTTATCATGCCTATCGCGCACTCGTCGGCTATCATCGCCGAGATAACGCTCGCCGACGTGTCGCCCGGTATGGCTATCATGTCAAGCCCTACGGAACACACCGCCGTCATCGCCTCCAGCTTTTCTATGCCGAGCGCGCCGCTCCGCGCGGCTTCTATCATGCCCGCGTCTTCCGATACGGGTATGAACGCGCCCGACAGACCGCCCACCTTTCTCGCCGCCATAACGCCGCCCTTTTTTACAGCGTCGTTCAATAGCGCGAGGCAAGCCGTCGTACCGCACGAGCCGACCTTAGACAAACCGATGCTTTCGAGTATGCGCGCCACCGAATCGCCTACGGCGGGCGTGGGCGCGAGCGACAGATCGATGATGCCCGCAGTAAGCCCCAGCTCTTCCGCCGCTTTCGTTCCTATGAGTTGACCCAGTCGCGTTATCTTAAACGCCGTGCGCTTTATGAGCTCGCATATGTCGGTGATATCGTAATCGGGGTGTTTGTTTATTTCGTACTCGACAACGCCCGGTCCGGACACGCCGACGTTTATTGTGCATTCGCCCTCCGCAAGACCGGTAAACGCGCCCGCCATAAACGGGTTGTCGTCCACTGCATTGCAAAACACGACGAGCTTACCGCAGCCGAACGAATTGTTATCGCGCGTGCGGTATGCGAGATCTTTTATTATATTGCCCAGCTTGCCTATGGCGTCGAGATTGATCCCCGCTTTGCTCGACGCGACGTTTACCGACGCGCACACAATGTCGGTCTCCGTCAACGCTTGCGGGATAGTATCCAAAAATCTGTTTTCGGCAGCCGTCGCGCCCTTTTGCACGAGCGCGGAATATCCGCCTATAAAGTCTACGCCGAGGGCTTTACCCGCGCGGTCGAGCGTTTTTGCAAGCTCTATATACGCGCCGCTCGCCGCGCCTATAAGCGATATAGGCGTTACCGCAATGCGCTTGTTTACAATGCTCACGCCGTACCGCGCCGCAAGGCTGTCGCACACGGGCACAAGTCTTGCGCACACGCGCGTTATCTTGTCGTACACCTTGTCGCAGCATTTTTTCGCGCTCGAATCGATACAGTCCAAAAGCGACAGCGACGCCGTTACGGTGCGCACGTCCAAATGTCTGTTGTCGAGCATGTCGATGGTTTCCAATATTTCGCTTTCAGTAAACATCATATCATCCCCGCGGCGCGTTTTGCCGCGTATCGCGCATTGCTATACGCGCTGCATTGCGTTAAACAGATCCTCGTGCTGAACGTGTACCGTAACGCCCAATTTATCGACGGCGGCTTGGAGCTGCCCGCCTATCTTGTCGAAAGCCACGGATGACGCGCTTGCGTCCACGAGCATTATCATTACGAAATTGCTCTGCATTATCGTTTGCGAGATATCCTCGATGTTGATATTCCATTCCGCAAGCTTGGCAGATACCGCGGCGATTATACCCGTTCTGTCTTTGCCTATTACCGAAACAACTGCTTTCATAATAAATTCCCTTTTCGACCCGTTTTGCGCGCGATCTTTGTACGTATATACTTTATCACAATTCGCCCGTTTTTGCAAGTGTTTAAGATTGCGCGACAAAATTTCGGCGCGCTCCACCGAACCGCCTACCGCATACATGAATAAAAATGCTTAAGTGCGGCAAAATAGATAAAATCCTCAAAAGGAGCTGCTATGAGCATAAAAGAAAAATTCAAGTCGATGTGGAACAAGGTCTGCAAGCGCAGCGGCGACGACAAAAAGGAAAAAGGAAGCTGCGGCAAAGACTGCGACTGCGGTTGCACCGTCAACAAAAATCCGAGCGACGCCGAGATCTCCGCGGAAGAAGTAGTGCGCGAAGAGATATTCCCCGCGGGCAAGCGCAAGACGCGCGCCTCTGCCACGCCCGATCCCGTTGTGCGTAAAACGACTTCGTGCGCGGCGAAAAAGCGGTCTCGCCCCACCAACTCCAACTACCGCATGATCGACCCCGACGACAATTCTTGCGATACGAGCAAGAGCTGACCGTCGCATACGTATGACATGGATCAAAAACGCTTTCGCCGTGCTTAGCCATTCGGTGCTCGAACTTCCGCAAGGTTTTAGCGGCAAATGCGGTGTGATACTGCGTCAAACCGCACTTGCGGTACTACAGAGAGTACAGCTTCGTGCGCTTTTCCTTGTCTGACACCGTGTTTGCTCGCTAAAACTCTCCGACCTAAGCCGCATAGAACGAGCATAGTTCGACGCTTACGGAGTGCCGTCGTACCCCCTGTGGTACGTCAAGCGACGCAAGGGGCGAAATATGCCGTAAATATGCGGCTTAGGCTTACGGGTTCGCGCCCCGAATGGCTAAACGCCCGAAAGCGTTTTTTGCTTGCACTATCGCTTTTCCAAATCGTTATGTCATTCAATGCTCATTGCCTTACTGTCCGCTACGTAAACAATAATATCCGAATTTTAGATATGGAAACTACAACTACAGCAAAATCACTGCGTTTCAAGCTTTATTGCTTCGCTCCCTTTCGATAATTACGTTCTAACTTTTTTCTATTTTGCTATTCGCTTAAAGTTTTCTTGCTACTTCTTTTTCAAAAGAAGTAGGAAAACCGCACGACGAACGCCGTGCGGTTTTAGATCATACGATATTTGATTGATCGGTCATTACACCAACTCGATCAACGCTTCTTCCGCGCCGTCGCCGCGACGTGCGCCGAGCTTGAGCACGCGGGTGTATCCGCCGCCCGTGGTGTTGAGTTCGGCATTGCGCTGCGAATAGCGGATAGCGTACACGTTGAATATTTTCTCTATCAACGGATGACGGATATCCTGAGTGCGCTCGCGGAACGCGACCGCCGTTTCGTCCGCTTTGCGGGTTTCGGGCGGATCGTAGACTTGAGCCATTATCTTGCGGCGCGCGGCAAGGCGCTTTTCGCCGTCGAGGATGACTTCTATGTCGATAGGCTTGCCCTTTTTGTCAACGCCCGTTTTGATCTCTTTTTTAACGTCGAGAACGGTGTCAACGGCAAGCTGGATAATACCGTCGGCTATGCGCGACACTTCTTTGGCGCGCGCGTACGTAGTCGTTATTTTTCCATTCCACAACAACGCGGTTACCTGGTTGCGCAAGAGCGCTTTACGCTGATCGGTCGGAAGTGAAAGTTTTCTCTGTTCCATGTCTATACTCCTTATTAGTCTTCCGCGGCTTTGAGGTCAAGCCCGAAAGTGCGAAGCTTGGCTATCACTTCGTCGAGCGATTTTCTGCCAAGGTTTCTCACCTTGAGCATATCCTCTTCGCTCTTTCTCGTGAGGTCGGCAACGGTATGGATACCGGCGCGTTTCAAGCAATTATAGCTGCGAACGGAAAGATCCATTTCTTCGATGTTCATTTCGAGTACTTTGGCTTGTCTGTCTTCCGAACGCGACACCAAAATGTCCATGCCCGAGATAGTATCGGACAGCGCGACAAACAGCTTTATATGATCTTCGAGCGCTTTGGCGGCAAGGCTGAGTACGTCCTTTGCCGACAGCGACCCGTCGGTCTTGACATTGAGCGTGAGTTTGTCGTAGTCCATGGACTGACCGACGCGCGTCGGCTCGACCGAATACGATGCAAACTTGACGGGGGTGAATATCGCGTCGATGGGAATGTAGCCGATCGGACGGGACTTATCCTTGAGTTCGTCCGCTACTACGTATCCTCTGCCCTTGCCGACGTAAAGCGTCATGTCGAGCTTTGCGCCTTCGTCGAGCGTGCAAAGATACATATCGGGGTTAAGGATGTCTATTTCGGGATCTACGTCAATGTCTGCCGCAGTTACCACGCCCGGCGTGCTGCGCTGCAAGTGCAATTCCTTGACGAGATTTTTATCGGTATAGTTCGCTTTGAGATTGAGCGATTTGAGGTTAAGGATTATTTCCGTAACGTCTTCTTTAACGCCCCTGATCGTCGAGAACTCGTGATCTACGCCCTCGATCATTATCCCTATGACCGCCGCGCCGGGAAGGTTGCTGAGCAGCACGCGACGAAGCGCATTGCCGAGCGTGTGTCCGTATCCGCGTTCAAGCGGCTCTATGACAAACTTGCCCGTGCGGTAGCTGTCGCTCTCTTCCTTCGAGATCCTCGGCATTTCTATTTCCATCATAGAACGCTACCTCCTTATTACTTGGAATACAACTCGACTATGAGCTGTTCGTTTATGCTGAGATCGATATCGTCGCGCTTGGGGTTGTCCACGATCTTGCCGACAAAGTTTTCGGTGTCGAACGTAACCCACTTGGGCATGACTATCTTTGCGCCGCGAAGCTCTTTAAAGAGCGCGTTGTCGCGGCTGGTATCGCGAACAGTTATCTCGTCGCCGAGCTTGACCTGATACGACGGAATGTCTACGCGTTTGCCGTTCACGAGAATGTGGCCGTGATTGACTATCTGGCGCGCCATTTTTCTCGAAGCGCCGATGCCCATGCGGTACACTACGTTATCGAGCCGCTTTTCGAGCATAGCAAGCATGTTTTCGCCCGTTACGCCCTTTTGCGCTTCCGCTTTCTCGTAGTACATTCTGAACTGCTTTTCGAGAACGCCGTATGCGCGCTTGGCTTTTTGCTTTTCGCGAAGCTGGGTATTGTACTCGCTGCTCTTGCGGCGAAGCGAGCTGTGCGGTCCGGGAGGAACGGGACGGCGTTCCATCGCGCACTTTTTGGATACGCAACGCTCGCCCTTTAAAAACAACTTCTGTCCTTCTCTGCGGCACTGTCTGCAATCTGCACAAATATTTCTTGCCATGATTATACTCCTTAAACTCTGCGACGCTTAGGCGGTCTGCAACCGTTGTGCGGTATGGGCGAAACGTCGTTGATCTCGGTTACTTGCAAGCCGACTACTTCCATAGCGCGGATAGCCGATTCTCTGCCCGGACCGGGACCCTTGACAAAAACCTTGACCGAACGCAAGCCGTGTTCCATTGCGCGGCGCGCTGCTTCCTCGGCAGCCATTTGCGCGGCATACGGAGTGGATTTACGCGATCCGCGGAACTTAAGCTCGCCCGCCGAGCATGCGGCGATGGCGTTGCCTTGTTCGTCCGTAACCGTAACGATCGTATTGTTGAACGATGCATGGATATGGACGCAGCCCTTGTCGATATTTTTGGTGATCTTTTTCTTGGTCGCTGTTTTCTTGACTGCCATGGGTTATCTCTCCTTCTTCTTGCTACGCGAAACGGTGCGCTTGGGACCTTTTCTCGTACGCGCGTTCTGCTTGGTGTTTTGTCCGCGAACGGGAAGGTTTTTGCGGTGCCGAACGCCGCGATAGCAACCGATATCTCTGAGGCGCTTGATGTTAAGCTCCACTTCGCGGTGAAGATCGCCTTCCACCTTGATGTTTTTATCGATATAGGTACGAAGGGTGTTTTCTTGATCGTCGGTCAGATCTTTGACGCGAACATTCGGGTCGATGCCCGTAGCTTTCAGAATTTTGTTCGCCGTAGGACGTCCGATACCGTAGATATACGTAAGTCCGATCTCGATACGTTTTTCCTTGGGCAAATCTATACCTGCAATTCTTGCCACTTTTATAACTCCTTAATGATTGAATGTTTTATTTATTCGCATTGTCGGCGTGCGTGTGGAATGTCGCGCATGCTTAAACGCGGTTGTTTTTGCGCTTTACTTAACCTTTGCCGTGCCGCAGCATATATATGCGATCTGCGCGCTTAAGACTGCTATGCCCATCCAAGCCGTAAGGCTGTCTTTTTGTATGCGGCATAACGCTGTCCGACCGCTATGCGATCAGCCTTGACGCTGTTTGTGGCTGGGGTTCTTGCTGCAAATCACCATTACTTTGCCGTGCCGGCGGATAACCTTGCACTTGTCGCACATGGGTTTTACGGAAGATCTTACTTTCATGATTTCGCTCCTTAAAAAAGGTTTTTATGTTCGCCGCGCATATGCTCGGCTGTTTCCCCGCCGTCGAGCGGCGATAGATGCTGTGTATGCCCGATCACGATTTCGAGCGGAATGTTATTATGCCTTTGGTTATATCGTACGGCGAGATCGCCACTTTGACGCGGTCGCCTAATAAAACCTTTATATAGTTGACTCGCATCTTGCCCGCTATCGTGCACATTACCGTCGCACCGTTGTCGAGCTTGACCTTGAACTTGGTCCCGGGGAGACATTCTTCTACAATGCCTTCCGTTTCGATATTATCACTTCTCGGCATACAACCTCCTGTCCGAAATGAATTGTTTTATGCGCTTTTTCAGCGCTGCGTTTGTCGGGTCGCTTACGCCGCTTTTTTCGGCTGCCCGTAAATGCTTGATCCGTTTTAGTTTGGGTGCTTCTACCCGACGTTTGTCGCCGTCGGCTATAAGCACAAACTCGTCCGAGACTGTTGCGATCACCACAAACGGCTTGCCTTTGTCGTGTCCCGCTCGGCTTATAACTATGTCGCCAGCTTCCATACTCACCTACAAAGTCAATATCTCCGGTTCGCCGTCGGTTATGATGACAGTGTTTTCGTAGTGCGCCGCTTTGCTTTTGTCCGATGTTCGGACCGTCCAGCCGTCGCGCTCGCAGTACACTCGCCAGCTCCCCGCGGTTATCATCGGCTCGACCGCTATGCACAGTCCCGATCTTAACGGTGCGCCCGTGCCGCGCTTGCCGAAGTTGGGAACTTCGGGCGGTTCGTGCATTTTGTGCCCGATACCGTGTCCCGTCAACGCCCGCACCACGCCGTAGCCGTGCAGCTCCGTATAGAGCTGGACTGCGTACGATATGTCGCCGACATGCCCGCCCGCTTTCGCGTACTCCATGCCCGCGAAAAACGCCGCTTTCGCCGCGGCTATGAGCGCTGCGTCTTGTTCGGACACGTTGCCCACCGCGAAAGTTCGCGCCGCGTCGCTTTGATATCCGTTTAAAAGTGCGGTAATGTCTACAGACACTATGTCGCCGTCTTTAACTACTTGCAACGACGGGATACCGTGTACCACTACGTCGTTTACCGATATGCAAGAAGCGTTGGGATAACCGTGAAAACCTTTGGACGACGGCGTTGCGCCCATACTGCGTATCGTTTCTTCCACCACCGCGTCGATCTCGAGAGTGGTTACGCCCGCTTTTATGAACCGTTCCGCCGCGTCGAGCGCCGCCTTTACGACTTTGCCCGCCGCGCGCATTCCTTCGCGGTCGCTGTCGGTTTTGACGATCATTTAAGCGCTGCCTCTATATCCGCGTTTACTCGGTCTATCGACTGCATGCCGTCTATCGTTTTGAGCACGCCGCGCGCTTTGTAGTATTCGACGAGCGGTGCGGTCTGTTCGCCGTAAACCTTGAGGCGGTTTTCTACGACTTCGCGCTTATCGTCGTCGCGTATAACAAGCGTATCGCCGCATTCCTTGCACTTGCCGTCGGGCGCTGCGTCCACGCTTGTCGAGTACCCGCACTTGGGACAGACCCTGCGGCTCGCCATTCTGTCGGCAAGTTTGTTAAGGTCGGTCTCGAGGAACAACGCTACGTCGATATTTACTATCTTGGAAAGCGCGTCCGCTTGCGGTTCGGTTCTGGGGAAGCCGTCGAGCAAAAATCCGTTTTTGCAGTCGGGCTTTTCCATCCGATCCTTAAGAAGAGCTACCACAAGTTCGTCGGGAACAAGCTTGCCCGCGTCCATGTACGCTTTGGCTTGCTTGCCAAGTTCCGTGCCGAGCTTGATGTTTTCTCTGAGTATGTCGCCCGTGGATATGTGGGGCAGCGCGTGAGCTTTGCATATGAGCGCGGCTTGCGTGCCTTTGCCCGATCCGGGCGCTCCCATGATTATGAGATTCATTTTGACTCCTTTCCCCCTACTTCTTTTGAAAAAGAAGTAGGCAAGAAAACTTTAAGCGAATTAGTTGATGGGTGGTTATTGTTTCCTCGCCTTTCCGCATTGTGCTTTTGCTAACGTAGTTGGCAAGTAAACTTTAAGCAGTGTTGTGGTGATTGTTGTTTCCTCGCCTTTCCGCATTGTGCTTTCGCAATTGTAGTAGGCAAGTAAACTTTAAGCAGTGTTGTGTTGTGGTGATTGTTGTTTCCTCGCCTTTCCGCATTGTACTTTTGCTAACGTAGTTGGCAAGTAAACTTTAAGCGTTGTTGTGTTGTGGTGGTTATTGTTTCCTCGCCTTTCCGCATTGTGCATTCGCTATTGTAGTAAGCAAGATAACTTTGAATTATGTTGTCTTGTTATAGCTGTCGTTGCTCAACGCTCGGCTGCTATTACTTTAAGAAGCCCTTATACTGCTTCATCATGAGCAAGCTTTGCAGTTGCTTATCGAACTCGAGCGCGACCGAAACAACGATCAACATACCCGTGGCGGAAAACGCGTTTACAAGCGTTGTTTCCTTTAGGACTGCCGCGAAAACGACCGACGGCACGAGGGCGATAAACGCCAAGAAGATCGCGCCGAACAACGTCAAGCGTTTGGATATTCGCGACAGATACTCTGTTGTAGGCTTGCCCGGGCGTATGCCGTTGATAAAGCCGCCGTACTGCTGTATGTTGCGCGAGATGTCCTCGGGGTTGAACTGTATTTGTGCGTAAAAGTACGAGAAGAACAGAATGAGCAATGCTACGAGTATCGCGTATATCCACGTTCCCGCGCCCAGCCATTTCATCCACCAAGCGTAGAAAGAACTGTTGGGAGCAAAGAGCTGCGCTATCATTTGCGGGAATGTGATTATTGCCGTCGCGAATATTATGGGAAGAACGCCGCTCGCATTCACCTTGACGGGGATATACGTGCTTTGTCCGCCGTACTGTTTTCTGCCTTTTATCTGCTTGGCGTACTGAACGGGTACGCGGCGCTCCGCAAGGTCTACAAATACTATGAGAAGGAACACCGCCACTACCATTACCGCAAAGCCGACAAGCTCCCAGATCGCCGTCTCCTTGCCGCCGAAAGCTTCTTGGAACTTAGCGACGACCGCAATGCCCGCAGACGATACTATACCGACGAATATGAGCAAGCTTATGCCGTTGCCTACGCCGTAATCGGTGATTCGTTCGCCCAACCACATGGTGAGCATAGAGCCGGTGATCATGATAACGCATACGAACATGCCTATCACCCAGTTTTGCGTCATCGGTCCGAATACATTGGTGGACAGCGCGCCCGCTTGAGCATACGACACCGTTACGCCTATAGACTGAGCCAATGCAAGCGCGATGGTGATATATCGCGTGATCTGCGTGATCTTCTTTTTGCCCTCGTCGCCTTGCTTTTGGTACTCTTGCAAGCGCGGGATGGCGACCGTCAATAACTGCAGAATAATAGATGCGTTGATATAAGGTGTGATACCGATCGCGAACAGGGCGCCGTTTCTGAGTGCGTTACCCGTTATACCGCTCAACAAGCCCAACAGCGAATCGGGATTGTTGGCAAGCTCATTGGCATACACCGCGGCATCGATACCCGGAACGGGTATCCAGCACCCCAATCGGTAAATAAACAGAAGCGCGAGCGTGATCAAGATCTTCGTTCGTACTTCTTTGTTTTTGAAAGCGTTTTTAAGCGTTTCAAACATTTGTAGTTTCTACCTTGCCGCCCGCTTTCTCTATTTTCTCTTTTGCCGATGCGGTGAACTTCGCCGCCTTGACCGTAAGTTTTTTGGTGAGTTCGCCGTCGCCAAGAACTTTAAGTCCGTAGTCTTCCACTTTTTTGACAAGCCCCGCGGCGACCAAAAGCTTAAGGTCTACAACGGTGCCGTCGTCAAACACGTTGAGCTTATCGATATTGATGACCGAAAACTCTTTCTTGAACTTATTGTTAAAGCCGCGTTTGGGGAGTCTGCGCAAAAGCGTGATCTGTCCGCCCTCAAAGCCGGGACGAACGCCGCCGCCGCTGCGCGCCCATTGACCTTTATGACCTTTGCCCGACGTTTTGCCGAGACCCGATCCGATGCCGCGACCCAAGCGCTTCTTTTTGGTACGCGCGCCGTCTGCGGGCATAAGTGAATGCATTTTCATAATATTTTACCTCCGAAAGGATCTTCCGCGCGTCCGCCGTTCTCACCGAACGACAACGGCAACGTTACGATCTCTTATGCTTCCGTTACCGATACCAAGTGGCTGACCGTGTTGATCATTCCGCGCATGGCGGGGGTGTCCGCCACGGTAACCGATTGATGAAGCTTTCTAAGTCCCAATGCTTCGACAGTGCGCTGTTGTTTTTCCAAACGTCCCGCAGGACTTTTTACAAGCTCGACGCGAAGCTGTTTTTCTGTCTTTTTCGCCATTATTGCAAACGACCTCCTGTCTTAGTGCGTTGGCTCAGCCCAAGATCTGCTCGACGGTCTTTCCGCGCATGGCGGCTACTTCGTCGATAGTGCGCAGGCTTTCGAGCGCGTTCATCGTAGCTTTTACAACGTTGATGGGGTTGCGCGAACCGTAGCATTTTGTAGTGATGTTGTTAACGCCGCAAAGCTCCAAAACCGCGCGAACGCTGCCGCCGGCAATAACGCCTCGACCTTCGGGAGCGGGACGGAGCAATACTTTACTGCACGAAAACTCGCCCACGGTCTCATGCGGAATGGCTGTACCGTTGAGAGATATCTTTTTCATATTGCGACGCGCGGCTTGCTCGGCTTTTTTTATCGCCTCGGGAACTTCCGTGGCTTTGCCCATGCCGACGCCTACTCTGCCCTTGCCGTCTCCGGCAACGACGAGCGCGGCGAAGCTGCTGTTTCTGCCGCCCTTAACGACCTTGCTGACGCGTTTGGTGCTGACGAGCTTGGTCTTGATGCCGTCGTCTACAACGTCTTTTTCTCTTTTCTTTTTAAAATCTTCGCGTGCCATGATTCGCTCCTAGAATTTTAATCCGGCAGTACGTGCCGCATCCGCCAAAGCCTTTACTCTACCCGTGTACAGATATCCGCCGCGGTCGAAAACGACTTCGGTAATGCCGTTTTTCTGCGCTTTTTCGGCGACGTCCTTACCGACGAATTCGGCTTTCTGCGTCTTGGTTTTGCCTTTGAGATCAACGCCCTTGATAAGCGTACCCGACGATGCGAGCGTTACGCCCTTCTCGTCGTCTATCAACTGCGCGTAGATGTGATTTGTAGAGCGGTAAACCGAAAGACGGGGGCGCGCCGCCGTGCCTTTTACGGTATGGCGAAGGCGCTTATGCCGATGCATACGAATTTTGTTTTTGTCTATCTTCTTGATCATATGCCACTCTCCTATTTCTTACCCGCGGTCTTAGCCTCTTTGCGGAGGACGACCTCGTTGCTGTAATGCATACCGTAACCGTGATACGGCTCGACGGGACGCTTGGCTTTGATCTGAGCCGCGACTTCGCCGACTTGCTCTTTGTCGATACCGCTGACCACTATGGTAAGCGTATCGGGGCAAGTAATGGTTATGCCTTGGGGTATCGCGTATTCTACGGGCTTGGAGTATCCGATGTTCATGACGAGCTTGTTGCCCGTAACCGCCACCTTGTAACCTACACCCGCCACAATGACCGTTTTGGTAAAGGGGTTCTGTACGCCAGCCACCATATTGGCTATGAGCTGTCTGTACAGACCGTGGTATGCGCGCGTTTGCTTAAGCTCGTTGGCGCGTTCCACATTGACCACGCCGTCGCCGATAACTACTTTGATATCGGAAGATTTGATCTCTTGCTTAAGCTCGCCGAGCTTGCCTTTTACGGTAACGATGCTGTTGTCGAACGCCACCGTAACGCCCGCGGGAACATCTATGTGTTTTCTGCCTATTCTCGACATAGATACCTCCTACCACACGTAGGCGAGAACTTCGCCGCCCACTTTGAGTTCGCGCGCCTTTTTGTCGGTCATTACGCCGCGGGATGTGGATATGATAGCTATACCGTATCCGCCGAGCACCTTGGGAAGGTCCTCGCAGCCGCAGTAAACACGCAGACCGGGTTTGCTGATGCGCTTAAGATTGGTTATCGCGTTGCGATTGGAATCGCCGTACTTGAGTACCACTTTTATGTTGCTGTGTCCGTTCTCTTCCGTAACGTCCGCAGATGTAACAAAACCTTCATCGACAAGAATGTCAACAATGGACTTTTTCATTTTGGACGTAGGTATGGACACCGTATCGTGCCGCGCGGTGATGGCGTTACGAATTCTCGTAAGCAAATCCGCGATAGGATCTGTTGTAACCATAGTTTATACCTCCTTACCAGCTCGACTTCTTTACGCCGGGGATCTCTCCCTTGTACGCAAGTTCGCGAAAGCAAATTCTGCATATGCCGTACTTTTTAAGAACGGAATGCGGACGGCCGCAAATACTGCAACGCGTGTACGCGCGGGTGCTGTACTTGGGCGTTCTTTGCTGTTTATTGATCATCGCCTTTTTAGCCATAATTCACTCCTTAATTTTTGAAGGGCATACCGAGCTTGGTAAGCAACAACTTAGCGTCCTCGTCCGTCTGCGCCGTAGTTACAACGTCAACGTCGAAGCCGCGGATCTTTTCTATAAGTTCGTATGCGATCTCGGGGAATATAGTCTGATCTTTGATACCCAGCGCATAATTGCCGCGACCGTCAAACGATTTGCCCGATATTCCGCGGAAGTCTCTTACGCGCGGAAGAGCTATCGAGACGAGCCTGTCTATAAACTCGTAAGCCATTTCGCCGCGAAGCGTAACTTTTATCGCTATGGACTGACCTTCGCGAAGCTTGAAGTTACTGACCGACTTTTTGGCTTTTACGAGAACGCTCTTTTGTCCCGCGATCGCCTCAAGCTCGGCTTGCGCGAGCTGGATGCTCTTGGAATTGTCTTTGATGTCGCCTAACCGCATGTTGAGAACTACTTTCTCTACTCTCGGCACCTGGTTCACGTTTTTGTAGCCGCGCTCTTTCATGAGTTGCGGTACTATCTCGGTGCGATAGCGGCGACGGAGGCGGTAACGCTCCGGATTGTTCGATTTTACGGGCGCGCCGCTCGCTTTTGCGGCTTTGCTTTCGCTCGCCTTGGCTTTGGTCGCTTTTTCTGCCATTACCCTTTACTCCTTACTTGTTTTACCGTCCGACTCTTCGCCGACGGGAACTTCTTTGGTTGCCGTCTTTTTGGCGGCGGGTTTTTTCGCGGTCTTCTTTACCGTCGTTTTTTCTTCCGCCGTTTCGGGCGCGGCGACGGTTTCGGACTCTTGCTCTTTTACTTCGGCTTCGGCATTGGCTTTAGTCGTTTTTTTAGCTTTTTTGTCCGCTTTTTTCTTGGTCTTTTCGGCTTTGAGCGCCGCGTCGAGGCTGGCTTCGCACTTGGCGCATATGCGCGCGTTTTTGCCGTCTATAACTTGATGGCGTACGCGCACGCTCTTTCCGCACGACGGGCATACGATCTGAACGTTGCTCACGTCGATGGGAGCTTCGACCTTCTTTTTGCCCGACTGTTCGTTTGCCGAACGCGCTTTGTAGTGGTGCGTAGCAATGTTTATGCCCTCTACCAATACTTTTCCGCTTTTGGGATCGGTGGCAAGTATTTTGCCCGTTTTGCCCTTATCCTTGCCGGTCAAAACTTTTACGTTATCGCCTTTTCTGACATTGAGGTTTTTCATTTCCGATCCTCCGTTACAGCACTTCGGGCGCCAAAGATATTATCTTTGTGAAGTCGCGGTCGCGCAGCTCGCGGGCTATCGGTCCGAAGATACGCGTGCCGCGGGGCTGTTTTTGATTGTCTATTATAACTGCTGCGTTGTCGTCGAAACGGATATGCGAACCGTCGGGACGGTTTACGCCTTGGTGAGTGCGCACTATGACAGCCTTTACGACGTCGCCTTTTTTAACGGTGCCGCCGGGCTGCGCCGATTTGACGGAAGCCGTGATTATATCGCCGATATTGCCGCTTCTGCGGAACGAACCGCCCATGACCTGTATGCACATGATCTCTTTCGCGCCCGTGTTGTCGGCGACTTTAAGATACGATTGAGGTTGTACCATGATTTACTCCTTAACGCTTGTCTCTGCGTCTTATTTTGCTTTCTCGACGATACGCTGTACGCGCCAGCATTTGTCTTTGGAAATGGGACGCGTTTCTACGATCTCCACTTTGTCGCCTACGCCGCACTCGTTGTTCTCGTCGTGCGCTTTGAAGCGCTTGGTACGGGTAACCGTCTTTTTGTAAAGCGGGTGCTTGTACTTTTCGATGACGTTTACCACTACCGTTTTATCCATTTTGCTCGATACGACCACGCCTTCGCGCGTCTTTCTCTCGTTACGCTCGGTACCCATTACTTGGCCTCCTTGCCGGCGCGGAGTTCGCGCTCTCTTATGACCGTTTTAACGCGCGCAATATCGCGTCTTACGTTTTGGATCTGCATGGGATTTGCAAGCTGACCCGTCGCGTGGGAAAACCGAAGATTGAACAGTTCGGTTTTGAGCGACGCGAGCTTCTGCTGCAATTCCTCGTCTTTCAACTCATGAACTTTTTCTTTCATCATTCGACCTCCTTAACTTCGTCGGCGGAAACCGCGTTTTCGGTCGCAACTTGCTGTTCGGCTTCTTCCTTCTTTACTATTTTGCAGCGCACGGGAAGCTTATAGGACGACAAGCGCAACGCTTCGCGCGCTACCGCGTCCGATACGCCCGCTATCTCGAACATGACCGTGCCGGGTCTTACTACAGCCGCCCAGTATTCGGGCGCGCCTTTACCGCTACCCATACGGGTGTCGGCGGGCTTTTTGGAGTACGGTTTGTGCGGGAATATGCATATCCATACTTTGCCGCCGCGCTTGGTGTAACGCGTCATGGCTACACGAGCTGCTTCTATCTGGTTGGAAGTGATACGACCGGGATCCATGCTCACAAGCGCGTATTCGCCGTAAGCGATGGTGTTGCCGCGCGTGGCTTTGCCCTTCATTCTTCCGCGTTGAACTCTGCGGTGCTTTACTTTATTGGGCGCTAACATATTATTCGCCCTCCTTAACTGTATTGTGTGCGGCTGCGGCGGCTTGGCTCGCGCTCAAAACGTCGCCTTTGTATATCCACACTTTTACGCCGAGCACGCCGAACGTGGTCTGAGCGATGCAGAAACCGTAATCGATATCGGCGCGAAGCGTTTGCAGGGGTATAGACCCTTCTTGATAATGCTCGGCACGGGCGATCTCCGCTCCGTCCAATCTGCCGCCGACCATGACTTTAACGCCCTTAGCGCCCGCGTGCATAGCTTTGCTCATCGCTTGCTTCATTGTGCGGCGGAAGAACGCGCGCTTTTCAAGCTGAGCCGCAATGCTCTCGGCGAGCAGTTTGGCGTTGAGGTCGGGATGCTTTACCTCTATGATGTTGACGTATATCTTTTTTCCGCCCGTCAATTTTTCGAGGTTTCTCTTAAGCTCGTCTACTCCGACGTGCTTTTGACCTATTATCTTGCCGGGGAATTGCGAGTGTATGGAAACCTGTACTTTGCCTTGCGGACGTTCGATGATCACTTTGGATATGCCGCACGTCTTGTACTTGTTTTCTATAAACTCGCGGATCTTATGATCTTCGAGGATAAACGCCGCAAACTCTTGCTTGCCCGCATACCACTGCGAATTCCATTTTTCGTTGATGCCGACGCGCAAACCGTGAGGATTGACCTTCTGACCCATGATTATTTATCCTCCTTGGTGTCGAGAATGACGGTGATATGGCTCGTGCGCTTTAAAATATGATGCGCTCTGCCTTTGCTTACGGGTTGAAAACGTTTGAGCGTAGGACCTTGGTCCGCAAACGCCTCCGCGACGAAAAGATCGTCAACGGAAAGACCCTTGTTGTGCTCGGCGTTGGCTGCGGCGGAATTGAGCACTTTGAAAACGGGCTCGCTTGCCGCTTTGGGCGTGGCTTGAAGTATAGCCATCGCTTCGCCGACCGATTTACCGCGTATCAGCGCAAGCACTATGCGAACTTTGTCGGGAGCAATGCGCACATGACGCGCTACGGCGTAAGCACGCTGTTCGCGCGTCGCCTTTACTCTTTCGGCTTTTTCTTTCATTCTTGTAGCCATACTTGTCTCCTTATCTGCCCTTGGTCGTTTTTTCGCCCGCATGACCCAAGAAGGTGCGCGTAGGGGCGAATTCGCCTAACTTATGTCCGACCATATCTGTCGTAACATAGACGGGAACGAACTTTTTGCCGTTGTGTACGGCAAAAGTCAAGCCCACGAACTCGGGGAATATCGTCGATGCGCGCGACCATGTTTTGATGGGGCGTTTGTCGGCGACTGCTGCCATCGCCTCGGCTTTTTTCATAAGCTTGGCGTCAACAAAATAACCTTTTTTAGTCGATCTTGACATTTTTCTTCGCTCCTTAATTTATGCGCTTGACAATGAACTTGTCGGAAGCCTTGTGCTTGGCTCTGGTCTTTTTGCCGAGCGTCGGCTTGCCCCAAGGCGATACGGGACTGGGTCTGCCTATCGGACTCTTACCCTCGCCGCCTCCATGCGGGTGATCGCAAGGGTTCATGACTACGCCGCGCACCGTCGGTTTGACGCCCATGTGGCGTTTTCTGCCCGCTTTGCCCAAGGATACGAGCTCGTGGTCGAGATTGCCTACTTGACCTACGGTCGCCTTGCAGCGTTGCAGCACCATGCGCATTTCGCCCGAAGGCAGTCTAAGCGTAGCGTACTTGCCTTCTTTTGCCATGAGCTGTGCCGCCGCGCCCGCCGTGCGTGCCATTTGACCGCCTCTGCCGGGCAACAGTTCGATGTTGTGAACGAGCGTACCTACGGGGATGTTGGCAAGCGGCAAGCAGTTGCCCGCTTTTATATCCGCCGTTTCGCCCGATACCACGGTATCGCCCTTTTGCAGACCGAGCGGAGCGAGTATATAACGCTTTTCTCCGTCCGCGTAATTCAAAAGCGCGATGAACGCCGTGCGGTTGGGGTCGTATTCTACCGTTGCGACGCGCGCGGGGATGTTGTCCTTATTGCGCTTGAAGTCTATCACACGGTATTTTTGTCTGTTTCCGCCGCCTATGTGTCTTACGGTGATCTTGCCGGTAAAGTTGCGGCCGCCGTGGCGGTTTTGCTCTCTGAGCAGCGGCTTGTAAGGCTTGTCGCCCGTCAGCTCGCTCGCCGCAATGACCGTTTTAAAACGCGTACCCGGCGTAATGGGTTTATATCTCTTAATAGCCATGATTCATCTCCTATTACGAAAGGGTCTCGAAGAACGGGATCGCCTTCGACGAAGCGGCAAGCGTAACATACGCTTTTTTGCCTTTGGCTGTGTAGCCGCCCGTTCTGCCCTGCCTTTTGTACTTGCCGCGAACGTTGACTACGTTTACCGATTCGACCTTAACGTCGAACACCGATTCGACCGCCGCTTTTATCTGCTTTTTGTCGGCGCGTACGTCCACCATGAACGCATAGCGTTTGGCGGCTATCGCGTCGTTTGCTTTTTCCGTAAGAACCGGTCTGATGATTATATCCTCTGCCGTCATTATTGCGCAGCGACCTCCTTTTCGGTATATTTCTTTTCAAGCGCTTTTACAGCGTCCACCGTTGTCAAAAGCACGGTGTTGGCAACTATGTCGTATACGCCGAGCTGTTCGCTCGCGGCAGTGCGCACGTTGGGTATGTTGCGCGCAGCGCGTATCGCGTTGGTATTGCCGTCGGGAAGAACAAGCAGCACGCGGCTTTCTATCTTGAGAGCTTTGAGCACTTGCGCCATCTGCTTGGTCTTAGGCTCGATGTCGAGCTTGTCCAAAACTACGATGCTTCCGTCCGAAACCTTGGCGGACAGCGCGCTCGTGATAGCCGTCATGCGAACGAGCTTGTTCACCTTTTTGCGGAACGAGCGGGGCTTGGGCGCAAAAACTACGCCGCCGCCCTTCCATTGGGGCGCTCTTATAGAGCCTTGGCGGGCGTTACCCGTGCCCTTTTGACGCCACGGCTTTTTGCCGCCGCCGCGTACTTCCGTACGGGTAAGCGCGCTTTTGGTGCCTTGGCGGGCGTTAGCCATTTGAGCGACTACTACTTGATGGATGAGCGGTTCGTTGTACTCGACGCCGAAAACGCTGTCGTCAAGTTCCATAGTGCCGGCGGATGTGCCGTCTTGTTTGTATATCTTAATGGTAGGCATAATATCTCCTTAACTCCTCAAACGATTATTTCACAGTCTCTTTGACGGTAACCAGACCGCCTTTGGGACCGGGAACGGCGCCGCGGATCAAAAGCACGCCTCTCGCGGCGTCCACCTTGACGACCTTGAGGTTTTGAATGGTAACATGCTCATGACCGTATTGACCGGGCATCTTGAGATTTTTGATACGGCGCGAGGGATTGGAGTTTGCACCCGTCGAGCCAACGCTGCGGTGAACGGGACCCGTACCGTGCGTCATTTTAAGGCGGTGGTGATTCCAACGTTTGATAACGCCGGTAAAGCCGCGACCCTTGGTAGTGCCGGAGACGTCCACCATGTCGCCGTCGGCGAACATAGTGCAATCGATCACGCTACCCACTTGATACGCGTCGGCATTGTCGTAACGGAACTCGCGGAGATAACGCGCGGGCTTGGCTTTGCTCTTTTTAAACAGACCCGCTTCGGGTTTGTTGAGTTTGCCTTCTTTTATCTCGTCGTATGCGCAAACAACGGCGCTGTAACCGTTGCGGTCTACAGTGCGCGTGTCGACAACGGTCATGGGACCGCATTGCACGACGGTAACGGGTATGGCGACGTCGTTTTCGCCGAATATTTGGGTCATGCCCAACTTCTTGCCTAATATAGCCTTCTTCATGTCAATAAGCTCCTTATCGTTACAGCTTGATCTTGATGTCTACGCCCGAAGGGAGGTCTAAGCGCATAAGCGAATCGACCGTCTTTCCGGACGGACTGTAAATGTCGATCAAGCGCGAATACGTGCGAAGCTCGAACTGCTCGCGAGAATCCTTGTGCTTGTGCACCGAACGCAATATGGTAACCACCTCTTTTTGCGTGGGCAGCGGAATGGGACCGCATACCTTCGACCCCGTCTGCTTGGCGGCGTCTACGATCCTCTGCGCAGACGAGTCTACCAACTCGTGATCGTACGCTCTTAACTTGATCCTGATCTTTTGGCTGGACATATACTTCTCCTTGTTGCCTATGGCATAGCCTTATGATAGCTACATTCACGCGCTCGGGCGTGCCGTTTTGCGGTAAATTTTTTGGGGCGTCGCGCCCCGTTTCCGTCAAAAAAATCAGCCGCTTTCGGCTGTAGCTTATCCATTATATACGTTCCCCTTACGATTGTCAAATGATTTGCACCGCTTTTTTAAACTTTTTTACACGTTTATACGCCACATGACCGATAGCGCAACGCAAAAACCGCCCACGCTAACATATACGCGTCGCGGAGCTGCAAAGCGAATGTTTTCGCTTTCATTATTATATATATAATATACAGCAAAACGTGGGGGTAGCGGGCGCGCCCTATGCGCTTTAAAGCACGCTCAACCCCGCGATCGTATCTATTGCGAGCGCAAAGATATCGAACGCCGCATGCGCGTCGGAATATTTAGTTATCTTGCACCACAGCACGCCGTCTTCCACAGTTATCCTGCTCTCTCGGGGGTCGTCGCACATCATTTCCCAATCGGAAAGACTTTCGGCTATGCTTTCTTGCGCTGTCTCGAGCGACACGCCAAACTTTTGACTGATGTATTTGAGCGTTTTCCCGCTGTCCGAAAAATATGGATCATCGTTGCGCTCGGTCTTTTCTATCATAAACTTGCTTCCGTCGGGGTAACAGCGGTCTGTCCCGACGATGAGCCTTCCGTTTTCCACCCGATAGCCGAACACGTTCTCGATTTTGTCTTCCGTTCTTTTGCGCGTTTCCTTCTTTTTTCCGCCGAGCGTCGTTCTGCTCGCTTTGGACGCGCGGTTTTGAATGCTTTCGTCAGCCAATATACGCGTTGCGGCAAGTATTTTCATATCCGACAAAATATCGCGCTTTCCGTCGACGCCGTCCGTATCGTCGTACGAAATGTCGTTGTCCTCGTTGCGCATTTCCCAATCGTATTTTTTGTCCGCTCTTACGCCCCACACGTCGTCGTTGTAAATGAGGTTTTCATACGACATGCCGCCACGATAAGCTAAGATATCGCGGTTTACCATACTCTCCACCAAAGAACGGGCTTCCGAATATCTGAGCTTAAAAACAAACTGTATTTCGGCGACCGTAGTATTCGGTCTTTTAAGCACGTACTCTTCTATCTTTGCTCTGTTCACTCCGCCCTCCTAAAATCTGCGTCTGTACGATCTTTTCATGACATATCGGTATTTGTCGTCGAACGGGTTAGTGCGGCACACGTAATCGCGCTCGTTGGCGATCGGAAGGTCTTTAAACTCCGCGCAAGTAAAGTACCGCTCCAAACGCGACGACAAAACATAGCCGCTGTTTATCTCGGTAACTATGCACTCGCTCGGTTTTAACGCTGCGAGCGTGCTTACCGGCATTACCGATACCTCGTCCACATTGTAGTCCACAATTTCCGGCTCTGTTCCGCACAACGCGCTGCGCGGAGAGATCCTGGCGCGCTTGCCGCATTCTTTGGAAAACTCGTCGAGCGTGGACGGATTGTTGCTGCCGAAAAAGACATGAACGTTTAAGTTGTCGCGTATGATATCGGCGACATCGCTTTGATATATATTTCTTAGCTGTGCGTACGACTGCAACACCAATATGAAGTATATATTGCGCCCGCCGCACGCAGATATCACCGTATCGAAATTGAGTATTTTGGGAAAATTTCCGAACTCGTCGAGAATAAAATAAAACGGAACGTCGAGTTTTCCGCTCTGCTTTTTGTTGGCGTATTCTATGAGGTAAGCGTATGCCGCTTGCACGAACATGCTGATAAACTGATAGTGCGTTTTAAGCTCGTCGCGGAAATCTATATACACCGCGACCGGTCTTTCCCCCGTCAGTATGCTCATATCGAAGGAGTTGCAGCTTGTAACGGTGCGGATAGCCGCATTGTAAAAAAGGCTCAAGCTCGCGTCGAGATTGGCCACTATGCAGCCGCGCGTTCTGCCCGCATTATCCAATAGCGGGCTTTTGACCAACTGATAGGCGCGCGAAGTATCGCTGTTTCGATCGGTGAAGTACCCGTAGTCCATAAAATCGCCGTCGGAAGCGATGTTGCCGAAGCTCGACTTTATATTCAACAGCGTATTAAACGAAAAAGTCTCTTCGGTTATGCGGTTATCGCGCTTATTGGGGTCGCTGTCCTCTAGCATCGCCCAAAGGAACCCGCGCGTGGCGTTGCGCGCGCTCGTATCCCAATACGGATCGGGCACGGTATCCCTTGTGGGCGCGACCGTTTCCGCGAGGTTGGTTATGTCGTTGTCCACTTCGTCGAGAAGCATGCGCGACTCGTAAGAAATATTGCCGTCAAGCTCGCGCTGGTCTTCGTACACCTTGTCGAAAAATATGTTTTTGAATCCGTCCGCCGTTTGCACCGCGCGCACTTCGTCGGGAAGGTCTATGGCTCGGCGGTATTTTCTGTAAATTTCGGTCAACGGATTCCAACATTCGCTGTGCTTGTAGTCGCGAAGATTTATGAGCAGAACTTCGTAACCCTCGTCGCGCAATGTTTGGGAAGTGGAGCGGTAAAGCTCGCCTTTGGGATCGGCGATTATCATGCTTCGCTTCGTCTTTTGTTTGGCGAATGACACTATCGTCGGTATCACGTAAGACGAGGTCTTGCCCTGCCGCGTCGCCGCTATCACGCCTACATGATGTTCGTTGTCCGAGTACGTCTGAACAAGCTTTCCGTCCGCATAACGGTTGGCTTTGAGCACGCCCGTTACGCTCGTTTCGCCCAGCTTGTCGTATTCGACCGTGTTGTATCCGTCGCGCAGCAGCTCGTCGGCGGTCAAGAGCCGCGTGTTTTCGTATCCGTTCAATATCAAGTCGTTTATATTCATACCGTGCCTCCGAAACCGTATTTGCCCGTCGCGCCCGCGCGACCGCCGCAACACTCTTTGACGTGCGCTTCGGTAAGCGTCAGACTTTTCCCTTTTTTGCGGTTGTCTCTTATCGCTCTGTCTATGATGCGCGCAGCCTCGTCCGCGTCGGCTGACGCGAGCATAGCGCGCGCACCGTCGTCGGTCTTTACCGACTTAAGTCCGTAAAGCGCGGCTTTGTCCTTGAGCAATCCGTCTATCACAGCGCTTTTTTCGTCCGCGCCTACGGGCTTGAGTTCTATAATGTCGCACAATGATCTGAGAGAACGCGCGTTGCTTTTGTCGCAAATGCATACGGGCAGCACCGCGCCGAGATCTATGCTCACGTTAGGCACGGTCAACCGCATACTTTTGCGCTTATCGCCGGTGAGGAACATTTTTACAGCCGCCGCCACGCTCGGGCGCACTTCGCCGTGCATGAATATGAGAAAAACGTTGCTCTTGTCCTCGTCGCAACTGCGCACGAATATATTGTTTTTGGTGGGCATCATATCTTCGTCGCATATAGCCGAGCAGTCTATACGCGTTACGGCGGAATGTTTGAACATTTCGGTCAAAGCGTCCGCATATGCGTCGCGAATGTATTCGCAATCGCTGCACAAACACATTTCTCTGTACGACTTTCCCGCCCGCAGATCGCTGTTGTACACCGCTTGAAGTATCTTTTGCCGCTCGGTCGCGCGGCTTACAGCCATACCGTCGAGCGCGCGCTCGTCGAACTCAATATCGCCGAACTCGAGTTTAAGCGGGAGATCGTCGGCATCATTTATTAGCTCTCTGTTGTCGGACACGAGTATGCGCCGTCTGTCTTGAACGGAAATTATCCGCGCGTAAACGAGCCGCGCGATCGTGGGTACGTATATCTCGCTATCGAGCTTGCCCAGCCCGACCGCGCACTCTATCAGCGCGCACTCTTCCGCTTTTTGGGGCGGATCGATCAAGCCGTACTTTTCCGCCGCCCCATCAACGAGCGCAGAGCAAGGTCCGCCCGCCACCGTGTACAGTCTGTCGTAATTTGCGCGGCGATCTTCGCCGTACTTGAGCGATGCGAGTATGCCGCCCAAGTTGTTCCAGCGCGCGGTCTTTTGAAGCAGCGCCCTTCCGTCGTTAGTATTTTTGTCTACAAATATACCTTCGCACAGTAATATGCCGAGAACGCGCATCGCGTCCACCGCGCCGCGGTTGGCGTTGGCTTCCAGCTGTGTATAAACGACTATGCGCGACGCGTTTTTGGGTGCGAGCAGTTTGTTTCTATCCGCCGCCGCAATAGCGCCGCCCTTTATCTCTATCATGTATCGATCGTCATCGGACAAATACGCGGGCGAACCGCTTTCGACGGCAAACTGCATGAGCCGCAAATACCTATGATAGCGCATTACCGTATCTATTTCACGCACATTTCCGCTTTGCGCAACGGCAAACAACCCCGCGGCTACGTCGCGCGGGATCATATATGTATCGGATATGCAGTAGAACATCCGCTCCGCGTCATTCAACGAACCGAGCAGAGCTTCCGCCGTAAAATAATCTTTTAAAAACAACTCCTTTGTACAGTCGTTCACCTTAAGTTTAGCCTCCCTTGGCTTTGTTGCGCGACGCTATCACTTCGTCTATTATGCCGTACTCGAGCGCGTCCTGCGCGCTCATTATGTGGTCTCTGTCGGTATCGCGCCGCACCGTTTCGATAGGTGTTCCCGTGTTTTCGGATAGGATACGATTGAGCCGCATGCGCGTGTTTTCTATGTGCTTTGCCGCGATTATTATATCTTCCGCCTGACCGCTCGCGCCGCCCAATGGCTGGTGGATCAAGATCTCGCAGTTTTCTGTCGCGCGTCTGTAACCTCGCGTTCCCGACGACAGCAAAAACGCGCCCATGGACGCCGCCATGCCCAGCCCGACTGTGATTATACGCGCGCGCGCAAAGTTGAGCGTGTCGTATATGGCAAGGCCCGCGGAAACCGAACCGCCCGGGCTGTTTATCTGCACCGTTATCTCGTCCGCGCCGCGATCGTCCAAGTATTGCAGTTGCATTATCACCCGTTCGGCGAGCGCGTCGTCGATAGGTCCGAAAATATTGATGGTGTTGCGGTCAAGCGAATACTTCCAAGAAAATTCTTCGTCCATCATTCTGCACCGTCCTTGTCGCATTTGAGCAGCTCGTAATATTCCGCAAAAATCGAGTCCACCACGTCATCGTCGTCCACGAGTATAACGGCGTCCTCGTCGTCTATCTCTTGCACGGCAAAGACAAGCGCTTCGTCGTCGCCGACACCGGGCATCCGTTCGACGGGCTTTAATATGCAGTAGACAGTGATCTCGCCGTCATCGTCTTCGCGGGGAATAAGCGCCACTTGCTCGAACTCGACGCGTTTACCGTACTCGTCGTATAAAAAGACGTTGTCGCAGTCGTTATCGTCGAGCAACTGCGCTACCGCCCTTTTTGCGTCGTCGCGTTCACGTTCATGTTTAGATGACGTCATAGTTTCGCCTCCCGTAATGGCGGATGCGCGCGAACATTATATCCGCCGCCGCGCCGCCTTTCTATTTATATATAGTATACGTGCGCGCCGTTACACGGTCAATGCCGACGGCTTGAGCTTTTGCGGCAAATCTGCAATTTTTGCAAACAAAAAAACGCCGCGCATTACGATGTATTTCATAGGGATTAAAGCAAGGATAATCTATCCTTGCTTTTTTATTACGGTTATGCTACAATGACTATAATCTAAACAGCAATTTAGCAAAGGATTTTGCTTATGAAAGATTTAACCTCAATGCCGAATATCGGCAAAGAAATGGCAAGCAAACTGAAAAGCGTAGAAATAACCACAGCCGAAGAATTGATCGAAATCGGCGCAAAAGAAGCGTTTTTCAGATTAAAGATGAAGTATCTGCAAGTGTGTTTGGTACATCTATATACTTTGGAAGGCGCAATTCAAAATATAGAGTTTCATTGCCTTTCCGAGAAGACAAAGGCGAACTTGAAAGAATTTGGCAACTCTTTGAAATAGTGTAATTTTATTGCACTAAATTTCGATTTATCTTTCTAATCATTAATAAAGTATAACGCACTATACTTCGCAAGCGAAGACAGTGCGCTAATTCTTTTCCAACAACGAAATCCCTATAATAGATACCATTTAAGTCGGCGTTTCGTCGCGTTATATATCCGAACTGCCGCGGGCAAAAATCGCCGCGCAGTCCGTACTATCTTAAGATCTGCGCGTCAAGGCAAAATTCGATCTCGCGCGCGAATAGCTTGAGTTCGGCGGGCGAAAACCGCGCGCCGTATAATTCGGTCAATAGTTTCGATACATCGCGGGTCATTCGACAAATCGCAAAATATCTTTTACAAGGTCTACCTTACAGATATCGGCGTAATACAGCAGATCGCTTATGGTCGGTTTGGATCTGCCGCTCTCCCAATTTACTATCCTACTCTCGTTATCGAGATAAAACACTTGCGAAAGCTCCTTTTGACTTATGAGATTGTCTATTTCGTCTCGGCAGTTTTCGCAGTCGCCCGCGCAATTCTCCGCGTCGTACTTAAGCCTCCAGCATACGTAACGGCGGAGGTTTTGGTTTGTTCGTCGCAGTTCTTCCAAGTTTCTGCCCGTTTTTTTCCAATCGATCTCACGGTAATAAATTTCTTCCACGGTGTTTCTCCTTAAACGCGCCGCGCGGTCGCATGCCCGCGCAACCATGCGTTTATTTTAACACATACACGCAATATTTTCAAGATATTGCATATATTTACCGCAAATTTTTACCGTAAAACAGTATGTTTCCGCGTTGCCGCGCTAAATGTATTTGTACGCCACTTGCAAAAGGGCGACGGTTTTTTGCGAGATCTCGCGCGGCGCGCCGCTCAAGTATTCGGATACTGCTTCCGCTATAAACTCTTCGTTGCTGCACAGAGCGTACTTAGACAGTCCGTCCGCCGCCACGCCGTCGCTCAAACTGCTTCTGTATCGCAAAAATGCTTCGTTACGGCTCAAGCCGCATAGCTCGTCCAAAATATGCCCTATCTCGTGATATACAACCGACTCGACGGTATTGCAGCTGCGCGGGTGAAACCCGTTTTTTTCATTAGCATTGAGTTTGCGCAAAAATTCGTCGCGCCGCCCGCCCACTTCGCTCTCGTCGAAAATTATCCCGTCGAAAAAACCGAACGCTTTTACTTGCGCCGCCAAATAGTCCGACCGCCCGAGCGTGCCGCCCACAATATCCGCCACAAGCCGCGCCGCGCGCGCCCCGTCCGCTCTTGACAATATATGCTGAAGTCCCCATTGCCGCAAACCGTCTCCGCCCGACGCAAGCGCATTGAGCTTTTTTACATACCCCGCGCTCGAACCTATATAGCAAAGTCTGCCGCGCAGTTTGGGGAATTTGTACAGCGATCGAGCGACCGCGCAAAGCCCTTTTTTTATCAACTCCTCGTCGCAGTCGCTGATGTCAAACGTGTCGCACAGTCCGTACTTGACTATCGCCGCGCCAAGCTCTTCGTCAGAGTTTGCGCCGTCAATCGCCGCATATAACCGTTCGGGCGAACACCGCACAAAAAACTCGCGCGTTCTGCGCATTTCCATAAGTTCGTACTCGCTGCGCGCAAGCGCGATGTTTACGGGATCGCCGCCGTTTTCCGCATGCAGATCGAGTAGCGTCATCGTATCAAAAGACATCTCGGTCAACGTTTCACCACGGCTTTTTGTCATATCTAACGAATTTGTCCGCGCGGGCAATATTTTTCGATCGTTTTCTATTTATGTTTCCTTGAGAACAGCACACGTACGAAAGCGAACTTTCCGTTTGTTTTTGCTCATGTGCTTTATTTGCGCTCTTCTCTGCCGATACTTGCTCGGCTACAAGCTCCGCGCAGTTCTCGTCGTAACGGCGAAGCTCGTCGAGCAGGCGAATAACGCCGTCCGACGCATTTTTGTCGCTTTTGAACATACAGTAAGCGCGAAATTCTTTCAACTGCGATCCGTTGAACAATACGTCTATTGCCGACGTCTCGTTCGGGCATTGCGCCAAACCTTGTACTATGGAGTTTACGAGCGAGGACTTTTGCTCCACCGCCAACCGCGTAGCTTTATCTAATACTATATCGTCGAGGTATGTGTTGTCGGGGAGATCGACAACAAGAGAGTATCGCGATATCGCTACATCGGTAAAAATTTCGCCGAGCTTTGCGGGATCGTTCGATATCTTTTTCTCGATATGGTATACAAGTTTGTCCTTAGCCGAACGGATATTTTTTTCGCAGTCAGCTTTTTTCGCTCCGACGTATTCTATTTGTTTTTTTACATAGTCGCTATCTTTATTTCCTCTGAGATTTTTGCATATTTCGTTGTACTCTTTTGACCAAGCGTTATACGACGATATAAACAACTCACCTTCAAGCGCGCCGCTAAGATATTCACGCGGCGATATCGACGCATTTTCACTCAGTATCGCGCAGAAATCTTGCCAACCCTTGTTGATATTCGACATCTTTAACGCCGCTCTATGATCCACATTGCGCAATCTGTCAAATGCGTCGTCCGTCTCTCTGCGTTTGACCGACGCGTATTCTTGCAGTTCTTTCTTTTTAGCCAACAAACATTTTTCTTCATTTTCGAGTGCGGCTATTTTGTTTAAGGCAACGTACAAATTATCTGACGCTTCCGCGCATGTCAAAATATCCCGCTTGTTTTTTTCAATAATATCGATGTACTGATTTACCGCTGTCGACGGCTTTATCAGCGTTGACAAATCCTCTATCTTGTCTCCGAGCACATCGTCGAACAGTTTGGATATACGCGTCTTAAGCTCTTGCTCTCTTTGCTGTTTCAACGTATTTTCCGCTTCCGATCTTGCCTTTTCAAAAACATCGCAAACGTCAGCCGTCAACGCGATATCGTAGCTACCGTCAACGTATACGGTATAAAGCGTATCGAACGCCTTGTCGAATTTATCGAACGTGCGCGTGCGCACATATGCATACGCGTCGTCTTCCGACTTTTCGCTTACTTCTATCAAGCTCTTTTTTTCGTTGACATCGCTCCACAGCTTTTCCGCATATTCCGCTCGATCGGCAAATGCGGCGCACATGCTTTTATACGAATCGTCGGTCGTTTTCTTATACGAATCAGCACAGTGGATCTTCGGTGCAATATCGATGTTTGCGCGTTTCGCTATCTCCGCATCTATTTTTTGGGACAAGCACGTATTTTCCGACACGTCGCTCTCTTTTGTGCTGTCGCAAGGCTGTGCGGTATTGCATTTAGGTTCGTTGTTGCCGAAACCGAACGGCACGAACGCCATAGACGCGTCGTCGTACCGCATATCCGCAAAATATTCGTCCAGCGCGTCCGCGCAGTCGGCGGCGGAACTCGAATCACACAAATGCGACAAAAGCGTCGCCTCCAAGCCCAAATTATCATGCTCGCCGAACGGATCGAAGCAACCGTCGCTCGCCGCTATAAGCACGCAAGGCTTTTCTATCTCATGGCGCGCATAGTGCAAAACGGTGGGATCTTTGCCTTTGTCCTTTACGTAAAACAAATTGTTTATCGCGCCCGATCTGTCCTCGTTGTCTTTTGTCAACAGCTGCAAACCTTTTTGCGGCGTGAGCGCGTAACAGCGCGAATCGCCCGCCCAAACGGCTTCGGCGATCACTTTGTCGGTTAGTTCGGTGTACCTTACGGCGGCGAGCGTAGTGGGAAGTAGATACTGCTGGTCGAGTTCGCCTTTTTTAAGGTCGAATTTTTTCGCGGCGCGCTCAAGCCCGTCGTTTATATAGGACACAAGTTCTTTGCGCGTATCGACGTCTTTGAGATCGCAGTCTTTGAACTTGCCGAAGCGGAGCGCGTATACTAACCGAGCTATGACTATGCGCGACGCCCACAACGCCGACGTATCGTCCGTTTCGTCCGCCATGGGCGCGCACAACTCGTTTATGTACGATACAAATTCGTTATCTTCACTGCTTCCGGCCAAATTGCAGTCAAACACGCCGTCGAGCAACTCTTTATATATCTTGTTGCCTTGAAGATCGAATTCGGCGTTCTCCGGCTTGACGGACTTCGCCCATTTTTCCGTACTGCCCACTTTGTGAACGGTCGAGCCGGAGCCGCCCAAGCCGTCGGCTACCGCCAAAATATTGCCGCCTATATACGGATCGGCGTCCTCGTTGTGCAATCGAGAGTAAAAAACAAATGCATCATTGTTCATTTTATGTACCCCATTAGTCTGACGTTATTGGCGGGCACGCCGTCGAGCACTCGCTTTACGCCCGCCTTTTCGTAAGTTATCCTATATCTGTGTTCGCCCGCGTACTCCACTTTGCAAATGCTGCGCACGTCGGACGCCGCCATTTGCTCGCGGTCGTATTTTGCGCCGTGTTCGGGCCACGGCGTGTCCGCGTCGAGCTTGACTGGTCTGGGCTTTTTCTTTTTTATAAGCCCTTCCGCTTCGAGATAGCCGTATTCGCGCTCAAACGACAGTCCGCTCGATTTGTACAAAACATACGAACGCTTGTGCGGGGCTTGGCTGCGTTCTATCTTTATATAGCCTTTTTCCGATACGGTCTTGGGCGGTTCAAACTCGAATATATCCGCATGCTCGTCCCACGGCTCGCACAACGACGCGCTCAGTCGCTCGGCATAGCCCTCGTCGCAAAGCTGCTCGACGGTCAGTTTTTTTTCGCTGCCGTCGGTGAGCTTGACGCGGTATTTAAGCGCCCCGTCGTTTACCTTTTGAAATTCCCGCACACCTTTTTTGTATTTGAGATTGTCTTTGCCGAACAGCTTGAACGCGCGCGAATGCACGTCCCAAAGCTCGAGCTTGAGCGGCTTTGCGTCGCCGCCGCAAACAAACTCTTCGCGCACTTCCAGCTCGTCGCTTAGCGTTTTTACCACTTGCTCGGCAGTGGGGCGCGCAGCGGGATCGGCGGCGAGCATCCAATTTATCAGCGACCGCAGCGTTGCCTCCGTGTTTCCGCCTATGGGCGTATCGAATTTTTTGTCTATGGTAATGCGCTTGCCCAAGCACGCAGCTGCGCCCGCCGTGCCGCGATCCATGTCTATATCGGGGAACGCGCCAGTCCACCAGCGGTGAAAGGTGATGCCGAGCGAAAACACGTCCGCCGCCGTCGTTATCGTATCGGGCGGCGCGCTGTTTTCGTCCAGTCCGTACACTATCGTTTCGGGGCTTTGGTATCCGTCCGTGCCGCCTATGCTATCCCATGACGGTATGCCGTCGGTAGGGTACGACGAATCGAAATCTATCAAGTACGGCACGTACTCGCCGCCCGTTTTAACTACGACGAAGTTCTTTTCCTTGATGTCGCCGTGGATAACGCCGCATGCGTGCAAACGCGCGAGCGAGCGGGCGGCGGACAGCGCCAAGCTTATGAACTTTGCCGTGTCGATTCCGCTAAGATCGCAGTCGTCGGGCAGCGCGCCGCTTATGTGCGGCGTTACCGTAACGAACATTTTTTCGTCGTCCCAAAAGTTTTCTATTTCCGCCGCTATGCGATCGCCGTCGCACGTAAGCCCGCTCATGCGCTTTCTAAGCTCGGCTTGCTTGTTTTCCACATAGTCCGCCGCCGCCTTGTATTTTTCGTACACCGCCTTGGGCGCGCTTTTGTCGGGGTAGCGCACGTGCATATTGCGCTTGATAAAATACGTTTTGCCGCCGCTCATGCCCAGCACATACTCGCCGCTTCCCGTTATCTTCCACGACAAGGCGGGCGGGCTTTTGATGACGAATTCGTCTTTTACGGTGTAACTTCCGTGATATTTCATATCCTTTTTCCTTTTACGTCAAGCGGCTACGGACGCCGCGATAAGCTTGATTATGTCGTCGAAAGACACGTTGTCAAGCCCGCGGTGCATTTCGACCGGACGGAAAATGCTTCTGTCGTAATTTTGATGCATTTTTTCGTACACCGTTTTCGCGGGCGCAAAAATGACGAGCCGCTTATTTCGATCGCGCAACTTTGTGGGATATCT
The DNA here is from genome assembly GCA_910579205.1 of uncultured Christensenella sp. Classification (GTDB taxonomy): domain Bacteria; phylum Bacillota; class Clostridia; order Christensenellales; family Pumilibacteraceae; genus Anaerocaecibacter. The sequence continues at coordinate 58,570 of CAJTTD010000009.1, forward strand.
CTGCGTGCATTGCCACATTTCCAACAGCCCGTCCTCGTCGGGCATCTCGCTCGGATAGCCGGCGTACTTTTTGCGGTCTCGCAAAGGTATAGCCGTTGTATCGGCAAACAGCGTTATCACTTGTCTGTCGTATCTGCCCGTCGCAACGAAATCGGACTTCATCGCGTAGTACAGCGCTTCCAGCCCGTTGGCATCCTCGCCGCAGCCGCCCGTCGCACGCAAGTTGTCGAGATATGCGGCGAACTCGCCGTCCTCGGACGGAAGCTCGAAAAACACGCTTTCCGTCATCGACTGCGCGCCGTCCGATTTGTAATCTCTGAACACTATCACTTTTATGCGCAACATGTCCACGGTGTCGCGATTGTCGCTTAACGCTTTTACGAAGTCGGTGTAAAAACGCTTTGCATTGCGCTTTACGCTGTCGAAGCACGGCGACATGCTGCCCGTGCCGTCTATGCAAAATACGAGATCGACTTTGCGGTCTTTGCCTATCCTATTGGGATCGAACATAACGGTTCTCCTTTTGTTTGTGGTTTTATTGTACTTACCGTGCGGCGGATTGTAAATAAAGATCTTTGCAAAAACAAAAGAGAGCTTGCAATAATTACAAGCTCTCCCATCCGCGGCATTTGTTACGCGCTCGCAACGGACGCCGCTATTATCTTTATTATATCGCCGAAATCTATATCGCCCAAGCCCGCATCGTAACTGACCGCTTGAAAAACGCTGCGTTCGAGACGGGGTTTGAGTTGTTCGTACTTGGTGCCGCTCGGCGCGAACATGACGAGCCGCTTGGTTTTGTCGCGCAGCTTTAAGCCCTTTTCTTGTTTGACGCACGCCCATGTTTCCACAAGCCCGTTTTCGTCCACCATGTCGGCGGGATATCCCGAGCACGCTTTGCGTTCGCCCAAGTCGAGCGCGTCCGTATCGGTAAACAATACGATGACTTGTCTGTCCTTGTCGCCCGTCGCTATAAAATCGGACTTCATCGCGTAGTACAGCGCCTCCAGCCCGTTCTCGGGCGCGTCGCCGCCGCCGTTTGCGGTTATCCCGTCCATGTATTTGACGAAATCGGCTTCGTCTTGGGGAAGTTCGAAAAACATGCTCTCTTGCATCGCCTCGTCGCCGTCTTCCTCGTAGTCTCTGAACACGATCGTTTTTATGCGCATCGAGTCGATGTCGCTGTGCATGTCGGTAAGCTCCCTTACCAGATCGCTTTTGAACTTGACGGCGTTTTTCTTTACGCTGTCTATGTACGGGACCATGCTTCCCGTCCCGTCAATGCAAAGCACTATGTCGAGTTTTCTCTTTGTTTCGGTGATGTTTGCTACCATTTATGCGTTTTCTCCTTTTTTCGGCGGTATTCCCTTACCGTGGCTTTATGATACCAGCTGAGTTATGAACGCGCAACGCCGATATCCGCAAAATCAAAAAGAGACTTGCAGATTTTACAAGTCTCTTCGTTTTAGCCATTCGGGGATGGAACACAGAAGGGCTAAGCCGCATATTTACGGCATATTTCGCCCCCTTACGTCGCTTGACGTTCCGCAGAGGGTACAACGGCATTCCGTAAGCGTCGAACTATGCTCGTTCTATTAGGCGTACGAGTTTTAGCAAACAAGCTGTACTCTCTGTAGTACCGCAAGTGCGGTTTGACGCAGTTTCACACCGCGTTTGCCGCTAAAACCTTGCGGAAGTTCGAACACAGCATTGCTAAGCATACGTTATAATGCGCAAGCTCGCCTTTATATTACACGCCGTCGGCAGTCATATTATTGCGCCAAGGTCGAAGTATCTACCGATTTACCGACGTTACTGCTTTTTTATGGAATAGCCGAGCTTTATCAACAGCTTGAGCGTCTCGAGCGAAGTGCGGCGGTCATAATCCTTTTCGCTTTCGGGCAGCTCGTCGTAAGGTACGAGCAGCGGGTGCACTTTTTTGTCGCGATCGAGCGTTTCACCGTATACCCAGCCCTCGTCAACGCGACCTTTTGCCCACACCTCGTGCGTGTTTTCGGCAAGCCGTTCGGATATCTCCGCTATTTCTTTGTCCACCGCCACGTCGCTCGTATCGATAGGTTGCGGGATATATTTGTTGTTCATAACACCCTCCAAGGTTTTTGTTTTTTGCCCACAAGACATCCGTTTAAATATATGCCGAGGCTCTTTTGATATCCATCGTTTTCTTCTACCGAAATATAATATTCGTCCTCCTCGCCATTCGTCCCTTCCAGTTGAATGTCGGCGCTTATGCCGCGCGGTATACCTATAAGCAATCGGTTATCTGCGTCTTTACTGTCTTTTTCGTGCGTTATTTCGAAAATGAACGGTTTTTTGCCGTCGAAGATCTTAGCCGCGCTCGCTTGTGGTACATTTTTGAGCGAACCGTTTACAAACGCCGCAACTATATCGTATTCGCGCCACTCGCATAGCAATATAAATTTATCATATTTGCTATCTTCGTTTTCGCATTTTTTCTTTACTATATTGGGGTTATATACACATTTGTTCGTACATTTCCCGCTGCTCGAATACTTGTCGAAAAACTCACAACCGTCAAATATTTCCTTTACTTGATCCGCCTTGTCTTTCACCGCTTCTCGTAAATTGCATAAGTCGTGCGTCTTATAGTATTTCTCCAACTGCTTGCGGATCTCTTTGTCGTACCCGTCTTTTACAAGATTTTTATATATGCTTATATCGTTGTCTTTAAAATTATATATGCGCTCTTCCACATTTTCATTTAAGACATTTTTAATTGCGCTCAGCGTGTCGAGATCGTCAAAACCATCGGTAGCCGCCTGCCCCTTTTTCCGAATTTCTTCTAAGATGTTGTTAATACCTTTGTCGCTAATGTGTTGCGCAACTATACTTTTTATCGTATCTTTTTTTATTTTAGTTCCGTTGACTTTTATGTCGGACGGCTTCGCTTCCACAAGACACGCATGCAGTTTTAGATCGATGTTCTTGTGCGCAAGTTTCGTTATTTCCCCTGCGGTGTCGCGCTCCAAAGCAAAATCGTTAAATTCGCGCTCCGTATGACATCTATAACCCTCGCTGCGCATATACGCGTTCCAGCGGCGGTGCTCCAGCCAAACCGCGCGTTTTTCATTGTCAGTGGCATTCTGGGGAATACACGTATTTTTATACGAATTATGTATCGCTACGGCAATGGACGATCCGCGCGAATACGAATCCAACATAAACTCTTCTTTACCGCCGTCGTTGCCGTACGCGCAATTGGCTATCAGCGCGCGACGTTCGGCGTCCGACATGCGGATGTTGCCGTACTCAAACCGATCGCGCAACGAGCCGAACGGATTGAGCAAAACTCCGTTAGCATTTATCGCGCCCGCCACGCTTTCCCGCAGCGAGTCGCACAACTCGCCGTTTTCTATGACATAATTGACGGGGATATGGTTGACGGGTTTATTCTTTGGCGCTTTTTTGCGAGCGATCTCGCGACTTATCCATTCGGCGGCGCGCATGTTCACTTCGTCCGAGCCGAGAGCGACAAGCACGTAATCTATATCAACTGCATTGTTACCGCCCCTTTCTGTTTTTCCGCGGCTTTTTGCGGGATCGGCTGCTGTCGTTTCTATGTTTTCCGCTGCGCTCTTACTTGCAGCGGTAGATTTCTTGTCCGACTTCTTGTCCGACTTCTTTTCAGCTGACGGTTCACCGCCAGCGTTAGGATCGAACTCGCTTTTCCATATCTCGCCGTTGATAAATTTATCGAACTCGCTTTTGAACAACTTCGTGCCGAATTCCGCTTCGACAAACCTAAATTCGCAGTAACTGTTTTCGTTTTCGTTATAATTACATCTATCCGCCGCAAAAACTTCGGGCATGTCGAATTCAAATTGTTGCCGAGACTGATCGGCGTCGAGCGACAGCACCCCTATGCGCAGTTTTGTAGGGCATATAACTTGTCCGTTGCCTTGCGTTTGTTGATTTTCGGAGTTTTGCCTATTGTCGAGCATTTGCCCGCACCAATATGTCGCCTTTAAAAACTCCTTGGCTATTCTGCCGCTGCCCACTATCAACACGTTCAGTTTGCCCGTATCGTAACCTTGTTCCGTTTTGAGCGCGGTGTACAGCGGAACGGACTGCGCATTGCATTCGTCCTTTTCCCTGTCGCCGTCGAGAAGATTGTATACGAGATTGCGGTACTCGTTTATGCATTTAAATACCGACGAGACCCGCTTTTTATTCCAAACATTTATGTTGGGATTTACCGCATCATGCAGTTCTTTATTGACGCAATTAACGGCGTCGTAAATATCGGTTTCGAAACGCGCTTTTCCCAGTAAATATTTTTTTATATCTTTCTTATTCGCTTTTGCTTCTTTTTTGTTTTTATCGCTTTTATAATATTTAAAATCCTTGATATATTGAGTAAACTCGCCGTTCGCATTGCCGTTAGCCGTTAATATGCGCGCCGCTTTTATTTGCTTAAACGCATTGTTGACAAGTTTATTTATATATTTGTCGTGCCTTTTGCCGTGCTCGTTTAGTAATTCTATCTCGCTTTCAAAAGACACGTCTACGGCTTGTCCCTTTTCTTTTTGCGCGTTGATCGCTTTTACGAACGCGTTGCACAGTTCGGCAAACTTGCGCATGATCGAGGTTTTGCTTTTGCCGTCTTTAGCCGTAGCCTCTTGTTTGGATTTTTCATCTGCTTTAGTTTTTTCTACCGCGTCTTGTTTGATTTCATCTGTTTTTGCCACATTTACCGCAGTTTCTTGTTTAAGATTGCCGTTTTTGCAGTTTACTGCAATTTTTTTCAATTCATTTAAATAATCGGCTACCGTAGTGAGTTGCGATATTGTTTCGGGGACGTTAATCGATTTTACAAATTCATTATATAATTCTATGAACGCATTGAAAACGCCTTTCTGGTCTACGGCTTGATCGTTTTGCGCTTTTTGTACTTGCGCCTCAATTTTCTCAAGCTTTATGAACGCACTATCGTAAATTTGGGCTAAATCGTCCGTATTTTTCTTGCCGATCAAAAATTCCTTTTCCCATTCGTCTCGCGCCGCGCCAATGATTGCGTCTGCTTTTTCGTTGCGCGTAAATACATACATTTCCATGTTATACGCTCTTGTCCACGACGGAAGCCGCTTGGTCTTTGTCCATACCGTCTTATCCGATCGCGTGCTGTACAGCGAAACTGCCGTTTGCAAGTTGTTTTCAACGCCTTGCTTTGCGTCGAAGTCGTTACCGTCAACCAAAAAGTATACGGTTTTTCTGTGTATATATTTATTTATTTTTTTCTTAAACAAAAAGTTTAAAATGCGATAAATAACGAATTTTATATTTCCGAAAGTCCAATACATTCGCAAATTGAGCACATCGTCTTTTAAGCATATGGCGTCGATGTCCTTGGCGCGCTTCAACAGTTCGGAGCTGTTTTCCGAGCCTTTATCCGTATAAACGTCTGTAAAAATTATTACGCTGTCAACAATTTCGCAATATTCCGCATTTCCGTGTTTCTGCTTAAATTCGTCGCGTTTTTTATTGTCCAATAGCAACTGTTCGCGCAGTCTGTATATGCTTTCCGCTGTTTCTATGGAATACTGATTTAGCTCGGAAAACACGTATTTTACGGTTTTTCGATTGAAGAAAAGGCGAATTTTGGGGAAAAACCTACCTAAAATGTCAAAGATGGCAAAGCCGCCGACGAGCGGAGCAAGTACAGTCATGCTGCCCGCGATAATGTGAAAAATGTGAATTATTCCCGTGCTGCCGAAAACCTTTTGCCCGATATCGACTATGTTCGCATATCCCGCATCAAGACTGAAATATTGCAGCGTATATAGCAATGTGTGTGCGATTTGATGATCTTTAGAAGATAGCACTTCGTCCGCATAAGGATACCCGATGACGACCGACATTTGTAAAAACAGTACGACCAAAAACGCTATGCCCGTAAGCGCGCCTATTTTATAGCGTTGATTCAATTTGATAAGGTTGGTCAGCACACACAGCCCGATAACTCCGCAAGCAGCCGAACATGTCAACAGATAGTACGCCGATCGCATATTTATGACTGTATTGTCTTCATTCGCTCCGTTGTGAATACCGCGCATGATCACAAGAAGCCCGACAGATCCTATCGACACGATCAATATCGACACGGCAATAATTACTTTAAAAATTCGCTTGAACTTAAAGTGTAAAAAATAATTGATAACAACAAAAATTACGGCCGCTGCAGTCAAAAGAATCAATATCACCATCATAGCAATCATAGCATCCGACATTTTATATATCTCCCTATCTTTTTCGTGTTTCTGCCATAATACAAAATCGATAGCTTTCGATTATGACATTACCTATTAGAATGTAATTGAATTATACTACAAACAAGTATAAAAATCAACACTTATCTACAAATTTATACTATTTTTATTGCCGTTTTAAGTTTGCGAATTTATTATGAATTATCTATTTATTCGGCATGACTGTTATCAAACAAATCGATAATATCAAGTGCGTTTTAAATTTTTGCCGTCGGATGCGGCTGTGTACCTCCGTTCGCATGTGCGTTAAGACTTCCGACGATGCGTCTTTTTTTGCGTTTTTGCACATTTTTTTACTTGACATGATAGTTTATCGCAGATTTTCGATGTTTTTATAGAATTTTGATATCGTTATAGCTCATACGTTTATGCGTTTTTTGATAGTTTATGTTTACATTTTCGCGCAGTGTTTTTTGAAATGAAATGCTAAATTTTATTTGATTTTGTCGGCGGTATTTAAATTGCGATTTACACTAACAAATTGTCGGCGTTTAGTCGGCGCAATAGTGTGTCTTGTCCATGATAATGTTTGATATATATGGCGGCGTTTTAAATACATTTATTTGTCTTATGATACCGCGTGCCGAACAACTATGCCATAAGCTCGGCTTGATATTTACATATTGTCGTCTGTTTGTCTGAGCATACAAATAATTTTTAAAATCAGTTTTACAAGTACTTTGTTATACGCCGCACGCTTGAATGCGGAGCAAATGCCGATAGGTGCGCGCGATATTTCGGCGGTATCTTTGCGTACATATGCACACGGTCTGCGCATGCGTAGCCTCTATAATTTCCACCCATTTCCATGCACATAGCTCTCTTAATTTTTTCCCTATGTCGGCTTTATACTTTCCGCATATCGTTTTTTGTCTGTATTTCGGCGCAAATACTATATGGTACTTGCAATCCCATTTCGTATGTGTTAAACTATTTTCATCCATTTGGATCGACCTCCTATGTTCTTTTGCTCGGTGTCGGAACCGGCTCTATTGTAACATAGGAGGTCTTTTTTGTCTCTTTGCATCGCTTAAGCTATTAGCGACCACTTAGCAAGTAGTTTTGTTCCGTAATATGAAACGCAGCCCGATATTTTTCGGACTGCGTTCAATGTAGAAAAACTCAATTATTTCGTTGAGCCGCTTTTCTTGCTCGAGCATGCGCGGGTCGCTTTGCCCGTGGTCTTGGCAGAACCGCTGTTCTGCGCGGACTTGCTTTCTACGCTCTTAACGTTGGAAGTGCGTGCGCACTTTTTCGTCGAGCTGTTGCTCTTCGTGGTGTTAGCCATTTCCGTTCCCTCCTATATTATTTGTCGCAATTTTAGTTTGCCGCGTACCGCGCGATTTATGCATCTGGCGTGTACAATTATTTTGCATATTTTTGCCGTCTTAAATAGCCCTTCTTGGCGACGATCGAAATAAAGCAATACAGAGCATTTTTAGATATAGCACGCGCGCTTGCGCCAAAAACGCGATCGATAAAAATGTCGTAAAATCTCGATTTACTAAACCGACGGTTTAGTGCTACGGTAGGGTATCCGAAAAAATTATATATTCGCGAATTTTTTGTCTCGTCAAAGGCGTTATTTTTAGATATAACATATATCATACTGACCGACTGCAAAAAAAATTGCCTTTCGTTGTAATTAATAGCATACTGCGAATAATTTTTTACCGCAATGATCAGCCATAGCCGAATGTATTTTTTGTACGTTTTGTCCGTCGTTGCTAAAATTCGATTGTTGCGATATAAAACATTTTTGCATCGCGTACAGCTGCGGCGGCATGTACAGCGCACATTCGTCGGGAGCTTAAACGACAGACGCGAAAAAACGTTGGGCGCACGCGTCGCGCCCAAAAACGCATTTCGAGAAAAATTTAAGAAATCTTGATTTACTAAACCGTGAGTTTACCGTTACGGTAGGGTATATCAAATCTTTCTTTTAAAAGGTAAAATTTCGTCTCATCGCAGAATTTTTACGCTCAAATTGCGCTATGATCGCACGCTTATCGATATTAGCAAGACGAGCTGCGGTGGCAGAAACTATCACGTTTACGACTATTTGCCAAGAACATACTGTCGACGTCAACGCTCACAAATAAGCAAACGAAAAGAGACAGCGCATTGGAAACTCATATAAGCGGAGAAACGGCAAGACCGTTTATAGGATAGAAGCCTTGATCGGACAAGGAGCAGTTGTTTCGCGCAAATACTGTACGACCGCGCCGAAATGATTATTTAATGCCGCTGTATGCCTTGCGCGCCTTAATAGAGCCTTTATAAAAGCATTGCATAACGACAAACCGTCCGCAATTAAAGCAAGTTCAAACGGCATTATTGTTATACTATAGTAATTATTATGCCAGCAGCAGCGCGCCGAACGCCACTCCGATAAGCGCATATATCAATGATAGCACAGTAAAATAGAGCTACACATATCATCGCTGCAAAATTGCCTATATCTTTTTGACTTAATATACCGGCTTAAATCAGATTTATCGCTGCGTCGAGAATGCCGTAAAACTTATATTTTATCCGCTTGCTTAGCGGCACAACGCCAGCCGAAACCGTATCCGACGGCAAATATTCGTTGTTCGAGCCTACCTCGAGACTGTTTGACAAAAAGTCTTTTTCGATAAATGCGTTCAGTTGCGCATTGAATTCGACGGAATCTACAACGATCGCTATCTCTGTGTCTATATGGATACTGCGTTCGTCGAGGTTAAAAGAGCCGACTACGCTGTATCGATCGTCAAAAGAATACAGCTTGGCGTGTAATTGGTCTCGCGCTTGATATTCCCAAAGCGATATTTCTTCGCACACGTAATCGCGGCGCGAATTGCTGTACACGGCATACGCCACATTTCTGCTGTTATACAGCGAATTTGTTATCAATGTAAAGCTCTCGTTATTGCGCGCGACACGCTTTAGATCGGCTATTTTTTTGTCCGTCAATAGAGTATACGGCGTAATAAACGTCGTTTTTTGAGAGCTTTCGGCAAGATCCATAATAGCTCGGTATATGTTAGGCGACTTTTTTCCGTCGCTTATTTCGTTATGCAAAAACGTTATCTTGTCGGCAGCGACGCCTTGCGTTTCGTAATCAACGTCGATATCGAAGTCCAAATTGCCGTAATACTCTTCATATCGCTCCAAATACCACGCTTTCGCCGCAGTATCGCAGCGTTTGGAACGTTTGCGCTTAGTCAAACCGCTCGATCTCATGTCCTCAAAATACGCGAGCGCCGCGCCAACGCTCTTGTCCGCGCCGCTGTTTGTTACCATGACTTCCACGTCGCGGTTGGCAATATACGCGCCCATGCCCATATTTACGCCGCCCACGATCATCTTGCTGCCGTCGGCTACCGTCAATTTGTCGTGGCACAGCACGTTGAGACCGACGGGACGGAATATGTTTACCTCGTTAAACAAATACAATTCAATATTATTATGATATTGTAACATGTCTTGTATATCGTCGAGCGGACTTTCGAGCTTGCCCATTTTGCCGTCCATAATTATGCGGACGCGCACACCGCGATCGGCAGCTTTTAGAATAGCCGAATAGAAATACATTGACCCTACATCGGCATAGCTGTCGAACATTATCATGTCTATGGATCGTTGCGCGTCTTCCACAAATTTGAGCCGACGGTAAAAGGAATATTCCGAAGTGGGCAAAAGCAAAACTCGTTCTTTAAGATTCTGCGGCATATCCATGTCTGTCGCCGACGCACTGAAATTTTCGCGCGAGTAAAGCTTGCGCTGTTCGGCACTCACATCTTTATACTGCATGTACGGAGTAACGGCGCACAGTACATACCAAATGATCGCGGCAAACAAAAAGCAGACCGCTGTCGATATAATGTATCCGACCCGTATCCTATAATCATATAAAGCCGTAACTTTTTTACTTTTTATTTCCATTCGATCCCGCCGTTGACCGTATCGGTTATCAAGAAGTCGCAAAGCAGCAACGATCTCGAGACATTTAGGCTTAACGTATTGTAACACTTAAAAATAAATAAAGCAAGCTCTGCGCAACGCTTTACGTTATAGTTTCCGTTAGGGGCTGTTTTGTTTAATTTTTCGATCTTATGACAATAATCAAAACACGGAGGTATTATATGAATCCATTTAATGAAAAAGCGTACAAAATAGAAAAGTGCCTAAACGATTGGAAAAAGATCTATCCGACCGCTTACAATAAGCACGACGCCGACGCTTACACCAAAGTTCGCACTATCTTGCTAAACGGTGCGGAGTTCGAAGAGAACTGGTTTATGCACCAGCTGTGCAGACACACCACCGACAACAATTTGCGTCGGGACGTAGCTTATTTGCGCCGCCTTGAACAGCAACAGCAAAAACGCATATCGTATTTTAAACCTAAAGACGAAACGGTATTGGAAACCACAATTTCGTACGAACAGCTCGCTGTAGATCTCACCGCCATTCTCGCACAAACGGAAAAAAACAAATACGTTAAAGCTGCGCTCGACTTTGCTCTGCTCGAAGACTTCGATCATCTGTATAGATTCAGCGATCTTTTGGAAATGGAACAGGGGATATCGGGCGAAAAACTCGTAGGCAGTTATACGGAAATAATGCCCGGTCGCCCGACGATAGCCGAGCACAGACATCCGTTTGACGATGTTCGCCGTCCCGTTGCGCCCAACGCGCCTCTTTCGACAAAACTCAACACAATGATAATTACTGCGGCAGAGCAGCAAACAATGAACTTTTATATGAATCTCGGCACGTTTTATCCTTCGTCCGATCTCGGCAGAAAACTTTTCCTCGAAATCGGCATGATAGAAGAACAACACGTTACGCAGTACGAGTCGCTCATGGACGCGTCCGCGACTTGGCTCGAGTGCTTGCTCATGCACGAATACTGCGAGTGCTATCTGTATTACTCCGCAATGAACGAAGAATCGGACGAAAACGCCAAAAAGATATGGACGCTCCACTTCGAGCAAGAGTTGGCGCATTTACACTACGCCGCGGAATTACTGCAAAAATACGAGCGCAAAGATTGGGCGCAAGTCATCCCCAATGCGGAGTTCCCGCACTTGCTTTCGTTCAACGATAACTGTGAAAAGAATAAACACTATGTTCGCAATATATTAAAGAACACCGTAAACAACACTGCTGTGCTTGAAGAATATACCGACCTCAACAATATTCCCGACGATTACGAATATTTCAAGTACAATAATATAGTAAATAAAACGCCGTCGGCAGTTGCAAGCCACAAGATAATAGACAGCTATATCAACGAATTCGGCGAAGACTACAGATTTACCGTCGCCGAACACCCCGTTAAGGATCTGCGCAACAGAAAAGAAGACAATATAGACGTTGGCAGACGGAAAGACTAAATGTTCCACGTGAAACAAGAATGTTACTTTACGCTTAACAAATGTTCCACGTGAAACAAAATACAAATATAAAGCGTTCTCGAACCAATAAAACTTATCCTTACGCTGAAAATGTTCCACGTGAAACAAAAGGCTCGCTTATTTGCGAGCCTTTTTGCTATTCTTTATAGTTGTCTTCGAGATAAGTGAGCATCTTTTCCAGCCTTTGCAGGTCGTCATGCGTGTAGTAATCGATAAATATGCGACCTTTGTTATCGTTGCCCAAGAGCGTTACCTTCGTTGCAAGCGTGCGTTGCATGCGGTTTACCATATCCTTAAGTTCAAGGCTGGGCGGTATGGGTTGCACTTGCTTTTTGGGGTTTATTGCGCTTTTTACGAGCTTTTCAAAGTCTCTAACGTTCATCTTGTCGTCGCAACCCTTTTCCGCAAGCTCTAATTGCTTGTCGGGGTCGGACACTACTACAAGGCAGCGCGCGTGTCCCGCGCTCAGTCTCTTATCCGATATAAGCCGTTGTACGGGCGCGCTCAACGTTATCAAGCGTAAAAAGTTGGCGACCGTAGGACGGGCTTTGCCTATGCGCTCGGATACTTCTTCTTGAGTATATCCGTAATCGTCCATTAGCTTTTTTATCGCCAAAGCTATTTCGATAGGGTTAAGATCTTCGCGCTGTATGTTTTCTATGAGCGACAACTCGTCTATCTGCGCTGCGGTGCATTCGCGGATACAAACGGGTACGGACAAAAGCCCTGCCGCCGTTGCCGCGCGATAACGTCTTTCACCCGCGATTATCATATATCTGCCGTCGGATTTGGGCGTAACGACAAGCGGTGTAATAACTCCGTGCGTCTTTATGCTTTCCACAAGAGCAGCCAATGCGCTGTCGTCGAACTCCTTACGCGGCTGATCTATATTGGGATCTATATTGGCAAGCAACATTTCGTTTACCGATTCGGTAGAACCTATCATCGATTCTTCCTCGATGTCGCTCAGTAGCGCACCGAGACCTCTTCCCAAACCGCCTTTTCTTATAGGGGACATAGCATACTCCGTTTTTTTAATATTATAGACAGCGCGACCGCCGTTTGTCAAGCAAATCGCTATGCGCACTATAATATATGCTGCATGCCGCTGTTTGTACAAAACAATTATCATAATATAGATATACGGAATTTAGTCGATAAACCGCAATATACGCACACAATAATTTTTCCCGCTGCGGCGCAAGCGCCGACAATGCTTGACAAACAAAGCAAAAAGATATATAATGCCTATAAAATTCTTAGTCGGGGATATTCGCTTGGATATAACAAGTCCTCACAGCTTGTGGAAAGATTACGACGTTTCGGCATTACCGCTCAATGTTTCCGCATTGTCAAATAAGACCGAAAACGGAAAATGCGTCAAAGAATACTATTTTGACGGTTTTGCTACTGTTGACGGAAAAGTTAGAGCTTATATGAGCATTGCGGAAAACCCGTCTGCAAAAGGTATAGTGTTGTTTTTGGGCGGCAATAACGACATGAACGAGCAAGACGTCAACACATTGTACGATCTCGGCTATACCGTTGCTTCGCTCGACTATTTGGGAATAAACGATGAATTGCCGCACTACACTCTTTATCCCAAGTCTTTGGACGGCTGTAATTGCCGCGGCGCAAGCAACTTTTCCGCGCCCGAAGATGCGCTTAGTAGTAATTGGTTTGTCTGGACGTGCATAGGAAGAAAAGCGATCGCCATGATAAAAGACCTTTACCCGCAAAGCAATATATTTGCTGTAGGAAAAGGGTTAGGCGGTAATACCGTATATAAACTCGGGTGTTTCGACGACGGTCTTTGCGGCTGCGCAACTTTGCTAAATATTTTGCCCGAGGTAAGCGGAACGGGCAATAAGATTATAAATTACCGCGCCGCGCTCGACAATTCGGCATATGCAAAAATAAGCAAGATACCGCTTTTTATATCAGTCGCATCAAACGACGAAGACGGTTCGTTTGACGAAATGGCGGAGCTTGCGCAGTCAACGGACTCGCTTAAATGCTTCAGGATAATAGAACGCGGGTTTTCGGGTAGTATAGATTGCGTATACGACCAGATAGACAGATTCTTTTGCGATTGCTCGGCGGGCAAAACAAACTATCCAAAACCCACTATCACAGCCGTTAACTCGGAAAACAACCTTTATTTAAATACGGTAATACATTCCGACGATGCGGAAGAAAATTACAAGATATCGCTTTACGTATCGTTTTGTATAGAAAATCCCAAGTATCGCAACTGGATGGGAAACATTCCCGCGATAAAACTGGGTAACAACGAATACATGTCGCGAATAAACGTCGTAAACAGCGAACTGCCCATTCATGCTTTTATCAATATCACCGACTCGCAAGACAACGTTGTTTCTTCGCCGCTTTTAACTATAATTCCCAAAACCTTAAAAATTACATCGCATCCCGGTGTATACCACCGCCGCATTTACGACAGCGGAATGGGAAAAGACGTATGGTCGTCTCCAAAAGGTGGAAGCATCGAAATAAAAAGCGGACCTTTCGGTATAGACGGCGTGTGGAGCAGCAAGCATTCGTTGGTAACATTCAAACCGAACGATCTGCTTTTTAAAACAGATCCCGAAACTCTTTTACAGATAATAGCTTTCGGCAAACCGCAAACTATCAATATCAAAGTTGCCGACGAAGTTACGGAATATAATTGCCAAGTAAACATAACAAACAGCGAAGAATGGCACAAATTCACTTTGAACCATTTAGACTTTAAAAGCTCCAACGGTCCGCTGACGGATTGGTTCAAGGTCGTTATGCTCGAACTGCATTCCGACGATGACTTCATAGTAAGTTCTGTTCTTTGGGTGTGAGCGCAGCAATATATATATAACCGTGTTCCAGCGCAATTTATAAACTTAGAGCACTGCGGCTATCAACAGCCTATCTACAAACGGGTGATATCCGATATCGCGTAGATTTCCCAAAAGGTGTATCATGAACGAGATCAACAGCGGCGAACTTCTTTTGTCCGAAAATAAAAGATCATATACTGTTATAATTTTATATATAGCTATTTTCTTTATGATCGGCATGCTGACGTTTCTGTTTTTTATCACTCTTACTCCTATTCGCGGCGAAAGCATGGAAAACACGGTATTCGGCGGGCAGTATTGTGTTGTTCAACGCAACGGATACAATATCGAACGCGGCGATATAGTTACATTAAACACTTCCGAAAAAAACGAAAAGCCCAATATTATCATAAAACGCGTCATAGGTATGAGCGGTGATAATCTACTATTCATGTTGTCGCACGACCGAAAGACCGTCGATCTATATATATGCGGACCGAACGACAACAAGTTCACTTTGTGCGACGAACCTTATATAAAAGAGCGGATGACGATATCGTCCAATTACTACAATGTTACGGTCATTCCCTATATGGACAACTTGGACACCGTAACCGTTACCGACGACGGCTTAAAATCGGACGAACTTACGGCGATGAAACTTCGCGTTATAGAAAACGCAATGATAACCGTTCCGTCGCGGCATATATTTTTCCTCGGCGACAACCGAAACAATTCGCGGGATTCGCGGTACTACGGCGCGCTCAGTATCAACACTACCATAGGCAAAGTCCTTTACATCCCGCAACCGAACAGCGCAATGGAAAAATTCTTCAAGCTAATATTTCTTAGCAAATAGAAAAAACAATTCAACGGGGAGACGATCATGGCTCAAACAAAAGTTAAAATCACTACCGACAGCGCGTCCGATCTTAACGGACTTTTCGCTTCCGCCGACATAGAAAAATTTCCGTTATATGTAACTCTCGGCGACGAACATTATTTCGACGATGTAGACATCGATCCTACAATGATTTTCGACTACTACGAGAAAACTGGCAAATTGCCCAAAACCGCAGCGCGCTCTACCAACGATTTTTATGATTTCTTCAAATCGTTTACCGATCAAGGCTTTGAAGTAGTACATATTGCTATTTCTTCTCAAATATCGGGAACATACGAATACGCTATGGCCGCCGCAAAAGAACTGTCTAACGTTTATGTCGTTGACGGAAGGTCGCTTTCTTCTGGAACGGGACTGCTCGCGCTTGCTGCGGCAGATCTTCGCAACGAAGGTAAAGACGCAAAGACCATAGCGGAAACGCTCGAGCGGCGCAAGTCGTTCGTACAAGCGTCTTTCATGGTCAATACGCTCGAATTTTTATACAAAGGCGGGCGTTGCAGTGGGTTATCGGCATTCTTCGGAAAAACGCTTTCCATAAAGCCCACGTTGCAACTTATAGACGGTAAAATATCGGTCGACAGAAAATATTTGGGCAGATTCGATAAAAACATTCTCAAATACGTCGATTACACACTTCAAAAGTACGACACGCCCGATATGACCCGTGTATTTATTACGCACACACATGCCGACTCCGCAGTTGTAGCATCGGTGCGTGAACGGCTCGTAAACTTCGGATTCAAGGACGAGAACATCATCGAAACGATCGCAGGCTCTACTATCACAAGCCATTGCGGCAAAAGCACTCTCGGCATTCTTTATATCAACGACGGCGAAAAAGCATGACAGACTGTTCCGACCAAATAATAAACTGCCGCGGCAGAGCAATACTCCGCGACTTTATAATATCGTGCACCGGCGGCGACGCGCCGATAGAAAAGTTCGACTCTCTGACCAAGCTCTACTGCGAAGTAAACTCGATCATAAACATTTCGGCGCTCAAAAATGCTGACGATATTTACGTAAAACATTATCTCGACAGTATTGTGCCGTACAAACATTTCTTCGGCGAATGTTGCGACGTGGGATGCGGCGGCGGATTTCCATGCTTGCCGCTCGCAATAATTACCGGGCTTAACTTTACAGGCGTGGAAAGCGTCGGAAAAAAACTCCTTCTCATAAAACGCTGTGCTTCCGAACTCGGGATAAAAAATATCCGCTCGGAATACGCGCGCGCCGAAGAATTGGCAAAGCTGCACCGATCGTATGACACCGTTTGCGCCCGCGCGGTCGCTGACACCGACAAAGTTCTTTCTTATTGCGCTCCGCTTGCCAAAAACGGCGGACAAGTCATATTATACAAAACTCCGCGCGACACGGCAGCAAGCTCTGCGGTATGCAAAAAATTAAAAGTAGAGCTATGCGACACAATAGATTACGTTTTACCGCAAACGGACATATCCAGACGACTGTTCATATATAAAAAATCTGTATGATGTTAAGTGTTGTGTTTATTTATTATATTTAAGAGTATTTAAAGTATTAGAAAGTGTAAAAATGTTCATAACACAAAATATCCACAAGATTTAGTAAAAAAACAGATAAAGTCCACAATGTAATGGGATTTAGTAAAAACGAACATGTAAACAACTCGGCAAAGCTGCGAACAGCGCGATGTGCGTAAACAATAGTTGTGAACATGCGCCGATAAAACAAATCCGATAAACTATCAAAAACTCACACCAATAACCGCTAAAACAACGGTTGTCTACAAAAGGTAGAAAACTTATGCACAGCATCTACAGTAAAAACGATATAATAACCGCATTAGCGACTCCGTACGGAAGATCGGCGGTCGCAGTTATTAGGGTGAGCGGAAAAGGCTGTATAGAGCTGGTGGACGGATGCTTAAAAAAAATGCTTAAAGAAGGCAAGCTGGAGCTTAACACGTTCAAGACAGAAAAGTTTGAAGAAAAACTCATGGCGGTTTGTTTTCGCGCGCCCAAATCATATACGGGCGAAGATGTGGTCGAGTTGTTTCCGCATGGCAATATGACTATTTGCAACGGCATAATAGAAGAGATAATAAAACGCGGCGGGAGAATGGCGGAGCGCGGAGAATTTACAAAGCGCGCGTTTTTAAACGGAAAAAAAGATCTCATGCAGTGCGAGGCGTTGGCGGATATAATCGACGCGCAGACGACCGAGCAGTTAGTTTACGGAAACAAGCGGTACGACGGAGAATTTAAAGGTCTGGCGGAAGCGGAAATACTGCTCAAAACGGCGTTGAGCACGGTGGAAGCGGTATTGCATTACGAAGACGAGCTCGAAGAAAACGAAGCGGACGAAGGGCTGATAAACGACGTGTACTTGTCGTTGAACAAGCTCATAGGTATTTTGGAAAGCGAAGCGGCAAAGTTCACAGGCGGAAAGATAATCAACGACGGGTTTAAGGTCGCGCTGATAGGCAGACCCAATGTGGGAAAATCAACACTGCTTAACGCTTTGACGGAAAAAGAGCGGGCAATAGTAACGCCTATCGCGGGTACGACTCGGGATACTTTGGACGGCGAGTATATATATAAAGATAGGAAGTTTGTTATAACAGATACTGCGGGGCTGAAAAAACAAACGGACGACCAAGTGGAGACAATTGGCATAGAGCGCGCGAAAGAAGCGGCGGCGAGTGCCGATGCGGTAGTATTTTTGACCGACAGCGATAAATTCGAAGACGGAATAAACGTCGGCGAAGCGAAAAAGATATATGCGGTCAACAAATGCGACGGCGAAAAAGACGTAGGTACGGAGTATGAACGCGCCGAAAAGGGCGGCGTGATACAAATAAGCGCCAAGTCGGGCATAAACATTGCCGCGCTCAAACAGAAATTATACGACGCGTGTCCCAAAGATCACGGCACGATATGCAATCACAGACAATACATGTGCGTCGTAGACTGTTTGGAGAGCTGCAGAGCAGCTAAGCTCGAAAGCGAAAAAGCGGGCGGATTGGAGATAGTGGCGGCGGCGCTATATGATGCGTATTCGGCGATCGCGCAGTTGTACGGCGAACAAGCCGACGAAAAAATACTCGATTCCGTTTTTGAACGGTTTTGCGTAGGTAAGTGATATGAAAAAAAAGACAGAACGTAAAAACGCAAAAATGCAGAGCGCCGTCCGTGCGCAAAAAAACGTAGTAGTTGCCGTCAATAAAAAAGCGGCGTTCGACTACTTTTTCGTGGAAACTGCGGAAGCGGGGATCGCGCTCGAAGGCTCGGAAGTAAAATCGGTCAAGAGCGGCGACGTGTCGTTGCGCGACAGTTTTTGCCATATGGAAAACGGCGATCTCGAACTGAAAAATTGCCAGATCTCGCCGTACAAAAACGTCGGGGCTTTTGCGCCCGATCCGCGACGGTCTCGGCGGTTGTTACTGCACAAATCACAGCTTCAACGCTGGGCAGCCAAGGCGAGCGAAAAAGGTTTTACCATCGTTCCCGTAAAAATGTATTTTAAAGGACGGTTCGTAAAAGTGGAGATCGCGCTCGCAAAAGGCAAAAAGAATTACGAAAAAAAACAAGTGATAAAAGAACGCGATCAGCGTCGGACGGCGGATCGCGAAATTTCCGATTATTCGCGGCGATAACAAGGACAAAAGTCAAAGCGGCATAATATATATAATAAGCCGACAGAGCAGTGCGCGGCTTGACAAAAAGCGTGTGGTTTAGTATAATGTCGTCAAGGAGTAAATAATGAATATACTTTTTACAGCGGCAGACGCATTCGATAACCCCAACAGCCCCGTATATTATATAGTAGGCTGTATTTTTTTGGCTTTGGTGTTTGCTGCGCTCGCCGTGTATATAATAGTTTCCAAAAAACTCGCTAAAAAAGCCGCGGACAAACAAAACGACGGCGGATCGGCGACCGAGCAAGCGGAATCCGAGCCGAACAAGGAAACGGGAACTGTTGTAGCGGAAGCGGACGAAAAAACCAATTCGGACGGCAAAACAGACGGCGCGATAGAAGAGGAAAAGCTCGCCGATGACGAAACGCCTTCCGCGGCTGGAGAAAACGAAAACGCTGAAAGCGTTACAACTAAAGACGAAAGCGAAGACGGCGCGGAAAACAATAAAGAAGAAACGCCTATCGAAGATAAAACTGCGGAAGAAACTATTGTAACCGAAGATAAGCAAGAGAGTTCGGTTGTAAGTCCGAGCCAACAAGCCGAAAACGCCAAAGACAGCGCGGCAAAAGTCGAAAACGCGAGCGAAAAAACTGCGACGACACAGCAGAAAAAGCCCGCGCAACCGAAAAAGCCGAGAACAACGGCGCAAAAACCGTTTATAGACCGTCTCATCGCAGATAAATCGGTACATGCGATATACAACGAACTTAAAAACACGATACTTTCTTACCCCGGCGTCAAAGCGAAGCTGACCAAAGACGAAGAGCAATTCGTTTTCGGCACGGACAAAAAAGCCGCCGTCGCGTTAAAGACGGAGGGAATAGAGTTGTATTTAAACGTCGATCACAGCGCTGTTCCGTCCGCGTTCGGCGTAAAAAAGTCGGAAACGGGCGATCTTCCGACGGTGTTGACGGTAACAGAAAGCAATATCGACGCAGCGAATAAAGCCGTAACGTTTGCTATGAACGTGTCCATGCTCACCAAAAACGACCGCCGTCGGCGCGTCGATTATATAGCAAAAGCTATCGAAGCAAAGAACCGCGCAAAAAAGAAATAATTTTAAGCAATAACAAAGATGCCGAGCGCCCCATAAGGGTATCTGTTATAGGAATTTCATTGTGGACAAAGAAAAAGCGCACTATACTTCGCTTGCGAATTATAGTGCGCTATGCTTTATAAAAGATCATAACGCTAAATTGAAATTTAGCTGAATACACGTCAATGCAAGGGAGCAACGCGACCGCGGCGATCCGGACTATTCCGCTCTTTCCAAACATTTACTTCCGGATTGCTTCGCCTACGGCTCGCAATGACGGATCGGACATGATATCGCGCTAAGACAATACAACCGTTAAATTGAAATTTAGCTGAAAACACGTCATTGCGAGGGAGCAACGCGACCGCGGCAATCCAGACTATTCCGCTCTTTCCAAACTTATACTTCCGGATTGCTTCGCCTACGGCTCGCAATGACGGAACAACTTGGCAGTCGTATGGGACAGTTGCCGCGCTTTGACGAGACGGAAAATTTACGGAGACAATTAATATTTCCGAGCGCACCGTTAAACTAAACCGACGGTTTAGCAAATCAAGATTTTTCGGTTTTTTTGCGGTGTGCGGTTTCGGCTCGCCGAACGCGAAAATAGGCGGCGCGGAGACGTTAGCCATTCGGTGCGCGAACTTCCGCAAGGTTTTAGCGGCAAACGCGGTGTGATACTGCGTCAAACCGCACTTGCGGTACTACAGAGAGTACAGCTTCGTGCGCTTTTCCTTGTCTGACACCGTGTTTGCTCGCTAAAACTCTCCGACCTAAGCCGCATAGAACGAGCATAGTTCGACGCTTACGGAGTGCCGTCGTACCCTCTGTGGTACGTCAAGCGACGCAAGGGGCGAAATATGCCGTAAATATACGGCTTAGGCTTACGGGTTCGCGCCCCGAATGGCTATGCAAAGCAGTGCGCGCATTGCTTGACGGCGACGCGATAAGCGAGTAAAATATAGAAAGACTGATTTGTCCGACGCATTACGTCTGTATAATGCGGTGTCGGACGAAAGCGCGTAAGGTTTTCAATGTCGATCGCTCGATACAGCGGGCGATCGCGCCGAAACGAAGAATGCGCCGACAGCAAAACTGCGGCGATCGTTAAAAAATGATATAAACGATATTGAAAGGAGGATGGGCGAATGATAGGAAGTTTGCTATCGGCAAGCGAGGTCGTGGCGCAAAGGGTGTTCAATCACGCATATATATATTTGGATACGGCGTTCTTGGTATTGCTCATGGCGCTGTTGATATTCAGAAAGAAGTATTTGACCGCGCTGTTCGGACTGTTCGGCGGCGTGCTGTATATGATAGTCGATTACGGCATATTTCATTTGGCGTTGCATACGCGCAGTATCGAGGGCGGAAATATGTTCGGCGTGCTATTGTGGATGTCGATTAGCTACGGAATAACCAATTTCGTGTGGATATGGCTGTGGATGTCAAAAGACAAGCACGCGTTCGAATGGACGGCGCTCATTGTTATTTGGTGGATAGCCGCGCCCATGATAGCGGGATTATGCGGCGGAACAACGGTCAAGATACAGCGCACGACGGGCGCATACCACGGCGCGATGGCTATTATACTTTTTGTCGGATACGCCGCGGCTATCGTATACAACTTGGTAACGCGCGACCGCAGCAAAAGGTTTCCCGTGTTTTGGCTGCTCGCGATAGGCATAAGCGTTCAGCTCGGCTGGGAATTTTCGCTGTTGCTCGGCGGTATACGCAGCGCGGAATTCGGGTTCGAGCAAAAACTGACGACGCTCGTGGTAAACTCGCTGCTCGAGACCAATCTCGGAGCAGTGCCTATTTATTGCATTTACGTGTGGATAACGTCGCGGCTCAAAGAAGATCTTAAGCGGCGCGAAAAGGTATCGTTTACAGCGCGGCTCGCCGAACTGAACGCCTCGCGCATAATAGACCGTTCGCTCAAGCGCGAAGCAATGCTCGCAGCGGAAACCGAGGGCATAGTCGTAAACGCCAATAGCGGCAACGGCGAAGGCGCGGGCGAAAGGTTGCATGAAGGCGGCGGCGAACAGAGCGGGCAAAACGAAAAAATTGACCCGCCGCAAAATTAAAGGAGCTGTGCATGGCGCTTATAAGATCGATATCGGAAGCGATAGGAAACACGCCGCTTGCGGAGCTTTGCGCATACGGCGCGAGGCTGGGGCTAAACGCGCGCATACTCGCAAAAGCCGAGTTCATGAACCCCGCGGGGTCGATAAAGGACCGCGCGGCGAAAGCAATGATCGAAGCTGCCGAGCGCTCGGGCGAGCTTAGATCGGGTTCGGTCATTATCGAGCCGACTTCGGGCAATACGGGCATAGGACTGGCGGCGGTCGCTGCGGCAAAGGGCTACAGAGTTATCTTGACCATGCCCGAAACGATGAGCGTGGAGCGGCGCAAGCTATTGGCGGCGTACGGCGCGGAAATAGTATTGACGGACGGCAAGCTCGGCATGGCGGGCGCGATACAAAAAGCCGAAGAGCTTGCGAAGAACGCCTCGGGGAGTTTTGTTCCCGCGCAGTTCGACAATCCCGCAAATCCCGACGCGCATTACCGATCGACCGCGCCCGAGATCTGGCGCGATACCGACGGAAAGTTCGATATTTTTGTATCAGCCGCGGGTACGGGCGGCACTGTTACCGGCTGCGGACGGTACTTTAAAGAGCAAAACAAAAACATCCGGATAGTCGCGGTCGAACCGCAAGGCTCGCCCGTGTTGAGCAAGGGCGTTTCGGGCGCGCACGGCATCCAAGGCATAGGCGCAGGGTTCGTGCCCAAAAATCTCGATAGGTCGGTCATAGACGAAGTGATCGCGGTGTCGGACGAAGCGGCGTTTGAAACGGGAAGGATATTGGCGCGGACGGAAGGGTTTTTGGCGGGAATATCATCGGGCGCGGCGGTGTATGCCGCAACAGAGCTTGCCAAGCGAAAGGAAAATGTTGGCAAAACGATAGTCGTCATACTGCCCGACTCGGGCGACAGATACTTGTCCACACCGCTTTTCGGATAGAGCGGTGCGGGTCGGCTTGCTCTATCGCAACACTCGGCGAACGGTAAAAATCGCGCTGCGTGCGAGCATGGATACAATAAACAAAATATAGAAAACTTGCGTAAAATCCTTGCAAAACGCAATAAAGTTTGATATAATAGTTTTTACGTTGTGGCGGCATAGCTCAGCTGGCTAGAGTACTCGGTTCATACCCGATTGGTCGTTGGTTCGAGTCCAACTGCCGCTACCACGAATAGACACCCGAAAGGGTGTTTTTTTCGTGGTAAAAGCAGTTGATTGACGAGAACGGCATGCCGTGATGATATAGATCAAAGACGGAGTGAAAGAAAACAGCAAACGTAAACAAACGTAAAAGTCGTTCGGCATGCGGTTCGCTAGGCGCTCGGGCGCAGCCCGAAGCCCGTGCCGCAGTTCGCGGCACATTCCAACTGCCGCTACCAAAAGGCATATAAGGGCGCGTCTTGCGCCCTTTTTGCGTGTCTCGCGCTCGGTCATGTAGGTATGTCTACACTCCCGTCGCGCTCGCACTTAAAAGAACACAATCCGCAACCCTTCTCTGCCTTTTGGGCTTTTTCACAATTTTTAGGTTGAATAAACTCTACCATGTCAAACGTCAAACGAATTTTCGTTTGACGTTTGACAATTAAATTCGCCTATCGGCGAGTGAAACGCAAGCGAGCTTGCATGAAATACGCTACGCGTATGAAATGTGCTGTGTACATAGTTAGGCAAATTTTATTTCATAACACGAAGTGTTATTTCATATCGTAAGATATTTCATGTTGCTTAGCAACATTTCATTAATTATTTTAGGTTGCGTATGCTCTACCACGCAGAACGACCCGAAAGGGTGTTTTTCATAGGGAATTTTCTTGTGGCAAAAATAATAGCCCACTATACTTGTTATTTGTGTTTGCAGTACGTCATTGCGAGGCATATAATGCCGAAGCGATCCAGATATGTATTAATTTTTCACATTGGATTGCTTTGTCGCTTCGCTCCGCGCAATGACGGAAAGTATAATGCTTGTAGCACGTCATTGCGAGGCATATAATGCCGAAGCAATCCAGACATTTAAGTTACTTTACAAGTTCATAATATAAATCTTCCCAATTTGGGTTCATTGTTTCTATCAATTTTAACTTTGCTTTACGCGAACCACCTTTTATTTGTTTTTCACGTTGAATTGCATCGGTAATATCCGTATATATTTCGTAATATCCGAGTTTATCGATATTATACTTTTTAGTAAAGCCTTCCACAGTTTTGCTTTTATGTTCCCAAACTCGACGAATTAAATTATTCGTTACCCCCGTATACAGTGTACCGTTTCTATAATTAAACAGTATGTATATATAAGAAACATGCTCTTGCATATTGTGCCTCTTCTGGATTGCTTTGTCGCTTCGCTCCGCGCAATGACGGAAAGTATAACGCTTGTAGTACGTCATTGCGAGGCATATAATGCCGAAGCGATCCAGATGTTGTATTTATTTTTCACGCTGGATCGCTTTGTCGCTTCGCTCCGCGCAATGACGGGAAGTGTAATTCTTATAGAACGTCATTGCGAGGCGTATAACGCCGAAGCGATCCAAACATTGTATTGATTTTTCACGTCAGATTGCTTTGTCGCTTCGCTCCGTGCAATGACGGAAAGCGCAACGCTTTCAATGTTTGTAGTACGTCATTGCGAGGCGTATAACGCCGAAGCAATCCAGATGTTGTATTTATTTTTCGCGCCGGATCGCTTTGTCGCTTCGCTCCGCGCAATGACGGAAAGCGTAACGCTTGTAGCACGTCATTGCGAGGCGTATAATGCCGAAGCGATCCAGATGTTGTATTAATTTTTCACGTCGGATCGCTTTGTCGCTTCGCTCCGCGCAATGACGGGAAGCGTAATTCTTATCATAGCAATATAATATCAAAATTAAACATAAAAAGCAAAGACTGTATCCTTCCTTGCTTTTTATCCCGTTAAACCACACATTAAAATGTGTTTTTTTGTGGCAGCAGCGCGGCGAGAGAAGCGCGGCGAAGAAAACTATATTTATCAACAAATAAAGTAAAAACCTATCGCGGCACATTCCAACTGTCGCTACCATGTTAAACCCGAAACGAATTATCGTTTCGGGTTTTACAATTAAATTCGACTATAGGCGAGTGAAATGCAAGCGAGCTTGCATGATATACGCTACGCGTATGAATTGTGCTGTGAACATAGTTAGGCAAATTTTATTTCATATCGTAAGATATTTCATGTCGCATCCGCGTCATTTCATTAAGGAGAAGACGCCGGCGCAATGAGAGATCTGCTCGAATTTTACTTTGGGGAATTCTCTTTGCAGCTCGTCGAATACGAAATAAACTTCTTCATCGTCCCATTCGTCTCCCGCAGCTTCTTTGCATTGCTCCAATTCGTGCCAATTAAAGAACGCGATGTCTCCGATAAGAATAAAACCGCCTTTTTTCAACAAGTCAAATAATGAGCGGATAAATTTATTTCTGAGG
This sequence comes from uncultured Christensenella sp., assembly GCA_910579205.1. Lineage (GTDB taxonomy): Bacteria > Bacillota > Clostridia > Christensenellales > Pumilibacteraceae > Anaerocaecibacter. Next base: position 84,272 of record CAJTTD010000009.1, read on the forward strand.
TCATCGGTCAAATGATGCAATGAATACGTAGCGATGATAAAGTCGTAAGTATTATGCAAAAGCGGCGCTTTTAAGCCTTGCGAAAAATCGCCTTGAAATAAGTGTGCGTCGGGCATTTTGGATTTAGATGTTTCGACCATTCGCTGCGAAAAATCTTGACCCCATATTTCACAGCCGTGTTCGTACAGTTTGGCGGTGAGCGCGCCCGTTCCGAAACCTATATCAAGAACCTTTGCGCCCTTTTTCGCCGTAACCAACCGAAAAATTTTTTCTAACACGCCCGTGTATCCCGCAAAAGGATATGTTTTTTCTTCATCGGAAAGAGCCACCGTTCTATCGTACTCGTTCGACCACAAGTCGAATTCTTCATTGTTTAACATAGTATATACCCCGTATGTTTGGCATAAAGTAATGCGCTTATAAAAACTCTGTTTTATTCTGTCGTCGCAATGTATTATATCAAAAAAGCAACAAAAAAGCAAGCGCGACTTCGGCGCGCAGTTCGCTAAGCGCTCGGGTGCAACCCGAAGCTCGTGTCGCAGATCGCGCACAATTCGATTGCAATTAAGCAATATATAGCAGACCGCGTTCCACGCGGGGAATTTATTATCTTTTATTTAAATATACTAAACGTATTATTAACAATTATTTAAAAGCGAGTTATTCTAATGATGTTCAATGAAAATATTAAGCATTTAAAGTAACATTAACTTTATTTACATTATCAGTGTTAAAATACGTTATTGTAGAATAATTTGCTTTAAAGTCTTCTAGATTTGTGGGCGAACAAGAAGTATTTTTGATTGTACCTATTTTATAAATGTCGTTAGTAATTGATGGTTCGGCTTTTGAGTAAATTAATAATTCTAAAATGCGATGCTTGCAATTTTTAGTTAGCATATCTGTTGAAGGATTGGATCGAAATTCTATTGTAATATGTTTTTCATCTGTAATTTGTGTTATATCTATAGAGAACGATCCGTTTAAATTTTCTTGATAAATTTGTAAAGAGTTAAATGCATCTTCTAAGTTATTTAATGTTTCTTTATCTACATTAGTTTTAGATATAATTGCAGCCGTTTTGTTTTTGTCTAATTCTTGTATAAAGAAAGGGGCTTGTATGTAGTTTCCTTCATGCAACATATATAAATCTGCATACTCTTTGTTAGTTAAAGTATATTTTAATTTATAACAAGAATAGTATTTGCCGTCATTATAAGGTGATTCTATTTTTACACTTAGGTATAAAGTGTTTGTATCTGTATTAACAACATAAGATGTGGAAGAACATGTAATTTCATCGTTTAACATAGCTGCCACATCAAAACCTTCGGTTTTTAAAAAACTATAAGGAATTGCCAAAGTTTTATTTTTAGAGTACCAGTTAAAATTTTTGTATTCTTCAATTATGTTGTTGTAATAATCACTATTTAAAACATCTTGCAGTATTTGGCTGTATTCGGCAACCGGTTTTTCTATGTCGGTGTTTGGATCGGGGTTTTCGGTTTTTTGGTTGCAGGCAGTAAGGGTCAGTGGGGTCAATGCCAGCGTGGAAGCTAATGCCAGTGTTGCTATGGCTTTTGTAAGTTTTGGTTTGCTTGCATTATGTTTCGAAGTTTGTTCTGTTTCCGCGCTTTGTTTATAGCCTTTTAGTTTTGTTATTATGTTCATTTTTACCTCACTTATGGTATATATTATCTTATTATTAGAAGCGCGTCAAGATTAAATCAAACAAAAAGCGCTATGAACCTCGGAAGTCGAACAGAAAAACAGTTGATATCTTGTGAACGAGTTAGGTATTGCACCGAGCTCATTTCGTTTACAATGAGAGACATTCTGTATGTACTCTTTGAGACAGCGGAAGAATTTGTCCACTGTCTCAAACCTTTCGGCGTAAAACATCTATATCTTTAACCGTCCGAAAAAGTGCTCGATTACATTTTTATCCAATCAGTTGCCTTTTCGCGACTGCTTTGGATAATGCTATGTTTTTTCAGTTGACTTTTATATGCTTTCATTTGATATTGCAAACCTTGGTCGGAGTACTGTATAGGTGTTACGCTTTGCTGTAAGTCGGTTGACGATAAATATAAAGACGGGCAAGTATTATTACGACATGAATGAGGAGTACGACCGAATTACGGTAGTAGACGGCTTGCAACAATTTTTCAAAAAAGCGTTGTCCGAAATTCGCGATCGGCGCGCATGATATTTTGCTTGCATTCATTTCTTTAAAGCGATATAATTTTTGTAGTATTATTTAATCGTACAATTATCGGAGCAAGCACATTGTTTGAAACAAAATCGACGTCGAATATAAAAAATACGCTTACCGTCCAAAAAAGCCGTATAAAGCGCATTGCCGTTGATTACTTATGCGCGGCTTTATTAATATTGCTTTTGGATACGATCTGTCTGATCGTTGCATTAACGCTCGAAGACAAGGCTCATGCAAATAGGATATTATATGCGGTCATACCGTGTTTATCGGTTTTTTTCGCGGTACTTTTGTTTTTTTCGATAAAACGATTTTTGCTTTTTCATGCTTTTGATCGAGCGCGGTTTTATAACGAGTGTAAAATAAAGATAGATTGCAAGCGCGTCAAGTTTACTACGTATACGACGACAAGAACCAGCCCGCCCGATATTATAGCGATCGTTTTCGTCGATGCCGATAGTAAAAAATACGTTTATGTTTTACCGAATCAATTGATCTATACAAAAAAAGTGCGAGAGGCAGTGCGGAAGAAATGTGCGGGCAGATCTGTGGAATTTATATGTTATAACAATACTAAGATGATAAAAAGTTGCGAAATTTTGAACCAAACATTAAATAGCGATTTAACATAGAACATTCATTTTCAGTATGGATCATCTCGGTAAAATAAGCCGAACAACGAGTTTTCGGCTTTTATTGCTTGCCTACAGTTTCGTGTCCCGAATGGCTATCATCGAAAATACTGCGTAGCGAGATATTTTCAACCGCTTGTGAAAAGTTTGTTTTTGTGATACAATTACCGTATTATTAAACGGAGGCGGCAATGAAAATAACATTGATAAACGGCAGCGCGCGCAACAACGGCAGTTGCAATTATTTGTTGGATAGTTTTGTCGGCGGCATTGCGCCGCGCAATGTCCAAACTGTCAAATATTGCGTGGGCGACGCCGATCTGCATTTTTGCAAAGGCTGCAAAAAATGTTACATAGACGGAAAGTGCGTGCAGACCGACGACGCGCAAAAGATAGTAAATGATATTTTGACCGCCGACATAGTGGTTATTGCCGCGCCGTCGTATTGGGCGGACGTTCCCGCACAGCTCAAAACATTGTTCGACAGAACTACTCCGTACGGCGATACCAATCCCAATAGGATATTTACGGCAAGCAAGCCAATTAAAGGAATTGCCATAGCCGTTCGCGCTGGCGTGAGAGAGCAAGAAAACAACCTCATATTAAATGCCGTCGAACACTATTTCGGGCATTTAGGCATCGATACCGTAAAACGTATATCAATAACGCAAGTAGACAAGCTCGAAGATCTTATATATGATCACGAAAGCGACATTAGACAGCTCGTCGATTTTGCAAAAACGTTATAGCGCCGATGATTTAGTTATCGCACGTCTAAAAAGCGTTTTACGCATGCGGAGAAAAGCGGCAGATAAAAGCCGTTTTTTTGCTATCGCTATTTACAAATCGCGATAAATATGCTACAATCAAAGGGTATTCGAGTATCGTATAGGGGAAAAATATGTACTGTTTGCAAAACAGATGGAAACTCGAAAATAAGCGGCTTAGGTATTACGGTTTACGCAATAAATCGGTAATGTTTAAAAACGTCGTAAAACTCACCGCCAAGCAAGCGAAGATAGTCGGCCGTCTGCCGTGCGAACTTACAAGCGAAGAATGTAAATGCATCGGCAAGCTCATAGGTGCGCAGATAGTAGACGAGAGCGCAAAGCGCGTTACACCGCGTTCGCTCGACGAAGCGCGGTTTTGCGTTAACTGCGCGGCTAACGATTTTATCATACCCGGGCTCGAATTCGACGAAAACGGCTTGTGTCCGATGTGTCAGACCGTTGACGAAACAAAAGAGCTTAAAAGCGTAGTGCCTATCATGAACACTTTTCCCCGATCCAAAAAGTCGAGGTTCGATGTGGCGGTATTTTATACGGGCGGCAAGGACTCCACGTTCGTTTTGTACTATCTGTCCAAAGTTTTGAACCTACGCGTGCTTGCGCTCACTTGGGAGATACCGTACATATCGGAAAACGCGGCTAAAAGCATTCAAAACGCCAAGCGGAACTTGGCTAACGTTGAATTTATCACGCGCAAAGTATGCGACGCCGATCTTAAAAAAATATACACGCACTTGTATAAAATATCCGACAATACGTGTATGTGTCCGTCGCTCGCGTACGTGTTGTTTTATCCCGAGCTGGTGGCAAACAAAGTGCCGTACTTTGTCGCGGGCAACGAACGCGCGCAGCTAGTCGGGCTATACTACAATCACATTGCGCCTAAACTTGCGTACGGCTTCGCAAACAACAAAGCTCTCAATTTTTTTATCAATTTGGGTCGGGTTCTCACTCTTCGTCCGCCGCTAAAAAAAGGGCAGTTCCACACTCTCGCCACTATGAAGCAGCTTGCTTACGGCGATAATGTATTCAAAAAGATATCGGGCTACGGCAACGCGCTTGTAAGCAATGCCGTCGAGGCTATCCACACCGTGCCGCTCATGGTCAAGCCGCTCGAGCGCGCTATAAGGCGTTCGTCGTGGAGCGGAAATATCCCCGCGTTCGTGCAAGTGGACTTAGACGAAGTTTGCGGCGGCGCGTATAATTGGAAAGAGATAAAAGACACCATCGTTTCGGAATGCGGGTGGATCCCGCCCGACGAGAGCGACAAAGGGCTACACACGAGCTGCAAGATAGAAAAGTGTAAAGAATATTCGCAGTTCAAGCGTTTTTACGAAATGAAAAGCGATATGATCCCGTTCAGTGCGCTCGAGATAGCGATCGCGAGCAGAGATAAGGCATTATCCAAAGCCGAGGCGATAGCGGAACTGAAAGCCTCGCTCGGGTTCGGCTTGGACGAGATCCCCGAGTGCGCTATAATGAAAGGGTATTTCGAGCAATGAACGCCGTGCTTTACTATTCCGCAACGGGGCAAAGCGAAAAGATAGCCCGATATATCGCCCAAAAAACCGCGTTCGAGGCGGCGGATATACTGTCGCTCGAACACAAAGAGTTCGACAACGCGGCGATCGTATTTCCCGTGCATTGTCAAAGCATACCCCGACCGGTTAAACAATGTCTTAACGACATAGTAGTCGGCAATCTGACTGTCATCGCCGTTTACGGCAGAATGTGCCACGGCAACGTCTTGCGCGAGATCCAAAATAAGTATGCGCACAACATAGTCGCAGCGGCGTACGTTCCCGCCAAGCATGCGTATCTGCCCGACAAGAGTTTCGATAGATTCGACGAGCTTCAGCCGCTTTTGGATAAGATGTTTCGCCCCGCGCCCGTAGAGATACCCAAGGCGTTTAGAAATCCGCTGTCCGACGTTTTTAAGAAGTGGCGCAGCAGAATGGGCGTAAAGCTGTATCGCGACGATAGCTGCTACGGCTGCGGAGTTTGCGACGGCGTGTGTCCGTACGGCGCGATAAACAAGGGCAAACCCAACCGAAAATGCATACGCTGTCTCGCGTGCGCGGCGCGATGTCCCAAAAACGCTTTGCACGCCGACAACCGCTTTTTCATGCGCTTGTATCTGAAAAAGAAAAAAACAGACGATCTCGAGATATTTGTATAGCGCATCAAGCTGGCGAGCCATTGATCGAAAGTTTATTTAAAAAACAGTTTCCGATCGCGCGCATGCGCCGCGGTCATAGCGCCGCACCGATACAAAAATTTACGTTTTATTATGAAAATACGATTTAGCGCAACGTAAAGTTGCAAAAAACGCAAAAAAAGCAACCTTGGCGCGGTTGAAAACGCTTAACGCATCTGCTATAATGTTCGTGATTTCCGCAAAAGGAGAACATTATGAGTTTAGGAAAGAACATACAGTTTTTGAGAAAACTGCACAACAAAATGACGCAAGAAGAGCTTGCGGAAAAAATGCAAGTGTCGCGGCAGACCGTATCCAAATGGGAGCTGGACGCCGGTTATCCCGAAATAGACAAAGTTCTCGAACTCTGCGATCTGTTTTCGGCGTCGTTGGATAATCTTTTGCGCGAGGACATGACGTCGTTCGACGATTCGTATTCCGATTTGCGGATAGAAAAGGTCAAAAGCTTTAAATATACTGCGTACACCGTCATAAGCGGCGATCCCGAAACCGACGCTATAGACCGCATGCGCAAAACGGCAATAGCCGCGGGCGATAAAACGCCCGATATTATCGGCTGGGATTTTCCGTGCGTTTCGCAAGAACAGCGCAGTGTTCACCGCTTGCACGGTTACACCGCGGCATGGGTGATACCCGACGGCGTAGCGCCGCAAGGCGGTTGCGAGGTCGCCGTCAATCCCCCGTGCAAGTATGCTGCGATAACCGTCAAAGACCCGATGTCCGCGCCGTTCAGCATTATTCCCAATGCGTACAAAACGCTTATGGCGTACATACAGACAAACGGATACGGCCCGCCCGACGTGCCGCCCGCGGTCGGATGTTTCGAGCGTTCATATTTTAAAGACAGCGCGGAATACATGGACATATTTGTGGCTGTCAAATAACGATCGGAGGTCAAGTCATGGAGATAAAAGCAAGCGATATACAAAAGCAGCGGATAGCGGAGATCGAAGCGCAGGCCGACGCGCTTGTAGCCGAATGCGACGTGATGTTTGTCGCGTCGGTCAACGAACACGGATATCCTCGGGTCTGTTGCGTAAACAAGCTTAAAGACAACGGGTTTAGAGACATTTATTTCGTTACGTCCAAAAGGAGCGAAAAACAAGGCAAAGCAAAACACTTTGAAACGGATACGCGGTCGAGCGTTTGTTTCAGACGCGGCGGCGATTCGTTGACGCTCGTCGGGAATGCGGATATCATAACCGATAAAAACGAGATGCGCGAACTGTGGAACGAGAACGACCGCGCCTTTTTTCCCAAAGGACTCGACGATCCAAAGATACGGTTCGTGCATTTTCGCACTGCGGAAGCGACGTTTTGGATAGGTCATAAATTCAGAACGGTCAAATATCGGTAGATACGTTATTGCCGTCGCCAATGAGGTCGAGCATCGCGAATTTTCTATTCGGCGACCGTCTGCAAATATGCCATACGTTTATTTGTCGGCGTTGTCGTTCAGGTCGGCAACTAGCTGTCCGCACGCGGCGTTTATGTCCGAACCGAACTGAGTTCGTATCGACGCGCCGATCCCCGCACGCGTCAAGATATTGCGGAACTTTTCTATGCGCGCCTTGTCGCTCGGCACGAAAAATCCCTTGGACGTTTTATTGTACGGAATAAGATCTATTCGGTACAGCGGTTTGCATCGGTCGTGCTTGTTTATAAGCTCTACGAGCGCACGCGCCTCCGCGTCGCCGTCGTTCACTCCGCCCAGCATCACGTATGCGAGAAATACGCGGCGGTTGGTCGTTCTTATATGCCGATCGAGCGCGGCAAACACATCGGATATGCGGTATTTGTCGTTTATCGGCATGAGCGCGCTTCTCGATCGGTCGGTGGGCGCATGCAACGAAAACGCCAGATTGACTGCGGGAAACTCGTCGGTCATGCGCTCTATGCCGTGCGGTATGCCGACAGTGGATAGCGTAAGTCTGCGCTGCGACAGTCCGAACAGTCTATCGTCGGTAAGCATACGCAATGCCGTAAAAGTATGCGGGTTAAGGAGCGGTTCGCCCATGCCCATAAACGATACGCTGTCGAGTTTTTTGCCCGCTAGCAAAAAGTACAGCAGCTGGTCGGTAATTTCGTCGGCAGTAAGATTGCGTTTAAAGCCCATGCCGCCAGTCGCGCAAAATTTACACCCGCACGCGCACCCGCACTGCGACGATATGCAAAACGAATTCCAGCCTTTTCGGTATTTAAGAGCGATGGTCTCCGTTTTGCAACCGTCGGGGAGCATAAACACGGTTTTGTCTGTCTGGCGGCAAACGCTGTGTACGGCGTCGGCAAAACCGACCGTGTTTTCGCCGAGAGCCGCCGCAAGCGCGCGACGCACTTCGGCGGGGAGTTGTTTCATATCTTCGTAACGCGTAATTTTCAGAGAAAAAATTGCGTCTAAAACTTGACCGAATCTGTATTTTCGGCAACCGAGATCGTTCAAGATCTGTTCTATATATTCGTATTTTGTCATTTATCGACTCTCTTAAGTTGACAGCCGAAAAGGCTGTTTATAGCAAAACGTGTCGTATCAAATGAATGCAAATGCTCATTTCGCACCTCCTTTTTTGTGCAAACAAAAACGGACCGCGAGAAACTTCCCGCAGCCCGTGGATAAACGTGATAGATCAAAGCGTTATCATTCGGTTTTCGGTGAAACTGTATTCCTCGCACAATAATAAAACCGAACGATGTTCGATCTCCATACCATGTTGTAGCAAGAAATACTGCGCATTTTAACCTCTTTTTTAATAGCTCCGATGTGTCGGCACAAGCAAATTTGTTTGTATGGCAAATTTACGCCGTGTTCAATTATTATATAGATTACGCCGCTCTATGTCAACGTTTTTAATGCTCAAACGCATAAAACTTGCATAGTTTTGTACGGGCGTTTGGCGTGAGGAAAAATATCGTGCGACCAAAGCAAATCGAAATATGCGGTAAATAAAAGTAGGCGCGAATGTCCGTATAGCTTTTATCGCAATTTTGTAATTTTTCCGTCCTTTATCGTGCACGCATTGCCGAAAACGCGCATTTTTCCATTATCGTCGATAAGCGCGTACCCGTCGTTAGCTATGCCCAAAAACTCGCGGCCTTGAGACATGGGAAGAATATAGTCCCGTGCGATGTCAAAGTCGTCGCATGGAAATTGATATGCGCAAGCGTCGCAGTCGAAGTGCGGGATAAATATTTTGTTTATCAAACCCAGCCCGTCCAGTCGGCGCGGTTCGCTTAGATCGGCAAGCTCCTCGGGAAAGTTCGCCACGGTCTTGCACAAGTTCATCGCGCCCGCCGATACGCCCACGACAAGCGCGTCGGTATCCGAAAGAATGTCGCGCATGCCTATCTCGTTGAAAAATGCCAGTTGTCGAGTGCATTTTCCGCCGCGCAATACATAAAGGCTCGCGTCTTGACATGCCGATCGGGCGTTATCCGCGTTTCTGCCGTCGAGCAAAATAAATCGGTCGAAGCAAAAGTCGGCGAGCTCGAATCCGCGGCGTATAAGATCCGCTTTAAAATCGTTTTCGTCGAATGCTTGCGGATCGTTGGCTACATAAACGAATTTGCGGCGGTGGGGCATAGCGGAGCGTATATTGTCCGCAATGCCGTTCGTATTGTGCAGCGCACAAGGCACGGGCGCGCCGTCGTCGTTCGATTCGTAATATCTGAGTAGGCTTGCAAGTATAGCAGTCATCGTCGCCTCCGCATGCGGTAATTATATCGTATTATATATGACGGAACGATCAAAGTCAACAAGCAAAGCGCAAGGAATACGGATAGACATTAAGAGCGGGCGGGGGGCGTGAACAAAGCAGTCGAGCGGAAGCGGGCGGAGGGGATCAACAAGCGAGCGGCAAAGCACGACTGTTCGTTTTTGTTGGCGGGAAAGATATAGATTACGCGCTTGCGGTATTGTGGTGAAACATGTCGGTCGTTTGGTAAAAGAATGTAAGGACGAGGCGCAAAGATAATAATATTCTAAAAACACTTGACAAAGCGCGGGAATTACCATATAATTATAAAGCTTGATATGGAGAAGTACCCAAGTGGCTCAAGGGGCTCCCCTGCTAAGGGAGTAGTTCGGTAACACGGAGCGCGGGTTCAAATCCCGCCTTCTCCGCCAACACCGTAATAGCGTCAGTAACGACGGGTGTCAACAAGTTAAATTCCGTGTTGGGTAGGAGACGACACGGGGTTTTCTTTTTTAAGGAATTTTTAAAGCTTATTGGTAACGATAATTACCAACGAGCTTTTTTGTTGAGAAAAAGCCCTAACGGGAAATAACTCGAAAGAAGCTAAAAATATGTGTTATTTGAAGATCCCGAAACATTACCTTGGTCTGCTCTTCATTCTTACCGCTATAGGCAGTAACACGATATGTTTAGCGTGATTGATGGTCATTGTTAATAGTTTATCTTTTGCGCTTTTATTTACTTAATTATAGCGATGGATTTTTCCGCAGAAAGAGGAATTAAAGGCTTTTCGGGCGCAAATTCAATGGTTAAATACATATTTATTATCTCATTGCCTTTGCCGACATTATAGAACTTGTCTAAATAATCTTCCAACGCGTGCAAGCGATCGACGAAATAATCATCGCGCATGAGATCGCCGCAGTTTTGTTCTATCGCACGCACAAATGCGCTTACCACTTCTATGGACGAAGTTCGATTTATCGTTTGCGCTTTTATCAATTTCTGTAAACTGTTGTATTTATAGACATCTACCGATTGGCAGTCCGATGATCGATTAATGTCATTGACGTTAAGATATTATATAACGTCAATGACATTAAGTCTGGCATTTTAACGTCATATACGTTAAAATAGTAAAAATCATTTAGGCGGCATATATGATCACAAATGAGCAAATTCGAGTTAAACTCGTTGCGGCAATTCGCAATAGCGGTCTGACGCAGACGGAGATCGCAAAGCGTGTGGGCGTTATACAATCGTCCATAGGGCAATATTTGTCGGGCAGAGCCATGTCCGCCATAGACACGCTGGCTAACCTTTGCGAAGTTCTTGATCTTGACGCGAACGACATCTTTGCATACACGAATTTTCCGATAATAAAAAAGCTGATTAGGCAAGCGACGACTTTTACGACAATAAAGTAATAACGATTCCATGAAACTTACGTCGCGCTGTGCGGCGGTGTGTGTATAGGCACAAAAAAGCACAAAAAACAACAAAAAGGGAACAAACAATTGACAAGAGTGGATAAGGGTGGTATAGATAAAGAAAAAACGAACGAGGACGAG
>CAJTTD010000010.1:0-75106 GCA_910579205.1 uncultured Christensenella sp.
CTTCAGATACGGCGTAAACGGCATACAAGGCTTTGGCTATAACGGACAAGAATACATTTACCGTAAGAACGTGCAAGGCGATGTAACGCACGTATACAAACTGACAAGCGGCGTTCTCGAACTCGCAGCCGAATACAAATACGACGCATGGGGCAAGTGTTCGGTAGAGAACATCGGCAAAGAGACGATAGGCGATGTAAATCCTATACGTTATCGCGGGTATTACTACGACAAAGAAACCGAACTGTACTACCTTAACGCGCGATATTACGATCCCGAAACGGGACGGTTTATATCTGCGGACAACACGCAATACTTAGAGCCGAATACGATCAACGGACTTAATCTGTACGCATATTGCGCAAGCAATCCCGTAATGAATATAGACCCGAGCGGAAGATTCCCCATTCTTTCATTAATTTTAGGAATTGTTGCGATTGTTGGAATGGGACTTGCGATTGGTGGCGTGGCAACCGACAATCATATTATGACTGCTATTGGATTAACAATGGTTGCGATACCCGCACTTATTTCTGGCGGATTGGCTGTTGTTGCGGGTATAGGTGGCGCAACTTTAACTGGTATTATAGGTGGGATAACAGTCTTTGCAGGTATTGGAAGTGGTTTGTTCGCATCGGCTGAATATCAACAAAATTTTACTGGAAATAATTGGATGATAGATGCTGGTATGAGTGATGGGTGGTATAAAGGATTAATGTTAACTACTGCTGCGATTGCTACTTTAGGGACAATTGCTTCTTCGTTTGGTTATAACTTTGGTATCAGGTCAATAAGCAAAATTTGGAAATTGAACCCCACTAATCACCCTAATCAAGGGTATCATGGTATAATGTTTAAGGATGCAAGAGGCTCATTAAAATCTATTGAACTTCAGCGTCATGCCCCACATGGATTGCATTTCCAACTTAATTCGTGGAATCCGAGACATATGTCTGTTAGTACAATAAAGAGGTGGACATGGTTTTTAACAAGATTGTAGATATAAATCAGATTAAAGAATTTGAAACTCGCGTTATGAATAAAGTTTTAAATTCAAATATGATTGTGCTTTTAAACAATGAAGCGGCGAAGAAAAAATTAAACTTAGAAATTTTTGTGCAACATACTAATACTAATTTGAAAAGCTATTGTTCTCATTTAGTTATTAATGTATTTGATGAGATGGGTGCAAGAGTTTATGAGAATGATGAACCTAACTGTTGCATAATGCTATGTGAAGTAATTTGCTTCGTTCGTAATGGGCATATAATAGGTGTTGATTTGTGTGGCGATAAAGTTTTTAATAAATCATTAGCATTACTCATAAATAAGATAGAAAAATACAATCTAAGGTAGCAAAGGCGAAGTAAAAGATAAAGCCCGTTCAATATAAAACGGGTTATATCTTTATAACCTAAATATACAAAAACGGACTCTTGACAAGTCGGTACACATATGATAAACTAAACCGTATGGTGCGGGAAGACAACAAGGAAATGGGGAAGACTACGGTATTTGCCTATGACGCGGGCGGAAATATCTTGAGTAAGTCCGAGTACGGGTTTACGCTAAGTTCGCTTGCGGAAAAAGTGGCTGTTTCGGTAATGTTGTACTCGTACAAAGCAAGCGGCTGGCGCGACCAAATGACGGCGTACAACGGCGAAAAGTGCGTGTACGACGAAATGGGCAGACCTACGACGTATAGAAATAAAGCTCTTGCTTGGAGCAGATATGCAATCCACATGAGCACAGATAACTATAATTAAATATGGAAAAATGATAAAAGACTCATATGGATTTAAATTTATATATAAAAACGCTGAACTTGGAGTAAATTTAGTGAAAGAAATAATTTGGCATATGCTGATCAAGTAAAAGGGGTATCTTTAATGAAAAACGTTATGCAAAATACTAACATGCAATTCCATATTATTTTTAGTAAACGAAGTATTGTTGGCGAGTTTGAGCTGCACGATGATAGTTCGCTAACGTATGCCGTTGATAATGGTGGTTTTAGTATTTTGCTAGGCGGCAAATGGGCATTATGTCTTATTGCAGATTATCAAACCGGAAAAGTAGAGGGCTTCGAAACCATCGTAGATGACTTATCGATTATAATATCTGATCTTTCTATTCCTAAACGGGTAGAGGGTGCGTTAATGTTTAGTTCCGATGAAGAACTCAATAGGGGTTCAGGGTGTCATTATATCCCTTTTGAAAACAAAATTTATTATGACGAAAAGATGAAAATTATGTGTATCGGTGATAAAAATGCAAAAGGTCAAGCGGTTGAGTTTGCAAAAAATATTATAGCTGTAGTTGATGATGTAAAACTAGTGTCCATTTATTTGGATTTAAATGAAATAGATATTGAACATATTGTATAGTATTTATTAGGAATGTTGCAAAAGGTCTTTTAATATTCAAATTCAGAATGATTTATGACATTGCATTTATGGGGCGGGTAACGTTTAAATAAATGCTCACTCTCGAAATTAGTCCTGTTTAACAAAAAGATCGACTTATTTTTTTGTACGTATTGACATCGTAGAAGATATATGGTATAATTAAAAAGTAAACAGTATCAAGGAATAACTGTAAACAACGTTGAATATGTGTTCCGAAAAAACGTCTTCGGCGACGCAACGCACATTTATAGGCTTAATAACAGAAATCTTACGCTTGCTGCAAAGTATACATACGACGCATGGGGAAAGTGTTCGGTATAAAATATCGGCACATTCGAGAATGTCGGTTATGATTATTTTATCTCGTTGCGTGGTTACAAAGATATTGCGGTAACCAACGACGAAAGTGTGGAAGTGTTTATTAAAAAAGTATTTAGGAGATAGGTAAAACGATGCGGGAGATGAATGGTGAAGCGCTTATTTACGAAGCGCTTTTGAAACTGTACTACTATAAAAATTACAAGCGTTTTTTAGATAGCGAACTAAAAAGCGTTATGGATAGTTTTATTGAATATTGTAAAGCAAAAGACATAGTTGAGAATACGAATATAGTCGAAACTATGGCTGTAGTTTTCGATTCCAATAGATCCAAAGGCGCAGTGAAAGACGAGCTTGCGCTCAGCGACTCGTCGCTTTATCGCTTTAGAGTAAAACTCGTTCGCAGCATGAAAAAATTCATAGAGGAAAGATTGATAAACTAAATAGATGATTCTATTTTAAAGTTTATCTTGATCGCTATAACTCTTATAAAAAAACCTAAAACTGTTCTCACAAAAGGAGTTCGTTTTAGGTTTTAGGTGTCAATGATGAATGATAAGTAGCGTATAAAAACGCCGAAAAGGGTAGCAGACTGACACTGGGATTGAACCCTATTAAAATTTGATGACGGATCTTTAATCATAATCAATGCCATCATATTTATTTAAGTTAATTATATCTACTATTTCAGGTAATTCGTTACATATTTCTATTGAACCTGAAAGTTGTTCTATATTTTTATTTTGAACTTTTTCGAATAAGAATTGTGGTAGTGAAAAAAATGAATGTGCTGTTACGCGCACAATAATCAAACAAGGGGAAGTTATTTTTTGTAAAGTATTGTGTATTTTTCTTAAATGTTCATTTTGAAAACCATCTCCTTTATCATAATAGTTATAGATAGTTTCTCCACCCCAATTCGTATGAAATATATTATCATAAGCAGGATCTTCCTCTAAATCCAAGTAACCATAAGACAAACATATCATATTTTCAGCTTGTGTTTCTCTTAAATTGATAATATGTTTAATTAATTCATCTTTGAACCAATCGCAACAAGATGGTAAATTGGCGATTTTATTACGGAATAAAGTCTTGCTACCCCAAGAAAGACCATTGTTTTTAATGTCGTTTATTTCGTATTTTGTCAATCTTGAAATATGATAGCACAAAAAATTGCAATTATGTTTTTTTAGACATGCAATAAACTTGTTTTCTGAATTTGCGTTCAAAGCATCTATTGGATATGTTGAAATTACATTTGGAATAACATCATGTGATTTTAGTAATTCTCGAATTTTATATTTCATGGCAGACTAATTATATGTGTATTACTGCTGATTGCGGAGGCAATTTTTATTGTATTTGCTGTTAAACATCGTCGTTGCAAATAATAATTGACAAAATGCCAACAAATGTTGCTTGTGTTAATTAAAGCGTTCGATTATAATAAATTATAGACAATATAATTTATTTGGAGGTACGTATGAAAAAAATTTTATCATTAGGGCTTATGTCTATACTTTGCCGATTTAACTGTGTCGTTCTCTAACGAGATTAGTGGTGGAAAGCAGCAATTTAGCGTAAATATAAATAATATAGGCGATATAGCTACGGGAGCTACCGTGTATGTTTATTTGAATGGCGAACTCTATTCTCAAGAGAGCGTGTTCATGGATATAGGCAAAAAGGAAACAAAAACTTATATGTTTGAAGAAATAGACGAAGGCGATTGGGTTTATATCGCTATAGTTTCTGACGAAACAGAGAAGAAATTATCGGATAATTATACAACGATGTTCTCTGTACAAACGGAGCGCAATATTGTTAAAAACAGCAATCCGTATGAAGATTCATTAGTATTGGCGCGTAGCCTTTAGGGAGAGCGTTATGGACAAAATAAAAAATGCTTTAATTATAATTGCTATATATGTAGCATTAGGTATAGTTTTAATGATCTTTATAGTAAAATTTCAATCTGATTTGGGGCGTCAAAAGGCTATTGAGGCGCAAGAAAAAGTTATTGCTCATATTTCAGCGTTACAGCCTAATATTCAGGAGGGAAAAAAGAAAACATATTATAATGTTTATTATGAATATTCTGATGAAAATGGAATGCACTATTCAGGAGTTATTTTAGTTTTAACGACAGATGAAGAATACGCTAAATCACTAATAGGTAATGAAGTCGAAATATATATAGATGGCAAAGGGAATAGTATTTTAGTTTCCGAAGTTGAAAATTTTGATGTTAACCGTCATAAAAATTGGTGTATAATAATCGGCGCAATTATAGCGGCTTATACGGTGGTTTGGATCGCTTTGGTCATTCGCTCTAATATAATAAGTGTTCCTAAAAACAGAAGTAGAAAAGAAAAAACAAAATAACCATTTGCAGGAGTACATCATGGAAAAACTAACTTCCACAAAGAAGAAAATTGTCATCATAAGCAGTATAAGGGCGACTCGTTATAGTCCCCGAAGAGGCGGTAATTGTGCGACGGATATATGGAGAGTTTCTTGATGGGTTTAGTTTGCAGGAAATAGCTGATGGATTGATGCGCGACGGTATACTTTCGCCGTCAGGTAAAGATCGATGGTATTCGAGTACGATAAAATCTATACTGCAAAACGAAAAATACAAAGGCGATTGTCATCTGCAAAAAACATATTTACCAGACTTCCTATCAGCGAGGAGAGTGAAGAACGAAGGGCAAACCGAAAGCTATTATGTGGAAAACGACCACGCCGCAATCATATCTCAAGAAACATTCCAACTCGCGCAACAGCATATGCAGGAACGCAACAGTCTACGGGGTGCGACAATAACAGGGCATAGCAAGTATTTGGGCAAGTACACATTTAGCGATATGGTGTTCTGCGGCGAATGCGGTGAGTCGTATAGAAGACATCAACAATATAGTAAGAACAATAAATACTATATTTGGGTATGCAAGCGGCACGAGAATTCGGGCAAAAACAATTGCTCCGCTAAACCGATAAAAGAATGCGCACTTAAAAAGGCGTTTCTAAAGGCTTTGAACGGTCTGTTGGAGAATAGGGAAAACATACTCGAACGGTTGTATTTGACCGCTATGTCGCAAATGTCGGACTCGTGCGAACGCGATATAGTTGAGATAGATAAAGAGATTCAGCGGCGGCAAACCGATATAGTAAACTTGTTACTTGCAAAGAACGGTGGCGAATTGTCCGAAGATGAATATGCCGAACAATTACGCAAACTACAGATTCAAATAGATGAGCTCAATCTCAAGAAAGGTGAAACGCTTACAGAGCAAAGTAACGTGCAACTTATCGAGCATAGAACGGCAGCGGTTAAAGAATTGCTTCATACGGGTAAGATACTTGACGAATTTGACAGCGTTATATTTAAGACCTTGGTCAGACGGATAATTGTGCTGAATAAAAAAGAAATAGAGTTAGAATTCGAATGCGGCATTAAAGTGAAACAGAAATTGGACTAAAACAAAAACACTCCTTATTGTGCAATGAGTGTGAAAACCCCTTATTGTACAATTACCTGCCAGCAGATAAGTGAAAAGTTCAATCCCTTAATGCCCCGCGCGTTGCACAACAAAAAGGGTATCTCGACCGTAAATGCGGCGTAGATACCTTTTTTTGCAATAAAAAACACACGCAACGGCGTTACGAACGCTCCTTTTGCGTGTGTCTTGGTGGTGGGCAATGAGGGACTCGAACCCCCGACTTTCTCCACGTCAAGAAGACACTCTCCCAGCTGAGTTAATTGCCCAAACTCATGTTAGCTTTATAAGTTTAGTATATTTGGGAGTTTTTGTCAAGCGATTGCTTGTATTTATTGAATAAATGTGGTAAAATGACGGCATGAAAGCGGTTATTCAACGAGTGGAAAATGCTGCGTTGTCCGTCGGCGACGAGCGCGTCGCTTCGATAGGGCGCGGGCTGGTGGTATACGTCGGGATCGAGCGATCGGACGCGGAAACCGATATCGCAGCGTTTGCGCAAAAGCTCACCGCCATGCGCATTTTTTCCGATGAAAACGACAAAATGAATTTGTCGGTATCCGACATCGGCGGGGACATACTGCTTGTGCCGAACTTTACGCTGTGCGCAGACATTTCGCACGGCAACCGTCCGAGTTTTACGGGCGCTATGCGTCCGCTCGATGCGAGCGCAATGTTCGACTATTGTTTTAACGTAGTTGCCGATCTCAGACGCGGCAGCGGCGGGACGGTGGCGCGGGGAGTATTCGGCGCGGATATGCGTATTGCGCAAGACAACGTCGGACCTGTTACTATAATTTACTGATATGTTTTTTACGGGCGATATAAACGGCAAAAGAATACTGCTGCACGCATGTTGCGGTCCGTGCAGTCTCGGCGCGATAGATCCGTTGCTCTCCGACGGTGCGGATATAACGTTGTATTTTTACGATCCGTGCATTATCGACGGCGAGTTCGAGCGGCGGCTCGAGGCGATGAAAACCGTCGCCGAGCATTACGCGCTGCCGCTTATCGTTCCGACTCACGACAGATCGAATTATGTAAAATACGCTTCGCAGCATGCGCTCGAGCGGGAAGGCGGCGAACGCTGCTCGTTATGCTTTTCCGACCGATTGACGGATTCGGCGAAATACGCCGCGGCGCACGGCTTCGATATGTACGCCACCACGCTTACGGTAAGCCCGCACAAGAATGCGGAGCGTATATTTTCGATAGCGCAAGGGCTTGACTTCGGCGCGCCGTTTTTGCCGCGCGATTTTAAAAAGCGCGACGGGTTTTTGCGGTCTACGCGCTTGTCTCGCGAGCTCGGCATATACCGTCAAAAATTTTGCGGTTGCGAATATTCGCTTACCGCGGCGCAAGCACAGAATGCGGTTTCGGGCGGCGGCGTATGAGCAATATTACCGAAAAACTCAAAGACCTTCCCGACACGCCCGGTGTGTACATCATGCGCGACGCGACGGGGCAAGTGATCTATGTCGGCAAAGCGGTGGTGCTGAAAAACCGCGTGCGACAGTATTTTCAGAATACCGAAAAACAAGTTAAAGTACAAGCGATGGTCGATAATATAGCCGACTTCGATTATATTATCACACGCACGGAAAAGGACGCGCTCGCGCTCGAAAACAATCTTATCAAGAAGTACAAGCCGCATTACAACATACTGCTCAAGGACGACAAAACAAGCCCGTACATCAAGATAAACATGCGCGCGGAGTATCCGACCATAGAAGTAACGCGGCGCGTCAAGCGCGACGGCGCGCGGTATTTCGGACCGTTTATAGGCGTGTCCGTGCGCGACGTTATATCTGTTTTGCAGTCGGTTTTCAAGCTTCGCACATGTGCGGGCAAGCTTAAAAAACGCGCGCGCCCGTGCCTTAACAGCGATCTCGATCTTTGTCTTGCGCCGTGCTGCGGCATGTGCGACAAGGCGGAATACATCAAGGCGGTAAATGCCGCCACATCGTTCCTTTCGGGCGGTAACGACGATATTTCGGGCGTTCTGACGCAAAAGATGAACGCCGCCGCGCAAAACGAGAATTTCGAGCGCGCCATAACATATAGAAATCAGCTAAGAGTGCTCGACAATCTCAAGAGCAAAGTTGTAGGCGAGCTTGGCAATGTATTGAACATAGACGCGTTCAGTTATACCGACAACGGGCTGTACGGCGCGGTGAGCGTGTGCATAGTTCGCGGCGGCAAAATGATGGGCGTAAAAAATTACATCATCAACGAGCCGCAAGTATTCGGCGGGGACATGACCACGTTTTTGCCGCAGTACTATTCCATGACCAACGAGCTGCCCGACGAGATATGCTTGCAGTCGGAGCGCGACGTTGCGGCGCTTGCCGAATATTTTACGTCGGTGTTTTCCAAGCGCCCTGCGATAACTTTTCCGCAAAAGGGCATGCGCAAAAAATTGCTCGACACGGCGGCGCGCAACTGCTCGGACTTTTTGCTAAAGAGCGCGGACAGAGCAAAGCGCGAAGAGGACATGACGGTGGGCGCGTGCGAGCGGCTTAAAAATTTGTTCGGTTTAAAGAGCGCGCGGCGTATAGAATGTTACGATATTTCCAATATTTCCGGCGAGGACAAAGTGGCGTCGGGCGTGGTGTTTATAGACGGTAGGGCGGACAAAGCGCAATACCGCAGATACCGTATCCGCACGGTGGATGGCTCGGACGATTTCCGTTCCATGTACGAAACGCTCACGCGCCGACTTATACGCTACAAAAACGGCGACGCGGGATTTAACGAACTGCCCGATCTTATAGTTATAGACGGCGGCGCGGAGCAAGTGGAATTTGCGGCGCGCGCTGCGGAAGATGCGGGCGTATCCGTTCCTATGCTCGGTCTTGCGAAAAAAGACGAGGAGATATACCGTAGAGGCGATCCCGTTCCGATAAAACTCAACCGCGACGATTATGCGCTCAGACTGTTGCAGCGCGTGCGCGACGAGGCGCATAGGTTTGCCGTCTTGTACCACAGAACGCTGCGGTCGCGGCGGTACGAGAGCGAGCTGAAAGGCGTTAGCGGCGTGGGTGCGGCGACGGTAAAGAAAGTTCTCGCCGTTTTTAACTCTCGCTCCATAGTCAATGCGTCGGCTCGGGAAATTGCCGAAAAAGCCGATATTACTATAAAAGCCGCGCAAAATATTTACGATTACTACCATCCGAACTCGGCGGAAAATACGGAGCGAAAATTGAAATATAAACTTATAGCGACCGATCTCGACGGAACGTTGCTTAACGACGATCTTAAAGTTTCCGAGCGCACGCTCGCGGCGATACAAAAATTTCGCGACGAGGGCGGTATCTTTACGGTGTCTACGGGTCGCAGTCCGTCGAGTCTTGAAAAATACAGAAGCATCCTCAAGCTTGACGAATATCCCGTAAAAGCGATATGTCATTTGGGTTGCATGATAGTGGATACGGCTACCATGACCGCGGAGACGGTGTTCGATATGCCTAAAGACTCGGCGGCGCGATTGATATCTTTTGCTGCGCCGCACTGCGTTTCCGTTCAGATGTACGATACTGACGGCATCAAGACGGAGCGCATGACGGACGCGACGGAGAGATATTTTTCGGCGGTAGGCGTAACGCCCGAAATAGTGGAAGATCTCGCGAGATATGTTGCGCAAGACGATAAGCCGATAATTAAAGCGTTGCTTATAACAGACGAAAAAAATGTGAAAGATCTCGCGGCGCTTTTGACTTCGGAGTTTCCCGAGATCGGCTTTGTTCAATCTACCGCGCCCATACTGTCGTGTCTAAAGACCGACGACGACGCGTTTGTGCCCGCAATGATAGAATGCGTTACGGCGGGCGCGGACAAGGGCAAAGCACTTAAGCACGTTGCCGACGGATACGGTATAGCAATGACAGACGTAATGGCGTTCGGAGACAGCTTTAACGATACCGCCATGATAAAAGCCGCGGGAATGGGCGTCGCAATGGAAAATGCGTGCAAGCCCGTTAAGAACCTCGCGGATCACGTCGCGCCCGCCAACAACGCCGACGGCGTGGCGGTAACTATAGAAAAATATTGCTTATATAACGACGCTCAAGGAGAAGAACATGCCTAAAAAGAAGACTGTCGGCACGGGATCGTCCGCCGAAGAACAACCGAAAAACATATCGGAAGAGCAGCCCGCCGCCGCGGAGACGGACGCCGAAAAGACGGGCGCGGCGCAAGAAAGCGCGGCGACGCGCGTCGCTTGTATCGACGACGACGGTTGCGATGTCGGGCAGGAAATCGATATTTTCGAGTTTGCCGAAAAGATGGAGCTGGAAATAGTCTATCGCGGCGACAATAAGTCGATAACGTTTAAAACGCTCAACGTGAGCCGACCGGGATTGCAGCTTGCGGGTTATTATAAGCACTTTTCCGCCGAGCGCATACAAGTGATAGGCGAGATGGAGACGGCATACCTTGCGCAGATGACGCACCAAGCGCGCAAGACGGCTTGCGAAACATTTATGAAGCAGCCCATACCGTGTTTGATACTAACGTCGGTATTGGAGCCGTGCGGCGAACTGTTGCGCGCCGCCGAAAAATTCAACAGAGTGCTGTTCAGCTCCAAACTCAGAACGACCATGTTCGTCAATAAGCTGTCGCTGTATCTTAACGAGATACTCGCGCCGTCAAAGACCATACATGCCGTGCTTATGGATCTGTACGGAGTGGGCGTGCTCGTGATGGGCGAATCGGGCATAGGTAAGAGCGAGACGGCGTTGGAGCTTATAGAGCGCGGACATCGCCTCGTGGCGGACGACGCGGTTACCATAACGAGAATAGGCGATAGGCTGGAGGGAACGAGTCCCGAGGTCATACGTTATTTTATGGAAGTTCGCGGTATAGGCATAATAGACGTAAAGGCTATGTACGGCGCGGGCGCGGTACAGCTTGTAAAGTCTATCGACATGGTGGTTCGACTTGAGGAGTGGAACGACAAAGCCACATACAACCGCTTGGGCACGCCCGACGAGCAGTACAGCATATTCGGCGTTAAACGCCCGCTGTACGTCGTTCCCGTAAAACCGGGCAGAAACCTCGCGGTAATACTCGAGGCGGCGGCGAGAACGCACCGACTCAACGACTTGGGTTTTTCGGCTCTCGAAGAACTCAACGACAGGCTTAGAAATAAGCACTGATAGTTGTGCCGATATAAAAAACGAATTTCGGCTATATGTAACAAATCAATTGACAAAAGCATTTTAACTGCGTATAATACACGTAACGGTATAAACAAGCTGTAAGCTTTGGTAGCGGCTTGTAATGCGAGGTGAAAATGTTCAAAGAGTGATCCTTACGTCAATAACAAAAACATCCGTCTAATGACGGATCTATTTGCTATCGGCAAGGATCGCTTATTGGAAACAGACGACGTATTTTACGCGTCTTTTCTTTTTGCGCTTCTTTCCGATGGCTTTAATCGGAGGGTTGAACATGTTGGAATTGAAAAATGTAAGCATATCTTTGCGTTTGGACGGCAGACGCATAGTGGACGGATTGGACCTTACGCTCGGCAAGGGCGACAAGGCGGTCATTATAGGCGAAGAGGGCAACGGCAAGTCCACATTGCTCAAGTGGATATACGATAAAGCGGCAGTGGAAAAATATTGCGAATGCAGCGGGTCGATCAAGACCGATGCGAAGCTCGCGTACTTGCCGCAGTTGTTCGACGCGAGTTTGTCGGAAGTCAAACTGTGCGATTACTTCGACGTCGATTACTATTCGCAGATGAATTTGGTGGATAGGCTGTTTCCGCTCGAACTGCTCATATCCGAGCGCAAGCTGGGCGAGCTGTCTGGCGGCGAGCGCGTAAAGGCTATGCTGTTGCGCATATTGCTCGACGAGCCGGACGTGCTGCTTTTGGACGAGCCTACCAACGATCTCGATATAGACACGCTTATTTGGCTGGAGGACTTTTTGCTGCAAACGCGCATACCCGTTCTGTTTATTTCGCACGACGAGACGTTGATAGAAAACACCGCGAATACGATATTGCATATGGAACAAGTGGTATGCAAAACAAAATGCAAAATGACCGTATCGCGTTGCGGCTATCGCGAATACTTGGAAATGCGCGCTAACGGCATAGCGCGGCAAAGTCAGATAGCGCAAAAACAGCGCGAGGACTATGACAAACAAATGGATAAATGGCGGCGGATATATTCGAGCGTGGATCACGCTCAGCGCACGATATCGCGTAGCGATCCCGCGGGAGGAAGGCTGCTCAAAAAGAAAATGAGATCCGTCTTATCGCAGCGCCGACGGTTCGAGCGCCAAAAGGAAGAGTTCGCGGACTATCCCGAAGTAGAGGACGCCATAATCACGAGATTCGATCCTATCGAATTTCCGAGCGGGAAAACTGTGCTCGATCTGGCGCTCGACAATCTGGAAATGCAAGGCGCAACGCTCGCACGCGACGTCCGCTTGACTGTGCGCGGCGGCGAGCATATAGGTATAACGGGATGTAACGGCGCGGGGAAAAGCACGCTCCTCGACGTTATATGGCGTTCGCTTTCTCCGCGCAAAGATATCGTAGCGGCATACATGCCGCAAGACTATTCGCGTGCGCTCGATTACGATAAGACTCCGGTGGAATATCTTGCAGTCAATTACGATAAAGCCACCGTTACGTGCGCGAGAACACTGCTCGGCTGTATGCGGTTCACGCATTCCGAAATGACCAATAAGATAGGCGAGCTTAGCGGCGGTCAGCGCGCCAAGATACTGTTTTTGGAAATGGTGCTGCGCGGCGCGAACGTGCTTTTGCTCGACGAGCCTACGCGAAACTTCAGTCCGCTGTCCGCGCCCGTAGTGCGCGATTGTATAGCAGATTTCGGCGGCGCGGTAATAAGCGTCTCTCACGACAGAAAGTATTTAGACGAGTGCGACAAAGTTTACGAACTTACCCGCGAAGGTCTATTTGAAATTTAATGCGAGCCTAAGCCGCGCATATCTTAAACCAAAACAAACGGTTCGTGAGGTAAATGCTCGAACTGTTTGTTTTTTACTTATTTTTTATTTTGTAGTAAGTCGCTTGAAAAAACGCGACGCGTATTAAATGCGCGTCGCGTTTTATATAATAACGATCAATTATCGTTTTCGGTGCGGGCAAATGTTTTTACTCCGCCTTTTACTATGTGCGCGTCGAAGTCCAAGTCGTAATATATTTCGCCGTCGAGCTGAATGGGCGCGGGCGTCGTTATTTTAACGCTTTCGCAAACGATGTGGTTGGTATACGGCTCGCCCATATGCTTGCCTTTGACAAACTTGGGCATTACGAATAGGGTGGGAACGCCTTTGGGTTTTTCCATTATCATGAGGTCGAGCTTGCCGTCGTCCGCTTTGGCTATGGGCGCTATGCGAATGTTGCCGCCTATCTGCGAGCCGTTGCATATGCCCGCCATTAGGCAGTCGTATTCCTTTTCTTCGCCGTTGACCGAAACCGATATATGATAAGGTTTATAGTGCAGCAGACATCTGAAAAGGGAAGCGATATAAGACAGTTTGTTTTTGCTCTTTGCGGTCTTTAGAAGAACGTCAACGTCTATACCCGTGCCGCCCACGTTCAAGCAGCGCTTGTCCGATATTTGGATATAGTCGAACTCTTTGGGCGCGCCGCGCAGCACGTCGGCAATAGCTTTGATAGGGTCGAGCGACGCGGCATTAGTGCCTATGGCAAAATCGTTGCCGCGTCCCGCGGGAACAAAGCCGAGGCGCGCCTTGTCGAAATCCATTCCGTTTAGGACTTCGTGGAACGTGCCGTCGCCGCCGAGTGCGACTATAGTATGGGAGACGTTTGCGCACAATGTTCGGCAAAGATCTTTCGCGTGTCCGACGGCATTGGTGCGGTGCAGTTCAAACGGAATGCTTCGCTCTTCGAGATACGACGTTACGGCGGCAATGACTTTTATACCGTCGCCTTTACCGCAGTTCGGATTGGCTATAATGTCCATAGATATATCCTATTTTGGTTTGTTTTGTCTGTCGTTAGGTTTTTGTTCCGCATCGAGCGGCTGTATCAATTCGGTAAGCTGTTCGTTTAGCTTGGAAATTTTTTGTTGCAATCGTATGGCGCGCTTAAGTATGTCGTCCGCATTTACTTTGTTGTTCTGTTTGGGCGTCCGCGGCGTTTTGACTGCGGCGGATTCGTCCGCGGGCTTTTGTTTTTGCGCAGCCCGTCTGATATTGATATTGCTCATGCTTTCTCGTCTGGTTTGCGGCGCGGGGCGCGTCTGTGCGGTTTGAACGGCGGTGCGCTCGTACGACAAGCAGTTCACGAGTATCTTGTACAGCGGAGTTACGTCGTCGGCGGAGAACGCCGTGCTTTCGGCGGTTTTTATAGTGGAAGCGGGCGAGCGGTGGTAGTTGAGCGAAAACCCTTTTATTTTGCAAAACACCATCATGAAAATGCGCACGGTAAACTCCGAGCCGCGCTCGAACGGGTGCAGTATCAAAAATTCGCGCATATAATGTGTAAGATAGCCGGCAAAGTCCTCTTTGCCTATTGTCGGCGAGCTTGCCGTCTCGTTCATTTTTGCAACAATGGATTTGATAGATCCGGTTATGTATTTTGCGTCGGTATGCGCGCTGCCGTCCGTCAGCATTTCCGCGGTGCGCGGCTTGCCCGCTTCGGCGTCTATGTCGCCGCAAATATTTTTATGCAGCAGCATGAAAGATACGGACGTTACGGGATCGGCTATGCCGTTCTTTACGACTTGGAGCGCGCGGAAAAACGCTATGTACCAGTATGCGCGCTTGTAAGCGGAAGAGTCGGGGCTTACGGTACGCGCGTGCTTTATCTTTGCCGCGAGAAACTTGTCGCAGTTAAGTCTGTCGAGCAACATCATAAGCCCGTCCGCGTCTGCGGAAGGCGGGAGCTTGATACCGTCGGCGGATAGCGCCGACTTGACCGAGCGGAGTATGCTGTTTGCTTCGTGAAGTTCCATGCGTGCGGTTTACCATTGCGGCGTGCCAAACGCCGTCGTAATATTATAGCACATGACGGAAGTTATTGCAATATTTTTGGCGAATTTGCGGAAATACGATAAAATTTTAAATATGCGGCAAAACGATTGAAAAAAAATACAAAACGGAGTACAATATATGGGTGGGCTGTTAAAGGAGCTTACGACTATAGGTATAGGCGGCAGGGCTAAGCGAGTTATCGTTGCCAAGTCGCGCGGAACGCTCATCGATAACGGCGTCGGTTCGCTCGTATTGGGGCGCGGCTCCAACATACTCGCGTCTGACGACGGCTACGACGGCGTAGTGCTCGTAAACCGCTATTCGGATATATCGGTGCGCGGCGATCTTGTTACGGCGGGGTCTGGCGCGCGACTGTCCGAGCTGGTGGGCATTGCGGCGGAAAACTCGTTGGGCGGCATGGAGTGGGCGGTAGGCATTCCCGCATCGGTGGGCGGCGCGGTGGTGATGAACGCGGGCGCGTTCGGCGGCGATATATCTCAAGTTTTGGAGTATGCCGACGTATTGCGCGACGGCAACGTGATAAGGCTTGCGCGCGACGAACTTAAGTTAGGCTACCGCACGAGCGGATTGCAATACGGCGACGTGGTAGTGGACGTTGCGTTTAGGTTGCGAACAGCGGACAGCCGAGCGGTGCGCGCATTGTGCGAAAGCTACACCGCCAAGCGCAGAAGCCGTCAGCCCATGGGCAAGAGCGCGGGGTCGGTGTTCAAAAACCCGCAAGGCGTGTCGATCGGACGCATGCTGGACGAGATGGGCTTTAAAGGTTATTCTATAGGCGGTGCGTCGGTATCAGATATGCACGCCAATATAATAATCAATCGCGGCAACGCGACTGCGCGCGACGTCCGCGCAATAATAAAAACGTTAAAAACCGCGCTCGGCGAGAGAGGCGTCGAGGCGGAGGAAGAAATAGTTTATATCGGAGAATTTAACTAAATGGCGTTCTGGGGCGATTATCATACGCATACTAAATACAGCCACGGCAAAGGGACCGTGCTCGACAACGCGCTTGCCGCAAAGCAACAGGGCTTGAAGCAGCTCGCCGTTACCGATCACGGGCTCAGTCATATAGTATTCGGCATAAAGCGTAAGGAATTGCCGTTGCTCAAAAAAGACTGCGAAAACGCGACGCGCGAAACGGGCGTGCTCGTTCTTGCGGGCATAGAAAACAACGTCAATTCGTTCGACGGAACTTTGGATCTTACGTCGGACGATCTCGATATGATAGACATAGTTCAAGGCGGATATCACAAGGCGGCAAGAGCGCCTTCGGCAAAGGAAGAGTTCGCATTCCAAATGAGAAACATGTTCCGCAGTTTTGTATCCAAGTCGCCGCAAAAGCTCATTTCCCGCAATACAGATTCGTATTTGAAACTTATAGATAACTACGAACTCGATTTTATAGGACACCTCAATCGCGACATTCGCGTGGACGCGTTGACGGTGGCAAAGTACGCCAAACAGAAGGGAACGTTCATAGAGCTTAACAGCAAGCGTTTGACTCTTACCGATCGAGAATTGGAAGCTATGACGAAAGAGGGCGTGCTGTTTATTTGCAATTCGGACGCGCATTCGCCGCAGCGCGTGGGCGATATGGCGCTGGCGCTTTCGGTGATAGACCGTTTGGGCATACCGTACGAGCAGATAGTCAACTGGGAGCGCTTGCCGCAATTCCGTTCGTCCAATTACAAACGCGCGACGGCGGGCGGAAATGCCTAAGATCAACGGACAGAGCGTTAAACGCGAAATAACCGAAAAGCGCATCAAGGGCGAAGGGCTTGCGGTAATGCTGTCGGGCTTTGTTCGGTCGTGTCTCGCGCTCGTGCGGTCGAGAGGCGAGCTTAAGCTGTGCCTCGACTGTCAGTCCGATTTTGTGCGCGAATACATATCCGCGGCGATGATGGAGCAGTTTAAGATAACCGCGGTCGAACAGAAAAACTCGCTGCATTTTGCGGACTGCGAAAAGCTGCTCGTGGCATTGAAGATATTCAAGCCCGAAGACGGCTTTTATCAAACTCAAAACATAGACGGCGGTTATTTGACAGAGCACAACGCGCCCTATTACGCGCGCGGCGTGTTTTTGGGCTGCGGAAGCTTGTCCGTGCCGTCCGCGGAAAATCCCGAATCCACAAAGAGCGGCGGCTACCACCTCGAGTTTTCGTTTACCAACGAGGATCTTGCCAACGAGTTCAGAGAGCTGCTCGGCGTATGCGGCACTTCCGCGCATATAATGACTCGCGCGGAAAAGTCGGTCGTGTACGTAAAGGACAGCGAAAGCGTGAGCAACTGTTTGGTGCTTATAGGCGCGAGCAAGACGGCGCTCGAACTGAACAATGCCGTTGCGGCGTATTCGGTCAAGATAGACGTCAACAGGCGTATCAACTGCGACATCGCCAACATGACGCGGACGACGGACGCGGCGGTAGGCGTTACAGACGCGATCGACCTGATAGATTCCGTTCGCGGTTTGGACTCGCTGCCGCCCAAGCTCGTAGAAGCTGCCGACGCGAGAAAGAACTATCCAGACGCGCCGCTCAGTTTTATAGCAGATCAGCTCGGCATATCCAAATCGGGACTTAAGCATCGCTACGACAAGATAATAGAGATCGCGCGGGAAATAAGCGGTTGATGTTGACTGCGAATAGGACAAGCCATAGACATTTACGGAGAATTTTTATATGAAACCTTTTGTGCATTTGCACGTACACACCGAATTTTCGCTGCTCGACGGCGCGGTGCGAACGGACAAAGTATTTAAGCAGTGCGACGAGCTGAATATACCCGCGGTCGCAATGACCGATCACGGCAACCTTTACGGCGTGATCGAGTTTTTAAAGGCGGCGGTGAAGTATACCGATAAAGACGCGGACTTTTTGCAGTTCATGCGCGAGCGCCGTCCGTTTAAAGTAAAGCCGATAATCGGCTGCGAAGTGTATACCACGAGCGACATGCATGTCAAAGAAAAGGGCAAGAACGGTGCGCCGCCCAAGCTCAATCATTTGGTGTTGCTCGCCAAAAACGAAACAGGTTATCACAATCTCATTAAGATAGTTTCGTCCGGTTACGTGGACGGAATGTATTATAAGCCGCGCGTCGATTTCGAGTGCATAAAAGCGCACAGCGAAGGCTTGATCGCGCTGTCCGCTTGCGTTGCGGGCGTAGTGCCGCAAGAGTTGCTGAGCGGCGATTACGAAGCCGCCGACGCTTGGGTAAAAGCGTTTAAAGAAGTGTTCGGCGACGATTATTACATCGAGATACAAAATCACGATATAGAAGAGCAAAAGATAGTGCTTCCGCGGCTCGTTTCCGTCGCGCGCAAAAACGGCGTCAAGCTGGTAGCTACAAACGACGCGCACTATCTTACCAAAGCCGATGCAAAAATGCAAAAGGTGCTCATGGCGATATCGTTCCATTCAACGCTGGGCGGCGACGGTACGTCGGACGGCGCGGACGGTAAATATTTCCCGACGGAAGAGTTCTATTTAAAGTCTTATGACGAGATGTTAAAGGCGTTGCCCGAGTTCGGCGACGCGCTTGACATAACGCTCGAGATCGCCGATAAATGCGACCCGTATTTTATCAAGAAAGAACCGCTGTTGCCTTCGTACGATCCGCCGGGCGGCATGACGAGCGAACAGTATTTGCGCAAGCTCACGTACGACGGGCTTGCTGCAAAGTACGGCGAGATCACGGACGAAGTCAAAGAGCGCGCCGAGTACGAGTTGTCGGTCATAACGCGCATGAACTTTGTCGATTACTTTTTGATAGTGTGGGACTTTATCAATTACGCCGAGTCGCAGGGTATTCCCGTAGGACCGGGACGGGGCAGCGGCGCGGGCAGTATCATTGCGTACGCCATCGGCATAACCAAGATAGACCCGCTCAAGTACTCGCTCATATTCGAACGGTTTTTGAACCCCGAACGCGTCAGCAACCCCGATTTCGACGTTGATTTTTGCGTAGACCGCCGCGGCGAAGTAATAGATTACGTGGTGCGCAAATACGGCGCGCCCAATGTTTCGCAGATAGCCACATTCGGAACAATGGCTACCAAGGCGGCTATCAAAGACGTGGGGCGCGTGTTCAATCTGCCGTTTGCCGAAGCCAACAACATCACGAAAATGATCCCGCGCGGCTCGGAAAAAATGCACATAAAAGATCTATTGGGCAGAGGCACGGACAAGGAAGGCAAGCCCATACCCGGCGTTCCCGAGATCATAGATCTGTACGACCACGACGCGACGGCGCGCGAGATACTTGACATGGCGGAAAAGATAGAGGGCATGCCGCGTCAGATAGGCATGCATGCGGCGGGCGTAATTATCTGCCGCGATCCCATAGCCGAACACGTGCCGCTCGCGCTCACCAACGAAGACGTCGTAGTAACGCAGTACGACATGATAGTGGACGAAGAGCTGGGGCTCTTGAAGATGGACTTCTTGGGGCTTACGACGCTCACCGACATAAAAAAGGCTGTAGATACCGTCAAGCAAACGACGGGCGACGAGATAGATTTCGTCAAGCTCGGTTACGAAGACCCCGAGGTCTACAAACTGATAGGCAGCGGCGATACCGAGGCGGTGTTCCAGCTCGAATCGGGCGGCATGAAAAAGTTCATGCGCGATCTTGCTCCTACCAATCTCGAAGAGATAATAGCGGGCATATCGCTGTACCGTCCCGGACCTATGGACTTTATCGACGATTACGTCCACAACAGACACAACCCCGACGATATCAAATATTTGCATCCGCTCATGAAGCCGATACTCGACGTTACCTACGGTATAATCGTTTATCAAGAACAGGTAATGGAGATAGTTCGCGCGCTCGCTGGCTATTCGTTCGGCGGTGCGGACAATATCCGCCGCATGATGAGCAAAAAGAAGCAAGCCGCCATGGAAGCGGAGCGCATAGTGTTTATCAACGGCAAAAAGGACGCGGACGGCAACGTGCTTGTTGACGGCGCGGTGGCAAGGGGTGTGCCTAAGGATGTGGCGAGCGAAATTTACGACATGCTCATCCGCTTTGCCAACTACGGCTTCAACAAATCGCACGCCACGGCGTACGCGCACGTTACCTATCAGACGGCGTATCTCAAGCGGTATTATCCCGTAGAGTTCTTTACCGCCGTATTGAACAACCGCATAACCAAGATAGACGAGCTGACGCACTACTTGACGTACATGAAGGAGTCGGGGATAAAAGTGCTTCCGCCCAATATAAACAAGTCGGAAGCGGAGTACACCGTGGAAGACGGGTGCGTGCGCATAGGCATGGGCGCTATAAAGGGCGCGGGCGTTGCCGTTATCAATAAAATAACCGACGAGCGCAAGCGCAACGGCGAGTTCAAGGACTTTGTGGAGTTCGTTTCGCGCATGGACGACGGGGATACGGGCAAGAGCCTCATAAACCGACGCGTGGTCGAATCGCTCATATATGCGGGCGCGTTCGATTGCTTTGGCAAAAACAGATCGGTGCTCATTGCGGCGTTCGACGGCGTGGCTAAGCGCGTGGCGCAAGACCGCGACGCGCGGGTAAAGGGGCAGATATCGTTTTTCGATCTTGTGCCCGAGGCAAAGCCCGATTTTGTTTATCCCGAGGTGGATGAGTTTAAGCCGAATTACAAGTACCAAAAGGAAAAGGAAGTGGCGGGCGTGTATTTGTCGGGACATCCGCTATCGGCGTATGTAGACAAGCTCAAGCAGTTTAAATACAACACGTCCATGCTCGACCCCAATCGCGAGGACTTTCCCGAGGACGCCAAGATAACAATAGGCGGGATGCTTACGTCTACCGTAAACCGCTTGACCAAGAAGGGCAATCCCATGGGTACGGCTGTACTCGAGGACTTGTACGGCACGGTGGAGCTTGTTGCGTTCGGCAAGGGCTATGAGCGCGTTAGGGGGGCGTGGATTCCCGATACCGTCGTGTCCGTTACGGGCGTGGTGCGGAGCGGCGATAACGGCGCGTCCATTTCCGTTGACAGTATAACGCCGTTCTCCGATGCGGACGCAAACACCAAAAAGTTGTGCTGTTATTTTTCGCTCAAGGACGATGAGACGTTGCGCGCGGTGCGTGAAATAATAAAGGCGTATCCCGGGCATGACTATGTATATATCAAGAACACCGATGACAATAAGCTGTACAGCATGGGCAATTCTTTTTCGATAGAAAACCTGTCGATAGGCGAGCTTTGCGCGGTAGTCGGCGAAGAGAATGTAAAAATTAACTGAAAACCTTTTTAAAAGCGCTTTATTTCCGTATGTGAATATGGTATAATCATATTGCGCTTTAAGCGTATCGATATCATCGTTAGCAGCGTTTTGCTGCGTGGAGGGATCATGAAAAAAATAGCGGTATTGACGAGCGGCGGCGACGCCCCGGGCATGAATGCGGCGATACGCGCCGTTGTGCGTTACGGCATAGGCGTGGGTATGGAAGTCGTGGGCGTAGAGCGCGGGCTTCAAGGGCTTATCGACAACGCGTTTAAGCCGATGTATATGCGCAGTGTTTCCGATATTATCCAGCGCGGCGGCACGATATTAAAGACGGCGCGCTGCCCCGAGTTCAAGACTTTGGAAGGGCAGAAAAAGGCTATAGAAAATCTTCGCGCCAACGGCGTCGAGGGGATCATTGTCATAGGCGGCGACGGGTCGTTCATGGGCGCTAAGGCTATGAGCGAACACGGGTTCCCGTCAATAGGCATACCCGGTACTATCGATAACGATCTTGCGTACACCGATTATACGCTCGGTTTCGATACCGCGTGCAATACCATACTCGACGCTATCAATAAGATACGCGATACAATGAGCTCGCACGAGCGCGTGTCGATAATAGAAGTAATGGGCAGAAACTGCGGCGATCTTGCGCTGTACTGCGGGCTGTGCGGCGGCGCGGAAGTCATAATCGTGCCCGAGCACAAGCTCACTATCGACGAGATAGTGGAAACGCTGGGCGGCGGACAGCAGCACGGCAAGACGAGCGGCATAATAGTTCTTGCGGAGGGCGCGGGGCATGCCGACGATCTTAAGGACGAGCTTAATAAGCGCATGGATCTTACGGTCAAGACCACTCGGCTCGGACATATCCAGCGCGGCGGCAGTCCGTCGTGCCGCGACAGATATTTGGGTACGTGTTTCGGCGTGAACGCCGTGAAACTGCTCGAAAAGGGCATAGGCAACCGCATTGTCGGCATTAAGGACAATAAGTTCTACGATATGGATATTGTCGAGGGCTGCGCCATGCAAAACACTTTCGATCTTGAGCTTTACGAGACCGCAGCCATCGTCGGCAGATAACCAAGCGAAGCTTGGATATCTTTCGTGTGTTTGCGTCGGAGCGTGTTGAGCCTAACACCCGACTATAGCTTAGACTGAGAAATTTGTCATCGAACGCAGCTTGGATATCATTCGTGTGTTTGCGTCGGAGCGGGTTTGTCTGTTCGCCCGACTATAGCTTAGACTGAGAAATTTGTCATTGATCGCAGTTCGGATATCATTCGTGTGTTTGCGTTTGGGCGGGATTGGTTATGCTCCCGACTATAGCTTGAAATAGTTTATTTTAAACATTTTAAAGGACGGCGTATATAAGCCGTCTTTTTATATGGCGATAAAAGTGCGAAATTTTATAAAGTAAGTTGACATTTTCCGACGATTTTGGTAGAATGCATGTAACGAGGAAAAGTTGTTAATGGCGTTAAAAGAGTATCACTGTCTCAACTGCGGAAAAGCGATCGACAAAAACGAAGTCGGCGCGTATTTCTGCAAGCATTGCGGTCATACTTTTTACGATACCGACGCGGAAGAACAGCTCAAGGCGATACAAGCGACGCTGGGCGATACCGTTACCGACGCGCTAGTCGCGGCGGAAGACAAAAAACTCGCGCAAAGCCGCAGCAAGCTCTGGGAAGAGACGCATGCGGAGTATGTTAGCTACATAGAGATACGCAAGTGTTGCGACGAGATAGAAAAGAGTACGGCGTACAACGAAACGGACAGAATAAAGGCGCGGTTTTACAAGCTCGCCACCGACGATCCGCGCAATAACACTGCGCTAAACAATTACATACAAGACGAGATAGCGGCAAAGAACTACGCGTATGCGGACGAGATAGCCGAGTTTGCAATACGCACTATGCAAAAGAACAATGAGCAAGCGGTAAAGCAACTGCTCGAAGTTATTCCGTCCAAGGAACGCAAAAAAGAGTTAAGCAAAGAGTACAAGAACAAGTGCGTCGAGATAGAAAACGGCGACACCGATGTGTACAAGGCTCGCGACGTGTTTGTATCGTATGACAGCAACGACAGCGAACAAGCG
Source organism: uncultured Christensenella sp. (assembly GCA_910579205.1). Lineage (GTDB taxonomy): Bacteria > Bacillota > Clostridia > Christensenellales > Pumilibacteraceae > Anaerocaecibacter. The sequence continues at coordinate 23,552 of CAJTTD010000010.1, forward strand.
GAAAAGACGGTCAAGCTGTTGGAAAGCAAAAACATCACGTGCTTTTATTCCAAGCGCAATCTTCCCAATTCGCAAGATAATTTCTGGAAGAATCTTTATGCGGCGATAGATAGCTGCAAGGTGTTTTTGTTCTTGTCGTCGGCAAAGTCGCGCGATCACGGTAGCGGCGCGTATACGGAGATAGTGTACGTAAATACCGAATACGTCAATAAAGGACGTGATAAGCCGCGGCTCGAATATCTGCTTCAAGATTACAGTGCTAAGTACACCGACGACGAGAACACCGTAAGGTCGTGTTTTACCGATTGCGGTACGTCGTGGGTGGAGTTTGACAGCAAAGAGGAGCTGTGCAAGACGCTGCGCGGCATGCTCGACGCGGCTAAGCTGCAAAGAACGGGCTACGACGGCGGGCGTTCGGATAGGGGCGTAAAATACTGCATTGCGTGCGGCACGGAAAACCCGAGCGCGGCTAAGCTGTGCATGGACTGCGGAAACCGCGAGTTCGTGTCAACGCACGCCGAATTCGCGGCGCTTAAAGATAGGGAAAAGAAGCAAGAGATAGAACGAGTAAAGGCGGAGACCGAACGGCTCAAACGTGAAGAGCTGGAAAAACTCCAAAGCGAAAACGCGCAAAAACTCGCCGAGATAGAGCGGATAAAGCAAGAGGAGATCGAGCGGCTTAAAAGGGAGAGCGAACGTGATCGGCAAGAGGAGATAGACAGGTTAAGGCGCGAGTACCAAGACAAGCTCGCGGACGTTGCGGCTACTACGGATGTAGATAATGCGGTCGATGCCGACGTTCTGCAAGACATAGACGCCGTCAAACGCGAATACGAAACTAAGCTCGCCGATGCGGAAGAAGCGCGCCGTCGCGCGGAGCATGCTCAATATATGGCGAGCAATAAATTAGCTGCGGCAAAGCGCAGATCGATCGCGCGCGCGTTATTTTCCGTGTTTGTTTTGATCGCGGTATCTGTAGCTATATTTACAATCGTGGCTACCGTAAATACCCGATTGTTTGTAGCGATAACCGTCGATCACTATTGGCTGTGGATTTTCTTTTTCGTATTATGCATTGTTTTTTGCCTTGTGTGTTGCGGCATAGGCTTTTCGAAAGCGTCCGATCACAGCGATTTGCACGGACGGGATTATGTGTTACTTATCTGCGGGATAACGGCGGGTGTCGCGACCTTGCTCTTTAGCGTAATGGGCGGTTTGATTAGATGGTATGATGCGAAAATAGCGTTTATTATAACATACACGGTTGCCTTGTTTATTATTGGCGCAGTATCTTCGGTAGGCGGGATAATAATATATCCCAAGCAAGTAGTATGTTACGTAACGGCGGCGGTAAGCGCGCTGTGCGCCGCGGCTGTCGGTACGAATTTAGAATATATTAGCAACATCGAGATGCATGTGGATATCCCGTCATACGCATCGCACGGCCTCTCTTATTGGCTGAACAACAATGACGAATATTCGGTTTTCGGGTTGGGCGAATGCACAGATCAAGACATATTGATACCGAGCGAACATTACGGCAAGCGCGTGAGCGGCATTAGCGCATATGCTTTTAAAGATTGCGAAAATATTACGAGCATAACTATACCCAATACCGTAACGAATATAAGCGGCGAAGCTTTTAACGGTTGCTCCGGTTTGACCGAAATAACGGTGCAAGACGGCAACGTCAAATATCACAGCAAGGGCGATTGCTTGATAGATACTGCGAAAAAGGAAGTGGTCGCCGGATGCAGAAGCAGCGAGATCCCCGCCGATGGCAGTGTAAAAAGCATTGGAAATCATGCGTTTTCGGGACATAGCGGTTTGGCGGGCATAACGATACCCGAAGGAGTTACGGCAATAGGCGACTATGCGTTTTTTGGGTGCGACGGACTTTTGGGCATAAGCATACCGAACAGCGTAACTACGGTAGGCGCAAGCGCGTTTGCGCATTGCGACGGACTTTCGGGCATAACGTTACCGAATAGCGTAACTACGATAGGCGCTGCGGCATTTTACGGTTGCAACAATATTAAGAGCATAACTATTCCCGACGGCGTAACGTCTATAGGCAAAGAAGCGTTTTCTTATTGTAGCGCTCTCGAGAGCATAACGGTGAAAAGCGGCAACGTCAAATATCACAGCAACGGCAATTGTTTAATAGAAACGGCGGAAAAGCTTATCGTATCGGGCTGTAAAAACAGCGTGATACCGTCGGACGGAAGCGTAACAAGAATATCGAACAATGCGTTTTCGGGGTGCGTCGGGCTTACGGAATTGACGATTCCCGATACTATCATATCTATAGGCACGGGCGCTTTCGCTTATTGCAGCGGTTTGGAAAAAATAACGGTGCAAGAAGGCAACAAATATTACCGTAGCGCGGGCAACTGTATCATATCGAAAAGATTGATGAGAAGCGGTTTGGAATTGGGATGCAAAAACAGCGTTATCCCCGAGGACGGGAGCGTAACTTATATAGGGATGCGTGCGTTTTACGGTTGCACCGGTTTGACCGAGATATCCATACCGGACAGCATAACAAGTATTACGCACGAAGCGTTCAGCGGTTGCATAGGGTTGACGAAATTGACTATACCTTCGTCCGTTACATTTATAGGTATGAGGACATTCGACGGTTGCGTCAATCTGACAGAATTGACTATACCTTCGTCCGTTACGTATATCGGATATAGTGCGTTCGACGGATGCGATAAATTGTTGCAAGAAGAAAACGGCGTGAGTTATGTCGATAAATGGGCGGTAGATTGCGATACCGAGGTCGCAGATATATCGATCTGCGCGGATACGGTGGGGATAGCGGAAAGCGCTTTTTCGGGTAACCGTAAATTGACGAGTATCGAGCTGCCCTACGGCGTAAAATATATATGCGACGGCGCATTTAAAGACTGCTCCTATTTGACGGACATTACGATACCAGACACCGTAGTCGTTATAGACGGTTATGTGTTCAGCGATTGCAACAAATTGAGCAGTATAACATTCAACGGAACAAAGGCGCAGTTCGAGGCTGCGACAAGCGGCAACGCGTGGAACGATAGGATAGACGGTTATACGGTTTACTGTACGGACGGAAAGATATTATGCGATTGAGCTTTTTGTCGTAAGTTCAAGAAAAAATCGGACTGATAAAAGTCATAGTTTTAATAATAAAATCAAACAAAAAAGCCGTGCTATCTGAAATGCACCCCAAAAGTTAGACAAAACTTATGGAGGTGCATTTTATGTCAAGAAGCAAAAAAAATCAACACAAAATACTCGCCCGAGTTCAAAATATCTGTTATAATAGATATGCGCGAACACGGATTGAGTTATAGCGATACGGTGCGAAAATATTGGGGTGTAAAGACGCCTGCCGAATGCTCTAATCATCGTTCGCAATTACGCTTGTGGGAGCGCATATACCTAACGGAAGGAGCAGACGGTTTTATGGTAGAACGACGCGGACGAGGCTCGAAAGGCAGACCGAGAAAAAAGCCATTGCCACCCGAAGCAGAGAGTGATCTACTCGACGAAGTGCAAAGACTTCGGGAGCGTAACGAGTATTTGGAAGCGGAGCTTGAATACTTAAAAAAACTCGATGCCTTAGTTTGAGCGGAAGAGCAAATGAATGGCAAAAAGCCGAAATAGTATCCGAGCTAAGGCATAGATTTCCGCTGAATATTTTATTGAAAATATCCCGTTTACCACGCAGCACTTATTATTACCACTTAAAACAAAGTCAAGAAGATAAGTATAGTGAAGTCAAACAAGAGATAGAAAGTATCTTTACCGAGAACAAGCAGCGATACGGTTACCGTCGGATATTGCTTGCATTGCGTCAAAAAGGAATAAATCTCAACCATAAAACGGTACACAAGCTAATGCGAAGCATGGGATTGCACGGTAAACGCCGTAAAAGCAAGTACAAATCGTATAAAGGCGAAGTCGGCAAGATAGCTCCGAATATATTAAGCCGCGACTTTGAAACAAATAAACCGTTTGAAAAGTTGGCAACCGACGTAACCGAGTTCGCGGTATGCGATGACAAGGTATATCTATCGCCGATACTTGACTTACATAACAACGAAGTAATAAGCTATTTGATTTCGACAAGTCCAAATTTTTGGCAAACGAGAGAAATGCTGAAAGGACTGTTCGACAAGATGCCGCAAGGTGCGACACCTATACTACATTCGGATCAAGGCTGGCAATACCAAATGAAAGAGTTTCAAAGACAACTTCAAGAACACAACATTATCCAAAGCATGTCGAGAAAAGGCAACTGCTTGGATAACAGTGTAATGGAGAACTTTTTCGGGCGGTTGAAAGTGGAAATGTTTTACGGCGAAAAGTTTCAGACAGTGGACGAATTCGTCCACTGTCTGAAAGAGTACATACACTATTGGAACAACAAGAGGATATCTCTCACTCTAAACGGAATGAGTCCGGTGCAATACCGAACTCACTCACAAACTATCTAATTATTTTTCTGTCCAACTTTTGGGGTTCATAGCATATATTTTCGCACGGCTTTTGATGTTATATTAAATATATTACGCTTTGCCCGCGCAGCCCAATACGTGAACGAGTTTATGACGCACGCATTCGGTTACAAGCGTTCTGCCGTCGCTCAAATATTGACGGGGGTCGAAGTGCGAGGGGTTTTCGGCAAAGTGTTTGCGGATAGCCGCGGTAAACGCCAAGCGCAAGTCGGAGTCCACATTGATCTTGCAGACGGCGAGCGACGACGCTTTTCTCAGCATGTCTTCGGGAATACCTTTCGCGCCGGGCATAGCTCCGCCGAAATCGTTGACCATTTTTACGTAGTCGGGGAGTACCGAGCTTGCGCCGTGGAGAACTACGGGGAACTTGGGCAAAAGGCTTGCCACTTTTTCGAGGATATCGAAGCGCAGTTTGGCTTCGCCTTTAAACTTGAACGCGCCGTGGCTGGTGCCTATGGCTATGGCGAGCGAATCTACGCCCGTCTTTGCTACAAATTCGGCGGCTTCTTCGGGATCGGTATAGAGCGCGTCCGATTCGGAAACTTTAACGTTGTCTTCCACGCCCGCAAGTCTGCCGAGCTCGGCTTCTACGACGACGCCGTGGTCGTGCGCGTACTTGACTACTTGCGAAGTGATCTTTATGTTTTCCGCGAGCGGATGAGAAGAAGCGTCTATCATGACGGAAGTAAAACCGTATTTGATCGCGTCTACGCAAAGGTCGTAAGAGCTGCCGTGATCCAAGTGCAAGCAGATGGGCAGACCCGAATCTTCGACCGCCGCCTGGACCATTTTTGTGAGGTAAAGCGGGTTTGCGTATTTGATCGCGCTCGAAGAGACTTGAAGAATGAGCGGGGCTTTTTCTAACTTAGCGGCCTCGACTATGCCTTGGATAGTCTCCATGTTGTTTACGTTGAATGCGCCGATTGCATATCCGCCTTCGTAGGCTTTGGCGAACATGTCCTTTGTCGTTACTAACGGCATTATGGTTTCCTCCGAAATCTTTTTTTACAGTATAGCATAATTCTTGTGATTTGACTACTGTTTTATTGACTTTTTTTTCAAAAAGAATTATACTGTAAAAAACGGTCGCGACCGCCGCATATGTGCTTAAAGACGCATAAAACGGCGGAAAGGCGCGGCAGGAGGCATGGGTCATGAAGGATGAAAGAATTGTAAAACTCGCGCGCAATCTCGTCAATTATTCGGTTGCCGCAAAAAAGGGCGACAAAGTACTCATAGAGGCGTTCGATGTGCCGTATCCGCTCGTTACCGAGCTTATCAAGGCAGTGTACGACGCGGGAGCGCAAGCATTTGTAACCAATATAGACACGCGCGTGCGCGCAGAGCTGTTAAAGGGCGCGAGCGACGCGCAGCTCGAGCTTTGGGCTAAGCACGACGCGGCGGTCATGTCCGATATGGATTGCTATATAGGCGTGCGCGGCGCAGACAACGCTTACGAAAATTCTATCGTTTCCGCGGAGCGCATGGATAAATACATGAGCATTTATTCGCATCCCGTACATCACGAGATACGCGTTAAAAAGACGCGCTGGGTGGTTCTTCGGTATCCTTCGCCGTCCATGGCGCAGCTTGCGGGAATGTCGACCGAGCAGTTTGAAGATCATTACTTCAATGTGTGCAATCTCGACTACTCCAAAATGGACAAGGCGATGACACCGCTGCAACGTCTTTTGGACAAGACGGACAAAGTGCGCATAGTGGCAAAAGACACCGATATATCGTTCTCGATTAAAGACATACCTTCAGTCAAGTGCGCGGGCGGGCTTAATATTCCCGACGGCGAGATATACACTGCGCCCGTAAAGAACTCCGTAAACGGCGTTATAACGTACAACACTCCGTCCGTGTACAACGGGACCAAGTTCGACTGGGTGCGCTTGACTTTTAAGGACGGAAAGATAATCGACTCGGACAGTTCCGCCAAAGACAAGTCGGACGCGATTTTCGACACGGACGAAGGCGCGCGGTACGTCGGCGAGTTTGCGCTCGGCGTAAATCCGTTTATCAACGACGCTATAGGCGATATATTGTTTGACGAAAAGATCTCCGGCTCTATACATTTTACGCCCGGTTGCTGCTACGACGACGCGTACAACGGCAATATTTCGGCGGTGCATTGGGACTTGGTTTTGCGCCAGACCCCCGAGTGCGGCGGCGGAAAGATATATTTCGACGACGTGCTTATCCGCGAAAACGGACGGTTCGTGCTCAAAGAGTTGGAATGTCTCAACCCCGAAAATCTGAAATAAAACTTATAAGGTAAAACATACTATGTTTGAACTCAAATACAAAATAACCGACGGCGATCTGCTCAAAGTCAACAAGCGCGTAATGTGGTCGTATTTTATTCCGTATCTTGCGGTCGCGCTGTTGGGCATAGGCGCGGGCGTTGCGGCTACGGTGATCAGACCGTCCACGTCGATATTCGTTCTCGGCATTATATTGATAGTTCTCGGTGCGGTGCTATTGGCTTGCACTGTCATGCTCGCTGTAGCTCCCAAGAGCTTTGTGGCGAGCGCGCTCGAAACGAGTGATTCTATCGAACGCAATGTCAAGTTTACCGAAACGGGCGTTACCGTCTCTACGGACGGGCAGAGCGATATAACGTTCGGTTACGGCAGCATGCTAAAAGCTCGGCGCATAGGCAAGACGGAGCTTTTGGCGCTGTACGTGGATAAGGACATCGTTCTCGTCGTAAAGGATACGGAAAGTTCGGCTTCTGTCGACGAAGTTTACGAGTATGTATCGGCTAAGATAAAGGACAGCCGTACACTATCCGAGCCGCAAACAGCTGTCGAGCCTAAAGCGGCAAAAGCAAACGAAGGGGACGATCGAGACGGCGATGTTGCCGCCGACTCCAAAGATACGGTAGAGAAGAGCACGGATAATGCGGAAAACGTCGACAACGAAAGCGCGGATAGTGCGGAAGATAAAGGCGGCGAAGCGCAGCCCGACGGCGGCGACGGTAAAGCCGAATAAAATAACTGCGCAAAAAATCGCAAGGCGCGAAAAAAGGTTTGACTAACCGCCATAAAGGTGGTAAAATATAATAAATCAAAAAAACTTTCGGAGGTTTTTATGTCTAACGTAAAAGTTGCAATCAACGGATTCGGACGCATCGGTCGTCTCGCGTTTCGTCAAATGTTCGGTGCCAAGGGTTACGATATCGTTGCTATCAACGACCTTACCAAACCCTCGATGCTTGCCAATCTTTTGAAGTACGACACCGCGCAAAAAGGCTACTGCGGCGTTATCGGCGAGAATCTGCACACCGTTTCTGCCGACGACGAAGCCAACACCATCACCGTTGACGGCAAGACTTTGAAGATCTACGCGGAAAAGGACGCCAAGGATCTGCCTTGGGGCAAGCTCGGCGTAGACGTAGTTCTCGAATGCACGGGCTTCTACTGCTCTAAGGAAAAGTCCATGGCGCATATAAATGCGGGCGCAAAGAAAGTAGTTATTTCCGCTCCCGCAGGCAATGATCTTAAGACCGTTGTTTTCAGCGTCAACGAAAATACGCTCGACAAAGGCGATCAGATCATCTCCGCGGCGAGCTGCACCACCAACTGCCTTGCTCCCATGGCAAAAGTTCTCAACGATTACGCGCCTGTTCAATCGGGTATAATGAGCACAATCCACGCTTACACCGGCGATCAGATGATCCTCGACGGACCGCATCGCAAAGGCGATATGCGCCGTGCGCGCGCTGGCGCAGCCAACATCGTTCCCAACTCCACGGGCGCGGCTAAGGCTATCGGTTTGGTAATTCCCGAGCTTAACGGCAAGCTCATCGGTTCGGCTCAGCGCGTTCCCGTTCCCACCGGTTCGACCACTATCTTGACCGCGGTCGTTAAGGGCAAGGACGTAACCAAAGAGGGCATCAACGCCGCCATGAAGAACGCCGCTTCCGAATCGTTCGGATACAACGAGGATCAAATCGTTTCTTCCGACGTTATAGGCATGAGATACGGCAGCTTGTTCGACGCGACCCAGACCATGGTATCCAAGGTCGGCGACGATCTTTACCAAGTCCAAGTCGTTTCGTGGTACGACAACGAAAACTCTTACACCAGCCAGATGGTAAGAACCATAAAATACTTCGCAGAACTGTAATAACATTAAACATTAAACATCAAACGCCTCCGCGCAAAGCGGAGGCGTTTTTGTATGCGTGATTTTTTGGACGGGTGATCGCGTATTAGGCGACGAGCCGCAATATAAGCGCCGCAGTCGATATAATAAGCGCCGATAGATCGATAAAGAACGCAATGCGGCAAAGCTTGGAGCGCAGAAAGAACGCGGTCAAGCCGACGGAAAGCGCGGACGCGGTTATTCCTATTACCGTTGTGGGCGCGGCGACTACCGTCATTTGCGGCACGGTAACGGAAAGATACGAAGTAACGAGAGCCAATACGGATATAGTAACGATCGCTGCCGCTGCTATCAATGAAAGGATGGGAACTATCTTGTTCATGTTGATATTGTACAACAATGGTTTTGTAAAGTCGAGGGTTTAACGCCGCAAATAAATATTATAATTAGGTAAAAGTGAGAAATTCGCTTGATGTTTCGATCGGCTTCTGATATAATGTGTATATGAAAAAAATAGTTTCTGTAATATCGGCGGTGATGACGGGGGTCTGTTTGTGTGCGTGCACGGGTGCGCACGAGCATACATATTCCCAAATTTGGTCGAAGGACGACAGCGGACATTGGCATGCTTCCACGTGCGGACACAATGTTACGGCGGACGACGGCGAGCATGAATTCAGCGGCGGCAGTTGCACTGTTTGCGGCTACAAAAAAACAAGCACGCCGCCCACAGTGGACCATAAGCATACTTTTTCGGAAGAATGGTCTTTCGATGATTATTATCATTGGCATGAAGCCACGTGCGGGCATAACGTTATCGACGGCAAAACCCAGCACGACATGGCGGGCGACGATTGCAGCGTCTGCGATTACGTTCAGCCCGAACACGGCGGCAATGACGGCGATAACGAAGGCGACGGGGATAAACCGGTAACAGTCAAGTTTTTGGCGGGCGACGGCGCGTTCCGAGACGGCAAAAACGGCTATACAGCTATAGCCGACGGGGACGGACACGTGTCGATATCAGCCGATCCCGTGCGCGACGGGCATGCGTTCGACGGCTGGTACGACGGTGCGGAAAAGTTCGATCCGTCAATGAGTTTTGGCGAAAACAAAGCGTTTACCGCCAAATACGTGAGCGGCAACACGGACGAAGTGTACGCGGCGCTGTTTGACGAACGGTCTACGGTCGGCATAGACATGGATATGTCGGACGCGGAATGGAAAAAGCTCGATCGCGACTACACCGAGTTCAAGAACAAAGGCGGCAAATCGCCTATATATCGGCTTGCGGACAGCGTTACTGTCAGTATAAACAGCGACGGAAAAACGCTCGACTACTATTACGAAGAAGTGGGCGTGCGCATGAAAGGCAATACGTCCCGCCACAATTTTTATAACGACTCGGGATTTTACAACAACATTCACATGAAGCTGTCCTTCAAGCAGACGTTTGACGACGTGGAGGACGGATACAGCGAGGACGAGTTAAAAGTTTGGGACGATCTCGACGCGCGCGAGGCGAGAAAAGACCGCATGTTCGGCGGCATGGAAAAGATAGACATTAAGTACAATTCGACGAGCGACGAAAGCTACGTGCGCGAAATGTACGCAATGAAGCTGTTCCGCGAAAACGGCGTTGTCGCGCCCAACATAACGCTTTGTTCGCTCACTGCGCTCGAAAAAGATTCGGTAAAAAAGAATCTCGGCGTGTATAGGATACACGAGACGATAGACGAAGCATTCGTTGCACGCAAATTCGGCGACGAAACGGCGGGCGATCTTTGGAAATGCACATATTCGAGCAAAGGGCCTGCCGACATGACGTACTACGATCTCGATAACAGAGTGGGAGTGGAGGACGAACTTAAAGGCGAGTTCTATTCTTACGACAAAAAGACGAATAAGAAAAAGGACAAAGTTACGGGCGAGCGCGATCTTACGTCGATCAAAAACTTTATAAACGCGGTAAACAGCTCGAACGACATATCGGAATACTTGGACACGGAAAATTTCGCTAAGTTCGAGGCGGTCAACTATATCCTCGGCAACCCCGACTGCATTCGCAACAATTACAACAACTACTATCTGTATTTCCGCAAGAGCGACGGTAAAGCCGTCGTTATACCGTACGACTACGACCGCTGTTTGGGCATAACAAAAGATTGGGATCCCACGGGCAGCGCAAGCATGCATGTAAGACCGTACGACAAGCAAATAGCCGCCAACGGCAGCGATCAAAACAACCCTATCTATAAAAAGCTAATATGCCAAGGCGCGCCGTACGGCGAAGGTACTACGCTCGATATGTATAGAACGGAGCTTTTGCGTTTGGCGGACTCGGCGCAAGTATCTGCGGAAAGCTTTAACGCGTATGTCTCGGCATACCGCGCCAAGTATGAAAACGTACCCGCAACGGCGATCAATTCCAACTCGCTGCGTTTCGGCGCGGACAATACGGGCAATGTGTCATACGAAAATTACATATCTACCAAGCTCCAAACTTTGGCGGATAATATCGATAATTACAGATGATAGTCTGAAAAAATGCGGACAACACGCCCGCATGACGCCGCAAAAAGTTGACAACGCCGTTAAAGCGGGAGTATAATATTACCGTAAAGCGAGTTAAAGAGGTTTGATACAATGCTTTGTCCGCAGTGCGGTTACGACGTGGGTAATGAACATAGATGTAAAAGATGCGGTTACGAGATAAAGACCCTTGCGACCGTTGACGAATCGCGCCGAAAAGAAGAAGAAAAAGAACCTACAAAGATCATAGATCCGCGGGATACGTATATAACAAGCGAATACGGCGATTTCGACGTTTTCGGCGACGGATTTTCCGATCCGTTCGACGCGCTGTTCGGCAGCATATTCGACCCGATAGGCGATCTTTTGGGCGGTTTATTCGGATTTGACGTAAAGCCGTTCGGTCGCAGCAATCAAAGGGTGAATATGTATCCCGACGACAAGCCGCAGAAAAAACGAAAGCAAGGTCCTATAGTGGAAGTGGACGAAGTGGAGGTCATTAGCGACGACGAGCCGCAGAAATCGGTAAAACCCGAACAAGCCGCGCCGCAAAACGATACAAGCGACAAAAAACAAAGCGGCGGACAGTCTGCGTCGAGCAAAAGCTCGTTTAAGAACAAACGCGGCAGAAAATAACAATAACATAACCGAGCCTAAGGCGTTCGCATTGCGAGCGCTTTTTAGTATCCCGAGATATGTAACAACGCAATACTGTTATCGAATAGCCGCGGTCAATGCAGTCGTGCGTTAAAAAACGTCATACTAAATAATTCGATAATTCGCGATGGTCAACCGAATGCGACTTTATTTAAAATTTTTACGGCTGTCATTCGCGAACGGTGAATCATAATGCGACAGCAACACAAACGAAATTAAAGCCGCGCAATGTTATAATGCAAACAAATTTGCTTGCTCGCAAAGGCAAATTTGCGCCGTACTTCAACGTAACTGCGTGTTTACGATAGGAAACACGGCGGCGACAGCCGCAAGTCAAAAGCTTGTTTTGGGTGCAGTTTTAAGTTATAATACCAGTAAATTTGCTTGCTTGCAAAGGCAAATTTGCGCCGTACTTCAACGTAACTGCGTGTTTACGATAGGAAACACGGCGGCGACAGCCGCAAGTCAAAAGCTTGTTTTGGGTGCAGTTTTAAGTTATAATACCAGTAAATTTGCTTGCTTGCAAAGGCAAATTTGCGCCGTACTTCAACGCAACTGCGTGTTTACGGTAGGAAACACGGCGGCGATAGCCGCAAGTCAAAAGCTTGCTTTTGACGCAGTTTTAAGTTATAATCAAACCACGGTCAACGCTAATGTTTCGGAGGCTCTTATATGGATATTCAGATCAAAAGATATACTAAAGATAAAATACCCGACGTATTGAATTTTGAAAAAAGATTGCGAGAAGAGGAAAACTTTTGGGGCTGGGAAATAAACGACGCATATATTCAAGCGGTCGAAAAAAGCTTCGACGACAGTGAATTTAAAAACTCGATCTCATTGTTGGCTTATGACGGAAACATCGTTATAGGACGGATCGATTCAACCATAATAGCAAGCCATTTTGACGGGGCTAAAAAATCGTATTTGGATTGGATATGCGTTATTAAAAGTTACAGACATCGTGGCGTTGCTCAAAAATTGCTGGAAGAATTGAGAGCGCTATTGAAAAATAATAATATCGACACATTGATCGCTCTCACTGCTTCAAACGAAGAGGCTCAAAACTTTTATAGAAATGTGCCAGATTCCGAAATGCGAGATATCGGTATTTGGATAAACATAAATTAAATTTAAAAATTTCACATTATAAAACTCGGCTCGTAATATTGCAAGGAAGTAGGGCGGACAACAATTTTTAACAAAATAAAAACCCCCGTAAGGAGGTTTTTATTTTGCCGTTTTATGCGTTATGCGCCGTTACGGTAAGATCAACCGTTATTCCTTGCCCGCGCGCTTTTTGTAGCCGTCGAGACGGTCTTTTGCTTCTTTTTCGGCTCTTGCAAACAGTTCTTGAGCAACGTCGGGTTTTGCCTTGGCGAGCGATTTGTAGCGCGTTTCGCCGGCGATAAACTCTTGATAGCTGCCCGTAGGATCTTTGGAGTCGAGAATAAACGGGTTTTTGCCTTGGTCGGCAAGCTCGGGGTTGAAGCGGTAGAGCTGCCAGTAACCTGCTTTGACGGCCTTGTCTTCTTCCGCCATGCCGTTGGACATGTCGATACCGTGGTTGATGCAAGTCGCGTATGCAATGATGAGCGAAGGACCGTGATACGCTTCCGCTTCCGCGATAGCTTTTATCACTTGGTTTTTATCCGCGCCCATTGCCACTTGCGCTACGTAAACATAGCCGTAAGTCATAGCCATTGCGCCGAGGTCTTTCTTTTTGGTGCGCTTGCCGCCCGCGGCGAACTTAGCGACCGAACCCGTAGGCGTGGACTTGCTCGACTGTCCGCCCGTATTGGAGTACACTTCGGTATCCACGACGAGCACGTTCACATCTTCGCCCGAAGCGAGAACTTGGTCGAGACCGCCGTAACCGATGTCGTATGCCCAACCGTCGCCGCCGAATATCCAGACCGACTTTTTGATGAGGCAGTCTTTTTCGTCATTGATGTAGTTGAGTTCCGTCTTGAGATCGCCCTTGGCTGCTTTGATAGCGGCGGGGAGAAGCTCGGTTATCTCTTGCGCGGCGGCTTTGCTGCCCGCGGCGTCGTCGTAAACTTTGAGCCAGTTTTCGAGCGCGGCTTTGAGTTTGGCTTGAGGATCGAGCGCGATAGCTGCGTTAACGTGCGCTAAAAGCTCGTTTACGCGCGCTTTGTAAGCAAGGCGCATGCCGTAACCGAATTCGGCGTTGTCCTCGAACAGCGAGTTTGCCCACGCCGGACCTTTGCCTTCCACGTTTTTGGTATAAGGGCAGGTAGGTGCGGAACCGCCGTATATGGACGAGCAACCCGTCGCGTTGGCAACGATCATGCGATCGCCGAAGAGCTGCGTAATAAGCTTGATGTAAGGCGTTTCGCCGCAGCCCGCGCACGCGCCCGAGAACTCGAACAGCGGTTGCAAGAATTGGCTTCCCTTTACCGTGTCGATCTTAACTTTGTCGGATACGTCGGCAAACGGTATCTTGAGCGAGTAGTTGTAGTTTGCCGTTTCGGTTTCAACAACATCGTCGAGAGCGACCATTTTAAGCGCCTTTTCTTTTGCGGGGCAGATGTTTGCGCACGATCCGCAGCCCGTGCAGTCGAGCGGGGAGAGCTGTATGCGATAGCTCAGACCCGAATCCTTGAGCTGGGCAAGCGCGGGTTTCGCGACGTAAGTCTTGGGCGCTTTTGCCGTTTGTTTTTCGTCGGTCAAAACGGGACGCAAGCAAGCGTGCGGGCAAACGAGCGAGCACTGGTTGCACTGTATGCAGTTGTCGGGTATCCATTGCGGTACGGTAGGCGCAATGCCGCGCTTTTCAAACTTGGTCGTGCCGCTGGGAACTGAACCGTCGGGCGCAAACGCCGATACGGGAAGCTTGTCGCCTTCTTGACGGAGTATGGGACGAATGACGTTTTTAAAGTAGTCGTCGCCGGATACTTCCGCGGGAACTGCGCCCGTAGTCGCGTCCGCCCATGCTGCGGGAACGTTTATTTCCACAAGTCCCGATATGGCGTTGTCTACGCAAGCATAGTTCATGTTTACAACGTCATCGCCCTTCTTGCCGTAAGCTTTTTTGATCATCTGTTTCATGTAGCTTTCGGCTTCTTCGTAGGGTATGATGTTGGCGAGCTTAAAGAACGCCGCTTGGCAAACGGTGTTGACGCCCTTTCTCGCGCCGATCTCGTTTACTATCTTGAGCGCGTCGATCGTGTAGAACTTGATATGCTTTTTGGCGATCGCGCGTTTCATTTCCGCGGGAAGCTCATGCTCGAGCTGTTCGGGCGTCCAGTGGCAGTTCAAAAGGAACACGCCGCCTTCCTTGATGTCCGTTACCATATCGTAGTGTGTAACGTAGGACGGGTTGTGGCACGCCACGAAGTCGGCTTGATCGATGAGATAGGTGGACTTTATGGGAACGTCGCCGAAGCGCAAGTGCGAAATGGTAAGTCCGCCCGACTTTTTGGAGTCGTAGAAGAAATAACCTTGCGCATACTTGTCCGTATGGTCGCCTATGATCTTGATGGAGTTCTTGTTAGCGCCGACAGTGCCGTCGCTGCCGAGACCGTAGAACTTGCAACGCACAGTGCCTTCGGGCGACGCGTTGACAAACTCCGAAAAGTCGAGCGAAGTGTGCGTTACGTCGTCGTTGATACCGATGGTGAAGTGGTTTTTGGGTTCTTTGGCTTCGAGGTTGTTGTAAACGGCGTTTACCATGGACGGGTTGAACTCTTTGGAGCCCAAGCCGTAGCGTCCGCCGATGACGGCTATGTCGCGTTTTCCCGCTTCCGCGAGCGCGGTGCATACGTCGAGATAGAGCGGCTCGCCCAAAGAACCGGGTTCTTTCGTGCGGTCGAGAACGGCTACGCGTTTGACGGAGGCGGGGAGCGCATCCGTAAAGTGCTTGACCGAGAACGGACGGTAAAGACGTACTTTGAGCAAGCCTACTTTTTTGCCCTTGCTTGCGAGATAGTCTACTGTCTCTTCAACCGCTTCGCAGCCCGAGCCCATCATTATTATAACGTTTTCCGCGTCGGGCGCGCCGTAATACTGGAACAGTTTGTATTCTCTGCCGGTGAGCGATTTGACTTCGTTCATCATCGCCTGAACGATCTCGGGCGCGGCGTCGTAGTACTTATTGGCAGCTTCGCGGTTTTGGAAGTAGATATCCGCGTTTTGCGCCGTACCTTTCTGATGCGGGTGATCGGGGTTGAGCGCGCGCGATTTAAACTCGCGTATCTCTTCCATGCAGCCCGTCTTTTCTACGAGCTTCTTCATCTCGTCGTACTCTATGCCGTCTATCTTGTCGATCTCGTGGCTGGTACGAAATCCGTCGAAGAAGTGAAGGAAGGGAACTTTTGCTTTGAGCGTGGACAAGTGCGCTACGAGCGCGAGATCCATCGCTTCCTGTACGGAGTTGGACGCGAGCATCGCAAAGCCCGTTTGGCGGCAAGCCATAACGTCGGCATGGTCGCCGAATATATTGAGCGCGTGAGCAGCGAGAGCGCGTGCGCTTACATGAAATACCGTCGGCAACAGCTCGCCCGATATCTTGTACATATTGGGGATCATGAGGAGCAGACCTTGGCTCGCAGTGTAAGTCGTAGTGAGAGCGCCCGCCGCAAGCGCGCCGTGGACTGCGCCCGCCGCGCCGCCTTCGGACTGCAACTCTGCGATCCGAAGCTCTTGACCGAACATGTTTTTACGTCCGGCAGTCGCCCATTCGTCGGCATACTCCGCCATCGGAGACGACGGCGTAATAGGATATATAGCCGCTACCTCCGAAAAAGCATACGCCACGTGCGAAGCCGCGGTATTGCCGTCGATAGTCATCTTTACCATAAGTACCTCCAAAGTAAATATTACGTAATTGATCGCATACGCCGCTATCGGCATATACAAGTCTGTATAAACAAACCAATATATTATATATCTTTTAAAATATAAAGTCAAGACTCTAAAGAATAATTTATCAAATACCGCAAAATTCGGTTGCCATCGCCTTGCTATAAATGATATAGTATTTATGCACTGTTACGACTAAGCACTTGGAAGGGAGCATATATGAAGATCGTATACAAAACGCCCGTAGTGGAAATGCAAGGCGACGAAATGACGCGTATTTTGTGGGATTGGATAAAGGATATTTTGATCGAGCCGTACGTCGAGCTGAACACCGAATTTTACGATCTCGGGATTGATAACCGCGAAAAAACCGCGGACAAAGTAACGACCGACGCGGCGGAAGCTATAAAAAAGTACGGCGTGGGCGTTAAGTGCGCCACCATAACTCCCAACGCGCAGCGCGTGGAAGAGTACGGGCTTTCCAAGATGTGGCTGTCGCCCAACGGCACGATACGCGCGGCTCTCGACGGCACGGTGTTCAGAACGCCCATAATGGTGCGCGGCATAACGCCGTACATACCGAGCTGGACGTCGCCTATAACAATAGCAAGGCATGCGTACGGCGACATTTACAAAAACAGCGAGATACGCGTGGACGGCGCGGCGCAATGCTCGTTGAGCGTCAAGTATGCGGACGGCAGAACGGAAAACAAAAGCATAGTCGATCTGGACGGCGCGGGCATTTTGCAAGGCGTTCACAACAAGGACGCTTCCATATATTCGTTTGCTCGGTCGTGTTTCAACTACGCGCTCGACGTTCGTCAAGACGTGTGGTTCGGCACGAAGGATACTATAAGCAAGACGTACGATCATAGGTTCAAGGATATATTCCGCGACGTGTTCGACGGCGAGTATAAAGGCAAGTTCGAAAAAGCGGGCATACGGTACGAATATTCGCTCATAGACGATTCGGTGGCGCGCGTCATACGCAGCAACGGCGGGTTTATTTGGGCGCTTAAAAATTACGACGGAGACGTGATGAGCGACATGGTGGCAACGGCTTACGGTTCGCTCGCAATGATGACGAGCGTGCTCGTTTCGCCCGACGGCAATTACGAATACGAAGCGGCGCACGGCACGGTTACGCGGCATTATTACCGCCATTTAAAAGGCGAGACCACGTCCACAAACCCCGTCGCGACTATATTTGCATGGACGGGCGCGCTCAATCGCCGCGGCGAGACCGAAAACAACAAAGCGCTGTCCGAGTATGCCGCTAATATGGAAAATGCGTGCAAAGCTACGATAGAGCGCGGCGTTATGACGGGCGATCTCGTTCCCATGTTCAAGCGCGACGGCATTATAGCAAAAAGCGTATCTACGCGCGAGTTTTTGAAAGAAATATCTGCTACTTACGAAAATATGTAATATCTAAACAAAAGAGCGGCGTACCGCTCTTTTGTTTTTGGACGTACGCCGTTCCGTTAAACAAAACTTGATTTAAATATTACTTGCGTATTTCAGCAGTTTGACAAAGATATAACGCTCTTTTAGCATGCTTGCGCTATTGCATGACGTAACGCGCATAAATGTTCCTTTTAGACGCAAAATATGCGTATGAATGCAAAGGAGCGCATACTCGAAAATTTCAAAACGCCGTCCAACATCGTAACGCGCGATATCAAATGCGGCAAAGCGAGCGGATATGTTTTAGTCAATCCCGACATAAGCGATTCCAAGACCGTCCGCGCCGTGTTTTTTGCGCTCGAAAAGGAGAGCAACGCGCATTTGAAAACGCTCGAGGAGTTCGAGCGGTACGCTTTGTACGAATGCGAAACGGAAATATCTTCCGACATAGACGATTGCATAAATAAACTGTTAAACGGCGATACGCTCGTGTGCGTGGAAGGCGACGAGCGGTATTTGGTGGTAACGTCGCGCGCGTACGTTATCCGCGGCATAACCGAGCCGCCGACGGAAACGGTAATGCGCGGACCGCGCGAGGGATTTATAGAAGACCTTCGTACCAATCTGTCTCTTCTCGAACGGCGGCTCAAAACGCCCGACCTTGCTATAGAAAAAATACAAGTGGGGCGGCGCACAAAGACTAACGTCGCTATCTGTTATCTGTCGTCCGTTGCCGACGGGCGAGTGGTAGCCAAGATAAAAGAGCGTCTCGACAAGATAGACGTGGACGGCATTGTAGACAGTCATTACTTGGTGCCCTATCTGGAAGAGAAACCGCTGTCGCTGTTTTCGCAGTCGGGCGTAAGCGAAAAACCCGATATTGTAGCCGCCAAACTGCTCGAAGGGCGCGTTGCGCTTTTTGTGGACGGTTCGCCTATAGTCGTTACCGTGCCGTTTGTGGCGGTAGAGGAATTTCAGTCGGGCGAGGACTATTATCAACGCTCGTCTTACAGTACGTTTATACGCGTTTTGCGTTATGTCGCGCTCGCGCTCGCCACGCTTTTGCCGGGGCTTTATGTCGCGCTTCAAAACTTCCACTACACGCTCATACCCGTGCGGTTCATGATAACGCTTATGACGGCTATCAAAGGATTGCCGTTGTCTCCGCTCGCAGAGACGCTGCTCGTGCTGTTGCTGTTCGAGATAATAAGAGAGGCGAGCGTAAGGATGCCGCGCGCCGTGGGCATGGCAATGAGCATAGTGGGCGCGCTCGTTTTGGGCGATACCGCGGTAAATGCGGGTATCATAAGTCCGCCCGCAGTCATGATAACTGCGCTCAGTTCCATAGCGTTGTTTACCGTTCCCAACATGATAGGCCCAATGAGCGTGTTGCGCCTGTTATTTACGATAGCGGGCGGGTTGACGGGGCTTTTCGGCTTGATAATCTCCGTGCTGTTTACCTTCCATTACGTAAGTTCGCTGAACGGTTACGGCTCGCCCTATCTCGCGCCCTTCGCGCCGCTCATTTATTCCGATTTTAAGGACGCGATAGAGCGCGCGCCGTTCAGAGACATGAAAAAACGACCCAAGTCGATACCCAACAAAAATCCAAACAGACAAGCGTGAGGCGTGATATGTCGGAAAACAACAGCGCAACGGAAGATGTAAAGTCCCAATCGAGCGGCAGTACGTCTGGAGAAAGAGCAGACGTGTGCGAAAAGCAGTCTACGTCGCGACAGCTTGTCATGATAGTTTTTATCATGGCGTTTGCGACAAAGATGTTTTTGCTGCCCATATTTTTGATACAAACGATAGGACGCGACGCGTATATAGCGCTCGCAATAGGCGGCGGCATAGATCTTTCGGCGCTCGCCGTGTTTATCGTGTGCATGGTAAAAGCGCAAACCGATTTTTTTACGATCTTGAGCGCGGTGCTCGGCAAGGTCGGCGCAAAGATAACCGTCGGCATAATAGGCTTGTTCTTATTCTTTAAGCTCAACATAGGGATATCTGAAACGCTGAGGTTTTATTCGGGCAGTGTGTTCGGCGATTTTAACGTTTTGTTCATGCTCGTGCCGCTTTTGATATTCTTTTGCGCGGTGGCAAACCATACTTTGCGCGCGCTGTGTCGGCTCAACGAGATAATTTTACCGCTGATAGTGGTTTGCATTGCGATACTGATAACCGTAGTCGCGTTGACGGGTTTCGACCTTGCAAATATATTCCCGTCCATGCAATATCCCGACGTGTTCAAGACGGAAGCCGTACACCACGCCGCATGGCTGGGCGATTTTACGCCGCTCGTGCTATTTGTAGGGCGAACAAAAACAAAGAAGCATACGGCGCTTTTTGCGGGAATATCGGGAACGGTCGGAACGGGGATAGCCGTATTTTTCGCGCTTGTAATGAGTGCGGCGTTCGGCAACGTGCGCGTGTTGGTGGACAGCAGCACCAATCTTTCGAGCATATTGCAATATTCGCTCGGCAATGTTTACGGCAGAGTGGATCTGTTTTCGTCCGTAATATGGAGCATTTCCACATTCATAGAAAGCGCGTTGTTATATTACGCCGCGTGCAGATGCTTTGCGTTTGTGATAGGAAAGAACGCGCATTTTTGGATAGCGCTCATCGCCGCGCTTGCGACTTATTTGATACAAGTGTGCGCAATGACCGATCCTACCGTATTTTCGGTGATCGTTACGTCTATCGTTACTTCGGTCGCGACGTTGACATTGACCGTCGCAACGCCCGCGCTCGCGCTCGTCTGCACGCTCGTCCACCGCATGCGCTGCGAAAAAGACGTATCGGGCGGCGATAGTAAACAGAGCGGCGACTGCATAGGCGACGCGACAAGACGTGTAAACGGGGAGAACAGAATATGACGCCGCGAAAAAAATTGCTCATATACAAGATATTGTTGTTTTTGTTCGCGTTTATCGTGGCGTTCATTCCGGGCACGGTATCGCGCAATATGGAAGTGAACAGCCGCGTTATAGTGGAGATGATAGGCATAGACCAAGGCGAGGAAGTGGAAGTTACCGCGCAGTACGTTATGCCGCTCGAAAAGGAAGGCACGAGCAAAGACGTTGTTACCGTAAAAGGCTCGACGCTCACCGAAGCCGTGGAGACGCTGAACACCGCGCTCGGAAGACGCGCGGAGCTTGGGCATTGCTCTATAGTCATAGTGGGAAAATCGGTAAAGCCGCAACTTTTGGGCACGCTCATGACCGTTACGGACGTTACGGCGGACGTATATCTTGCCGCCGCTCAAGACAAGGCGAGCGAGCTTGTGTCCGACATAACCGAATTTATGAAAAAGACGGGCGCGACCGATGCGGACTTTATTGCGTACAGCGCAAAGAAAGCGCACGTCGCTACTACCACGCTGTTGAACTTTTTGTCGGATATAGGCGGGGCTTCGCACACTGCGTTTATGCCCGTCGTGGAAACACTGGAAAAACCCGACGGCTCGGGCGGTGGCGGACAGTCCGGCGGACAAGGCGGCGGGGAGAGCGCAAGCGGGCAAAGCGGCGGCGGTCAGTCGGGCGGAGGCGCAGAGGAAGCGCCTATCGGTATGAAAGTGGAAAACCTTGCATTATACGCGGAAAACGGACGCGCGGGGATAATAGACAGAAGCAGCGCGCGCGGAGTGGCGTGGGTGAGTGCGCCCATAGAAAAGGGTATCGTCGTAGCCGACGTACAGTACGACGGAAATATAATAAAAGACGTGTCGGGCAGACTGATAAAGAAAAAAGCCAAGATAAAGATAGACGCGGCAAACAATAAGGCGACGATCAAAGTCAACGCCACGATAGAACCTAACGGAGATAAGTTCAACGAGTTGGATGCGGAAAACAGCGACGCGGCGCGCAAGGCGATAAAGGGCGCGTTTGAAAACTCTATACGCAACGAGATACTCAAAGCGTACTACGACGCCGCCGAATACGACTGCGACCCGCTGTTTTTGGGCAGACAGTTTTACCGTTACGCGCCCGATGAGTTCGACCCCGACTATTCGGTGGATGACATTATAGTGGACGCGCAAGTAAACGTGTCGCTTAAATAATAGGATATTACGTAAAACATCGTGCAAATAGCTTGACACGCCGCCGAGTTTGGGATATAATATTCGAGAAAATCCGAGTTCATAGAACAAAGGTGGTGTGAAAAGTGTCCGTTATACACGTTGGCGAAAACGAATCGCTCGACAGCGCGCTCAAACGTTTTAAGCGCAAATGTCAAAAAGACAATATCTTGGGCGATATGAGAAAGAAGGAATATTACGAGAAGCCTTCGGTCAAGCGTAAAAAGAAAAAAGAAGCGGCGCGCAAGCGTTTCCGCTAAGCAGACGGCGTTTTATAGCTTTCTGCTCCAACATTATGTTAGCGGCGTTCAAGTCCGAGCGCCGCTTTTCTATTGTCGTGTTTTATTGTCGGCGGGACGGGTATACAATATTTTGAAAGGAAATCGCATGCCCGACAACAGTATATTGTGGGACAAAAAAGTAAACAAAAAACGACGAAAAATGTCGCAAGAAAACCGTTGACAACTCGCTTTATATGATATTTAATGGGGATACTCTCTAAAAAATCACAGGAGGTGTGTGTTGGAAAGGCACGATTTTATAGTCGGGACTATGGTCAAAAACGGATTCAGAACGTCGCTCAAGGGCTTCGATCAGTTTTGTCAGTGCGTAGAGCTTTTTTCGGACGACCGTTCTGCGACGATAGAAAGCGTTTACAGAAAAGTCGCGGAAAACAACAACTGTACCAAGAGCTCTGTCGAAAAGAACTTGCGCAGACTGTTTTCGAGTTCGGATGCATGTACGGCGATAGGCAATATGTTCGGCATGAAGTTTACCGATGCGGGCAACAAAGAGATAGTCGCTATGTTTTCAAATTACGTCGCTCTGCAACGCGATAACTACAGTTATTAAAAAAGCTCCCGCATTCGCGTTGGCGGACGGGGAGCTGTAAACTGCAAAGCTATGTTTGCGGTCGCTTGTTATAAACTTTTTAATGCTTTTTCTATGATGTCGAGCTGACGCTCTACTTCTTGCGGTGCGCAGCCGCCTATAACGGTGCGGCGTGCGACGGCGCTTTGCGCTTGGACTGCGGTCGTTATGCCGTCGTCGAAGAGCGGCGAAAAGCTTTTGAATTCATCCACGGTAAGCTGCTGAAGCGTTTTGCCGTTTTCTATGCAATACCTTACGATCTTGCCCGTTATTTCGTGTGCCGTGCGGAAGGGCATTCCGTTTGCCGCCAAGTGATCGGCGCATTCGGTAGCGCACGAATATCCGCCCGTGGAAGCGGTGCGCATAGAATCGCGATCGAACTCTGCCTTTTTCATAAATTCGGTAAAAACGCGCAGACACAGAGACAGCGTTTTTTGCACGTCGAAAACGGCTTCCTTGTCCTCTTGCATATCCTTGTTGTAGGCGAGCGGCAAGCCCTTCATCACCGTGAGCATGGATACGAGCCCGCCTACTATGCGTCCGCTCTTTCCGCGCAAAAGTTCGTTTACGTCGGGGTTTTTCTTCTGCGGCATTATCGACGAACCCGTGCTGAACTCGTCGGGCAGAGATATGAACGAGAATTCTTCGCCCGACCAATAAACGAACTCTTCGTTTATGCGCGAAAGGTGAACGGCTGTCTGCGCCGCCGCGGCGAGATATTCTATAACGAAATCTCTGTCCGACACGCCGTCGAGCGAGTTTTGCGTAATGCCGTCAAAGTCCAAAAGCCGAGCGGTATATTCGCGGTCTATGGGGAAAGTGGTGGCAACGCATGCGCCGCTGCCGAGCGGCATTACGTTTACGCGCTTGCGGCAGTCGGTAAAACGATCGACATCGCGCAAAAACATGTTGCAATACGCGCAAAGATAGTGGGCGAGCGTGGTGGGCTGCGCTTTTTGCATGTGCGTGTATGCGGGCATTACTGTGTTTGTCTCTTTTCGCGCGCGCTGCGCCAATACCGAAACGAGCGATCTCAAAAGCGCTACTATGTCGTCTATGCCGTCTCTTACGAATAGGCGGAGATCGGTCGCCACTTGATCGTTGCGGCTTCTTGCGGTGTGGAGCTTTTTGGCGACGTCGCCTATGCGCGAAACGAGTTCGTTCTCCACGAACGAATGTATGTCTTCCGCGCCCGTTATGTCAGTCTTGCCTTCGTCTATATCGCTCGAAAGTTTGCGAAGCTCGGCGCAAATTTTGTCGCTGTCGGACGCGGGGATTATGCCGCATTTACCGAGCATGGCGCAGTGCGCTATAGAACCCGCGATATCTTGTTTGTACATGGCTTTGTCAAACGGAAGCGAGTCGTTGAACTCTTCCGCTAGCGCGTCCGTGCCGACAGTGAATCTGCCCGACCAAAGTTTCATATTTGCCTCGCATGCGCGTTCGCCGCGCGTCGTTGTGTGATCAAAATTATTTCTTTTTGTTTTTGGCGAGCATTTTCGCTCTTACTTTGAGCGGGAGACCGAACAGATTGATAAAGCCCGCCGAATCCTTTTGGTCGTATACTTCGTCCGCGCCGAAAGTGGCGATGTCCTCGTCGTAGAGCGAGTAGGGCGACGTCATGCCCGCGGGCGTGATCTTGCCTTTGAACAGCTTTACGCGCGTGCTGCCCGTAACGAATTCTTGCGTGCTGTCTACGAAAGCGGACAGCGCCTCGCGAAGGGGCGTGTACCATTTTCCGTCGTAAACAAGCTCGGCAAACTTGAGCGCGATGTGCTCTTTAAAGTGCTGCGTATCGCGATCGAGCGTTATTTCCTCGAGATTTTTGTGGCAAGCGTACAGTATAGAGCCCGCGGGATTTTCGTAAACGCCGCGCGACTTCATGCCGACTAGTCTGTTTTCCACCATGTCGTCCACGCCTACGCCGTGTTTTGCGCCTATGTCGTTAAGCGTTTCCACAAGCTTGACGGGCGGCAATTTTTTGCCGTTGACCGCAATGGGAACGCCTTTTTCCCAATCGACCGTTACGTAGTCCGCCGTGTCGGGCGTATCTTTTACGGGGCGGCTGATGAGCAGCATTTCGTCTTTCGGCTCGTTGGACGGGTCTTCCAAGTCGCTGCCTTCGTGGGACAAATGCCAAATGTTTCTGTCCATCGAGTAGTTGTGCTTTTTGGTAACGGGAACGTCGAGACCGCGCGCCACCGCGTAATCTATTTCTTCTTCGCGCGATTTGATGTCCCATATGCGCCACGGCGCGATTATCTTCATGTCGGGCGCAAGCGCCTTTATGGAAAGCTCGAAGCGGACTTGATCGTTGCCTTTGCCCGTGCAACCGTGGCATATTGCGTCCGCGCCTTCGCGCTCGGCTATCTTTACGAGTCGTTTGGCTATAACGGGGCGGGCGAACGACGTACCCAACAGATATTTGCCCTCGTATACCGCGCCCGCTTTTATCGTGGGAAAAATGCAGTCGGTAACAAATTCTTCGGTAATATCTTCTATGTATATCTTGGACGCCCCGCTCTTTATTGCTTTTTCGTTGAGCGGCGCAAGCTCTTCGCCTTGACCTACGTCGGCTGCTACCGCTATGACTTCGCAGTCGTAGTTCTCCTTGAGCCAAGGTATTATGATAGTGGTATCGAGACCGCCCGAATAGGCGAGAACGACTTTCATTTTTGCCATGATGTCTCCTTTCGCTTTGTTATGCGCTTTGTTTGTATTCGTTTAATTATATATCAGCCGCTAAAATTAATCAACTGTTTGCATACGTTAAAATAATTGTACGAAATAGATCGATTGCCCGTATAAATTCGGTCAAAACGGTTTACAAAATAAATCGAGTGTGTTACAATTATGTCGGGTAATAAACCCGTACCTCGATACTCGGTCTTGCGCTCTCCACGCATATACCAAAGTACGGGGCGAATTCATTTAACGGAGGTAAATCATGGACAAACAAGTAAAGGCGAGAATCATTTCGGATTTTGCGACTCACGAAGGCGATACGGGCAGTCCCGAGGTGCAGATAGCGCTCTTGACATGGCGCATCAATCATCTTACCGACCACCTCAAGACTCATCCGAAGGATCACCACTCCCGTCGCGGTCTTTTGCAAATGGTAGGTTCTCGTCGCAGTCAGCTCAACTATCTTAAAGATGTAGACATCGAAAGATACAGAAGCCTTGTTGCCAAACTCGAGTTGCGCAAATGATCGACGCTTAAGAGGGGCGTTTTTACGCCCCTCGATTTATATTTCGACACAGATCGTTTCGTTGCGCGTATAATCGTAGCGCATGAGCGACTGTCGTATTGCGTTGCTGCGGCGCGCATTTATCAAGCAGTTTACTTTAATAGGAGATATTAAATAATGGATTGTAAGGTTTTTAAAACCGAGATCGGCGGCAGAGAAGTAACCGTCGAAACGGGCAAGTATGCGGGACAAGCCAACGGATCGTGTATTATCCGTTGCGGCGACACCGTTGTTATGACTAACGTAACCATGGCGGAATCGCCCCGTCCCGGCATGGACTATTTCCCGCTCGGAGTGGACTTTGAAGAAAAGCTCTATTCCATAGGCAAGATCCCCGGCAGTTTTAAGCGCAGAGAGGGGCGCGGCAGCGACAAGGCGATACTTACGTCGCGTCTTATAGACAGACCTATACGCCCGCTGTTCCCCAAAGGACTTTTCAACGACGTATCGGTCGTGGCGACCGCGCTGTCGGTAGACACCAATATCCCGCCCGAAGTATTCGGCATGCTGGGCAGCTCGATAGCTCTTTCCATATCGGATATCCCGTTTATGGGACCTACCGGCTCCGTGGTAGTCGGTTGCGTGGACGGCAAGTACGTTATCAACCCCGACAACGAGCAACGCGCCAAAAGCACCATGCACGTATACGTGTCGGGCACTGCCGACGCCATAATGATGGTGGAAGCGGGCGCGCAAGAGGTGTCCGAAGAGCAAATGCTCGGCGGCATACTCTTTGCTCATGAAGAGATCAAAAGACAAGTCAAGTTCATCAACGACATCGTCAAGAAAATAGGCAAGCCCAAGCGCGAGATGGAGCTTTACCATATCGGCGAAGACGTGGAAAAAGCCGTTCGCAAATATGCGGACAAAAAGCTCGACAAAGCGCTCGAAACGTTTGACAGATCGGAACGTCAAGCCAATCAGGACGAAGTTCAAGCGGACGTCATGGCGCATTTCGCCGAAGAATTTGCGGGAAGAGAACGCGAGATCGGCGATACCCTTTACTACATGACAAAGGAAAAAGTGCGCGAAAAGATACTTTCCAAGGGCGTTCGTCCCGACGGACGTAAAACTACCGACATTCGCGACATATGGTGCGAAGCGGGCGTATTGCCGCGCACGCACGGCTCGGCGGTGTTTACCCGCGGGCAGTCGCAAGCTCTTTCCATATGCACGCTCGGCACGGCGCGCGACGCTCAAAAGCTCGA
The DNA here is from genome assembly GCA_910579205.1 of uncultured Christensenella sp. Taxonomy (GTDB): domain Bacteria; phylum Bacillota; class Clostridia; order Christensenellales; family Pumilibacteraceae; genus Anaerocaecibacter. The sequence goes on from CAJTTD010000010.1 coordinate 51,008, forward strand.
CAATCTCGACGACGAAGAGACCAAGCGCTACATGCACCAATACAACATGCCTCCGTACTCGACGGGCGAAGCCAAACCGCTCCGCGCGCCCGGTCGGCGCGAGATAGGACACGGCGCGCTCGCCGAACGCGCGCTCGAACCCGTTATCCCGTCCGAAGAAGATTTCCCGTACACTATACGCGTCGTGTCCGAAATACTTTCGTCCAACGGCTCCACGTCGCAAGCGAGCGTTTGCGGATCTACGCTGTCGCTCATGGACGCGGGCGTTCCCATCAAAGCGCCCGTAGCGGGCATAGCAATGGGTCTTATCAAAGACGAAGCCAAAAACCGCCTTGCCATACTTTCGGACATCCAAGGCTTGGAGGACTTCCTCGGCGATATGGACTTTAAAGTAGCGGGTACGTCCAACGGCATCACTGCCATACAAATGGATATCAAGATCAAGGGCATAGACGAAAACATCCTGCGCACCGCGCTCGAACAAGCCCGCGTCGGCAGACTGCATATTTTGGGCAAAATGCTCGAGACTCTCGACAAGCCGCGCGAACAGCTTTCGCAGTACGCGCCCAAGATCATAATGTTCAATATCGATCCCGAAAAGATAGGCGACGTTATAGGCAAGTCGGGCAAGACGATAAACAAGATCGTGGAAGATACGGGCGTCAAGATAGATATCGAAGAGGACGGCAGAGTGTTTATAGCGGGCGTCGATCAGACGATGACCGACAAAGCCAAAGCCATCATACTCTCCATAGTCAAAGATCCCGAAGTGGGCGATGTGTACACAGGACCTGTAGTAACGGTGCGCGACGAGTTGGGCGCGTTTGTGGAGCTTTCTCCCGGACGGGACGGTATGATCCACATTGCAAAGCTCGGCAAGTTTGCGGGAAAACGGCTCAACGCCGTTTCCGAAGTCCTAAATGTGGGCGACACCGTTAAGGTGGAAGTAGTGAGCTTTACAAAACAGGGCAAGATAGACCTTAAGCTCGTCGAAAAATTGTAAACCGATTATAAATACGCCTCGGTTATGAATACAAATAACCGAGGTGTGTTTTTTATGAGCGGCATTAAAGCAAGAGTAAAATTTTTTCGCATCGTTTTGGGCAATATAGTAATATTGGCGACAGTAGCTACTTTGTTGCTCGTTACGCTGCCCGTTGGCACGTCGCGCGCCGACGTTCCCAACAAATCGCCGCTGTATGCGGGCAAGTCGGCGCTCAAAGTGTCGCTCATGGTCAACGTATATTGGGGCAATGAGTACATCGCGCCCATGCTCGAGATAATGAAACGTTACAACGTCAAGACCACGTTTTTTGTGGGCGGCTCGTGGGCGGCGGCAAACGCAAGCACGCTGCGCGCGATAGCGGACGACGGGCACGAAATAGGCAATCACGGATATTATCACAAAGACCACACCAAACTCGACGCGGAGTATAACAGAAAAGAGATAGCGTCCGCGCATGATGTCGTAAAAGACGTGCTGGATATCGACATGGATCTTTTTGCGCCTCCGTCGGGCGCGTTTTGCGACGATACTCTGTCCGTTGCGGAAGAACTCGGGTACAGAACGATCATGTGGACGCGCGACACGGTGGATTGGCGCGACCACGATCCCGACGTCATATACAAGCGCGCCGTTAAAAACATCAAGGGCGGCGATCTGATACTCATGCATCCTACGGAAAGCACGTTAAAAGCACTCGAGCGCATAATTATAACCGTATATTCGCACAATCTGCGCATTGCGCCCGTAAGCAGCGTTTTGGACGGTGAAAGCAATCTTTAACGCGATACAAACAACGAAACGAATAGAGGACTATCATGACGATAAAAAAATACAAAAGCGGGCTTACCGTCGCAATAGAGGAAAACAAAGCGTTGCGTTCGGTAACGTCGGGCATAATGGTGGGCGCTGGAAGCGCATACGAGACCGACGAGAATAACGGCATATCGCATTTTATAGAACACATGCAATTTAAAGGCACGTCCACGCGTTCCGCTCGGGACATTGTGGAGGCGTTCGACAATGCCGGGTCTGTATTCAACGCGTTTACGGGCAAGGAATACACTTGCTATTATTTTAAATCGATAGACGAAAAGCTCGACGAATGCTTCGGCATACTGTGTGATCTGTTTCTGCATTCCACGTACGAGCAAGAAGAGCTGGACAGAGAACGCAAGGTGATCCTCGAAGAGATCAACATGAGCAAGGACGAGCCGGACGGCGTTTGCTACGACGTTTTGTACAAGACGGCGTACGGCGGTTCGCTCGGCATGGAGATACTCGGGTCAAAAAAGAACGTTGAGAGCTTTCAAAAAGCGGATATACTTAAATATCGCGCCGCGCATTATCTGCCGAGCAATACCGTAGTTGCGTTTGTGGGCAACATTTCGGAGGCTCACGCCTTGGAACTCGTAGAAAACTATCTGCGGGAGTTTGCTTGCGCAGAGCATACGCCGCCGCCCGTTGTTGCCGCTCAATCGTTTAAGAGCGGTTACGGCGAATATATACGCGATTACGAACAGTCGGAGATATCGGTGGCTTTTCCGTCGCTTAGATTGGGCGACGGGCGTTCCGCAGTGCTTTCCGCGCTCGACTTTATATTGGGCAACGGCATGAGTTCGCGCTTGTTCCAGCGTCTGCGCGAAAAAATGGGGCTTGTTTACAGCGTGTACACTTCGCCGTGGATGGGTAAGTGCAACGGCTTGTTTTCGGTGTGCGCCAACGTGAACGCTGTCAACGTGGCGGAAAGCGTCGCCGCAATAAAGGACGAAATAGACAAGATAGTCAAGCACGGCGTTACGGATGCGGAAACGGAAAAGGCGCGCACGCAATTAAAGGTCGCCACGCTCTTCGGCAAAGAAAATCCCATGAACTATATGCTTGCCGTCATGCGGTGGCGCGTGCTATTGGACAGAACGTACGACGTGGACGAACTGATCTCACGCATAAACGCCGTAACGACAGACGATATAAACAAACTCGCGCGCGAGATATTCTCTTCGGAGGCGGCTATAGCGTATGCGGGCAAGAGCGTTCCGCACCGCATCGATAAAATTTTCAACGGAGATATTTAAATGAACGACGGAAAAACATTATCGGAAAACAAAGTTGTCGAGGACAAGCTGGACGTGCTATTCAGAATGCAAGCGGGTCTCGACGGATACATACGCGAAAAACGCGGGCTCGACTTTTCCAAAGGCGAGTGGGTATGCAAAAAAGCGATGGCGCTCATGGTGGAACTGGGCGAAGTGGTGTCCGAAGCGCAGTACAAGTGGTGGAAAAACTACGCGGAAATAGACGAAGCCGCGCTCAAAGAAGAGATAGTTGACGTATTGCACTTTTTTCTCGGCATGTGCATAGACAGCGGCATGTCGGCAGACGAACTGTTCGGGATATATTTAAAAAAGAACCAAGAAAATTACGACAGACAGAACGGTCTGTCTCAAAAAAAGGGATACGAACTCGATAAGTCGGACGGCAAAACGCCCGACAAAAAATAATAGCGGGCTAATATAAAAAAATCGACCCAAAGACTTGAAAACGATCACGGTCTGTGCTATAATGTATGCGTATAGATATGCGATGCCTATTGCGCATCGGTATTTCTATGACTTTTTTTACCGAGGCGTAAGTTGGCACAGAGAGGAAATAAAAAAAGAAAAAACGCTAACTATGATAACGATCATGAAATTTTCGGCGTAGTATTGATATTGGTGTCGGCGGTCTTATTGCTTTGCTTGGTAATACCGCCTATATTGGGCGTTGTAAGTCGCACCGTTTTCAGTTTTATGCTGGGGGCGTTCGGGTTCGCGGTTTATCCCGTGCTTACGGCGCTGTTGACATTGGGCATATTGATCATGAAACGCCGTACGGAACGCCCCGGGAAACGCGGCGTTTGTATCGGGCTTATAGCGTTGTTTTTATTCTTTATACTCCAGCTTGCAACGACGCATCCGTTTTTGCGCGAGACGTATTCGCAATATATTTCGGACGTATACGAGATAAAATATTCGGCGGGCGGCGTCGTTCTCGGCACGCTTGCATTCGGGCTTAAGTCGGTAATAACCGAGATAGGCTGTTATATACTGTTTTCGTTGTTGATAGCGGGCGTTGTGCTGTATCTTGTTGATATAGTGGGTATTATCAAAAACAGACGCAAGAAGAAGCGCAAGGAAGAGCCGCAAGAGCCGCCCGCGCCCGTGCGCGTAGGCGCGCTTAATGTGATACCCGTAGAGCCTAAAAACGAATTGTTTACGGGGATCGTCAAGAGATCGCAACCCATACAGTCGGAATCGGGCATGGCGAGCGATATCCCGCAGTCTAACAAACGGTTGTTTACCGATTATTCGGACAGCCCGATAATAGATAAAAGAGACGATGACGGACCCACGCGCAACAAGGCGGACGGAGATGTAGCCAATTCCGTCGCTTACAGCATGCTCTACGGCGGGTCGAGCGACATCAACAAGATAGAGATAGAAGAATTTTACAAGCAGGAAGAGGGCGGAGCGTATCGCGAGCCGACTGCCGTAAAGAGCGGCAACTACTCCGCCATGGATCCCGCGCAACGCGTGTCGCACGACGCGGCTATGAATAACGCCAATAAACCCAAAAAGATAGAGCATGACAATTCGGGTTACGGCGTGTTTTTCCCCGTGGAAAAGACCGTCGAGCTCAACGACGACGGAATAGAAAACGCCGACGAGATAAAAGCAAAGCTGCAGCGCGACGCCGAGCGGCGCAGACAGCAAGAGATGGATAGCATAAACAGTCGAAGCTATCAACCCGAACAGCCTATCCGCGGCGCTACTTTCAGCGCGCCCGGGTCGGGACTGCGCATAGAGCCGGAAATAGTCGATTTCAGACCGATAGAGCAAGAGGACATAATCGACGCGTCCGATCGAAACGGCGCGGTAAATACGCAAGCGCTTACCACTCCGCACGAGCTGTCTTCCGCGTTCGGTTTGTCTGCGAAAGAGGACGACGCGTTAAGCAGAGAGGCTTTTTCAATTTCGTCGGACGCCGCCGACACCGATTTTTCGGGCGGCTACGAGCAAGAAGACATCATCGACGCACACGCCGTGCGCGATCTTTACGTACCCGAATCGGATAGCGATGACGTATCGTCCAACCGCGACGACATCATTGTGGGCAATGCTCAGCCGCAACCGAGAAAGATAGTAAGCTCCAATCTTTTGAACGACGAGATCATAAGATCGGATGCTTCGGCAAAAACGGTTACGGACATTGCAGACGGCGGCATAATAAACGCGTCGGGCGGCGGGTCGCTCATCATATCGGACGAGCCTGTGCGCGATTTGTCCGAAACGCACGATACCACAAAAGACCTCATCGACAATACCGATATGTCGGGCATGTACGTTAATGCCGAATCGGAAAAGCCCAAAGCCAAAAAGCAAAAGGGCGGAGCGCCGCTCGATAATCAAATAACGATAGACGCCGTTTTAAAAGAAAAAGCGGACGAATCGGTAGTGCTTGCAAACACCAAGCGCCATAAAAAATATAAGTTTGCTCCGCCGCCCATCGATCTTTTGAGACTTCACAGCAAGGCGGAAACGTCATCCGAAGAATTGCGCGATACCGCCAAAAAATTGGAAGAAGTGGTGAGCGGATTTTTAAAGTCTCCCGTGTCGGTCATAAGCATCGTTCCCGGTCCTACGGTTACGCGTTACGAACTCGAATTACAATCGGGCGTTCCCGTTAAGCAGATAGAGTCGCATAGCTCGGATATAGAATACGAGCTTGCTACATCGGGACACATCCGTATAGAAGCGCCCATACCGGGCAAGCGCGCCGTAGGTATAGAGATACCCAACAGAAAAACGTCGATAGTAGGGCTTAGGGAGATACTCGAGTCGAGCGAGTTTGAAAAAGCCAAATCGCCCATGACCGTGTCCGTAGGTAAGGATATAAGCGGCGGCGTGGTGCTTTGCGATCTGGAAAAAGTCCCACACTTACTTATAGCGGGTCAAACGGGCAGCGGTAAGAGCGCGTGCTTGAACGGACTTATAGTCAGCTTGCTGTATAAATCGAGTCCCGAAGATCTGCGCTTTATACTCGTCGATCCCAAGCAAGTCGAGTTTTCCGCGTATCGCGGCATGCCGCACTTGCTGTTCAACAATATCATTTACGAACCCAACGAGGTGCTCAACGCGCTCAAATGGGCGTGTAACGAAATGGAGCGCAGATACGCCTTGCTCTCTAAGTACGGCTGTAATCGGCTCGCTTCGTTCAACGCGTTGCCAGACGTGGCAATGGGCAATATAGACAAGCTCCCGCACATAATAATCATAATCGACGAGCTTGCGGACATAATGCAGTCGGCGGTCAAGCGCGAAATAGAGGACGGCATAAAGAAGATAGCCGCCAAGGCGCGCGCCGCGGGAATACACTTGATAGTGGCGACACAGCGCCCGTCTGCGGACGTTATAACGGGTACGATCAAGACCAACCTCACGAGTCGCATTGCCTTTAAGGTGTCCGGTCAGCTCGAATCGCGCATAATACTCGACACTCAAGGCGCGGAAGCTCTCGTCGGACACGGCGACATGCTTTTCTATCCAGTGGACTATACCGACCCGCGCAGAGTTCAAGGTTCTTACATCGAAGAGAACGAAGTTGCGGCTGTCATATGCGATATAAAAGAACGCTACGAATGCGACTTCGACGACGACGCAGAGCGGTATGTGTTCAACAGCGGCAAGGGCGGCGCGACAGGCGGCGGAGATATGAGCAATTCAGACCCGTTGTTGCCCGACATAGTTGCACTTGCGGTAAAGAGCAAGCAGATATCCACGTCCACCGTTCAAAGACGGTTTGCCATAGGCTATGCCCGCGCGGCGCGTATAATCGATCTTATGGAAGAGTCGGGTTATATCGGACCGAGCCCGGGCAACAGTAAACCTCGCGAAACGTATCTCACTGCGGAGCAGTACAAAGAGATATTCGGGCGCGACGTGGAAGACAGTTGATAAACAGAACGGAGCAATAATACACAATGAAAAACGTAGCCGTAATTTCACTTGGCTGTGATAAAAACAGAGTCGATACCGAGCGTATGCTTTACCGCATAACGCGCGGCGGTTACGGCATATGCGATATTTCGGACGCGGACGTTATAATCGTCAATACTTGCGCGTTTATAGAGAGCGCGCGGCAAGAGAGCATAGACACGTTGCTGTCTTGCGCGCGGCTCAAGCAAACGGGCAAGTGCAAGCGTTTGATAGCTACGGGATGTTTGCCGCAAAAGTACAGAGACGAATTGATATATGCAATACCCGAAGTCGATGCGTTTTTGGGCGCGTTCGAGTACGACAAGATACTGCGCGCTATAGACGGCGATAGCGCCGAAGAGAGCGCCGCGAGTTGTACAGACGCAGCTTGTACTTGCGAAGGCGGCGACGAGTATTCCGCTTTTTGCATAGAGGAGAACACGCCGCGACTGTTGACCACGTATCCGCACACGGCTTACATAAAGATAGCGGAGGGTTGCAATAATCACTGTACGTTTTGCACCATTCCGTCTATACGCGGAAAATACAGATCGCGACCGCTCGCCGATGTTTTGCGCGAAGCCGAAGGGCTTGCCAAAGACGGAGTAAAAGAACTCATACTCGTAGCGCAAGACGTAACCCGTTACGGCGCGGATATGGGCAGCTCGCTGTTGCAACTGCTCGACGGTCTGGAAAAACTCCCGCTCGATATGATAAGATTGCTGTACTGTTATCCCGAGCAAGTTTCCGACGAGCTTATAGAAAAGATAGCCGTATCGGACAAGATAGCCAAATATATAGACATCCCCGTTCAGCACGGATGCGACAAAATACTCAAGCTGATGAACAGAAAAACGACGAGCGGGCGCATTATCGAGCTTGTCGATAAACTGCACGCCAAAGGCATTGCGGTGCGTACAACGCTTATGACGGGGTTTCCGGGCGAGACGGAAAGCGATTTCGACGAGTTGTGCGAGTTCGTTCGCCGTATACGCCCCGAGTATGCGGGCGTGTTCGCGTATTCCAAAGAGAACGGCACTGCTGCGGCGCGCTTGGGCGGGCATGTGAAAAAATCGGACAAAGTGCGGCGAGTCAAAAAGCTCGGCGGCATATGCGCGGGTTTGACGCGAGAGTTCAACGAAAGCCTCTGCGGAAAGACGATCGACGTGCTGTATGAGGACGTTGACTACGACAGAGATATGTTCGTGGGGCGCGCGCGATTCCAGTCTCCCGATGTGGACGGGCGCGTCTACTTTAAAGCGAACGGCATAGACGTAGGGAATTTTTACAGAGTAAAGATAGACGGCTGCGACGATTACGATCTTTACGGATCGGCGGAGGGTTACGATGAAAATGAATCTGCCTAACAAACTTACCGTACTGAGAATGATATTGGTACCCGTTCTCATAGTGCTGTTTTTTGTGCCGTTTCCGTGGCATACGCTTGCCGCGGCTGCGGTGTATGTTATTGCGTGCATAACAGACTTTCTCGACGGACACATTGCGAGAAAATACGGCTTGGTAACTAATTTCGGTAAGTTTTTAGACCCCATAGCCGACAAGACCATAGTTGCGTGCGCGCTTATAGCGGTGTGCGTTACTCCGCCCGTAGTCAGCCCGCAAACGGCTTTTACAGTTTGCGTAGCGGTGTTCGCCATGGTGATATTGAGCAGAGAACTGATAGTGAGCGGGTTTAGGATAGTAGCCGCCGATAAAGGCGTCGTTCTTGCGGCGGATATGCTCGGCAAGGCGAAAACGGTTTTTCAAATGATAGCCATACTTCTGCTTTTGCCCGTCGTCGATATTTACGCCGCGCATGAACTTTGCGGAACGGTGTTCTACTATGCGGGCTTTTCGCTTTTAGCTATAGCAACGCTGCTCACAGTCGTGTCTGGCGTGAATTATCTTGTCAAAAACAGAGCCGTGCTGGAAGGTTGATATGAAAGTAGGATTTTTATCTATCGAAAAACAGACCGTGGATCGGAGAGAAGCGCAGATCGCATTGTTCGATTGCGGCAACAGCGGCGAGATCTTTTTGACGGTGTCCGACGAAGCGGATATCGAATGGGCTGTATCACAGTTGCGGACGGTTTGCGATCTTATTGTGGTAGAAGGGAATACGGCGTTGTTCTATAACGCGTATCAAGACAGACTGCCGTCAAGTCCCGAACATTTTGAATTGGACGGCAAGCTCTACAGCGTAACGCCGTCGGCGAATAAAGAGTATGTGGAAAACAAGCTCATACCGCTCATCAATTCCAAAAACAAAAGAGCTATGTACGAGGTGGCGGTGTTCAAGACATACGGCAAGTCGGTAGACGAACTGAAAGCCATACTCAAAGACTTTATAAAAAGTCGCAGCAAGATACAGTTCGGGTTCTTCCCGCAACATCTCGAGTGCGAAATACACGCCCGTTGTTCCGCCAACATGAAAAAGATAACGCTCAACGAGATATCGGAAAAACTCAACGAGCTGTTGTACAACTTTACCTATTCGTACGAAAGAGTGAGTATAGCCGAGCGCGTGGCGGAGCTGCTTGTTAGGCACGGTCTCAAGCTCAAGATAGCCGAGTCGTTTACGGGCGGTGCGCTCGCGCAAGCGTTTACGAGCTTGGCGGGCGCGAGCGGGTATTTGACGGAGGGGCTTGTAACGTATTCAAACGACGCCAAGATAAACCGCTTGGGCGTACCGCGGGAAGTGATCGCGGAAAAGGGCGCGGTGAGCAGCGACGTTGCGTACAACATGGCTGCGGGGCTTATAGCGAGCGGAGACTGCGACATTTCCGTATCCACAACGGGCAACGCCGGTCCTACGGCTGCGGGCGGCGCGGTGGGGCTTTGTTACATCGCAATAGGCGACGCACGCGAAGTGCATATCGTCAAGTACAATTTCGGCGGCGATCGCGAAAACAACATAGAGAGCGGCGTTAAAAATGCCTTGTTCTTGCTCTACGAATATTTGGTATGCTACGGCGCAAAACCGACGCAACCGCAAGGCTGATCAATGTAATAAACGGGAAACCGAAAAAGGGGTATATCCATGGATAAGAAAGAAAAGTTCAAAGTTTACAACACCGAAATGACGCAATCGGAAAAGGAAAAGGCGTTAGCCGATACGATAGCGCAGATCGAAAAGACATACGGCAAAGGCTCTATCATGCGCATGACGGACGCTGTGGTAAATCATGTGGATGCGATACCTACGGGCTGCTTGGCACTCGATCTGGCGCTCGGTATAGGCGGACTTCCGCGCGGAAGGATAGTAGAGATATACGGACCGGAATCGAGCGGTAAAACTACGCTCGCTCTTCACGTTATAGCCGAAACGCAAAAATCGGGCGGCATGGTGGCATTTATAGACGCGGAGCACGCGCTCGACCCCATTTACGCGCAACATCTCGGCATAGATCTGTCAAGGCTGTACATATGCCAGCCCGACAACGGCGAGCAAGCTTTGGATATTGCCGAGGCGCTCGTGCGCTCGAGCGCAATGGACGTAGTCGTTATCGACTCGGTGGCAGCGCTCACTCCGCAAGCGGAGATCAACGGCGAAATAGGCGACAGCCATGTGGGGCTGCAAGCCCGTCTTATGTCGCAAGCGCTCAGAAAGATAGCGGGCGTTTGCAACAAGACCAAGACGTGCATAGTATTCATAAACCAGCTTCGCGAAAAGATAGGTATATCTTACGGCAACCCCGAGGTTACTCCGGGCGGCAAAGCGTTAAAGTTTTATGCGAGCGTCAGACTCGACGTGCGCAAGGGCGAAGCGATAAAGGACGGCGCTAACGTCGTCGGCAACCGCACCCGCGTAAAGGTAGTAAAAAACAAGCTCGCCCCGCCGTTCAAAGTAGCCGAGTTCGATCTTATTTTCGGCAAAGGCATATCCAACGAAGGTGTTATACTCGATATGGCTATCGAATACGGGCTTGTGATAAAGAGCGGTTCGTGGTTCTCGTATAACGACGAGCGGTTGGGACAGGGCAGAGAGACTGTAAAATCCATAATACTGTCGCGTCCCGAGCTTATGAACGAACTCGAGACGAAGATACGCGACATCATAGCGCAAAAGGGCGGACTTCCGTTTGAAGAAGGCGGAGAGGACGATCCCGACGGTTCGCCCGACTGATAGGTAAAACATGTTCGATTATATTACAGGCAAGGTCGCGTCGGCGGGCGATAACCGTTTGGTCATAGACTGCGGCGGCGTGGGCTTTTTGCTCACCGCGTCCGTTCATGCGTGCGCGGAGTACGCCAATAAAGGTTCGGAAGCCAAAGTCCCCGTGTATCTTGCGGTAAGAGAAGACGCTTTGGAGCTTTACGGGTTTAAGGACGAGAACGAGCGCAGACTGTTCCTCGGTCTTATCGGCGTGTCTGGCGTAGGCGCAAAGCTCGCGGTGTCCGTGTTGAGCGGCATGCCTATAAACGCGCTCGTGTCCGCGATAGCCGGCGGAGACATAGCCGCGCTGTCGTCTATAAAAGGCGTGGGCAAAAAAACGGCGGAACGCATCGCGCTCGAACTTAAGGGCAAGACGGACGTTTTGGCGGCGGGCGACGGAGCAGTCGTTCAAACGGCGTCTGTTGCCGCTGTAGACGAGAACGCGTTAGCCGCGCTCATAGGGCTGGGATATCAGCGTCAAGAAGCCGAGACCGCCATCAAAAAGGCATACAAGAACGGCATGACGACGGAACAGATCGTGTTCGCCGTTTTGCACGGTTGAAAATATGGAAGATAAAAGATTTATCGCAAACAAAGAACTCATAGAGGATGACGGCGACGTTTCGCTGCGCCCCAAAACTTTCGACGAGTATATAGGTCAAGAAAAGATCAAAGCCAATCTCAAGGTGTACGTCGCGGCGAGCAAAGCGCGCGGCGAAGCGCTCGATCACGTTTTGCTTTACGGTCCGCCCGGGCTGGGCAAGACCACTCTTTCGCATATCATAGCGTCCGAGCTCGGCGTGGAGATAAAAGTTACGAGCGGACCGGGCATAGAGCGCGCGGCTAACTTAGCGTCGCTTTTGACCAATCTCCAAGACCGAGACGTTTTGTTTTTGGACGAGATACATAGGCTCAATCATTCGATAGAAGAAATACTTTATCCCGCAATGGAGGACTTTGCGCTCGATATCTCCACGGGCAAGGGCGCGGGAGCAACGTCGCTTAGGCTCAACCTAAACAAGTTTACTTTGGTGGGCGCAACGACGCGCGCGGGCATGCTAACGGGCCCGCTTCGCGATCGCTTCGGCGTTATATGCCGATTGGAGCCTTATACGCGCGACGATCTCGTGCGCATAATAAAACGTTCGGCGCGGCTTTTAAAGATAGAGATAGACGGGGACGCGGCGGCGGAGCTTGCGTCGCGGTCGCGCGGCACTCCGCGCATAGCAAATCGTTTGCTTAAGCGTGTGCGGGATTTTGCTCAAGTGTTTAACGCTGGCAAGATAGACCTACCTATAACCGTGCGCGCGCTCAACGATATGGAGATAGATCCGCTCGGTCTCGATTATAACGACATAAAACTGCTCAACGCGCTCATAAACAAATTCGGCGGCGGTCCGACGGGGCTGGATACGCTCGCCGCGGCTATCAACGAGGATGCGGGAACTATAGAGGACGTGATAGAGCCGTATTTGATACAGCTCGGCTTTATAGCGCGCACGCCGCGCGGAAGGATAGCGCTCAGGGACGCGTATGCGCATGTCGGCATAAAACCGCCGCAAAAGCTTACCGAGCAGCTCAGTTTTTTAACGACGGAAAATACGGGCGATAATGGATAGACGCGATTTTTATTACGAATTGCCCGAAGCGCAGATAGCGCAAAGCCCCGTAGAGCCGCGCGACAGTTCGCGGCTTTTGGTGTACGACAGAAAGACGGACAAGGTGTCGCACCGCAGATTTTACGAGCTATCGGACATCCTCGGAAAAAACGATCTGCTTGTAATAAACAACACGCGCGTTCTTCCCGCGCGCGTTAGCGGCGTAAAAAACGACACGGGCGCAAAGATATCGTTTTTGCTCCATAAGCGCATTGACAACAATACATGGGAAACATTGTGCCGCCCCGCAAAGCGCGCCAAGCTCGGGTCGCTGTTGACGTTCGCACCCGATCTTAGTGGCGAGATAGTGGGAGCGGGGGACGGCGGAGAGCGCACGTTGCGGTTTGAGTTCGACGGCGTTTTTGAAGAGATACTCGATCGTATAGGCGAAGTTCCGCTGCCGCATTATATCCATAAAGAACTGAAGAACCGCGAAAGATACCAAACGGTATATGCCGAGCGCGACGGATCGGCAGCCGCGCCGACGGCGGGACTGCACTTTACCGAACGGCTTATCGCGCAGCTTAAAGACAACGGCGTCGAGTTTGCGGACGTTTTGCTTCACGTGGGGTTGGGAACTTTTCTTCCCGTAAAGGAAGATAATATTTTAGACCACAAAATGCACAGCGAGTATTACAGCGTGAGCGCGCGCTCGGCGGAAAAAATAAATCAAGCGAGATCCGACGGCAAGAGAATTGTGGCTGTGGGCACAACGTCGGTGCGCGTACTCGAGTCGTGTGCGGACGAAAACGGTCGGCTGTGCGCGCGGTGCGGAGAAACGGACATATTCATTTACCCGCCGTATAAGTTTAAAGCGGTCGACGCGCTCATCACCAATTTTCACCTTCCCGAATCGACGCTTATCATGCTCGTGAGCGCGCTCGTGGGGCGGGAAAAAACTCTCGAGCTTTACAATACGGCAGTCAAGGAAGGGTACAGATTCTTTTCTTTCGGCGACAGCATGCTCATTTTATAATGGGTGATGCGTGCAAAACATCACATCGATACGGATCGCGGATATGAGTACTGATAAAAAATTTTCATTTAAAGTTACGCACGTTTGCAAGCAGACGGGCGCGAGAACGGGCGAGTTCGTTACGCCGCACGGCGTTATAAAAACGCCCGTGTTTATGCCTGTGGGAACGCAAGCGACCGTAAAAACGCTCGCGCCTTACGAAGTGGAACAGCTGGGCGCGCAGATAATACTTTCCAATACGTATCACTTGTATATGCGTCCGGGCGAAGAGATAGTAAGAGCGAACGGCGGGCTTCACAAGTTTATGGATTGGCATAAGCCCATACTCACCGACAGCGGCGGCTTTCAAGTTTTTTCACTTGCCAACCTCAATAAGATAAGCGACGACGGCGTGGAGTTCAGCTCGCATATAGACGGATCGCGCCATTACTTTACTCCCGAAAAATCGATAGACATACAAAACGCGCTCGGTTCGGACATAATAATGGCTTTCGACGAATGCAGCGCGGCGGGTTGCGATCACGATTATGCGGAGCGTGCGCTCGACCGCACTCTCAAATGGTTGGATAGGTGCAAGATACACCACAAAATTCCCGAGCAAATGCTGTTTCCCATAATCCAAGGCAATATGTACGCAGATCTTCGTCTTAGATCGGTGCGCGAGACTGTTCCGTACGCGGAGTGCGGCATTGCCGTGGGCGGGTTGTCGGTGGGCGAGCCGAAATCGGTAATGTACAAAATGCTCGACGTACTGCGTCCCGAATATCCCGAAAATATGCCGCGGTATCTCATGGGCGTTGGCAGTCCCGACTGCTTGGCGGAGGGCGTGCTGCGCGGCATAGACATGTTCGACTGCGTATTGCCGACGCGAACGGCGAGAAACGGTTTGGCGTATACCAACGTCGGAAAATTGACCGTGCGTAACGCCGCGTATAAAGAGGACATGTCGCCGCTCGACCCGCATTGCGACTGCTATACTTGCACGCATTTTACGCGCAGCTATCTGCGCCACTTGGTAAACACGGGCGAGATACTCGGCGCGCGTCTCATTTCGTATCATAACTTGTACTACTTGACCAAGCTTATGGAACGCATTCGCGCCGCCATTTCGCAAGACAGTTTCGGCGATTTTATAAAAGAGTTCAAGACGACGCGCGAGTACACCGACAACGTAAAACCGACGGATCTGTAACGATGGATTACGATCTTGTGCGCAGTAAGCGTAAGACTTTGGCTGTCAGTATACGCAACGGACAAGTCATAGTAAAAGCTCCGTTAAAGTTATCGGACGATTATATAAAGCGTTTTGTAGACAGCAAAGCGGATTGGATAAACAAGAAGCTTGCGGAACACAGAGGACGTTCTGCGCTGTTTCGACCGTTGACGGACGGCACGTCCGTTCTTTACCGCGGCGCGTTTTGCCCTATCGTCCGTACGGAAAAATTCAAGCGCGTAACTATGTCGAGCGGCGCGTTGTATGTGCCTATAAAGTATGCGGACAAGCTCGCGACGTACAGAGCGGTGATCGCTTGGTACAAGCGCATTGCGGCGGCCGAGCTTAAAGAACTGCTCGACGTAACGGCGGCAAAGATAGGCTTAAAGTATGCGTCGTTCGCGCTTACAAACGCGCGCACAAAATGGGGCAGTTGCGACGGAAGCTGCAATATACGTCTCAACTGGCGGCTTGTAATGCTCGATGACGGGCTGAAAGACTATGTCGCGGTACATGAGCTGTGCCACACCCTTTGCCACGATCACAGCAAAAAATTTTGGGCTGAAGTAAAAAAACGCTATCCGTCGTACTCTTCGGCAAAGAAAAGATTGAATACGTATTCGCAGCTTACGTCCATGTACAGATAGCGGCGTAACTATGGGAGGCGGCAAGTCAATGCGCATTTTAGGTATAGACCCCGGCTATGCGATAGTCGGTTACGGCTTGATAGAAAACGACAACGGAAAGCTTCGTCCGCTCGATTACGGCGCGGTGGAGACCGATGCGAAAATGCCCACTGCCGATCGGCTTATCGCTATCGAGCAAAAGATAACAGAGCTTGTTAAGGAAGTTCGACCCGACGAGATAGCGATAGAAGAATTGTTTTTTAACACCAATATAACCACGGGAATAAAAGTAGCGCAAGCCCGCGGCGTTATACTGCTGAGCTGTGCAAAGCTGTGCGCCGATCTATTCGAGTACACGCCGCTGCAGATAAAGTCTACCGTAACGGGCAACGGCACGGCAAACAAGACGCAGATACAGTTTATGGTGCGCTCGCTGCTCCGCCTCAAGGAAACGCCCAAGCCCGACGATGCGGCGGACGCGCTCGCCGCGGCTATTTGTCATGCGTATACGTCGCGCGCGGTAAAGCGCGGTCTTAAATAGCGTTTATCTTCGCTATTGCGTCGCGCTCCGTTGACATTATTCGATAAAAATGTTAAAATCGTAGTATTCTGATCGGAGACGAACGAATGGCTTTAAAAGAGTATTACTGTCTAAATTGCGGAAAGCGCGTCGTAAGCACGGACGGCGCGTATGACTGCGCGCGGTGCGGACACTCTTTTAAAGATGCCGATATGGCGGACTGCGAGCGCATAGCGCGCGCGGCTTTGGGGCATGACGCTTCGGACGCTGCGGTACTTGCCGAAGTAAAGCGCGTATCGCGGTCGCGTAGCGAGCTTTGGCAAGCAGTGCATGCCAACGAGTCGGGTAAGTACATTTGCGAATCGGAAGTGCGCGAATGGTGCAACGAGTTTAAAAAACTGCCCGACGACTATGCCGTTACGCCCGATATGGTAAAAGCGCGCTTTTTCTCGCTTTTGCTGTCGTCGCCGCGCGATAACAAAAAGATCAACGCCTTTATAGAAAAGGAAATAATAGACAAAGATTTCGTGTTCGCCGACGAGATAGCCGAGTTTTTAACGGTCAAGCTCGAATCGGCAAACTTTAACGTAATGAACAAACTGTTTGAAACAACGCTCAATCGGTCTGTTAGATCTACCGAGCTTAAAAACCGTTTCGATACAAAGCTCAACGAGATAAATACCAACTTAAAAAATCCAAACATCGAACGCGATATATTTATAGCGCATGACAGCAGCGACAGACAAGTCGCTGAAAGCATGCTCGAATTTTTGGAAAGCAAAGGCTATGCTTGTTTTTTTGCGCCGCGCAATCTCGGCAATTCGAGCGAAAGGTACGAGACCGATCTGGGTATAGCGATACGCAGATGTAAAATATTTCTGTTTTTGTCGTCAAAACACTCGAGACATCCGCATAGCGGCGCAATGAAGGAAATACGCTTCGTCATGGAGCATTTTATAGATAGAGGGTTAGACAAACCGCGCTTGGAGTTTATAATAGACGACTACCCCGAAAGAAAAGAAGATTACACGGCGGGTGATATAGAAGCAAAACAAGCGTTCGGGGACAAGTCGCTCAGTTGGTGCAAAGACAAGTCCGACTTGTTACAGCGCATTATAAAGATCATACGCAAATTGGAAGTGGGCGCGGGTACGCCGTTCGGCTCGGCGGGCGAAGCGGAAATACACGGTACGCAAAATGTTGATAATACGTATGCAACATCTAAAAACGCCTCTATATATCCGCGACCGATATACCCAACCGAACTTGATAAACACCCGAATGACGGCGGACATAGAAAACTGTTTGACGAAATTATTTCGGGATCTTCACGCCCCGATGATAGCGATATCGACGAAAAATACAAATATTTGCCTATACGTGCCAAACGAAAAATTATGACGGAACAAGACAGGTACGGCGGATATAGCGATGTCGCGCCAGTTGACATAGGTTCGGACGAGACCGCCGCGCCCGTTATGAGATCGGACGATGTGTTCAAAGCGGACAAAAAGGTAAAGATAGGTGTGGTAGGCGTCGGCGGCGCGGGTATAAATATAACGAACGCAGTGGTTTCCGCCGAACTGTCGGGCATTGACGGCATAATAGCAGTAGACTCGGATAAAAAGGCGTTGCTCACTTCTCGCGCAAATAAGCGTCTATTGATCGGCGGAGGCATAACGCACGGGATCGGTTGCGGCAGAAACGCCGATACGGGATACGATTGCGCGGACGAAGCCGTCGAAACTTTTTGCGATATCGTAAATGACTACGACGTTTTGTTTTTCGTAGCCGGCGCGAGCGGGGGTATAGGCGGCGGGGCGACGGTGCGGCTTGTCCGTGCCGCTCGGGATATTAATATACTTACTGTCGCGTTTTTGATAACGCCGTTCGATTTTGAAGGGAGCAATTTAAAAAACAACTCCGACCGCTGTATTGCCGCATTGTCAGAGGCTGCAGACAGTACTGTGGTTTTGCATAATGACGTCGCGGCGCAACTTTATAAAAAAGATACGACAGTAGCGGCTTTTGGCTCGATCGACGAAGCTGCTATACAATACATTCGCACGTTTACCGATATTATGGTATGCGACGGCGGTATCAACATCGATTTTTCCGACTTTAAAGCTTTTATGACGCGCGGCGGTCGCACGTATGTAGGCAGCGGGCAAGCAAGCGGGGAAGGTCGCGTACTCGAAGCGCTCCAAAAAGCGGTTTGCGGCGGATCGTGCGACATGTCTATCACGGGCGCGCAGCGCATTATCGTATATTTGGAAAGTCGAGATTCGCTTGCGTTAGATGAAGTTAATAAAGCTATATCATTGATAAAAGACTTAAGTTCAAAAGACATTGTGTACAAGATAAGAAATGTCAGAGCTAAAGAAGATGCGGAGATAATATTCGGGTATAACATGTATGCGCAATTATCCGACGATATCCGCATAACTTTGATCGCCACCGCATACGACATGCTTTAGACGGAATTTGGAGAACGATATGAAAGAAATAAGACCGACGGTAATACCCGAAAACTACAGCTCAGCGCTCACGCTAAGGGAAACGCAGCAAGCGATAAAGTACATCAAGGACGTTTTTCAGCAGACCCTTGCGTCGTTCCTCGTGCTCGACCGCGTAACCGCGCCGCTTATAGTGGATGCAAATAGCGGCATAAACGACGATCTCAACGGCGTGGAGAGAAAGGTGGAGTTTGCCGTAGGCGCAGTGGATAGAAACGCCGAGATCGTGCAGTCGCTAGCGAAGTGGAAACGCATAGCTCTTTATCGTTACCGCTATAGCGCGGGCGAAGGCATATATACCGATATGAACGCGGTGCGGCGCGACGACGATATGGACAACGTCCATTCTATATTCGTCGATCAATGGGATTGGGAAAAGGTAATAACAAAAAGCGACAGAACGATAGAGTATCTTAAGGATACCGTTCGTTCCATAGTAAAGGCGGTCGCTTTTACCAACAGAAAGGTGCGCCTTCGCTATCCCAAGCTCGGCGCGCACATAGAGGAGACACCGTTCTTTGTTTCCGCGCAGCAGCTTGAAGATATGTATCCCGAACTGCCCCCCAAACAGCGCGAACACGAGATTTGCAAAAAGCACGGAACTGTATTTATAACGGGCATAGGCTCTAAGCTCGCGAGCGGAAAAGTCCACGACGGCAGAGCGCCCGACTACGACGATTGGTCGCTCAACGGCGATCTGCTCGTTTGGAACAGCGTGCTCGACGACGCTTTGGAAATTTCGTCGATGGGCATACGAGTGGACGCAAAGTCGCTTCGCAGTCAGCTCGAACAATGCAACGCGTTAGACAGATACAAGTACGACTATCACAAAATGATAGACGGCGGAGTATTGCCTTACACGATAGGCGGCGGAATAGGTCAGTCGCGGCTTTGCATGATCATGCTGGAAAAAGCGCACATAGGCGAAGTTCAAGCTTCGATATGGTCCAAGGAAATTCTCGACGTTTGCGCGGCGCGCGGCGTAGAGCTGCTTTGATATCCGCAAGATACCCGTTTGCAGTAGCAAAAATGCAGCAACAAATACGCGCCGTATAATAATAATTGACAGATCTCGACAAGTTTGATATCATAATTACGTCAACAAACACGGAGAGGATAATATGGTTTTTAAAGAGTGTAAATGCCCTAATTGCGGACGGGAATTAAAACAAGATCAGTCAAAAGGCAAGTTCAAGTGCGTGTATTGCGGTCATAATTTCGAAGCGGATAATTTGGAAGAGGTGATGGCGGCGGTTCGGGCTACGCTCGGCGGCGTGGTGGATGACGCACTGCTGCGCCAGCGTGATAGCGACATCGCCAACGCCAGATACAACTTGTGGGACGCAGTGCATGAAGAATACATCGACGACGGCAAAGTTCTGAACTGCTGCGGCGCTTTAAAAAAGTATTCTCCCAAAGATGTTCAAGCCAACTTTTACGAAACGGCATTGACAGACAGAAGCAACCGTTTAAACAGATACATAGACGGGATAGACGCCAAAACATACGCATATCTCGCAGATGATATTATAGAATTTATACTAAAGTCGCTTGAAAAGAGCAATGTGCTCTCGCTCAAAAATTTCGTAGAGCGAGTATACCGCGGCGATAAGGATAAGTTCGTAAAATACATGACCGCAGTCGAAGACGAAGCCGTCCGTCTCGATAGCGGTCTGTACGTGCCCGAGATCCCGCGCGATGTGTTCTTGGCGTATTCAAGTGCGGACATGAATAAAGTAAACGAAATAGCAGAAATGCTCGAGAGCCAAAAAATAAGCTGTTTCGTAGCAGCACGCAATCTCCGCCATGGCAAGGGCGCAGTGGCAAATTACGAAAAATATTTAAAAACGGCAATGCATAACTGCAAGTGCGTTGTGTTTTTATCGTCCGAAAAGTCGCGCGATCTCGATTGCGACGCGCTGAAAACGGAATTGCCGTACATACGCGACAACGAGCCGTATATGGGCAGGATAGAGTATGTTATCGAAGAATACTCGAGCGGCACAAGCTCCGCCGCAAAAATACTTCTTAAAGACTTTTTCAACGGTTTGGAGTATTGCCGTACGCCCGAGGATCTGTTGAGACGAGTTTTATCCCACATTACGGGCGGCAATAAAAAGGAAAGCAACACAAAATTCTGTGTTTCTTGCGGCACGGAAAACCCGAAAACGGCAAAGCGTTGTATGGAATGCGGCGAACCGAACTTTGTTTTTACTCGTGAAGAGTATGTGGAAAAGAGCGTAGAAGAACGCCTCAAGCGTGAATATGAACAAAAGCTCGCGCGCATGCAAGCGGAATATGAGCGCCTAAAAAACATTAATGCGGATACGGAAAATGCAAAACAAGACGTAACTCTGACTGCTGACCAAGACAGCATGCGCGAAGAAATGTTTGCCGAAAGTGAAGAAAACTACAAGAAAGGCAAGTCTTTATATGATAACGGCAACTATTCCAAAGCCGTAGAGTACTTCGAGATGGCGGCAAAGCAAGGACTTGCCGACGCGCAATATAATTTAGGCGTGTGCTATTATTACGGCGACGGCGTAGCAGAAGACGAGAAGAAAGCCGTAGAGTACTTTGAGATGGCGGCAAAGCAAGGACTTGCCGACGCGCAATATAATTTAGGCGTGTGCTATTATTACGGCAACGGCGTAGCGGTGGACTACAAGAAAGCCGTAGAGTACTTCGAGATGGCTGCTAAGCAAGGTTATGCCGCCGCGCAATATAATTTAGGCGCGTGCTATGAAAATGGCGACGGCGTAGCAGAAGACGAGAAGAAAGCCGTGGAGTACTTTGAGATGGCGGCAAAGCAAGGACTTGCCGACGCGCAATATAATTTAGGCGTGTGCTATTATTACGGCAACGGCGTAGCGGTGGACTACAAGAAAGCCGTAGAGTACTTCGAGATGGCTGCTAAGCAAGGTTATGCCGCCGCGCAATATAATTTAGGCGCGTGCTATGAAAATGGCGACGGCGTAGCAGAAGACGAGAAGAAAGCCGTGGAGTACTATGAGTTAGCAGCTAAGCAAGGTTATGCCGACGCGCAATATAATTTAGGCTTTTGCTATGAAAAAGGCTGCGGTGTAGCACAAGACTACAAGAAAGCCGTAGAGTACTTCGAGATGGCGGCTAAGCAAGGACATGTCGACGCGCAATATAATTTAGGCGTATGCTATGAAAACGGCTACGGCGTAGCACAAGATTATGAGAAAGCCGTAGAGTACTACGAGATGGCGGCTAAGCAAGGACATGCCGATGCGCAATGTAATTTAGGCGAATGCTATTATTATTACGGCGATGGTATAGCAGAAGACTACAAGAAAGCCGTAGAGTACTACGAGATGGCGGCTAAGCAAGGACATGCCGATGCGCAATGTAATTTAGGCAGGTGTTATGAAGCCGGCTACGGCGTAGCACAAGACTACAAGAAAGCCGTAGAGTACTACGAGTTGGCGGCAAAGCAAGGCGATGTCAGCGCAAAAGTCTGCGCTGAACTATTGAGAAAACAACTCGGTCTACTGTAGCGATCTAACTATGTTTAACAAAAGAAATCCGCGCATTATCGGCGCGGATATCTTTATATGCGTATGACTGTTATTGGATAATTCTGCGCGCGGTGATGTAATAGCCCCACCGCGTGCTGTTTATTTGTTCGACTTTGGCATAGTCGGACGCGGTATGCAGTATGTAGTTATCGCCTAAGTACAGACCGACGTGTCCTATGCGTTCTATGCCTACTTTGTCTTTTCTGGACGCGTTGGTAAAGAACATCAGATCGCCGCGTTTCAAGTCCGATCTGTTTACATGCGTGCCTTGAAGCGACTGCGTGCGCGAATTCATATCCAACAGCTTGTTCGCGCCCATATAGAATATATATTGCATGAGCGACGAGCAGTCGAACTCGGATACTTTAAAGCCGGGCACGCGTGTGCCGTTGCCGTAGTGGTATCTTGTAGCGCCGTACACGTATTTTGTACCTAATACCTTAAGTCCTTCGTTTATTACGTTTTCGACGTCATTGTCCGCATTGGGCACGTCCATGGAAGTTATCGTCGTATATGACGGGTTGGCGCTTACGTACGCCGTGCGGTTGAGATAGGTCGTTTTGTAAAACCCGTCCGTCTTCCCGTCGTACTTTAAAAGCACGCCTTTTTCCACAGCTCCGAGCGACGCGTAAGACGTGCTCGGTCCGGTGCGGATATTCAATCCGTTTGTATTAGTGCGTATGTACTTTATCGACTTGACTGTAGGCGAAGCGTTAGGCGGCTCGACTTCGGGCGATTCGCCGTTTGCGTTACCGTCGTTTTCCGACGGCGGACGGGTGTCGGGTGCGGACGGGGGATCGATATCTTGATCGGGCACGCCGCCCGGCGTCCACTCCGTTTCGGGTGTGATAGCGTCGTTATGTACGATGCTGTCTTTTGAGCAAGCTGCAAGCGGCATTGTTATGAGTGCGCATGCAACGATACACGACAGAATTTTTTTGTTGCGATCCATTTGCATATACATCCTTGTTGTAGTGTCAAGCGCAGTGTAGCATACGCAAAGAAAACGTGTCAAATCGAAAAATCTTTGTTCACCTTAAATTTTTTTCGGCTTTTTATTAATTGCGCGGTATAGGATATATATTATAGGGGTTGTAAATGCACCCCTGTGTTCAAAATTATTTTTGATAAAATTATAGTTGTAAATACAACCATAGGAGAGCGCATGAAATTAAGCACGGCGGTGGCGTTGCGAATAAGTAATATTTTGAGAGAAAAGAATATGTCGCAATACCGTTTGGAAAAGAACATCGCTATGCCGCATAACACAATGAAAACGCTTATGCGAGAGCGTAACAGCGGTGTGAACTTAAAAACAGTAATGCAAATCATACGCGGACTTGAAATGACGACGGCGCAGTTTTTTGATGATCCGTTGTTTGAAAATCCCGATTTGGAAATTGATTGATGAATTGATTCGGTAAGGAGATCGTTGCAGAACATGCAAACTACGCCAATATTGCGTTCTTTCTACTATTAATTGACTTGATAATTCTTATATGGTAAAATACAAAAGCAATGCGTTATTGCATTGCTTTTATTGTTCGTACATAGTATTGTGTTCGGCGTAGCCGAGCATCGGCGTATGACTCGTCGCGCGCCCCATGAAAAATCCCACCCGACTGGGTGGGATATGGCAGGGGCGACGCGAATGCTCGCTGCAGCGCGAGCGGGCTTCGGCATAGCCGAGCGCCTAGCGAACTAACGCCGCCGAGTTGGCAAGGATTTGGGGTAAGAATACCGTTGTAAAGTGTATAGGCATACATACAAACAACCGCGCGGACTCGTCGCGCGCCCCATGAAAAATCCCACCCGTTTGGGTGGGATATGGCAGGGGCGACGCGAATGCTCGCTGCAGCGCGAGCGGGCTTC
>CAJTTD010000010.1:75206-84803 GCA_910579205.1 uncultured Christensenella sp.
CGCGCCCCATGAAAAATCCCACCCGTTTGGGTGGGATATGGCAGGGGCGACGCGACTCGAACACGCGACCAACGGTTTTGGAGACCGCGACTCTACCAACTGAGCTACGCCCCTAAGCTCATATATAGTATCAAATAATTTCGGCAAAGTCAATGAATTTGGAGCGTTTATGAAAAATAAAATCAGAATAGCGTTTATAGGTTGCGGCAATATGGCGCGCGCAATTATATCGAGCATGTGCGATCCCGCGTCCGTCTACGCGCTCAAGCGCAATGGCAAGGTGTTTTGCATAACTGCCGCAGACCGCGACGAAGCGCAGCTCATGCCCGTTAAAACGCTTTGTGCCACTTCGCTCGACGTAGCGTCAGCCGTTGCCGACAGCGATCATGTAGTGCTTGCGGTAAAGCCGCAAGACGCAGCCGCGGCGCTGCATGGCGTTTCGCTTGCGGGAAAGACGGTCATTTCTGTCATGGCGGGAGTTGGTATAGCCGCGCTTAAAGAATTGACGGGGAGCGATAAAATAGTTCGCGCGATGCCTAACATTTGCGCGGCGGTCGGCGAGTCGTGTACGGCGTATGCTGCGACCGACGGGATAGACGAACAGACGGTAACGGAAATACTCGGCAGTTTCGGGATATATCGCAAAGTAGACGAGCGCGCGCTCGATGTGCTGACGGGCGTAACGGGCAGCGGTCCGGCGTTCGTTTTCGAGGTATTAAAGGCGTTTAGAGACGAGCTTATATCGCATGGCATAGATAGCGCCGCAGCTATGGAAATGGCTGTGCAGACTGTTGTCGGCAGCGCGTTGTACGCCGAAAAAGCGGGGAAAGATATCGACGCGCTTATTTCTGACGCGAGCAGTGCGGGCGGCACTACAGAGCGGGGCATGGCGTGCCTTAGAGAAAACATGTTCGCGGATATTCTTCGCCGCGCAATGCAATGCTCGATAGCGCGGGCAAAAGAGTTGGCGTTATGAAAAACGTGGATATTTACACCGACGGCGCATGCAGCGGCAATCCCGGCAAGGGCGGTTGGTGCGCCATACTCATGTACGGCGGAAACGAAAAGATCTTGTCGGGCGGCGAGCAGATGACTACAAACAACCGTATGGAAGTGTATGCGGCAATAGCGGGGCTGTCCGCGCTCAAAGAACGGTGCGCCGTGCGGCTTTATTCCGATTCGGCGTATCTCGTAAACGCCGTCGAAAAGGATTGGCTGAGCGGTTGGCGAAGAAACAACTGGGTAACGGCGGGCAAGCAGCCCGTTAAGAACAAAGATCTGTGGGAGCGTTTAGTGCAGCTTATCGAGTATCACAGCGTCGAGTTCGTCAAAGTAAAGGGACATGCCGATAACGTAAACAACAACCGTTGCGACGAGTATGCGCGCGCGGAAATAGCAAAGCTTTAGGGGGATATCATGCTTAGCGCGGAACAAGCGGACAAAGAAATAGAGCTTGCGGAAAGCATGACGGCGGGCGCGTGGGCGGAGCACAGTCGCACGGTGGCGCGCGCCGCTCGCACTATCGCCGAAAAATGCGGCATGGACGGAGAAAAAGCTTACGTATTCGGACTGTTGCACGATATAGGTCGGCGCAAAGGGTCGTGGGACATTCGCCATGTTTTCGACGGATACGAATACATGATCGCTTTGGGCGAGCCGTCGATAGCGCGCATATGTTTGACCCATTCGTATCCCAAGTTCGACGGGTTCGACGAGTATCTCGGCTTACTGTCTTGCACGGACGAACAGCGCGAGTTTTTGCGCGGTTATCTTGCCGATATCGAGTACGATCCTTACGACGAGCTGATACAGCTTTGCGACAGCATTTCGCTGCCCGTCGGCGTGTGCATAATGGAAAAGCGGCTTGTGGACGTCGCGCTGCGCCACGGCGTGCACAAATACGCCGTTTCGCGTTGGCGTGTGTTTATGGAGATAAAGCGCAAGTTCGACGATATGTGCGGTTGCAATATTTACTCGCTTTTTCCCGAAACGGTTGACAATTCGCTCAAAGATCTGTAAGCGCAAAAATAAGTCCGCGATCATATTAAGCGATCAAACTGCGGAATAGGCTTTATATCGCGGGGAATTTACATATAATAAACATGTGAAGCAGCAAAGCAAAACTGCGCTGGTAAAGGTGAGCGTAACCGCCGTATGCATAGCCATGACCGCTATGTGCGGAATGTTTATGCGCGGGCTGAGCGACGTTATTTATTACGTCTCGGTCATCGCGTTGTTTTTGACGTCCGCGTGTTTTTGCTTGATAGACGAGCAAAAATACCCGCATTTGTCGCGCACCGTTTTGGTGTGCGCCGTGTTCGTGCTTGTGGCGGTCGCCGCATACATGCTGTTCTATTTGACGGGAATTAACGAACGGTTTACCGATTTCGACGCGCTGCGCGATTTTATCCGCGCGAGCGGGTTTTGGGGCTTTGCCGTATTCATAGGCATTACCGTATTCGAGGTGGTGATATTGCCCATACCCGCGGCGGTTACCATATTGTTAGGCGTGGCGATCTACGGCCCGACGGTGGGGTTCGTGCTGTCTACCGTCGGCACTGTCATAGGCTCGCTTATCTCGTTCATGCTCGGAAAAGTGTTCGGGCGCAGACTGTGTAATTGGATGTTCGGAGAGGAAAGTACGGAAAAATACGCGCGGCTGTTAAACGAAAAAGGCAGGTTCGTATTTATAATAATGTTGCTTTTCCCCGCGTTCCCCGACGATATGCTGTGCATGATAGCGGGGATAACGACTATGTCTTACGGTTATTTTACGCTCGTGTGCGTTTTGACGCGTCCCGTAATGATAGGCTTTACCGCATATCTCGGCAGCGGCGCTATACCGTTCAGCGGTTGGGGGATACCCGTATGGATATCACTTGTGTGTCTCATGTTCGTGGCGTTTATAGTAGTTAATTCGATCAAGACAAAAATAGTCAAGCGAAAGAGAAAATGACCTATAGGGCGGTTTAATGAGATTATTGCCGATAAATGCCGCCGCGTCGGGCTTATTCGCTTGACAAGCGGCGCGGACAGTGGTAAACTGTTCGCAATTCAATATCTTGTTTGCGGACAAGTAGCCGCGATAGCGATTTACAGAGAGCAAGGGGCAGCTGGAAACCTTGTATGACCGTCGCCAAGCGAAACCACCGCTGTAAGGCAAGACCCGCTTTGAGGGTATCAAGCAATGAGGCGCACATGTTGCGCGAAGTAAGGTGGAACCACGATACTGTCGTCCTTATACGGGGCGATTTTATTTTGTAATATTTTCGATCGGAGGACTGTCTTTATGAATATCACACTGAAAGACGGAAAAGTTATACAAGCGGAGGACGGCGCGACGGCAGATCAGATCGCGCGCTCCATAAGCGAAAATCTTTGGCGCGCCGCGCTCGTCGCCAAGGTCAACGGCGAGGTAGTGGATTTGAACCGCCCCATAACGGGCGATTGCACGCTCGAAATTTTGACGTACCGCGACGAAGAGGGTAAGCTCGCTTACCGTCATACCGCCGCGCACATTTTGGCGCAAGCGGTGAAAAACGTATATCCCGCGGCGCAGCTCGCCATAGGTCCGGCCACAAACGTCGGGTTTTATTACGATTTCGATATGCCGTTTGCCGTAACGATGGACGATCTTGCGGCGGTGGAAAACGAAATGAATCAGATAATCGCGGCGGATCTGCCCATCGAGCGCGTTGTCGTAACGCGCAAGAACGCCATGGCGCAAATGCAGGGCTTTAACGAAGTTTACAAAATGCAGCTCATAGAAGAGCTTCCCAAGCGCACGCAGATAACAATGTACCGTCAAGGCAACTTCGTTGACTTGTGCCGCGGTCCGCATCTTACTAGCACGGGCAAAGTCAAGCACATAAAACTGATACAGCTTGCCGGCGCGTACTGGAAAGGCGACGAACACAATAAAATGCTCACGCGTATTTACGGCGTCGCGTTTGAGAAGAAATCGGAAGTCGAGGAATATCTGCAAAAGCTCGCGGAAGCTAAAAAGCGCGACCACAACAAGCTCGGGCGCGATATGGAGCTTTTCATGACGGAAGAGCGAGTCGGTCAGGGCTTGCCGCTGTTTATGCCCAAGGGCGCAAAGATGATGCAGACGATGCAGCGTTTTGTCGAGGACGAGGAAGAGCGGCGCGGCTACATGCTCACCAAGACCCCGTACATGGCTAAAAGCGATCTTTATAAGCTCAGCGGGCATTGGGATCATTACCGCGACGGCATGTTCATAATAGGCGACGAGGTAATGGACGACGAGGTGCTTGCGCTCCGTCCCATGACTTGTCCGTTCCAATACATGATCTACAAGAACGGGCTAAAAAGCTACCGCGATCTGCCGTGCAGGTATTCGGAAACGAGCACGCTTTTCCGCAAGGAAGCGAGCGGCGAAATGCACGGGCTTATACGCGTGCGGCAGTTCACGCTTGCCGACGGGCATATCATATGCACGCCCGAACAGCTTGAAAACGAGTTTAAAGGCTGCCTCGATCTTTGCAACTATATACTCGGCGTTCTCGGTCTGCGCGACGATATCTTTTTCCGTTTTTCGCGCTGGGATCCCAAAGACAAGGAAAAGTATATAAACGAGCCCCAAAAGTGGAAGGAAGCGGAAGACCAAATGAAGCGCATACTCGACGATCTCGGCGTGGAGTATGTGGAAGGGATAGGCGAGGCGGCGTTCTATGGGCCTAAGCTCGACATTCAATCGCGCAACGTTTACGGCAAAGTGGATACTCTGTTGACTATCCAAGTGGATATGTTCCTTGCAGAGCGGTTCGACATGACGTATGTGGACGAAAACGGCGAAAAGAAAACGCCGTACATCATACACAGAAGTTCGATAGGCTGTTACGAGCGCACGCTCGCGCTGTTGATAGAAAAGTACGGCGGCGCATTCCCGCTTTGGCTTTCGCCCGAACAAGTGCGCGTACTGTCGCTCACAGAGCGCACCGCGGCTAAGTGCGAAGAGATATGCGCGGAGTTAAAGCGCCGCGGCATACTCGCTACCGTAGACAATCGCAACGAGAAGATAGGCTACAAGATCCGCGAGTCGCAAGTTGACAAAGTTCCGTACATGCTTATAATCGGCGACCGCGAGGCGGAGAATAACGTAGTAGCCGTGCGCAGACGCAGCGCCGATCTCGGTCAAATGACTTTTGCCGAGTTTTACGCCAAGATAAGAGAAGAGATCGATACAAAAGCTATCGATGGTTGACTCGCAATATAAGAATAAACGCCCGCTCCTTACAAAGAGAACGGGCGTTTTGTTTTAAGCGGGAAACGGGCGGATATCACTCTCTTTTCATGTTTTCGTCAAGTACGATGTAGCTGTATTTGGGATAGTTCGTCATTATCAAATACAAAAATACAGTGCCGAGAAAAGACAGCGTGCGGTCGAGATCGAGATTTTCGTCCATCTCTATTCGGCGTACCGTTTCTTCGCATTGAACGGGCGGCGGAGCGTAAGCGGCGTTGAACATTTCGTATACGGGCGCGCTCAAGCCGTCCAATGTCGCTTTCAACACCGCGCGAACATCCGATCGCGTAGTGTCCGCGGTATGCGCAATGTATCCGTATATTTCATGCGGAAGCCACGCGCCGTGCGAAAAAAGTATGACGGCGTTCTTAAAATATCTGTAACCGCGCGTGCTGCGGTCGAGCTCGAAACACGACAGAAAAAGATCGGCTAAATAATTGATCTCTTGGTCGTTAAGCAATGGGTCTACTCTCGGGATCGTCATTGGCATTTTCCATTAGGCATCGGTAGGTCGGGCGGTTGAAACACGCGTGTCAATCGTCGTCCGGTATTTTTTTGTTATCGTCGCGCAGTTTTACTTTGTCTACAACGTCGCGGCGTATATCTTCGCTCATCGCGGCGTAGTGTTTGCGCGTGGTATTTACGTCCTTATGTCCGAGAACTTCGGCTACGACAAATATGTCATGCGTTTCGCGGTAAAGATTGGTGCCGTATGTGCTTCTCAGCTTGTGCGGCGTTATGCGCTTGAACGGCGTTACTGCTCCCGCGTATTTTTTTACCATCATTTCAACGGCGCGCGGCGTTATGCGTCCGCCCTTTATGGAAATGAAGAGGGGAGAGTCATCCTTTATGCGCAAGCCGAGCGGCGTTTTTCTCGATATCTGATCGTCCAACCAATCTGTGTATTTTCTCAATGCGTCGGCTACTTCTTCCGAAAAGAACAAAACGGTCGAGTTTCCGCCCTTGCGCGTAACAATAAAACTGTTGTCTTCGAAGTTAATATCTTTTCTGTCAAGCCCCACGCACTCGCTTATACGTATGCCCGTTCCCAAAAACAGCGAAAGCATAGCTTCGTCGCGCACCGATGTTAGGTTGTGAAAACTTTTTTGCCGTCCGCACAGACGTTCGCCGTTTTCCGCTTCGTTCAAGATGTCTACCACTTCGTTCACGTCAAGTCGGACTATCGGTTTAAGATGGGTTTTGGGCGTATCCACCTTTGTCATTATGTCGCCGTCGAGCTTGCCTTTTTTGTAAAAATATTTAAACATGGCGCGCAGCGTCGATACTTTGCGGCTTTTTGCGTATTCCTTGCAAGAATGCTTTTTGCCGTCTAATGTGTAGGAAGAAAGATAGTCGATAAACGCTTCTATGTCTGTAGGCTCGAGCTTTTTAATATCGGACAGAGTGAGATCGACGGGCGATTTGTTTTTAAAACGCTTGCGCGTTAGGTAGTCGCAAAACACGCGAAGATCGCGCAAATATCCGAGGCGCGTGAGCGGGGTAGTGCGCATAGAAATCCCGACGTTGAACTCGCGTGCAAAGTCGGGAAGGCTATCCAATATAGCGTCTATCTGTTCTATCGTTTTTTCGTTTCTTTCGTCAAAGTATTCGCTCATGTCTATTCCGCAGCGTACTTGCCCGATTTTAACAGAGTGGCGAATATCCCTTCGCTTACGGGAATGAATATCGCATATAAAAGCGGGATGACCAACGACGGCACATATTTGACCGAAAAGCTCACGGGCATTCCCCAAATAAGATTGAAGCAGTATATCACGACGGCGACTTGTATCATTATTATCGTACGTATCACTATCGAAAATTTAAAATTGATGTTGATGCGCTTTTTTCTGTCGGGATCGCTCGCAAAGATTATAACGGCGGCGACAAACATGAGAATGGGCAATAGTCCCGCGAATATATACAGTATGTAATCGTACTGCATGCGCATCTTAAGCCCAATGTAAAAAGTCAAAAACATGGTAAGCCCGAGCAAGAACATCACCGCGCACATTACGGTGTAATGCGTCATCATCAAGCGGTTGGAATAGTAATAATACTTTTGCGTGTATTGTTTTGCCGAATCGTTATGCTTGCGTACGGTAACTTCGTTGCCGAGTTCGGTTATTTCCTCTTTTGCGTCTTTAAACGGTCTGAACTCTATGCCGCGTTCCGCCGTTACGGAAGTTGCCGCCGCTTGTTCGGCATTGGCAGAGCTGCCGTTTTCGTGTTGCACGCTCGCTTCGCATTTTTCAACAAGATCGCCGAGTATATCTTTGTACTCGCGCCGTGCCAAACTCTCGTATGTCGGCTCTTGCGTGCTTATGGGCATTACCGCGCCGTTTGAAACGATTTGCGGCACTCCGCCTTGAGAAGCGGGCTGTATATCCGAACTTTTTGCGGGTGCTATCGCTCCGAGCGTCGCGGCATTGTCGGCGGGGGAGGATACAGCGCGGTCTGTTTCGGCAACCGACTTTTTGGGCTTGCCGTCCGTAACGAGTCGGTCGTCGTATTCGTCTAAATGCGTTTGACTGCGCGCGTCGGTATAGCTTCCGTTTCCGGTATATGTCGCGGCGAATATCTCTTCGATCAATGCGTGCGGATCGGTTGCGGACAAAAGCGGTTCGGCTATAGCTGCCGCGTCTAAATTATCGGAAGCTCTGTCGTCTGCGTTTGCGGTATTATCGAAAAAGCTCGATTGAACGTAGCTTTGCGGTTCTATATCTTGCTGTTCATCGATATATGCGCTGTCTTCGATAGGGCATGCAGACAGATCTTGCTCGTACGCGTCGTCATCGTCATAACGCTCGACATCGTCGATAGGGAGATCGTCTGCCTTATAATAATCGGATTCGTCGGTTGACAAAATGTCGGTTTTTTTCTCGGTAACGTCTGTATCGGTCTGTTCCGACTGTACTGTTTTTTCGGCTCTGGGTTTTTCGCGGTGTCTTACGGCGCGTCTTTTGGGTAGTTGGTAAGATTCTTCTTCCACGTCCGAAAAATCGTCTACGGGAAATAGCGGCGCGTCGTCGGTGATGAGTTCGCCAAACAGATCGCGTGTGCGTTCCCATTCGTTTTTATAAGTTATAAAAACTTTGCGTCCTTCGTCGGTGAGCGAAAAATACTTGCGCCGCCCGCCGTTGGACTCGGACGCATCCCAGTACGAGGATACAAAGCCTTGCTTTTCCAATCTTTTCAACGCGGCATAAACGGTAGGCTGTTTTATTTCCCATTGCCCGCCGCTTTTAGCATTTATTTGCTTTATTATGTCGTAGCCGTATCGATCTCCGTCGTATAATACTTTCAGTATTACGGTATCGACATTGCCGCGTATAAGATCGCTTTCAGCCATTAAACACCTCTGTTCCGTATTATACAATACATTTTATATT
Organism: uncultured Christensenella sp.; assembly: GCA_910579205.1. Classification (GTDB taxonomy): domain Bacteria; phylum Bacillota; class Clostridia; order Christensenellales; family Pumilibacteraceae; genus Anaerocaecibacter. The sequence continues at coordinate 83,868 of CAJTTD010000010.1, forward strand.
ATGTCAATATTTTTTCCCTATTTTAGCCCTAATAATATAGTTCGGAGCAGTCGAGCGCGCACGCATATTGTCGATTACAGCAACAAAGGCGAATATATAATAGATGATCCGCTTTTCGGCTTCAGCATTCGTTAAATATCATGTAATATATTGACAAAATATGAACAATATGTTAACATTACTCTGTATAACCATATAATTATGAACAATTTGTGAATAACATAAAAATATCGGAGTTGATATGAAAAACAACGTCTCGAAGTTTTCTAAAAATAAAAAGATACTTATTTTGCTGGTCTGTGCAGTAATATCCATTGTACTTACAGTATCATGCGTATTATGTTTCGGCGTGTCGGATCGGATGAATGTTGATAACGGCTCGGCGGGCAATGTGCATACTTCTGCTACCAAGACGAATGTAAGTGGCGATTATTCGGCTGCCGGAGCTATAAAAAACGGGGATATTTTTGAATACACCACGGCAACTAACTATAATTTGACTCTTCCCAAGGGATCATATAAATTCGAAGTTTACGGCGCTCAAGGGGGCGGTAGCACTCCTGCGGGCGGCACAGGGGGTTATTCTGTAGGATTGTATAATCTTACTTCAGCTACCGCTAAATTTTATATTTATGTCGGCGGTGCGGGGTCCGGTTCAACGGGCGGATATAACGGCGGCGGCAGCGGCGGCACTGGCAGAAACGGTAACAGCGGGTATGGCGGCGGAGGTGCCTCGGATATACGTCTAAGTTCAACATCTCTTTCAAATAGGGTAATAGTCGCAGGCGGAGGCGGCGGCGCTGGCGGCGGCAGTCAGGGCGGCGGCACTGCGATCGATGCGACTAAAGGCGGTATCCCGGGAAACGGCGGCGGCGCGTCGGGAACGGCAGGACAAGTCGGTCAATCGGATGCGAATACGAGCGGAAACGGCGGCGG
>CAJTTD010000011.1 GCA_910579205.1 uncultured Christensenella sp.
ACCGCACACCGGGCAAATCCTTCACTCTGCCGCCACGGACAAGCACAACCGAGTGTTCTTGCAGGTTGTGTCCTATGCCGGGAATGTAAACCGTACCTTCCATCTTGTTGACAAGACGCACACGCGCGATCTTACGCAAAGCGGAATTCGGCTTTTTAGGCGTAGTCGTCGTAACGGACAAGCACACGCCGCGCTTTTGCGGGTTGTTATCCAAAATAGGGCTGAGCGATTTATACTCCACCTTTTGGCGACCTTTCCTAACGAGCTGGTTGATCGTAGGCATTGTTACTCTACCTCCTTTTAGTAGTATTGCCGCTCCCGTTCTCATCGAATAAGAGCATTTTAGCGCGGGCTAAAACCCACGCTAACTTTTATTATACCTATTCTGCTCGGCGATGTCAAGCGTTTTTAACCCATCCGACCGTTTTTAAAGTTATGAAAACAGTCCGCTTATTTGTTATAACGGACCTATTTCGGATATAAGATTTTAACAGCTCTCCATTTTATACATAATTTACTTCAATTTGCAGTAGCCTACTGATTTTTTTTGATTTCTCGACTGCTTAACAATTCCAAATACTCTTTAGTGCCCGACCTTTTATCTTCTTCGTCCAATGCATCCAATATTTCATAACTATGCGCCGCTCGCGGTCCATCTATTTCCGCATTCTTATAGTGAATATACAATATTCCGACGAGAGTTATGCGAACAAATACACCGAATAGAAAGAGCAACCTCATCGCGACAGTAGACTTTTTATAAACCATTTCGATAATATTGCGTTTATCGATCTTAAATACGATCTGCTTCCCTTTATATTTAATTATTTCTTCATCGGTAACAATGCACTTTTTTCTATTTACGTTTTCAGACAAAACAAATCCAAAAAGACAAACGCCCATAAAGCCCAAAACTATGAATTGCATCATAGCAAAATCATTCACATCTTTTTTATTATCAGAATAATGCTCCCCGCCAATTCGGCTCACACCGAAAACAATACAGCGCTATATACGGCAAATGTTACACGATAATTTCTTTCGGTCTTGATAGTTATCGAAGCATTCAAATGTTACCCTCCATCAAGCAATACGCCTATCATACATGTTGCAGATGACGCGAACTGATTTGCTGTATAATCGCTATGCCATTACGACCGTAATAATCAAACAGTCCGCAAACAACCCATACTCAATCGAGAAGTTCTTCCGCATCCATGCCGAAAATTTGTTTGAAACATTCCTTATTCAAATAAGTCTCATGCGGCGAAGAGCCATGCGAACTACCGATAAAACCGAGATCTTCCATACAATCTATCATGCGCATCGCTCTCGCATAACCTATCGACAATTTACGTTGCAAAAACGATATAGAGATACTGCCCTGCGTTACGGCGCATGCGACCGCCATAGGAAATAGTTTGTCCGAATATCCTACAATGTCCGACGGCACGCTCTCACCCGAATCGCCCGCGCAATAATATTCGGCAAGTTCTCTTATCTGTTTATCCGCCGACGAATCGAATCCGTAACGACTATACATGTTCGCAAGCACGAAAATGGTATTTTCGATCTCTTGCGTGTCGATATAACAGCCTTGTACACGCTCGATGTTTTTGCTGCGCAAAGACTTATACAACAGATCTCCGTTCCCGTACAATGTTTCCGCACCCGGTTCATCGAGAACGACACGCGAATCTATACTGCTCGGCATGCGGAATGCTATCCTACAAGAAATATTGGCCTTTATAACGCCGCTTATAACGTCTACCGATGGGCGTTGAGTCGCAAGCACCAAATGTATACCGGCAGAACGTGCCAAGCGCAAAGATTGCATGATAAAATCTTCAAAAGCGCGCTTATGGTTCGATACCATCAGATCGGCAAGCTCGTCAACCACGACCACTATGCGCGGTAATACATCTTTTGAACTATCGTTTCCGACAAATGCGTTATACTTGGATATATCAAGTGCTCCGACTTCTTTGAAAAGAGCATATCTCCTTTCTATCTCGCCGTTTATCCATTGTATAGCCGCAAACGCCGTCGTAGAGTCGCTATACACTTTGCCGGTGAGCAAGTGCGGCATGTTTTCGTATACCGAAAACACCACACGCTTAGGATCTATAAGTATAAAGCGCAAGTCGCGCGGAGACGCTCTGTTCATAAGCCCGATCAAAAGCGAATGCAAAAAGGCGCTTTTACCGCTACCCGTTTGCCCCGCGATCAATATGTGCGGTGCTTTTTCTATGTCAACAAATCGAGCGCCGTATATCCCCACGCCCAATGGAGCCACCAATTCAGTCGATCGCGATTTGAATTCGGGCGCTTCTATAACCTCTCGCAAGCCTACAACAGAGCGATCGGTGCGCGGTATATCTATGTAATACTCCGGTTTTCCGCCTACTTTTGACGCTTCCGCAACGACACGCACTCCGATTATACCAATGCGATATTCTATATCAGACTGCGCATTCACTATCTTTTTTACAGAAACGTCATTCGGCACCATCAAGTAAAACCTTATGAAGTTAGGCGCAACTCGTATATCTCCGATTTCTATCGAGCGCGACACCCATTGCTTGATAACGAGAGAGAGCTTATCTGCATATTCTTTTACGTCTGCTGCCGAAATATCCTTTCGTGCGTATACTTTTAACTGTTTAATAAGTATTCGATAGTCGGTTTCACCGTCAGCTTGCTTATCGAACAACGCCGAGATATCGCCGCCATCATCGCCATCATAGGACGGTGAATATTGTTTGGCAAGAACGGCATATTTAACGCGGTCATACTCGGATTTCAACCGCTCGAATCGCTCTTCAGATTCATGCACGATACGCGCATTTTCTTGCCGCAAACGCTCTATCTCTCCGTCTTTTTCTCGCTTGAGTCTTTCTATTTCTTCCTCGAGTTCCTTCTGTTTTTTGATAGAAGCGTACTCGGACGCAGAAGCTACAAAATCAGTCTTGCCGCATATTCCGCAATATATAAAGTCTTGTGGATTCTCACGTCCGCAATTTAAACAAATTTTGTTTATACTTAAAACTCGACTGACTTCATCGCCGCCGCCCGTTCTGGAGAGTTTGATCTTACCGAGCAGATCGCGTATTCTGTCGGCAACGTCCGTTATTTTATCGTACCACGTGTAGCCCCTATCTCCGAAACAGCGGTTGACCGCGCGCTCGTCGGAAGTATACGGTTTAGGTGAATATGCATCCACCAAGTATTCCACACGCGGTTTATCGACCCCCGCGTCAATATAATGATTCATCAAATACGACATTTCCGTCATTGCTCCGCTGTTATGATCACGTGAACTTTTGGAAGAAACAAACAGAAACACGTCGCAGTTATCTATCGCTTTAAAAATATTAGACCAAAAGTTTTCATATGAATTGGGGAGATTCCTATACGAAATGAAACACGTATAGCCACACTCGTGGCTTTCGAGAAATTCGACCAATTCCTTGGCTTTTTCGGTATCCAAACTGTCGTACGAAATAAACACGTTCCGCGGTTTGTTTACATTTTGAGCGCCGTTATCCAATTCGCATTTTTTATCGCGGAACAAGCTCTCGAGTTTTTTATGTTTACCGTCTGTAATACCTATGAGTGCGCTTACAGCATCGTAATTACCGACCTCCAGCGTGCGCACCATAAACTCGGCTACTTCGTCTGCAAACAAAAACTCTTCTTTAACTAAATCCCTTATGTACGCGTTTATCTCTTTATTATTGCGCGGCGAACGGAAAACGAGAGGATACAGCTTTGCCTTTTTCGAATCGGGCGGATACAGACTACCCGCTCGGAACGTAAGTATGTCGTTACAGCACTGCACTATATCTTCCGAACTGAGATACTCGGCATGAACGGTTTTCCAAAGATTTGCACGCAGCTCGGCTGCGGAAACAGCGTCCGATTTATCTTTCAGCCCCATTAAAAACGCGTCCAGTTGCTCTTTGTTAAAATTTCTGCCGCAACACGGACAATGATAATCATCGCTCGTTTTTATAGTGAGTTTCGATCCGCAATTCAAACAGTATGATGTAGGCGTATCGCTCATGACAAAAGCTCCTCTTTCGTTGTGTATACAGTTTAACTTATTTAATAACGACCGTCAAGTTGATTTTAAAAAACCGCCGCGTTTTTTCGCCTTTTATTACTAAAAAAGCCGCCGCATTACCCGCATGCGACGGCTGTGATCTTTAGTTATAATAAGTCTGTCAATCGGTAACGACTACCGTTCCGTCCTCTTTTATCTCCACGGTCATCCCGTCTTTTACGTACTGCAAAAACTCGTCGCCCAGCCCGTCCACGGTCGGCATGCTGTTGGGCGTCCACACGGACGCAAGAATAGCGCCCGCCGCCGCAAGCGAATCGATGGGATTGGAAAAAAGCAGCGCGCCGGGGTTGCATCCGATAACTGCTGCATTGAACAGAACCATTCCGCCCGTGGTCGAACCTATGGTCTGCGGCAGACAAAGCGCCACCCCCACCGTGGATTTTCCGTAAAGATCGGCGTTGTTCTGGTCGGTACACACATTCTTTCCCTGTTTACAGTCTTTAAACGACGCGAGCGTGTTGAATCCGCCGCGGGAAACGAGCGCTTTTAATGTAACAGTGCCGGGTACGACCGTCCTTCCCTTGAATATCTTTTCCATTATTTTTTACCTCCCGTGATCCGGTCGAGGATATCCGCGTCGGTATAGTATCTTGCCGATGTGTACGTGCGCAGCTTGTTGGAATTGGTGATAACGGGCATGCCCGCGCACAGCGGATTATTCATGTACATAAGCGGACATATGTACGACAGCACCACGCCCGCCTTTTTGAGGCGCGCCGCGTCGGGCGTTTTTTCAAATTCTTTTATAACGTCGGGCGCGGAAGTGAACACCGTTTTTATCGCAACTCTCTTGCGACCGTTCTGCTCGAGCTTTGCCGCGATCCGTTCCGTCCAATCGTGAAGCTGCGCGAGCGTCATGTGCGGACAGCCCATAAAGCAAAGTTTGGGCTTTGCGTCTTTGTTCTTCCAAATAACGGGATAGCTGTTTTTTACGCGCTCCAACTCTGCGTCGTCAATGACGTAAGTCTTCGCGTCGGGGCGTATCAAACTTTCGCCTTGCTCCACGGCTTCGGGCGTGAGGTTTTCTATATGGTAAAGCCCCACCGAGCCGTTGGACGCAGTAGCCGCGCCGAAATCCTTTAGATATGTAGTCGCGTCGTCGTTGAGTTCGCTACCCAACCACTTGTCGAGCCCTTTTACGTAAGGCACGTCCTCAAGCACTTTCATGCCTATAGCCGAACCCAAAAGCTGCGCTTCCGGCCGCTCGGTCGTTTTTATTTCCACTATCCACGACGCTTTTCTGCCCTCGTCGGTCAAAAGCCCGAAGTACGGCACATACCCTATGATGCTGCCGAACATTTCTATTATGCCCGAATTTCTGTTGCAGCGCGCGCCGAGCACCGAGTTGGCGTAATTGACCGCGCTCGACTCCGCCCAAGACAGCACGTCGCCCTTTTTGGGGCGATTGCCCACTTCGGGGAAATAGCACGCGCATGTAAACGCGTCGTCGCGCAGCAGCCCTATCTTTTTCAACTGCGCTTCGTATCGTTTTTGCGGACCGTACATCACCTTGAATACTATGTTCTGCAATAAGTTTTTGGGAACTTTTTTATCGCAAGGCCTTGGATCGGCGGAAAATTTCTGTTGAGACACCACGCCCGCCGAAACAAGCTCGTCCATCAGATCGAACACGCCCTTTATAACTATAACGCCGAAGCTTGTTACTATATGTCCGTACGTCGAAGTTACGGGTACCATTTCCGTAGCGCCGAACGTATCGCCGTACATGACGAGCGTGCGCATTATCTTTGCCATAACCTCGCCGTTTTTGCCGTCGAGTATGGCTTGTTGTTCTTCAGTCAGCCGCATAAGAAGCACCTCCTTTCCGCGCGGATCTTACCGAACGCAAACGCAATTAGCGCGCCGCGCTATATCTTCATTGCCACATCCCACGCACGCCAAACGACTGTGCGCAGATTGCCTATCTCGTTGCAGTCGCCGACGAGCTTAGCTTTTTTGTCGAGCGGATGCGGCACATAGCCCACCGACAAGATAACGGTGTCGCATTCTATCTCTCTGATATTGCCGTTCTTGTCCGACACCGCAACCGCGCCGTCCTTTATCTCTTTGAGCGACGTCTCGAGCAGCACTTCCGCTTGATCGGAATGCAAAGCGAAGTAGTCGCGCAAATACGACGTATTTGCAAGGCACACGCCCTTGACGGCTACAAGGTCGTTTTTCATTTCGACGATGGTTATCTTTTTGCCCTTTTGGCAAAGGTCGAGCGCTATCTCGCAGCCCGTAAGCCCGCCGCCTATGACCACCACTTTGTCGCCCGCTTCCTTTTCGCCGTACAGATATTCGCAAGCCTCTATCGCTTTTTCCGCGCCTTTTACATTGAGCTTACGCGCTTTTCCGCCCGTAGCCACTACTACCTCGTCGCAATCGAGCGACGCAAGGTCTTTTATCTCGGTGTTGAGCTTAACGTCGATACCCAAGTCATTCATTTCCTTTTCGTACCACTTGATAAGCTCTTTGTCTTTCTCTTTGAACGACGGCGCAGCGGCGGCTATAAACACTCCGCCCAGCCTGTCCGATCTTTCGTAAAGCGTAACGCTGTGCCCGCGCAGAGCAAGCACGCGCGCCGTTTCCATACCGCCCACGCCGCCGCCTATAACGGCTACGCGCTTGGCTTTTTTCGCCTTGACTATCTTGTACTTTTTGGACTGCATGGTCTCGGGATTGAGCGCGCAACGCGCCATGCCCGCATTGTCCGATATGGATTGATCGTTGCCCACGCCGTTGTAGTGCGCCATATTGAAACACGCATTATGACAGCATATGCACGGGCGGATGGACGCTTCGTCGCCGTTCATCAGTTTTGTTACCCATGCGGGGTCTGTCAAGAACTGCCGCGCCACGCCCATTGCGTCTATCTCGCCGTCCGCTATCGCTGCGGACGCTTTTTCGGGCGTCATGCGACCCGCGCACACGACGGGGATATCCACAAACTTTTTGATATGCGCAACCTCGTCGAAGTTGCAGTTTTGCGGCATGTACGGAGCGGGATGCGCCCAATACCACGCGTCGTATGTACCGTTATCGCAGTTGAGCATGTCGTAGCCCGCATCTTGAAGATACTTGGCGGCGCGCTCGCTCTCTTCCATGTCCCGTCCTACCTCTACGTAGTCCTCGCCGGGCAACGCGCCCTCGCCGAACCCCTTTGTCTTGGACACGACCGAATAGCGCAGCGAAACGGGGAAATCGTTGCCGCACACCTTTTTTATGGCTTTTACTATCTCGACGGGGAATCTGTATCTGTTTTCAAACGAACCGCCGTATTCGTCCGTGCGAAGATTTGTGTACTTCATTGTAAACTGGTCGAGCAGATACCCCTCGTGCACGGCGTGTATCTCTACGCCGTCAACGCCCGCGTCCATGCACAGCTTGGACGTTTTTGCAAACGCGTCGATCATCTTTTGTATTTCCTTGACGGTGAGCGGACGCGACATGCATTCTTCGTACCAGCGGTTGGGCGTAGCCGATGCGCTTGCCGTCATATAATCGACGTTCAAGATAGGCTTGAGCATAGCGCCGAGCGCCTTGTTTTTTAACGCCTTTATCATTATGTCGTTGATGGCGAGCGAACGACCGAAGCCCGCAGTCAACTGTATGAACAGCTTGCTGCCCGTTTTGTGGAACTCGTCCATAAATGCTTTTAGCTTTTTGAACTTGCCCTTACCTTGGTAAAGCCACTTCCCGAGAAGTATATCTCTGAGCGGCGCGATACCGGGGAGAATAAGCCCTACGTTGTTCTTGGCACGCTCCAATAAAAAGTTCGCCGCTTCTTTGTCGAAGTGGTTAGGCTCCATCCACCCGAAAATAGACGTCCCGCCCATAGAAGTCATGACAATGCGGTTTTTGATTTCCACATTGCCTATCTTCCACGGCGTAAACAGAAATTCATACGTTTCGTTCATGGCTATCACTTTCCTTTTGTTTATTTGTTTGGTTACGCCCATTATAATGGAAATGTCGTAGTTTGTCAATACTCATTTGGAAAATAGTTATGCTTATACCCATTCTTTACATCTATGTCTGCCGTCGTCCGTCTATGCCGCGCGCAAACAAAAAGACCCGAACGTGCGCGCGGCAAGCTCGGATCTTTTGTTTTAAGTCGCACATTACGACAGATATACGAATTAGGCGTTGACTGCTATCTTAAATGTTGCCGAAAAGTCCGGACATGAAATCGACATATGTTATAAGCTCCGGGGCAAAATCGCACAAGTAAACATATATCGTCTCGGGATACTGTTGTCCTTTGACCGTTACGTAGATATTGATAGAAATGTCTGTTCCGTCTACATAATCGGCTTTACCCTTTATGGAGTTGATGAACGAACGCTTGACGGTGTACGTTTTTGTTGATACGTCGTAAACTATATCGTTTTCCGCAAGCTCGCACTCGGTGTAGAAATATCCCTCGTCGTCGGCACGGTAGCAATACGCCGCTCTATACTCGATGTCGCTGAATTCGGCAGAACCGGTCTCCACCAAGAAGTTTACGTCGCCCGTTTGCGGAAGGACCACTATACGCGTGCTGTCGCCGATCTGCTGATCGGGGAAGAATTTATCTATAGTCCACGGCGCTTTATCGGTATCCACGATCTCGCTTACGGTAAGCGCAAACGAAGCGGTATAGTCGTTGTCGCCGAGAACGGTGAAACTTTCGTCCGCTACGCCGCTGAAGTTATGCGCAAACGAGCAAGACGCGTTTATCGCGGTAAGAGCGTCGGTTTCGTCGAATACAAAGTCGATCTGCGCCTTGCAATCGGTTACGGCAAAGCCTTGAGTGAACGCCGCTTTCAATTCGGGCTTTTGCTCTCCTATCATATCTACGAGTTCGTTCACTTTAAACGCGTCGAGCATAGTCGTAACGACGGCGATAGCGCCTTCGAGATCGGCTTGGAGGGTGGTGGTGTCGTAAGGTTCTTCGGGGAACAAATAACCCATGATCTGCGCCGTCAAAGCGTTGGGATCGATAGGTCCTTCCATTAACGAGGGCAACACGTTGTTTACAACGGCTACCATGCCCTCGAGAAGCTGACCCACTTTCATGGCTTTTATCATTTCCACTACTTGAGGATCGAGATCGGCAAGCAGCTCGTCAAAATTCAATGCGCCTTCGGACGCCGTCTCCAACATTTGCATAAGATCTTCGACGGAATTGTCTTTTGCCGCAACGCCCGCGGTTACTATAAAGTCTATTCCGCTTTCAAGATCGTAAGCATTGTCCGTAGCGACCTTTATAACTTCGTCCAAAACGTCTTTAAGCGAAAGTTGGTCGGCGTAAGCGGTTTGCATGAAAGTGAGAACGGAGTTGATCTCCTCTTTAAAGTCCGCTTTAAGGCTGAGCGTGGACGTTTCTTCGTCGTAAACGAAAAGCTCGGACACATCGACTTCTTCGGGTTCTTGGGCTTGCGCCATGTACTCTTTAAGCCCTTCAACATAGCCGCTCGGCATGACCTGGCGGTACATAAAACCTTGCGCATCGCCGAGATATATGTATCCCGAAGCAAGATCCAATAAAACGTCGTCGTTTTCCGCGCCCTCTTTGCTGAGGCGTATCTGATCGCCGCGTTTTTCCGCCGTGATCTTCCCATTGATCGCGGCAGTGTTTTTTGTATCCGCGTTTACTTCAACTTTCAAGGTAAAGCCGTTGGCTTTTACTATTTTATCCAAGTTGGATCGAAGCGAAGTCAATGCGGCAGCGACCGTCTTTTCGTTTCCTTCGGGCGGGTTATCGTTGCCGCCTCTTTTACACGCTGCAAGTGAAAAGCAAAGAACAAATGCAAGCAGCAACGTGATCAGCACTGAAAACTTTTTCTTCATGATATACTCCTTTACGGTATTTTGTATCGTAATTATACACCTAAGGCATACACATGTCAAGTTATGCGTTCATATTATTTATATTTTTTTACAAGCGATACCGCACAGCGTTTAAAGCTTATCGCCGCATATTTGTATATGCGCGCGATCTGCCGAACGACAATGCGGATGTGCATTTTTACGATAATATTAAACGGTTTACAAAACTTTGTTTTCGTGTTGCGCTCACAATATTGTCCGCAAAATGCGGATAGTAGCCGTTAGTTGCAATACGGCGCAAAAAAGCCCTTGCAAGCAAGCTTTTTCATTTATATATAGCATTACGCTCTATCATTCAAATAAGCGCGACGAACAGCGGCGTTGCGCGCTTCGACATAGCGCTTAATTCCGTGCGGATCGTCCGCGATATCGCTCAACTTTTTGTCCGTCGCAGCCGTTATGTCTATCACGCCTATGCCATTGATCGCATTGACAAGACTGAATAGTTTGAACGGCGCGTATTCTATGTGATCGACGAGTCGAGCGCCGACTGCGGCAAGCGCATCGCTCAACCGCATTATGTCGTCGAGTTTGCGCACGCTCGGTTCGGGCTTGGGACAGTGCGGTCTGAAGCTAACCGTTATCGATCTGTAAGCGCCGTATCTGCACGCATTGCCTACCACGCTGCGCACTATCTCTCCCTCTATCCTTTCGCAGTGCGATACTTTTCCGTTATCCGAAAGATATATGCAATACTCGCCGCTAACATCAGTGTTCATAAAGTACACCAACAAAAACCGTGCAAGCGAAGCTTCGCTGTCTATCACATTGCGATCGGACGCGCGTGCGACCGCTTGACGAAACGCCGGTTTTGCAAAAGTAAAGAACGCTGCGGCACGAGCGGTAATGCCCGTTACCGACATCAATTCCTCGCGAGTCGCATCGAACGCCCCGTTAAATGAACCGAATTTGCGAATAAGCCGTTCCGCCAACTCTTCGCATTCATGTTCATATAACACATTCAATAAATATTTCAACAAACCTATATCGCTTACATGCTTTTCGTACAAAGACACGATCGATCCCATATCTCACTTTCCGTAATTATAATTGCTTAAATACCGCGCTAAGCATAACGGCGCGTTTGCACCGCTATATTTCCGCCCTTCCGACAAGCTCGTCGATAGTGCAACAAAAATAATCGGCAAGAAGCCACAGACTTGTTATGCTCGGCTGTTTTTAATTGGACAACCAAGCGCTGACAGCGCTCGACACCACCCCTATCTTTTTCGCAAGCTCGGATTGATTGAGCATGTTCTGTTTCATCAACAACCGTAAATCGTCTGCAAATTTTATATCGACCATACAAACAATATATCTCTATGGAAACAAATAAAATCGATTTATCTCCATGGAAAAATCAACGCTGCGCATGACAACGCCGATCATCACTGTCGAACGCTACTTTATATCGCCGCGTATCGCCGCAGACGGTACGTACTTGCGCGCGATGCTCAAGTATTCGCGCATTGTTTCCTCCGTCGGTGCGGAAAGACTTTTGTCGGGAACGGTGTCGCGCATGACAAAATACTGCAAAAAATATTTTTCCGCGCCCGCTATCATTTTTGCCGCGTCCTCTATAGAGTAGGCGTCGAACAGCTCGGAAATAACGGTGGTGCGAAATTCGTAGGGTACGCCCGAGCTCATAATAATGGATACGGAGCGCATTATCGGCGAAATATCGAACCGCTCAGACGGCAAGCCCACCGTTTCCGCATAGCGGTCGGGTGCGTTTTTTATATCCATTGCTATGTAATCGAGCAAGCCTTCGTTTATCAAGCTTTCGAGATTTTCGGGGAGATATCCGTTTGTATCGAGCTTTATCTTATAACCGAGCCGTTTGATATCGCGCAAAAATCTGTCGAGGTCGGAATATAGTGTAGGCTCGCCGCCCGTTACGCATACGCCCTCGAGTATGCCCGCTCGTTTTTTTAAAAAGTCGAAGATCTCCGATTCGTCGTAAAATAATACGTCCCTACCCAATAGCTCGCTGTTATGACAATACGGACAGCGGAAATTACAGCTCGGCACAAACAGCGTACATGCCGTATGCTCGGGATAATCAAGCAACGTTAGCTTTTGAATGCCGCTTATCTTAATGTATCTCTCCAATATTTCAACCGCCTTGATGCTTTTGATATAAAATATTATACATAAAACCACTTAAAAAAACAAGCGATTTTTCGGCGGTAGGAACGCGCGGCGGTTCGTAAGGATATGGCGGGCTACTATAAGCACAATGTGCGAAGCAGCTTTCCCAATTTTAAACGCTTGCCCGCGGACATATCGAGCCCTATCAAGCAATACTCGTTATGATACGCGCCGCATACGCAATAACCTTGCTCGTGTTCGAAAAACGGGCGATCCGAATATTGCGAAAGAGTATGAACGGGCGGCGGAGTTTTTACGTCGAAGCCCTCGTCTTTTATTCGCGCCGCGTGTTTTGCGCACTTGGCAAACGCGTATGTCGCCGCGTCCCCGTCGGTAGGCGGCGCTATGCATTCGGTTATTTTCAAAAGCAGTTCGAGATTGGCTTTCGCCCGTTCGGTTATCTTGTCGGCGGGATCGAGCAGCGCGCAATCGAGCGCGGCTATGGCGTTATGCATTCTGTAATCGTGATTTTCGCCGTCCGAATAGACTATACGCGCAAAGGCTTTCGCCTCGTCCGAGCCGTCGCCGCATACAAGCGCGCCGCCGCCGCCCGATACCCTTTTGCAAAACGATATAACGCCGAGGTCGCCGTTGCTGCCGCACGGCTTGCCCTTGTATTTGCCGCCGAACGCGTCGCACGCGAGTTCTATCACGGAAACGCCGTAACTCTTGCAAAGCGGTATCAACGCGTCGAAGTCTGCTACCGCGCCGAACGCATTGTCTATAACGACGGCTTTGGGCAGTTTGTTTTGCAGTTGCGCCCACAAAAATGCGGTGTCGAGCGCGAGTTCGGATACGCAGCGCGTTGCGGGGTCGCAGTCGATAAACACGGGAACTCCGCCCGCATGCGCGACGGTGGAAATATTCGTATAAAACGTATACGACGGAACAAAAACATAGTCGCCGCCTCGCACTCCGCATATGTGCAATGCCGTATGTAACGCTCCGTCGGCAGAACTCATGGCGACCGTATTTTTGCCGTATCGCTGTTTCAGTTCGGACTGCAAACGCGCAACATAATCGACTCCCGACATGGAATCGCACAGCGCGCCCGCCGCACCGCCCTTTCTGTCTATAAATATCATGCGTATAGTATGTGCAGTATGCACTGCGCATAATTCACCGTAAATTTATGCCGCATATATATAATGAAAGCACGCCGCCCGACAGAGCCTACGGTATAGGCGCGCAGTGCGGCTTAGGCTTACGGGTCAGAGCACCGAACGGCTAACTCTTGACAATATCGGGCGCGCGGCGTATAATTAAACGGTAAATTTCTATCAAAGGAGTTGCGCATGGTGTATTTATCGGCGGCGTCGCTGTTCACTACCGTATATCACATCTTTGCGATCGTCGTATACTGTTGCATTGCCGCTATAGTCGTGCTTATGCTTATTTTCGGATTGCGGGCGCGCAGAAACGTTAAAAAGGAACGGGTAACGCGCATGCCCGACGGATTTTCCCCGCTCGACGTCAAGCGCATATTCATAGGCAAAACTTATCCGCGAAGGCTTACGCGCGCGCTCATCGCGCACTGGGCGCAGCGCGGGTTCATAAACGTAAAATATGTTAGCAGATACCGCGTCAAGATACACAAGCTCAAAGACATGCCCAAGCACGACGACGAAACGGCGTTCTTTTTCGACCGCGGTACTTACGTGCGCGAGCGCGACATGTTTTACCATGTTATAGGAAATTACAAAAACGGCAAGACGATAAACCTTTTGCGCCCGTTGTTTACCAAAGACGCAGCCAAATCGATATGCAACGGTTACGCCGTAAAGGAATACGAAGGCGTTTACACTGCGCTGCATTTCCGTTTGAAAATAACCGCGCTCGTGCTGTCGGTATTGCCGCTGATATCGGCGGTTATATGGTCGGGCTACGAATCGGGCAATTATATGGGACTTCTTATGATAGGTACGGGCGTTATAGGAATGTTCGTACTTATGTTCGCGCACGGCATGCCCATAGTTTTTAAGTTTCTCTGGTGCGGACTTTGGTTGGGCGCGTCGATCGGATCTTTGATAGCCATGTTTATGTCGCTCGAATACGACCCGCTGCTTATAGGCTATATTTCGGTCGGCATATTCTTTTTGGGTCCGCTGTTTTTTATAAGATTTATAGATTACCGCGCCAAAAACAATCTCGCCGACTACTCCGACCTCGTGAACTTCCGTAAGTTTCTGCTGTTTGCGCCACGATCGGAAGTAGACAAACTCGACTATTACGAAACGCTGCCTTTATTGTACGCGTTGAATATAAAAACGCTCGTGCGTGGCAAATTTTCGCGCAAGGACGAATTGCCGCAGTGGTACAAATCGGACGGAAAAAGGAGCGCGCTGTTATGAATATTGCTGTTTACGTTATCTGCGGAATACTCATAGGCGCTGCGCCCATAGCGGCGATAGCACTGTTTGTTATAGGCAAAGTAAAGCTGTCCCGCGCGCTCAGACCTATAGAATATTATCCGCCGCGCGGTTTTTCGCCTATCGACGTACTTATAAAGTATTATTCCAAATTCGCCGATCCGCACAAACTGTTCAATCCGCTCATACTGTATTGGGCGGACAAAGGCTTTATAACTATAGAAGAGGACTGTAAGCGCGGGCTTAAGCTGACAAAACTCCGACCGCTGACGCCACCCGCGGAAAATGCCGAATATAACTCCGTAAAAAAATACTATAGGAACAAGATCAAGGCTACGGAAGCCGAACGCGAGCAGACACGCTACGCCAAGCGCAACAAAAAAACGGAATACACTTGGAAGGGTTCGCCCGAGTGCGAGCAAAATTTCGAGCTGGAAAAAAAGCTTTTCGACGAGATATTCTTAACGAGCGACGTGTTTTATACGCTCGCCGCAGATGACTTCTACAAAAGCAAGTTGGACGACTTCATGACTGAATGTCGGTCGGCGGCGCGCCGTCAAAACTCCAAGGCTTCGCTCAAAGCGGACATTGCGGTAAGCGTTTCGGCAATGCTCGCCTTGATCGTATCCACCGTTATTTGCGGCGCGACCTTGCGCGACCCCATACTGTTGACTATGATATTCCCCATAGTCGGTGTGGTGGCGATAAGGCTCATTCCGTCCAAAGAAATGCTGTATTTTAAATATCCGTTTTTCGCCGTATGGGGCGGCGCGCCGCTCGGCGCTATGATAGCCTCCGCGCCTCACGACTGCGCGATACTTTTGGGCGTTGCTGTAGCGTCGGCGTTTTTATGCGTCAACGTCATAGCGCCCAATATAGATCTGCGCTCGGCAAAAGACCTCGATATCTACGGGCGCATAGACGCGTTTAAAACGTTTTTGCTCGATGCGGAAAAAGACAGGCTCGAACTGCTCGTCGCCGACGACCCCGATTATTTTTACGATATTCTTCCCCATTGCTATATTCTTAATATAACGAAAAAGCTAAAACCCAAATTCGACCGCATAAGCATGGACGGGCCGAGCTGGTACTTAGGCGATCTGCGCGACACATTGATGTTTTAAGCCAAAATTCGGCTTACTCAAATACCGTCAGTTCGTTTGCGTGCAAGTAACTATCCGCTCGATATCTATCGCTTAAAGTCTGGCGTATACTTTGCATCCGCCGAATCGAAGTCTTGAAAATATCCGTTTTTAAATCCGAGCGACATAGCATGGTTTGCCGCTATCTTGTACTCTATTTTTTTAAGCTTTGCGTTAGGCTCGCCCGTGCCGTTTGGCGTGAACTGGCTCATAAGCGAAATGACCGTATCCGCACCAAGATATTCCTTTATAATATCGAGCGCCTTTATCGAATTATCCACGTTTTCGGGCAAGACCAAATGTCTGACTATAAGACCGCGCTCGAGCGTTCTTTTCCCGTCCGCCGTATTCCATTCGTCCGATACGGCTTCGCGCATGGCGACAAGCGCGCGAAGCGCGGTATCCTTGTAGTCGGAGGCGTTGGAATACCGTTTTGCCGCGCCGTCATCCGCGTACTTGAAATCTGTCAAAAATACTTGCGTGAACATTGACGCGCGCCGTACTGCTTCTACCGTTTCGTAGCCCGACGTGTTATACACTACCCTATGCGGTTTTTTACACAGCGGTATCGCGCGTTCTATAGCCGAAAGCCACGGCGTGGGCGTTACGAGATCGAGAGAATACGCTTTGTCAAACAATGCTGCAAGCCCGCGATCGTCATACTCCGTACCGACGGGCGTTTTGCTTATCGCCGCGTTTTGGCAATAAGAACATCCGAGATTGCAGCCGCCGAAAAACACCGCGGCGACTTCACCCAAACACGGTTCTTCGTACTCGAACCGCTCTATAAATTTGTTTACTACGGCTTTTGCTCCGCAGCGGCAATACCCCGTTTGCCCGCCGTCGCGGTCCGCTCCGCACGCCCGCGGGCAGTCGTAACACTTCATTTCAGCGCTGCCTTCAGCACCGTCTTTTTAACGGTCGCATAGCTTAGGTCTCCGTCCAACCAAAACGTAACGAGCGGGATACCTGCGTCCGCGCAAATTGCCGCTACCTTTTCGTCGCGCAGCTTCCTATCCTTGCGCAAGTGCGAACGGTCGTTAAGTTCGACGAGCAAAAGCGGCTCAAACGTGTCGCGGTCTACAAAGCAATAATCGCAAATGCGGAACAGTTCGTTTCTATACGAAGTGTTGGTCTTTTTATCTACCACGCTCAATAGCGCAACTTGGGGAACTACTTCGTACTTTTCGGGCGATATCTGTCTTAAAGTAAGCAAAAAATTATATTCGGGACGACTGATCATGTTTAGTTTGCGCTCGTACTTTGCATTGAGCTTTACCTTCTCTTTGGGCGTGTAAAACAAGCCCACGAGGCACAGCGCAATAAACAACATGCCCACGACTGTCATTATCCAAAACGTGTCTGCGGCGAACGCGCGAAAGAACGGCAACAGACTGAACGCGAAAAGCGTCAGCCCTATAAAGAAAAACAATACGTATAATGCTTTTTTGAACTTCATTGTATATCACCCATAAAACCGTTAGCCGCTCTGCTGTCGCGGTCTCACACTGCGCCCATATCGGAACGACGCATTATCTAATATATGCCCGTCTTTTGTCTGTCAGTCTTGCGTATTGTTTTGCGGCGCATTATCTTCGCCCGTCGCTTGTGTTTCCGTTGCAATGTCTTCGGCTTGCGCTTCGCTTTGCGCGCCGCCGGCGGGCTGCCGTTCGCTTGACCGCGGAATGCGGAACACCGCATAAAACAGCGCGGACGCCGCCATCATTCCTGCGTGAGAATACCAGCATGCGCCCGCAATGTATTTAACGCTCTTCCCGTTGTCTTGCAAGCTCGATGTGATAGCCGCGGACGACGCTATAAGGGCTATCGACATCAAAGCGGCAACCACGGAAAGAAATGCGAAAAAGCCGTTATTGTCCGCAGCGTTCCTATATTGACGATCCAAAGCCAAGACGGTTACGGCTACCGAAACCAAACATGCCACTATGCCGAGAACATTCGCCGCGGCAAGCGCGCCGCCGGGGATCTTCAGCCCCGTAGTAAGCATTGCCGTTACCCATGAATAGTACGCCGTGCCCACAGTCCCGGGATAGTACAAATACCGCCCGCCCAGTCCGTTTACGTAAACGGTATACGACGGCATTGCGGCAAGCGCAAGCACCGACGCCGATATCGTGGCGGCTATCGCTCCGTTCTTTATCTTTACGGCAAGACCCGTCGTCTCGCACAATAGGCTTCGTGCAAGACCCATACAAAAATAAACTATCACGCTCAAACAAGCGAGCGCGAGCGGCGACGCCGCGGGCGGGAACATCGGATTGAATATGCACATCATCATTCCCGTGATCGACAGCACGGTAAATATGCGCAAAAATATCAAGCCCTCGCCGAACTTCTTTTTCGTAGCCAACGCGACCGCCGCGAATACAAGCGCTATTACGGACGCGAGCATTATAAAAATATTGACGAGCGCATTGAGCATGCCGAGCACACAACCGGCAAACAGCGCTTCGTAAGCTCCGACATTGTCCGCTTGCAATGCCGTTTCGAGCATATCGAGCGCTATCAAATTCATGCGTGAGAGATTGTCTGCAAACATGTCTTGAAAAGCGGCGCTGTTTGCGGAGACGCCTTTTTTAGCGGCTTGGTCTACGGTCGCTTGATAAATATCGCGATACTGCGCGCGCAAACCGTCGAGCTGCGCCTTTGCCGTTTGATACTTGTCGAGATCGGTCGGAATGCCAGTAGTTTTGCTTCTCAGCGTGCCCGCCGCGCCCAACGCGCCCGCCGCGCCGAACAGTTTAAAAACCGACTGGTGCACGCGCGTGTTTTGATACACGAGCACGTGCGCGCCTTCTTCTTTGTCGTTTGTACCGACCGTGTGCAGCACTTCCTTATTGGAGTAATACTGAAAGGGCGCAAAAAGCGCAACAAAAAACAAGGCGAGCGACAGAGCGATCACGGCGCAAATAAACAACACAGTGCTTTTTGCCGCCAAATTGCGCTTATCTAACAAACTCTTTGCCTTGTCTTTTATGCTTGACATTATTTATTTCCGATTTTTTGTTACAGCGATATTTTGTTTGCCCGTCGCCGCTTCACGGTCGGGGATCTTGCTCGCCCTTAGGTCATTCGCCGTCGGGCTTTGACGTTTTGTCGCGCCGTGCGAGATCTTTGGGCATAATTACTATAAAACGGTGCGGCTCTTTGCCCTCGGATGCCGTTACAACGCGATCGTCGTCCGTCAAAGCGTAATGCACTGTCCGCCTGTCCGCGCGCTCCATGGGTTCGAGTTTTATCCTACGGTGCTTTGCGACACACTCGTCTGCTCTGCGTTTTGCCATTGCGGTAAGCGACGCCGCGCGTCTGTCGCGGTAACCGTTGCAGTCCACCGTTATGTTTATGCGGCACTTTTCCGCGCGCGCGCCCGTTTCCGCAAGATAGCCTATAGCCGAAAGCGTTTCGCCGTGCCGACCGATTATGAGCGAGTCGTCGCCCGACGGCGCGGTTATGTTTATGCGTTCGCCGTCGCCTTCTACCGTAGCGTCCGCAAAGCCCATTTTTACCAAAAGCTCTTTTACGAACGCAAGTGCGTTATCCGCCGCATGCTTGTCTTCTTCGCGCAACTTTTTGGGTTCTTTGTTTTCCGCTTTTTTGGGCTGCTCGACGGGTTTTGCCTTTTGCTCGTTCGGCTTTTTTACTTTTTCCGTAGGGCGCGGCTTATCTGCCGTGTCGCGCTTTTTGCCGTCCGCCGACGCGTTTTCCGAGGCTGCCGCGCGCTCCCTTTCCTTCTTCTCCGATTTTTGTTTATCAGCCACAACGGTCTTTTCTTGAGCCTTTTTGTCCGCGGGCGCGGCGGCGCTTTCATTTTCTGTTTTCTCAGTTTCCGATCCCGTTTGCGCTTGCTCCGTTTCGAGCGTGAGGCGAACTTTGGCTTTGCGGAAAAGCCCGCCCGCATCTACCACTTCGACGTTTACCTCGTCGAGCGTCGCGCCGAGCTGCTTTAGCCCTTGATTTATAGCGTCGTCTATCTTTTTCGCCGTAACTTCTATTGTCATGATATTATTCCTTTGCCTTCGGTCGGCAGCTTATTTTTTCTTTTTGTTCCGCTCCGCCGACATGTCGGCATTCAACAGCGCGTTGGGATCGGGTCTGCCGCTCTGCTTGAGCGCAACAACGGGGCGGTCTTTGTCCGCCTTTTGCTTTTTGGCTTTTTTGTCATTGCCCGATATTTCCGCAGAAGTCTCATGCGCAGCCGCGCCTTGAACGGCTACTACCGCCTCGCGCGCGCCCGCATTGGGGTTTGCACCCTTTACATAGTGTATTATAGCCGATTTTTTGCCCGACGCTACACGCGTGCTGCCCGTAGATATGCCGTAGTTGCGCGACTTTTTGCGGCGATCCATCAACTTGATTATCGACGTGGATACCACGTTCAAAAACAGCGTTACCGCACTGTTGGTTACCATGTACAGAGTGAATATGGACGCGTACTGTATAGCGAATGTCGCCATGATGAACGGCATTACAAACATCATTACTTTCATGCTCGTAGCCGCGCCGCCCGTGGCGCTCACCTGTCCCGCGCGCTTTTGCTGGATCATGGAAAGTATCTGCGTTCCCACCGACAACAGAACGACGAGCACGGGCAGTATAAGGTATCCGTTGGTTCGGCTTTGACCGGAATCGCTTAACAGCTTGCCCATAACGCGTTCGTACTTAGGCGCGCTCATAAGATCGGCGAGCACGTCGCCGTCAAGTCCGTTTTTGTCGTGCTTGGAGTATTTATCCACGGCTTTGGAAAACGAATCGTAGTCCATGATGGCTTTATTGCCCCACGGCACATCGGGCGCCCAAATGTTTTTTATCCACAAGAACGACGCTTGTACTTTTTTGGTCGGCTCTAGCGAAAACTCGTCCGACAGCCCGTACTTTTCGCGCAGCGACTGCACGTATCCGTCGTCAATGCCGTCGTAATACAGCTTGTATACGACGTCTTGACCTATCTCTACAGACGTGCTTTCGTCCTTATTTTCGGACTGGGCGAGATCGTATGCGATATTGTATTCGTCGTACAGCGTGGCGTATTCTTTTAACATCATGTACTGCCCGACGGTGTTCATGGAAAGCCACAGCGTTATGAAAACGACCATCGTGGCTATCATGGGCAAGCACGACGAAAAATAGCTATAGCCCTCTTTGCGGTTAAGCTCCATTTGCTTTTGCGAAAACGCTTGCTTATCGCCGCCGCATTGCTTTTGGATCTTGTCCATAGTGGGCTTGAGCCGTTCGGTTATTTTTTGGTTCTTGTGCATTTTGTACCGCTGATAAAAATCGAGCGGCGACAGCACGAGCTTTAACAGAATGGTGAATACGACGATCCGCCATCCGTAATCGGCAATAAAATCGAATACGTTGAGTATGAGCAAGTGCCACATCTTGCCCGGCGCGGTTATGCCCGTTGCCACGCTCGCGTTCATAAACGATATTATCGAGTTTAAAACAGCCATTTCATATCTCCATAAGGGTTGTCCGGAACGGGGTCGAAACCGCCCGCTTTCCACGGCACGCAGCGCAATAAACGTTTTGTGCCGAGGAATATCCCCGCGATAACGCCGAACTTGCGTATGGCTTCGACCATGTATGTCGAGCAGCTCGGCGTATATATGCACACGTCGGGCGTAAGCGGCGATATGCATTTTTTGTAAAAATACACAAGCCCCAAAAACAACCAGCGAAACGTGAGTATGCTTTTGATAATGCGTTTTGTCCTGCGCGTCATTTTACTATACCCGCGCGCTCGAACAGCCGCACAAGCTCGCCGTCGAGTACGGCGTAATCCTTGTGCGCCGCCGACGGGTTGGCGGAGACCACTGCTTGACAGCCGCTCATGCGCGGAAGCATTGCGGCTACGGACTCGCGCAATCTGCGCTTTACCTTGTTGCGCACCACGGCTTTCCCGACCTTGTTTGATACGGAAAAACCCACCCGCACCGATCGCGCGGGTGTGAATATCAAAACAACGTCCGGCTCGGAAAACCTTCTGCCGTTACGGTAAACATAGGAATACGAACCGTGCTTATTAAGTCTGTGCGCCTTGGCAAGCAATTACTTTCCGAGCGGTCTGGGCGTGAGGTTGGCTCTGCCCTTGTTACGACGGCGGGAAAGAGTTCTTCTTCCGCCCTGCGTCTTCATTCTTTGGCGGAAACCGTGGACTTTGCGCTGTGCGCGTTTTTTGGGTTGATACGTTCTTTTCATAATGATCTCCGATGTTCTCGCAATCAGCGGCTTTTCACCGCGTACCGCAATTATACACTAATAACGCCGCCCGTGTCAAGTTATTCGCAACAAGATTTTGCCCGCCCCATATTGTTATATACGGGCGCGCGAGCAAAACGAATGTTTTCTATGATCATAACACGTCGGGCGAATAGTCTATTACTTATTAAGCATGTACTCAAAGCAATCGCGCACTTCGGTTTTAACCGTCCAAACGGGCGATATATTTAAATTTTTCAAATACTTGCGGCGAGCGCGCAATATGTAATACAAAAATTTTACGGCAAGCAGCTTGTCGAAGTCGTTGATTTTATCGACATTCTTCTTCGCGGCGTCGGAACAGTTTTCACTCGTTAAATATTCCAAAACAGACTGTCCGATATTTTTGCCGTCGGTTGCCACGCCGAACATACTGTTTACATAATCGTCCGCAGTCATGAAGATATAGTGCTTTACGTCTTCAGCAGTGGGCGCGCCCTCGCTGCTCCGCCCCATGAGTTTTACTATGCGCTTAAAATTTTTGTCCTCCGCCGAAAAGCCGAAGAACAAACAGTTATACCGCAAAAACGTGTCTATCTGCACCACATTGCGCCACTTATAGCTCGAATACGACATATCGTCGTAACTGCGCTCGGACAAAATAAGATTGAGCGCCTCTTTACTGCACAATGCTTTCTTTATGCGCGGCTCTTTATTATATTGCTCTTGAAAATACGGCACATATCCGTGAACGTGATAAACGACCGTACTATCGCATTCGTCGGCATACGACAATTGATTATCTATAAATATAGGGATCAATTTTTTATTGGGCTGTTTGCCCTCAATGTTTTCGTAAACGAATTCAAATGAATTATCGTAGTTATAAGTGAGCACACGATTGACAGCGGCTTTATCTACATATTCGCCTATAGCGTATAATAAATGATTTTTAAATTGGGGATCGCCTGTCATCGCTTGTTCGACGGATGTATTGTCATCGCCCTTTTTTCGCGCGGAATAATACAGTGATTTTTCGACTATGGTGTACAGCTCTGCGGCGGCGCGTTCTTTGCGTTCTTCCTTGCCGTATTTTCTGTTATCGGTACTGAATTCGTCGAGCATATTCTCGACATACTGCGCCAATTCGTATAGGTCGTATTTTTCAAAACACCCGCCGTACTTACTTTTGCAAATATCAAACTCGGTCTTGTCTTTTATTTCTTTTTCTTTAATTTTGTTTTTATCGATCAAAGAAGCATCGAAAATATTGTCGGCAAGGAAATGCCCCACTATTGCGTTTTTAAGCAATTCTTTCCATGTGGGCAAGCCGATCGGCTCTCCGCACGACGTTCCCGCACCAAACACCATTGCCTTAGGTTCTTTGCCGCCAACTGAAAACCGAGCGGCAAAGGCTTCTCTATCCTCTGCCATAGGGAAAAGTTCTTCTTTAAGCAAGGCTATCGCATCGTTAAGCTCGGTTTGGTACAACGATTTTTCGCTTGGAGATAGAAACCCCAACAGCTTGGCAAAAACCGAATCTTTTTCGTAATCGCTCATTTTCGATCCCCATACAAGCGCAGCCAGTGCGCAAAAGCAAAATTGACATATTCGTTTCCGTTTATTTCGTTTTCTATATCTTTAACGTCATAACCGATCTTTTGTTTGATCTCGTTGCATTTTTCACTATTAGCGTCAACGCAATTCTTTAAATAATCTTTAAGCCCGGCGATATACCTCCTATTCTTATAAGATATGTAGATATCGGTTATATCTTGTATATGGTCTTTTAACGCCACGGCATAAGCAAATGCTTCAGCTTCGCCTTTTGCTTCATCTGCACCTTTTGTTTCAAGAAGATGAGGGAACATGATATCGCGGTAAAAGTCGCTTATATATTTCACTGCCGATTTTTCATCGTATTTAAGTTCGCACACATCTTTTACGACCCCGAGCCTTAAAATCATAAACAAATCGTATTGTTCGGGAGCATTGTAAAAGAACTCGACAAGACTGCGTTTTTCGTACAGCATACATAAAATATATCTGATAAATCCGTTTTCCGCTGCGTCCAATCCGGATGCCTTTATCGCCAAGCAATCGGCTACGCACTCTTTATAAAGCCCCGGCATGACCTTTTCTATTAAGTACCTTGCCGATTGTGCAGGACTTCCGTTATTATTAAAATAATTTTCTATCGCGCACTTATAGATCGTAGCGACGTGCGGCTTGACCGACGTAGATGAAAACACTATGTCGTATAGCGAGTACGGCGCATCCGTTCCGCCGTCTATCGAGTTCATCGCTCGCGCGATTTCGGTCATCAATTTTTTATTATAGACAGCAACCGCATTATTGTCTATGCTGTCGTCTACTATATTCCCACAAATATCGCCGTTTATATCGTTCACCGTTTTTTCGAGCGCATTTGCCAATAATATCGACGCGTTATACCTAAGGTCGATCAAATATTCATCTTTTATTTGCTCAAAATTATTTATGTAAACGTGTTTTAAGTACGTAACGACACTATCAATATATTTGTCAACGATCTCTTTATCGATGTCTCGTATCAATTTTTTACGCAAATCAATTAACGACGTACGTATATCGCCTAAAGTTTCGGGCAACCTTTCGCCGTTATGCTCAACGCTCTCGGCAGACTCGACGTCTTCCAAAAATTTCTCGAACGCGGCGCTTTTATCAAATTGGGAATAACCGCTCTTTAGCTCGGTTTGCATAATAAGATTATCGAACAGATTTTTTGCTTTGATCCGCAAAATTTCTTCGATAACTGTATCATAACAGTATTCGGCAAAAATGTTGAACAATCCGTCCAAATACATTTCGGCTCGCTCATCTCGGCATTTTTCGCCGCGAACATGGAAGAACTCGTGAGCTATCCTATATATAGATCCCGTGATGTCCCATAGGCTTGCCTCGGGCACGGTTACGGCGATAGGGCGTTCTATAGGTTTATTGTCGGTTTTGAGAATATTCTGGTTATAATTGAAAAGGTCTTGATTTGTGATAATATCCACGCCGCCGCTTGTCGCAAAGTTCAATATGGGATCGTATTTATTTTCATCACTATAAATATCGTTCCACATAAAAAGCATGTCGTTATACGCGTACAACAACTTTATCAAACCGCCTACGGCATGCCTTATTAATCTTTGATCGTCATAAAATGCGTGCTCGGAATGCCACAGGGGACTTAGCGCTTCGCGAACGGCGCAAATGCTCCCTTCTACAAAGCTCGAATATTCGTTGATATTTACCGGATCGCCGCTGTTTTTATACATGATCTCGCAAGCAATGCCGTCTTTACCGCTATTTATATTTTCTATTATTTTCGTCAAAGAAGATAAAAAGCATCTCAAAAACGCGCCTAAAGTTGACACGATATCGTGGCTGTGTTCCGATTGCGATATCTGATTATATATATTCAAAATATCGTCCATTGCGTTTTGAACTCGACGATGCGCTTTGTGATCGCCGTGCGCCAATTTTGTATAAGCCGCATTAAAAGATTTTTGTATCTCTTCCCACAACTGATTTCCGTCATCCGAGTTTGCGCCGTCGTTCTTATTATTAACGTCATCGGGATCGATCAGTTTTATAATATCGTCGTCTTTAGGATCTTTATTTATTGTTAAGATCCGCTGCTCTAAAAATACTTCAGCATCGCAAACGCCCATTCTAATTTTCTTGAGAAAATTGTCTATCTCATTTTTTTGGGTCGGATCGCGTTTGACATAATAGACCGCCACGGCTTCGGAACTTCCGAAACTCAAATACACCGCGCAGCCGCAATGCGGTTGGATCTTGCATTCCTCTTTTGCCTTATCGACTTGATGATGTATAGCGCCATTGACCCAATCATAGTAATTCTCTACCATTTTTTGATTGGTGTGCTCCATGTTGCTATTAACAAATTCTTTTATACGCTCATCTGCAATGTTATAAAACACCACGGTAAAATCATAATCGTCATATTTGGATTTTTCTTTTTTGTTTACGGCTTTTACAATATCCGCTATAAATTTAGTGGACTCCGATTCTTTAGGCACGCACAAATCGACGGTATAGCCGTCTACATACGCATCCTTTTTGAATGAGCTGCGATATCCGTGCCATTTATCGAGCAGCGACACCTCTACGCGGTCGTAATGATCGATTATGTCTACATCATTATAATAGTCTGCAAAAGTGATATAAAAAGAGCCGTCCTCCGTTTTGCGTTGCATCGGAGAAAGGCTCTTTCTTAAAATCACTTTAAGCAAATCCACTATTACATACCTTTTCTTACGTTGTTTATTTCGGTCGCTTTAATATAATTAAATCACATCGTCAAAAGCGCCGATCCTACCGATATGCAATTCGTCATTTTTAGCGCTTACCGACATATTTTTACGCGACGTATAAGTATCTGTATCCGCTATTCTGTCATGGCAGCTTGACTTAATAAACATAGACCCGCTGTTGCTTGTATAGCGTAAATTGGCTTCGTAATTTTTTGCAAACTTTTGCATTTTTTAAATAAACTCCATTAGAGTAAAAATTTCAGCTCCAACCGTCATCGCGCATTAGAGCGAACTCGATTTGTTCACGAGCATCCTTGTGTTTGTGCACACGGCTTCACGCACTCGGGCGTTTCTTATAAAAAGAAAAACGCGCGATCGCGCTATAACTTGGTTATTATAACACACGCACTGAAGCTTTGTCAAGGTTTTTAACAAAATTTTTAGCGACAAATCCATTTATTTTTATAATGATTGCCGTATAAACACATATAACAAGTATATGCGCCGCAGTCGCGTTTATTCACAAGACGTTTGACCGCTACAGTGCAAGACACGCGCATATAGTAAAACCCGAACGTTGCCAACCGCGTGTCAATATTATAGGCATTCGTATAATTTTGCGTCGATGCGCCGCGGTCGCGCGCGGCTATCGTCATGACCGCTATCCAAAGACTTGATTTTCACGCGCGGGTCTGATACAATTATCCCATGAAACTGCAAAAACTGCTGTCGCACGTCAGACGGTGCGACACCGATTTCGGACTGATATCGAGCGGCGACAAGATAGCCGTCGGGCTGTCGGGCGGCAAGGATTCGCTCGCGCTTTTATACGCTCTCGCCGCGTATAGACGGTTTTGCACCAATCCGTACGAACTGAGCGCGGTCGTAATAGACGCGGGCGCGGGCGCGGACTATTCCCCGCTCGTTCCCATGTGCGCGCAGCTCGATGTGCCCCTCCACATAGTGGAGACGCAGATATATCAAATAGTATTCGACGAGCGCAAAGAGAAAAACCCGTGCTCGCTCTGCGCCAAAATGCGGCGCGGCGCGCTCGACGGCAAGCTCAACGAGCTCGGCTGCAACACACTCGCGCTCGGGCATAACGCCGACGACATGGTGGAAACATTTTTGCTGTCGCTCGTTTACGAATCGAGGCTAAGCACCCTCTCGCCCAAGTCGTATCTCGACCGCTCGGGCATAAAGCTCATCCGTCCGCTGCTGTACACGCGCGAAAAAGAGACCGCCGCATTCGTCGCCGAAAACAACATCACCGTTATAAAAAACCCCTGTCCCGCCGACGGCGCGACAAAGCGCGAGGACATGAAAGAACTCATCAAAAAGATCAACGGCATCGCGCCTTTTGCGTTCGACAATATGCATTCCGCCCTTGTCCACCCCGAGCGCAACAATCTGCTCGACAAACTGCGCCGCGGCGACTGACACTTTCCCTCCGCTACCATTTCGCCCCGCACAGCGAAAATACGAGGCTTTTACGCAGTCGCCTCACTGCAACACCGAATTTTGGTTTATTTAAAACCATTATCGCTATCGGAAATTTTCATATCCGATCGTACCGTCATTTTCGATTAAAAACGCCCGTTACATCCATGCACGAACGGGCGCGTTTTTTGTATTTGTGTCTTTTATCGGCGCACGCACAAAACGTCTGCGCCGTAGTAGCGCTCGCAAATATTACGACCGATCTCGAGACGCGAGCAGCAGTTCCACAAGCTCTGTCAATCTGTTTTCGTCGCGCTCGTTATCTATCGTGATACAGTAATCATAGCCACCATGATCGAAAACTCCGTAAACATTGCCGCCCTTTGCCGTCCACTTTACAGCGATGTCTGCCGCTTCCGCAGTTTCCGTACACTGCGTAAAATCGAACCTCAAAAAGTAGCGCGGGGCGGTTTGGGAGCAGATAGCGTATTCCACATCGCTGTCCGTCGCCACATCTTTACAGCTGACTTTCAAGCCGTAAAACGCACCGTCAGCCTTGCTGCTGTATTTAACGACATACTGTTCGGCTATCTGCTGCCCCTCGAAGTACAAAAAGTCCGTTCCGTACAGTTCGTTATATTCTTTTACGGTATGATCGAGCGGTGTCGATACGTGATCGACGACGGGCGGTCGCGACGAATCGAGATCGTCGCCCGTCGGCTTGTTCTCGCCAGTCAACACCATAGGGAGACATACGGCAAGAACGGTAACGGTCGCCGCGACGGGCGCAAATATCGCTGCGAGCATCGCGCCGAGCGGCATGCGTCGCGACGGCTTTTTGCCGCCTACAGATCGGCTCGAAGGCTGCGGAAGTTCCGCCTTGAGCGCGTTCGCCAAAATATCATTATCGTTAGACTTGTTGTCCCGAACGATCTTGTGCAGATCCTTTTCCTTCAACCCGACCTCCTTTACAACGGTATATATCGCTTTTCGGCACGTTGTCCAAGTTCACAGTAAAAACTTCTCCAGCTTTTTCAACGCCTTTTTAAAAACAAAGGCGACAGTGCTCTTGGGCATGCCCGTTATTTCCGAAATTTCTCTTACGGTAAAGCCGCCGAAAACTTTATGTTCCACTATAGCGCGCTCTTGCTCGTCCAGATTTTCCATCGCTTTTTCCACGTCATACTTATCCAAACGCTCGTCTTCGCCGAAGCGGCCGCAAGACAGCGCGTTTTTATATTCGTCCAACGCGTCGCATTTGTCAATCTCGTTCCTATTGAGTTTATACGCTTCGTTTTGCGCTATCTTGACCATCCACGCCATGCCGTTTTTAGACTCGTCGAATGCAGTTACGGCGCGGACTATTTTATAGTAAGCCAAAAACACCGCGTCTTCGACCAACGATTTGTCTATCAGATATTTATAGGCTATGTATTGTATATATCCGCGCGAATATCGGATAAATTCATTCAAGCAGTCGTCGCCCTTTTTTAAACGGCTCAAGAATTTATTTATTTGGTCGCGCGTTGTTTTCATATTTTACGATCGACCGCGCGCGCGCAGAAATTCGCGCATTCTGTCAAACGCCTTGTTGAGCATCTTTATAGACGACGCGTATGTGCATCGGATATTTTTAGCGCCGCAGTTCCCGAACGCGCTGCCCGGCACGACCGCTACTTTTTGCGCGGTCAACAGCTCGCGCGCGAACTCGTCTCCGCTGTCCGCAAAAGCCGACACGTCGGGGAACACGTAAAACGCGCCGCCCGGCGCAAAGCAATCAAGCCCCATGTCGTTGAGCATGGCGACAGTAAACCCGCGCCGTCTGTCGTACTCGCTGCGCATATACTCCACTTGCTCGTACTCGGTCTCGCGCCCGTCCTTGAGCGCGGCGTAAGCGGCTTCTTGCCCCGCAGTCGGCGCGCACATTATAGTGTACTGATGTATTTTTACGGCGGCGTCGCAAACGGGTTTGGGCGCGCAAAAATACCCTATACGCCAACCCGTCATGGCGAACGCTTTACTGAATCCGTTTAGGACTACAGTGCGTTCTTTCATTCCGTCTATGCTCGCTATGGAAACGTGCCGCCGCCCGTAAGTAAGCTCCGCATATATCTCGTCGGATATCACGAACAGATCAAGCCGCTTAACGACGGCGGCTATTTCTTGAAGCTCGGTCTTGTCGAGCACTGCGCCCGTCGGGTTGTTGGGGTACGGCAGTATGAGTATTTTGCTCGTCTTGTCGGCTGCCGCCTCCAAAGCGCCCGCCGTCAGCTTGAACCCGTTGTCTATGGACAGCGCGATGGGCTGAACTTTGCCGCCCGCGATCGCCACATTGGGCATGTAGCTTACATACGACGGGTCGGGAACGAGCACGCCGTCGCCCGCGCTAACGAGCGTGCGGAGCGCAAGGTCGATGCCTTCCGACGCGCCGACTGTAACTATAGTTTCGTCAACGTCGTAGTCGAGCCCGAACCGCTCGCGATTGTATAACGCTATCTCTTTGAGTAGCGCCTTGTCGCCGCGGTTGGCGGTATACCCCGTTCTGCCCGAAATGATCGACTTTATGGCGCTGTCGCGGTACGCCCACGGCGTAACAAAATCGGGTTCGCCCACACCGAGCGAAACCGCGTCGTCCATCTGCGCCACCAGATCGAAAAATTTGCGTATGCCGCTCGGCGGAATGTCCCGAACGGTACGGTTTATAAAATCGTCGTAATTCACGGCGCGATGTTGAGCCTCTTGCTTTCGCTCGGAACGGTGAGTTCGCCGCCTATCTTATACTTTTTGAGTATGAAATGCGTCGCGGTGGAGAGCACTTTATCCATGACGGACAGCTTTTCGCTCACGAACGCCGCCACTTCGCGCAAGTTTTTGCCCTCGATAAAAACAGCCAAGTCGTAACCGCCGCTCATGAGATACAAGCTCTTAACTTGGTCGAACGAATATATCTCTTCGGCTATCGCGTCGAAACCGCGGCCGTACATGGGATTGACGCGCACTTCTATGAGCGCTTCCACTATCCCGCCGTCCATAACGCTGTCGTCGGTAAGCGTAGTATAACCGAGTATAACGCCGCGCTTTTCCAGCCCTTGTATCGCCGACTTGACTTGCGATTCCGTAGCGCCCACAGATCTCGCTATCTTATCGGCGGTAAGCCGACTGTCCTGTTTTAAAAGCGCAAGCACTTCTGTTTCGAGCTTTTCCATTTATGACCTCCGTAGATCGTATAAATCGGTAACGGCGCATACCGCGAAGTAAAATTCCGCGCCGCGCGCATTATCAGTCTATAACGCCGTCCTTGAGCGCGTTTATCGTGCCGCCCGACAGCAGTATCTTTTTTTGTCTGTCGTTTAGCTCGAGCGTTACTTGTATATCGCATCCGCGCGTGATGTTTTTGACTGCGCAGCCGCCGTTTTCTACAGCCGCTATCGGATCGAACTCCAGCTCGTCGCCCGCGTCAATTTTGTCGTAACCGTCGGGCGTTTTGAATGTAAACGGGAATATCCCCGAGTTTATCAAGTTGTCGCGGTGCATGCGGGCAAAGCTCTTTGCTATCACCGCGCGTATGCCGAGCGACAAGGGCGCGAGCGCCGCGTGTTCTCTCGAACTGCCTTGACCGTAATTTTCCCCACCTATAATTATGCCGCCGCCCGCGCGCCGCGTGCGTTCCGCAAACTCGGCGTCGACGGTGGAAAGGCAGAAATTGCTTAAGTACGGAACGTTGGAGCGGAATGGCAAGAGCTTGGCGTTGGACGGCATGATGTCGTCCGTAGTGATGTTGTCGCCCGTTTTGACCGTAACCGTTTTGCGTATCTCGCCGTCGGGTTTTTCGCCCACGGGAAAGGGTTTAATGTTCGGACCGCGCACTACCGTTACGTCCTTGAAGTCCGCGGGGTCCAATATGAGATTGTCGTTGACGTCGTATATTTCGGGCAGCGTTATACCGTCCAAACCATCGTCGGGCGGCACTGTAAACACGCCCGCAACCGCGCTGTACGCCGCGGTGAGCGGCGACACGAGATAAACGTTGGCGCTCGCCGTTCCGCTGCGCGCGTAAAAATTGCGGTTGAAAGTGCGGAGCGACACCGCGTCGGTCTTGGGGCTTTGCCCCATGCCTATGCACGGTCCGCACGCGCATTCGAGCACTCGCGCGCCGCTGTCCAAAATGTCCTTTAACGCGCCCAGCTCGCTCATCATGGTGAGCACTTGCCGCGAGCCGGGGCTTACTGTGAGCGACACGTCGGGATGAACCTTTTTGCCCTTGAGCGCCGCCGCGACCTTGAGCATTGTAAGCAAAGACGAATCGGTACACGAGCCGATACACACTTGGTCTATCTTTTTGCCTACAAGTTCTTTTATTTCCGCTATGTTGTCGGGCATATGCGGCGCGGCGGCAAGCGGCACGATCGACGACAGATCTACGGTTATGCTCTCGTCGTACTTTGCGTCCGCGTCCGCCGACAGCGGAACAAACACTTCGGCTCTGCCTTGCGCCTTTAAAAACTGCTCCGTGCGCTCGTCGGACGGAAATACCGACGTTGTAGCGCCCAGCTCCGCGCCCATATTGGTTATTGTCGCGCGTTCGGGAACGGACAGCGTTTTTACGCCGTCGCCCGTATATTCCATAACTTTTCCCACTCCGCCCTTGACTGTGAGCCGACGCAACACTTCGAGTATCACGTCCTTTGCCGTAGCGTTTGCGCGGAGCTTGCCCGTCAGCCTTATCTCGACTACCTTGGGCATGGTGAGGTTGAGCGTGCCCTTTGCCATGGCGAGCGCGACGTCGAGCCCGCCCGCGCCTAACGCGAACATACCTATGCCGCCGCCCGTCGGCGTGTGGGAGTCCGAGCCGACAAGAGTTTGACCGGGCGCGCCGAACCGCTCCAAATGCACTTGATGACATATGCCGTTGCCCGGCTTGGAAACAAACACGCCGTGCTTTAGCGCCACGGACTGTATATATGCGTGATCGTCGGCGTTTTCAAACCCCGACTGCAACATGTTGTGGTCGATATAGGCGACGGAACGCTTGGTCTTTACCTTATCCGCGCCGAGCGCTTCGAGCTGCAAGTACGCCATTGTTCCCGTGGAGTCTTGCGTAAGCGTTTGATCGATGGAAATAACTATAGGCGTTCCCGCCGTAAGCTCGCCCTTGACCAAATGGCTCTCGATAAGCTTTTGAGTGAGGTTCATGTTCACCGCCTTTTCGATCTCGCGCACAGTATGCGCGCATGCTCAATCGTATTCGTTGAAATAGCGCGGCAACGGTTTTATTGTGCCGCTCGTGTTTTCCAGTGTAAAATAATCGAAGTCCACTTCGTCCACGAACTCCGACCGCAAAAACTTGACAACGTTGAAATGGACGAAATGATATGTGTGGCTCTTTAAAATTATGGGCGTGGGGATATCCATAGCGCGCGTTATCTCGCACACGTACTCGAACAGCTTGTTCTCGTCAAACGGCTCGTGCAATGTGTACATGTGATCACGCGTTATCTTGTCGCCCTTGAGCGTTTTAGCCCATATCCGCGGAAATACTTTTGCTTTAAGTTGTTTATCTACTGGCATTTCTATCCTCGCGCCGCAGTCTACTTACCCGTAACGCGTGCGTTGGTAAGTTTGGGAACGACCTCTTCCACAAAACGGTCGTACGCTTCGCCCAAATGCAGATCTATCTTGAACGGCGGACCGCTAAGTCCTTTTAAAGTAACGCTTTTGCAAGTTTTTCTCAGTTTCACCTTGGCGACGTCCGCATACTTGTAATAACCGTAAGAATGATTATTTGCCATACCTATGCGCCCCGTTGTTACGAAATACGCTATGTTGGGCGCTTTGGGCGGCAAGAACATGGCAAGCATAGCTATGACATAAAGTGCTGCGAGCGCCCCCGCCAATATATATATGGATGTCCCGCCTTTGACAAAATAATTCATTACGCATATGCCCGCGCATATGATAGCGACAAACACGAACATAACGGCGGCTACGCGCAGACCGTATCGCAAATACGACTTTCTGTCGCCGCGCATGTTGATAAGCTCTTGTTCGTCGCCTATGTCTATACCTATTCCCGTGCCTTGCGGAACGATCGTCATTATCAAAACCTCTCGTCGTGTTATTCCCACTCGATCGTTGCGGGCGGCTTGCTCGTAATGTCGTATACGACGCGGTTGACGTGTTTTACTTCGTTGACTATGCGTCCCGAAATTATCTGCAAAACGTCAAACGGTATGCGCGCCCAGTCGGCGGTCATGCCGTCCACGCTCGTAACGCCGCGCAGCGCGACGGTATAATCGTATGTGCGCTCGTCGCCCATTACGCCCACCGTGCGCATATCGGTGAGAACGGCAAAGTACTGCCAGATTTCTCCGCTAAGCCCGTTTTTGGCTATCTCTTCGCGGAATATGTAGTCCGCTTCGCGCAGTATGGAAAGCTTATCATTTGTAATATCGCCTATGACGCGAATGGCAAGTCCCGGACCGGGGAAAGGCTGTCGCATGACTATATGCTCGGGCAGTTCCAGCTCGAAACCGAGCCGACGCACTTCGTCTTTAAACAGCAGACGGAGCGGCTCTACAAGCTCTTTAAAGTCCACGACGTCGGGCAAGCCGCCCACGTTATGGTGGCTCTTTATCTTAGCCGAATGATTGAGCCCGCTCTCTATAACGTCGGGATAAATAGTGCCTTGAACAAGATAATCGACCGCGCCCACCTTTTTGGCTTCTTCCTCGAACACGCGGATAAACTCTTCGCCTATTATCTTGCGCTTTTTCTCGGGCTCGGCAACGCCGGCGAGCTTATCCAAAAAGCGTTTGCTCGCATCGACAGCGACAAGTTTCATGCCTTGCTCGTCGCGGAACACGCGCACGACTTCTTCCGCCTCACCCTTTCTGAGCAGTCCGTGATCGACGAATATGCATATGAGATTGGGGCATGCCCTATGTACGAGCGTTGCCGCCACCGCCGAGTCCACTCCGCCCGACAGCGCGCACAGCACTTTTTTGTCGCCTATCTTGGCTTTGAGCTCGGCTACAGTGCGCTCCACATAGCCCGACATAGTCCACTCGCCCGTCGCGCCGCAAACGCCGTAAAGGAAATTCTTGAGTATCTTAAAACCCTCTTCGGTGTGCATGACTTCGGGATGGAACTGCACGCCGTACAGTTTTTTGCGCGCATCCTCCATTGCCGCAACGGGACAGCTGTCGGTAACCGCCGACGTAGCAAACCCTTGGGGCAGCTTTTCTATATAAATCGTATGACTCATCCAGCACGTGGACGGCGACTTTACGCCTTTGAACAGCGCGGAATCCTTTATCTTAACGTCGAGCGTGCATTTGCCGTACTCGCGCGGCCCTTCGCCCACCGCGCCGCCTAATGTGCCCGCTATGAGCTGGCAGCCGTAGCATATGCCGAGCACGGGTATCCCCATGTTCAAGATGTCCGCGTCTATGCGCGGCGCGCCCTCGTCGTTGAACGATGCGGGACCGCCCGTAAACACCAGACCTATGGGCTGCGTTTCGGCTATCTTTTCGCGCAGTTTCTGAAAAGAAATAAGCTCGCAGTAAACATTGGCTTCACGAACCCGCCTTGCTATCAACTGATTGTACTGTCCGCCGAAATCGACGACCAAAACCGTCTGTGCCATGTTTATCTCCTTTTATATACGTTTCGTTGTCAAATATTGCGACATTACACGGCTTACAAAAACTTCGTTTTTGTGCTGCTGCCGCAACAGCATTCGCTGATTACGAATGATAGCCGTTAGTTGAAATACGGCGCGAAAAAGCTCTTGCGAGCAAGCTTTTTCACTTGTATTATAACATTCAACGCGTATAAAAGCAAGCTTTTATGCTATGCGCAAGGTTTAAAATACAGATTATACGTAACGGCTTTGTTTTCGGATATTGCCGTTTGAATAAACTGCAACTCGTAGCCCTTTTTTATTACCGAATTTAATTTATCTTGGACCGATCTATCGAAAAACTCGCTCGGCAGATCGTAGGCTCGTTTCGGCACATCGTATTCCGCATAGAATTTAAGCTTGAATGCGTCGGGGGCAAAATCGGGCGCTGTCATATGCAAGCGCTCGTCCCCGCAGCGCGGATAAAAAAAAGCACTGCTACAGCCCAAAACGGAGACTACCGCATCATCTATAAATTTTTCGGCAAAGCACGTCGAACCGCTTTTTTGCAGTCGAAAATACGGGCATACTGCGACGCAGCGTTTGCCCGTAGCGGCGTCTACTCTTATTCCCAACACATGGTTATCGTATGCCGTATTGCTTTCGGATAAAAAGTTCTTTAACATTTTCACTTTATCGGCACGGTAGTATGAATGTTCCGACAAAAGATATGACTCCAATTCATGCAAGTCGGCACTGCGCAAAGAAAAATCGTATTTAACGAATTTATCGCCTTCTTTACCTGCGGAAAAACAAATCAGCTTTTTTTCGGTTACTGCCCGATCGAAAAATTCTATACCTATGCTCGCGATCGGCCGAACGATTTTATAATATATTCGATCGCGCACTATAAAGCCATCCTCTACCGTGATCGCGTAGAAGTCTATATCGTTCCTTTTACATTCCGAAACGTCTGTAAATTTATTCATTTATCGCTATCGCAAAATTATCTTACCAAAAATCGGTGTTGGCAGTGCAGCGCGCCGTACAGTTGTCGTCGCAACTTCCGCTACAAGAATCGGCGCAACCGCTTATGCAGCTGCCGCTACACGAAAACGCGCACGAAAAAGACACGCCGCATGTCGCCTCACATAGCTTATTGGAAGTGATGCGCGCTTTTATCTTACACAAAAGCTCCGGATCGATCTTAAACATTATATTCTCCTTTGATTTTATTTACAAGCAAGTAGTTTTTGCTACTGCAAGTTTTGAATATGTACAATGCTCCGCAACAACGCTTGCTCAGTGTCTTTATCGCACTTAAGCGTCCCGCGCGCCCATTCAATAGCTTTTAGCTTGGCGTTGGCTGCAAAAATCATTTTATACAATTTGCACCGCGCTTTATCCGGTTTATAAAGATCTCCGCAGCTTAAATAATTACTGCCCAAACAGAACGGACATATCTTCAGATAATAACAGTCCGCGCATTCACGGTCGAGCAAATCAATGTCAAGTTCATCATGGATATTCGCTTGCTCTGTAGTTATGGCTTTTGATCCGGCGGAGATAGGAGCAAAAAGTTGACAAGGATACGCTGTTCCGCGCATGTCGTAACACACCATAGCAGTACCCGTGCCGCAGTATTTTTTTATCTTTTCATTCGACTGCGTGTCGTAAGCGAGTCTTTCTATTTTAAAATCGAGCATCGAACATTTTTTTATATTCGGGTCGTCCGCATACCAAGAAATAAGATCGTTCAATTGTTCCGCCAGCGTCTTTACGTTCGATTCGGACAACCAGTCTACCATATATGCCAAATTGCACGCCACCGTAAAACCCAAAGACGTTAAATACTTGACGCTCTCCGAAAAATACGGCATGGACAGTTCGGACACGGTCATTTTTATCGGCTGTTCCGGATAGTTTTTCAAAAAGAACGCTAAATCTATTTTATCGAAGCTATCCGATCGATTTAAATTATGGGCGACACGGTTTCCGTCTAAGCTTAACCCTACGCTGAAATTTTTCCGCGCGCTCAACCACTCGGCAATATCCCCGTGTACCAATGTGCCGTTTGTAGTTGCAAAAAACCGTATTTTGCCTTTATAGAACGACATGACATAATCGTAAACTTGCTTTATCAGATCGAAATTCAAAAAAGGCTCGCCGCCGAAAAACTCTATATAAGTGTTTTCTTTGGGTTTTCCGTAAATAAGCTCTCGATCTATGATCTGCTTGGCGCGATCAAACGTCATGTCAGATGCGGACTTGTTGTGTTCGTAACAGTACACGCACGACAGATTGCATCGTTCCGTTACTATCAAAGATATGGTACGCGTGTTAGACTCGTTCATTTCGGTTGTTATAGCCATTATACAGACACCTTGCCGTCCGAGCATTGAACGATACGCGCTTGCGTGCCGACATTCCATCCGTCGCCTTTTTGCACCGCGCGCCATTCGTCGCATGTGCCGCCGTACGATATGCTTTCAAGCCCGTCGCAATCGTAAAAAGCATACGCCCCTATCTCCGACACCGTTTGCGGTATGTATGCGTTTTTTATTCCGTCGCAATCGTAAAAAGCATAGCTTGATATTTTTTCCAGTCCGTCGTCAAGTATCGCATTAACCAAAAGCCCGTCGTACACAAACAGATCGTGCGTGTAGTAAGTCGGATTGCAGTACTTATCCGCAAAACTGATTTGACACCATTGCGTAGCAGTGCCGAGATAAACGACGTTTTTGAGCGCACCGCACTTTATAAACGCTTTTTTGCGAATGTTTTTTATCGACGAGGGGATGGTAATACCGTTCAACCCGCCAAAGCTTCTGAAAGAGCATTTGCTTATACCCGTTACGGGCTTTCCTTCCACTTCGGCAGCGACAGTCAAATATCGCAGACCTTTCCCGCTGTACCCCACAAGCTCCATTTCGTCTGCGTCCGATTCTTTCAGCAAACGCTCGGTCAGACTGTAACCCGCGTACATACCGTTCTCATACAAGCGCGGCGTAGAAGCGCCGCTGTCGGCAAACCACATCGTACAGCCCAAAATCGTGATAGGTAGCGACACAGTCAGCGCGCATACGTTAGCAACGCGCATAAAACCGCCTTTTGATAAAGCTGTATCTATGATACGGGAAGTAAACAATAACGCCATGCCTATCCCCGTCATTATCCAAAACAGCTCCGATACGGCAACGGTACAAATTGCACCGACGACACATGAAACACCGCCGACTATCGCGCCTATTACCCCGAATAATGTCGGATCATCGCACTTACCGAATTCGATACAACCTATCACAAGCAATAAACACAGAACCGCTCCGCCCATAACTATCCACGGCATCACTTTTCCCGTGATCGCGGCGTCGTAATAATAAGATATAAATACGATCGATATTACGGTCAACACGACTGCGTTAGATGTTCCCAAAATGCGCTCTGCTTTATTCATTGTTTTTATTGCGAGTTTTCCGCTTCGACAACTGCGCAGCGTTTATTCGCATGCTCCTTTTATTTGTCTCTCGTTATTTGTGTTTGAAATTTTCAGCACCAATTGATTTCGGTTATCAATTCTCCGTTTTTCCCGTTCGTTCGAGATGCCGCCGAAATATCGCAAGTGATCTTTATTTCGTCGCATAAGGCTTTCCCGCCGCTGCCGGGCGTTCCGTATGCGCCTCTGCTCGCAGTTGTATTTCCCAAGACCGACGCATTCCATCCGGAGGTATCGTTGTCATGCACACCGCCCGCCTTGCCTGTCTTGCCGCCGTTCCCGCCGACTAACGTAAGACTTCCGCTCGAATACGTCAAGACTGCGGCATTGACAGCGATACCGCCGTCGCCGCCATTGCCGCCGCGTCCGCCGACCACGTGCTTTTCGCCCTTTGTAAATTCCCTTCTATTACATTCGCTGGCATCGCCGCCGCTGCCGCCGTTGCCGCCCGCGATACGAACTTCGCCTAAAGATTCGCCGATAAATATAACGATATCGTCGGTTACTCTTACCCCGTCGCCGCCGTCGCCGCCGCGAAACCCGTTTCTGCCGTTACTGCCGTCGCCGCCGTTGTCGCCGATAGCGCGATTGTAAGCATTCCCGCCGTTGCCGCCGATAACTTCGAGCATATTTTCTCCTGCAAAGACGCTCAAGCTTGCCGCTATAATACCGTCGCCGCCGCGCCCGCCGTTTTCGACGCCGCTTTTGCCGTCCCCGCCGCGCACTCGCAACGGAGCTCTGCACATTATTTCAAGCGTATTATTTACTAAATTTATAGCCGGCGCACCGTTTTCGCTCGTTCCGATATAATTATTTGTTCCTATCGTTTCTATTATTATTGTTCTGTCGCTCGTAGAAGTTACTGTACCCCAAGGAGAGTCGCCGATTATATTGGCGTTTTTCAAAATTATGTGAGCCGCGCTGTCAGAGCCGCCGCCTATGGAAATATTGATATTCTCATAGCTTGTTTCCGGATCGCCGTACAACAGCGCATTTGCGTTTTGACCGGAAAGCACGATCGTGCCCGATGCCGATCTCAGATCCACCGCCCGTCCCAATAACAGCGCCGAATATTCGCCGTCGGATGTTATAGCTCCGCTCGCAACGCTTTCGCCGTCCGCAGTCCAACTGATAACGTCCAAGTCGCCGATTTTTAAACCCAATGCGGCGTCGGCGATATCCGTTCCGTACTCCACCGTAAGCTCCTCTATCAAGGTTTTGTCGTCGCCCGTACCGTTGAAAAACTTTACATTTAACTTTTCGTACCCGACGTCGGCATAAAGCTTCACCTTATATCCGTCGCCTTGTTCATAATTGGAATGATCGAAGACTTTGTAATTTTGAGTAGCGCGCCCGTCGCCGTCCGCAATAAGATCGCCGCCGTTCGACGCCGTGCGCCATCCGTTGAATACTCTGTGAACGCCGACATTCAGTATAGGCAATGCCCCGAGTTCTTTACCGCTCTCTGCGCTTATTGCGCCGTCGCTCGACAATGTTCCTTCATCGTAACAAAATTCGAATTTGTACTCCCGTGCGACAAATCTGACGAAAAGCACAATGTCTTTGGCATCCAAAAACGGTCTTACGCTCCGTCCGTCCGCGTTTACGTATTTTGTCCCGTCGACCTCCGAATCGTACAAACCGTCAAATACATATCCGTCCTTAACGGGTATTTCGGGTATTTCATACACGTCATCCAAGCGCACTTCTATTACATATTCGTTGTCGTATGCGTATCGAACAGTATAAACCTTATCCGCATCTTTATCTTTGCAACCCATCGATATAAAAGTCGATAGTGCGACTGCAAAAATAAAACCTAATACTATCCCAACTTTTTTCATTTTTTCCTCGGTTGATTTTATATTATGAATAATATAACAAACGAAAAAAGCCTTGTCAAGCAAATCACTACTGTAGCACAGATATAAGAGTGGTGATTTTTGCTAAACTAACAATATGAATCTAAACCAATTTATATCGGAAAAGTTGGAAAAACTGCGCAAGGAAAAAGGCTTAGGCGTATACACACTATGCAACAAAGCGGCTATATCTTATGAAACGTACCGAAGCATACGCAAAAACCGCAACAAGGATATATATTTAAGAACTCTGCTTATTCTGCTCCAAACTCTTAACATTTCACCGAAAGAATTTTTCGACGATCCCGCGTTCACAGACGGCACTATAGATCTGGACTTTAAGTAAAAATAAATAAGGCGTCCGATATTTTCACATTCAAACGCCTTTTATATCTTCTATTTATTCGAGCGCGGTAGCCCGCGCTTTTATTACGCACTCAGAGTTGACTGCCACGCGATCGACCGAGCGCCGCGAAGCACGCAGTCCGTATGGCGACGCATATACGCCGTTTCAGTCGTTTGCGTGCTTGCCGGCAAGCTGCTACATAATTATGCATGTATTTGAAACGGCGGAGATGCGAGCAAGACGGACAGCCGGCGACAAGGCGCGACGGGAGTGTAGACCACCCTACATGACCGAGCGCCGCGAAGCACGCAGTCCATATTGCGACGCATATACGTCGTTTCAGTCGTTAGCGTGCTTGCCTAATCCTAATATCTTCGCCCGCTCTCTCATGCGTTCGGTCGCGTCGAGAGTGCGTTTTCTTATGCGCAAGCTCTTGGGCGTAACTTCGA
Organism: uncultured Christensenella sp.; assembly: GCA_910579205.1. Lineage (GTDB taxonomy): Bacteria > Bacillota > Clostridia > Christensenellales > Pumilibacteraceae > Anaerocaecibacter. The sequence continues at coordinate 41,403 of CAJTTD010000011.1, forward strand.
GGATCTCGTCGTCCGCCAAAAATTCTATGCAGTCCTCCAGCGTCATGCGCATGGGCGTGATAAGCTTGAGCGCGTCGTCGCTGCCGCTGCTTCTGGTGTTGGTCAAATGCTTGCGCTTGCAGACGTTGACGACGATATCCTCGCCGCGCGGGTTGAGCCCCACTACCATGCCCGCATACACGGGAACGCCCGCGCCTATAAACAGCGTGCCGCGTTCTTGCGCGTTGAACAGTCCGTAAACAATGGAATCGCCTTGCTCGTGCGCGATGAGCGAGCCGAACTCGCGGCGGTTTATCTCGCCCTTATACGGCTCGTAACCGTCGAAAAGCGTAGACATTATCCCTTCGCCTTTGGTGTCGGTCAACAGTTCGCTCTGATACCCGAACAGTCCGCGCTCAGGCACTTTGAAGTTCATTCTTATACGGCTGCCGTGCGGCGACATGTCTATGAGTTCGCCCTTTCTCGAACCCATTTTGTTCATGACCGTGCCTACGCAGTTTTCGGGTACGTCTATGAACACGCGATCTATAGGCTCGCACTTTTTGCCGTCGATATTTTTTATAAGCACCTTGGGCATAGACACGGCAAACTCGTATCCGTCGCGGCGCATTGTCTCTATCAGTATAGACAAGTGCATTTCGCCCCGCCCGCACACGACAAAGCTTTCGGCGGTCGCGCCGTCGGACACGCGAAGCGACAGATCTTTTACCGCTTCCTTGTACAGTCTGTCGCGCAGATGTCGGCTCGTTACGTACTTGCCTTCTTTGCCCGCAAGCGGCGAGTCGTTCACTTGGAACGTCATTTCCACGCTCGGTTCGGCTATCTTTACAAATTCTATTGGCGAAGTATCCGCTTCCGAACAAACGGTATCGCCTATCATGACCCCGTCAATGCCCGATACGCACACTATGTCGCCCACATCGGCGTTTTGCACGGGAACGCGCTTTATTCCGTCGTAAGTGAATATGCTCACTACTTTGCTCTTGACCGATTTGCTCTCGTCGTGGTAATTGGTAAGCACCACGTTGTCGCCCACCGACAGTCTGCCGCTGTCTATCCTGCCTACGGCGAGCTTGCCCACATAGTCGTTATGCTCTGCGGACGACACGAGCATTTTGAACGGCGCGTCCGCAGCCCCTTTCGGCGCGGAGATGTGCTCGATAATAGTCTGGAACAGCGGTTGCATGTTTCTGCCGCGATCGTTTATATTGCGCGACGCAACGCCCGCGCGCGCCGAAGCAAACACGAACGGACTGTTGAGCTGATCCTCGCTCGCGTCGAGATCCAAAAACAGCTCGAGTATCTCGTCCACCACTTCTTTGAGCCGCGCGTCCGGTCTGTCCGTCTTGTTTACGACTACTATTATCTTAAGCCCGAGCGCAAGCGCGCGTTCCAAAACGAACCGCGTTTGCGGCATGGGACCTTCGAACGCGTCCACCACGAGCAGCGCGCCGTCTACCATTTTCAGTACGCGCTCCACCTCGCCGCCGAAGTCGGCATGCCCCGGGGTATCCACTATGTTTATCTTGAACCCGTCGTATACGCACGATGCGTTTTTACTGAGTATGGTTATACCGCGTTCGCGTTCGAGCGCGTTGGAATCCATTACTCGGTCTACGACCGATTGATTGTCTCTAAAGACATTGCCTTGCTTTAACAGCTCGTTTACGAGCGATGTTTTTCCGTGGTCTACGTGCGCGATTATCGCCACGTTTCTGATTTTTTCTTGTTCCATATATGCTTTATAATGAGGAGAAATTTTGCCGCGCGTCAAGCCGCGTTATGCTTTTAACAGTTTGTTCACCGCGCCTACGAGCGCTTTGATAGAAGCGGTCATTATGTCGGGATCTACGCCCACCGCGTATACCGTGCTGTCGCCGTGCTTTAGCCCGACGTACGCCGCGGCGTTTGATTTAGACCCCGTTTCGAGCGCGTGTTCGCTGTACAACACCGTCGTAAAGTCCACGCCGTGCGCGCGCTTGAGCGCAGACACCGCCGCATTGAACTGACCGTTGCCGTTGCCTATTATTATAGTATCCTTGCCGTTGTTGTTTATCCGCAAAGACAAAAGCACCTCTTCCTCGCTCTTATCGAAAGAAAACGATGTAAGCGACAGCGGCGAGTTCACGTCTATGTACTCCTTTTTGAATATCTCCGCCACTTCGTCGGGTTTTAGCTCTTTGTGCTTTCTGTCGGATACGTTTTTGACTTTATATCCTATATCCTCGCGCATCGCTTTGGGAATGACAAAACCGTACTTCTGCTCGAGAACGTACGCTATGCCGCCCTTGCCCGACTGCGAATTTATGCGTATGACGTCGCCGTCGTAGTTGCGACCTATGTCCGACGGATCGATGGGGAGATATGGCATATCCCACTTGGCGTCGCTGTGTTCCGCGCGATACTTCGTACCCTTTGCGATAGCGTCTTGATGCGAGCCGGAAAACGCGGTAAACACGAGCGATCCCGCATACGGGGAGCGCGGCGGCACTTTCATGCCCGTCAATTTTTGGTATACCGCTATGGTCTCGTTAAGATCGGAAAGATCGAGCAGCGGATCTACGCCGTGCGAGTACATGTTGAGGGCGAGCGTTATTATATCCACATTGCCCGTTCTCTCGCCGTTGCCGAACAGAGTGCCTTCCACACGTTCCGCGCCCGCGAGTAGAGCAAGCTCCGCATCGGCAACGCCCGTACCGCGATCGTTGTGCGGATGGGTGGATATAATTATCGAGTCGGCGCGCTTAAGGTGCTTTTTAACGTATTCCACTTGACAAGCGTACACGTGCGGGAGCGACGTTTCCACCGTTACTGGGAGATTTATAATAAGCTTATTGCTCGGCGTGGGCTTTATCACGTCCGCCACGGCGTTGCATATTTCTACCGCAAACTCGGGTTCTGTGCCCGTAAACGATTCGGGCGAGTATTCGTAAGCGAACCCGCCGCCCGCGCTCACTATCATCTTAGCCGCATCGACGGCGATATCCACAATTTTTTCTTGCGACAGCTTAAACACTTGCTCGCGCTGCGGTTTGGACGTGGAGTTGTAAAAATGCACTATAGCGTGTTTTACTCCGTCCAACGCCTTGAGCGTTTTGGAGATTATATGTTCGCGGCACTGCGTCAAGACCTGGACAGTTACGTCGTCGGGGATAAGCCCGCCGTCTATCAGTTTGCGCATGAACGCATATTCGGTCTCGCTCGCCGCGGGAAATCCCACTTCTATCTGCTTAAAGCCTATCTTTACCAAATATTTAAAGAACTCTACTTTCTCGTCGAGTTCCATAGGCGTTACGAGCGCTTGATTGCCGTCGCGCAGATCCACGCTGCACCAAACGGGCGGCGCGGTAATGCGGTCGCGTTTTACCCAGTCGTAACGATCCTCGGGAGGAAGAAAATAGTTCGCTTTATATTTATCGGCAAATTTCATAATATCATAATATTACATTTGCGAAAAATTGTCAAACGATTGAGCACCGCGCAAAACGCTCCGCCCGTCAATGCGTTAAGCTTTATGCCGCACTCCGCGCACGCTTGTATGCGCGCTTTTTGGGCGCGTCGAACAGTCTGAAAGCGATGACCGTCATGTCGTCCCGCGGCGTGCCGCCGCTGAGATCGAGCGCGCGTTGCAATATTTTGCCCGACACCGTTTCGGGATTGTACGCCGTCAGCCCGTTGATGAATTCGGGCAGTTCGTCGCCCGAAAAACAATCGCTCACGCCATCGGTAACGAGTATTAGCATTTGCCCGGGATACAGCCGCTTTGCCGTGGAGTACGGGCGCATTTCGTCGAGCACGCCTATGGGCAGCGAGCTGCCTTCTATCTTGAGCACAGTATCCGCCGTTTTTATGTAGCACGGCGGCGCGCCTATCTTTATTATATCGACGTTAGCCGTTTCGAGATCGCAAATAACTACGTCGGCTGCGGAATAGCTCTCGTTGTTGGGCAGCTTCATAAATCTGTTCACGCCCGTAAGTGCCGAACGCGAATCGAACCCCGCTTTGTAAAAACATTCTATAAGCTCGACCGCCGCGTCCGAACCCATGCCCGCGGCCGCGCCCGAACCCATGCCGTCGAGGAGCGCGACCAAAAATTTATCGTCTATGCGCTCGAAAGTATAGCTGTCGCCGCTCACTCCCGACTTTGCCGTGCCCGCACGCGCGTACGCCGCTTCAAACGCGGGGCGACGCTTGAGCGTAGCTATGCTCCAGCCCGCGGCTTGCGACTTTTCGAGCGACGTAACGGCGCAGTCGCACTTTAAGCAAGCGGACACCGCGCGGCGTATCGCCTCGCGCTTTGCCGTGGACGTGCGCACCACTGCGGTAACGCCGTCGCGGGTAACAAACACTTCCGCGCACTCCACGCCCGCATTGGACAGCTCGGTCGCTATGCGCTCCTCAGCCGTGCCGTCAAACCCCACGGGCGACGCTTGGCTCGCGCCGAGATCGGTAAGTACGTCTTTTACCGCGGCGAGCCGTTCTGTTATGACCGCTCGCGCCTTTTCGTCGCTCTCGGCGGCACGCTCGCGCTCTTTCGCGGCAGCGGCGATGTCCGCCGAATATCCCAAAACCTCTGTCGCGCGCACGCACTCTTTGGAAAAAAAGTCGGGAAGCTCCGCTATAACGGGTCTGCCCGAACACGCGCTTTCCGCGACCGAAGCAAAAGCCTCGCCCGCCCGCGCCTTGTCGCACAACGCGTTGTTTTTGCAGTACGGGCATATCTTATCGGACAGCGACATGCCGAGCGCGGCATAGTCTGGACGCGCGTCGGGAAACGCGTTCATGAGCCGCGCCGTCTCGTCGAACACAGTAGCCACGGCAAGCATGCGGTTGCCCGCGTCCGCCTTGGATCTGTTGATATAGTGTCTGACCGCGAGCCGCGCCGACCCGTCGAAGTCGAAATACGCGCCGAGCGCCTTTACCGTGCGCTTGGGCACTATGCAAAACATAACGCCGCCCGCAAACATCATCGACGAGCCGTATCCTACCGTTATAGGCTCTATCGCAAACAGTATGCTCGCCGCGGCAAACACGCCTATGCCCGCTGCGGCATAAAGCGGGCGCGGGAGCGTGCGGAATACGACGGTCGCCCCGACGCACAGACAAAAAGCGAGCGCAGTCTCCACTCCCGCCGATACCGCCAGCCCGAAAGATACGGCTATCCCGCCCGCGAGCGCGGGCTTAACGCCCGCCACGTTTAGCATGAGCGCTACAAAATACAACAGAGCAAGCCCGACTGTAAAACCGTATACAGTCGCGCCGCCGAGCGACAGTCCGAACACGACAAGCGCTACACAAACAGCCGCCGCGTCCGCCGCGCCCAATCTGAACGAAAACTTGTGTAAAGCCGCATACGCCGTGCGCCGCGCAAAAAAGTAAAACACCAGACCTATCGCGCCCGAAAGCGCGCATTCGACTGCGGGACGAAACAATACGGAAAGCGCGGCATGCGCGATAATAGCCCCGACCGAAAAAATCATCTTTGCCTTTTCCCGCCCGAACTTAGCTATCTTCAAGCCCAAAAACCAGCGCAGCGCGGCTAAAAATATCACCGCGCCCGCGAGATACAGCCGCCACAGCTCGAACGAAAACAGAAACTCGCACAGCAAATACAACGGCGCAGTAAATCCGATAAACACGCCGTCAAGCGACAAAAACATGGGCGCGCCGAACGGCATTATCCCGTACGCGCGACCGCCGCAACACACGGCTATAAGCACCGCCGACGACAGCAGTTCGACGGGGCGTTTGATCCTTTTTCTCATATGTAGTTTTATACCATACGCCGCATAGTCTATTTCGTCGTGATTTGACGATAAACGGCAATTACGGTCATAACGCAAAAAAAGGACGCGGCGCGCCCTTTTCTTTTCATTTATATTATACATACTGGCGTTCCGACAACATGCTCGCCCGACCGCCCGCTCGGCTATATCATTTATCGTTTTCTATCTGCTTTAGCTTCCAAGTAAAACTGCCGAAGTCGCCGAGCATCGGAAGAACGATCCCCGCCGTCATAAGCGCGCGTCCGCTCGCGACTATATCCGTTCCGTCTATGGCGTAAGTCTTATCGGCATCCAAGCCCGCAAGCTTGATCGTTTTTATAAGATCGCATGGCACGGCGTGTATGCGTTCGCCCACGACGTACGCTTGATTTTTGTCTTTCGCGACGAGCATGACGCAAAACCAATTTCCGTCGAACGGATCGCACAGTCTGTAAAGATCGCCTTTTAGCACAAGCTCGGCTATCGCGCCGTATCTACCTATCTGCGCTTTGACAGCCGACTTTTCGTCGTCCGTCATTTTGGAAAGATCGAGTTCGTAACCCGTCGCGCCGAGCGACGCTATAGCTCCGCGCGTATCGATAGAAACTGTGCGCCCCGTCTGATGATTGGGGCAAGCGGAAACGTGGCAGCTCATCGCCGACACGGGATAACACATAGACGTGCCCCACTGTATTTTGGCGCGCTCGTAAGCGTCCGTGTCGTCGCTCGTCCATATCTGCGGGAAATAATAGAGCATGCCCGCGTCGAACCTCCCGCCGCCGCCCGCGCAGCCCTCGAAAAACACATCGGGAAACGCTGTCGTAAGACGTTCCGCGAGCGAGTACACGCCCAGCATGTACCTATGCGCGAACTCGCCTTGACGGTCGAGCTTGCGCGAAAACATTTCGGTGAGGTCTCTGTTAAAATCCCACTTTACATACGATATATCGTTATTCGCAAGCACATCAGACACCGCGGCAAAAATATGATCCACCACGTCGCTGCGCGTTAAGTCCAATACGAGCTGATTCCTACCGCGGCACGGCTGCACGCCGTCCTTACCTATCGCCCAATCGGGGTGCGCGCGGTAAAGATCACTGTCCTCGCTTATCATTTCGGGCTCGAACCACAAGCCGAACTTAAGCCCGTGCTTTTTGCAGCGGTCGATCACCGTTTTAAGCCCGCCCTTTAACTTTTTTTCGTTTACCGTCCAATCGCCAAGACCCGAGGTGTCGCTGTCCCGCTTTCCGAACCAGCCGTCGTCCAAGACGAACGTGTCTATGCCGAGCTTTGCCGCCTCGTCTATTATGGGGAACAGCTTTTCGTTATCGAAGTCGAAATACGTCGCCTCCCAATTATTGACCACTATGGGACGCTTTTTGTAAACGTACCGCGGGTCAATAACGCATTCGCGCAAAAAGTCGGCGTAATGTCGCGACATCTTGCCCGTGCCGCCGTCCGAATAGCAAAGCGCCGCTTGCGGCGAAGTAAAGCTCTCGCCCGCGCGCAAAGTCCAACCGAATGCCGTATCGTTCACTCCGCCTTGAATGCGCAAAGACCCGTCGGCGGACGATTCGGCAGTCAATGCGAACGAACCGCTGTACATCAACTGCACGCCGTAACACTCGCCGCTCTCTTCGGCGCAGTTAGCGCGCAAAAACGCCGCAAACGGATTTATCTTGTGCGACGAAGAACCGCGTAGCGACTGCAGCCTTGTTATCCCGTATTTGATAGGCGAAGTTACGGGCGTACGCTCCGCCGCCCACCGCCCGCAAAGCCGCATTATATCGAACTCGCTGTCGGGGAGATCTACGCAAAACGAAAAAGCCTTTTTGAGCGTGAACTCTTCCTTGCCAACATTTACTATTTGCGCGTTGCGCACCAACACGTTAAGATCGTCGTACACCGTGTAGTTGAGTATCACCGTCGCGTCCGAAAAATCGTCCTTTAGCGTTACAGCCAAAGTATCTCCGCCCTTGCGCGCGTGCGGCAGTCCCGCGAGAGTCGGCGCGCCGCCGTACACCTTATGCGACACGTAACGCAGTCTGCTCATCGCCGCGCCGTCGCTCCGCTCTATTATGACGGATGGTTCGCGGTAATCGCCGTGCGCGTAAAACCCGCACTCGCTCGGCATGTTGTCGAACTGCATGTCGTAATTCAGCCCGCCCTTTGTCGGCGCGAACTTGGAACAGATATGCCCTATCAAATATTCAAGGTCGGCGACCTCTATCTTTTTGCCGTAATACGCGTGTTGCAAAAATCCCGAGTCGTTCACATACATGGCGTAAGTATAATCTTTGCCTTGCAAGCAGAACGCACCGTTGTCCGCGACTGTTATCATAAACTCCTCCCTACTATGCGAAACCGATATAGAATTCGATGTGTCATTATAAACGCATCGGTACGAATTGTCAAGTTTATTGACTGAGTACAGATATCGACCGCACTACAGCATTTCGAGCGCGAGCAAATTAAAGCTCAAAAATCCCGCGTGCAAATTAGGTTCGCCCGTATCGGGCTGATAACTTTCAAACATATCGCCGTACTTCGTTATATTAGACGACAAAAGTTCTATCGTCGCGTCTTTCAACTTATCCGCCATCTCGGTAAGTCCATACCGCAACAAGCCTTTATAAACTATAAAGTTGGGAACGGTCCACACCGCGCCCAGCCAATTGGACGGGTTAGACGTTTTGCCGAGATCGTACATCTTTTCGTTTCGGGCGAGCGTGCGTATCCCGTATTTTGCAAATATGTCATCGTCGCAAAGATGTTCGCACAGTCTCGCGGCACGGCGCGCGTCCGCAATACCCGTATACAGCGGAGCAAAGCAACCCCAAAACCTTATCTTGAGCGGCACTGTTCGCCATGCGGGCGTTTGCCCCGCATGAAATTCAAAATCGCCTATCTTGCGAGCAGCGCGATAAAACCCTATATCTTGAGAATAATAAATGCCGTCGCGTTCGTCCCACATTTCGCGATTGACGGCGGTCTTTAGTTTTTCCGCTTTTTCCGTCGCGATAGCCGAGCGGTCGTCGCCCAGCTTGTCGAGTATTTGCGCGAGCGCGACGTATTCCGCATATAAAAAGCTGTTGAGATAAATGTCGGCACATGTTCTCGGCGGGCGAAAAAATACGGTGGGGTTGTTGTCGATGCCTATCATGATGTCGTCTTGCCAAAAGAACAGCCCCGATTTTTCGTCGTACTGATTATTTTCGTAGTAGTCGAGGTATTTGACGAGCTTGTCCGCTATCGCCCCGTCTATGCCGCCGAACCGTTCCGACGCTTGAAGCGCGGCTTGACACAAAAACGGTTTGTGCTGATTGAGCGGCACGCCCTTGTCGTATTCGCGCTTAAAATATCCGTCGAACAGTCCGCCGCCCGCGACCATGACGGGGGTGTAGCCGTCCGACTCTTGCGCGTTCAAAAAATTCAATATGCTTCCCGTTACATGCGGCGCGATATCGCCGTCCGACAGTCCCGCGTCCGCCGCTTCTTTTTGCGTGCACTTTTCGCGTATTTTGCAAAGCGCGTATGCCGTAAAGTACGAATCCCAATCCCACAGCTCGCCCGCATACCCCGCGCCGGGGTCGATAAACGGGTGTTGGAGCTTGCCGCACGGCGCTTTGAGAACGCCCGCCGCACGGCTGAGGATATATTGCTTTACGATTTGCGCGCGATCGCCCATTTTACTTTTCCTTATTATTTGTCGGTAAATGCCGCGCGGTAAATGCGCTCGGCTATTTTTTTCATGCCCGCGTCCGACGGGTGCGCCGCTACGCCCGCATGGTCAAACTTGCCTACGGCTTTCATTTCGTCCATATTGCCGAGATCGTGTATTTGTGCGAAGCCGTATCCGTTGCTTTTCGCCATATCCTTGACGAGCGTATCGAACGGCTCGTATTCCCAAAACAGATCGGTAACGACGACGCGCGCGCCGTTTTTTGCAAAAAAGTCTATAAGCTGCATATAGTGCGGCATAAACTCCGCCGCGCGATCCAAAAGCCGCGCGTTCTCGCCCAGCCGTACTATTGCGATATCCGCGCCGAACGCCGCGGCTTTGCCGTACCGCTCGCCGAGCAACGCGTCGTTCCAAGAGCTTTCCCATTCGCTCATATTGCATACGCAGTACGACGGTTTTTTGCCGTCGCGCTCGAGCATGCTCAAAAGAACATGCACATAATCGTTTTGCTCGCACGACGCCGCCATGCCGTAGTCGCCGAACCAACCGATATCGGTTTTTTTTCCGTGGCGTGTTATCGAATTGCCCAAAAACAGCAGTTTTATGTCCGCGTCGTCTCTATGCGAAACGAACACGCACTCGTCGGAGGCGAGCTGTCCTTGCGCGGGCACGTCGTTACGCAGCAGATCTTTTTGTATCTTCATTTCGCGTTGTCCGCCAAAAGCGTTACGGGCACATATTCGCGCTCGCCTCTGCCGTTTACCGATATCTCCATTACAAGATCGTACCTTCCGCGGTTTATGTCGTGCGGAACGAACTCGAACGCGCACGACCGCGTATGCGTGGTCTTGCTGCCGTGCCAATGCTCGAGCCCCACGCAGCATTCCGCGCTCGATACGGTCTCCCAATCTTGAGGCAATCCCAACAGCCTAACGGTCAAGTACTGCGGCAAATACAACTTGTTGCAAAGAGTTATATCTATGCGCTTTTTAACGCCGTTTTCCACAGCAACAAAATCGTCGCCGTACTTGACTTTTACCGTAAGCCCCGAAAAATGATACCGCGCGGTGTGCGGGCTTTCTTTAAGCAGCTCTTTGAAGTTTTCTTGTTGATAGGGATAGAATGCGTTTTCGTCGTACGCCAAGCTATCGGCCGCGACGACGGCAAAGTCGTTTTCGTTAAATTCCGCGCGCTCGGAAGAGACGGCGGGAAACTGTTTGATCACGCGTTCGCACAATGCGGACACCGTTTCGGGTATATTCAAAAGCAAGTCGGGGCGAAGCGAGCATACTGCGATCTTGTCCGAGCAACCGTTTTTCCACTTGTCGGGGATATTCGCCGCGCCGCACGTTATGCCGAGTATCGCGCCAAGCGTTCCCGCCGTGCAGTCGGTGTCCTCGCCGCAGTCTACCGCTATGCATACCGATCTGCCGAAATCTCCGCCGCCGTACAGCCAGCCGATAAGCACTATGCCTATGCTCGCGGGCGCGTCGTAGCCGTGAACGGCGCGGGGTATATCCTTGTCCTTTTTTTGCACGGGGCATTTGCCGCTCGCGGGAACGAGCGATGTGCCTTGCCACTCCCCGCCTATCTCGCCGAAGCTCGACGGCTCGGCAATGAGCAGTTTTTTGCGCGCCGTCTTAAAGTCGTCGCCATTTTTGTAGCTTTCGCGCACGACCTCTACGGCATGGCGCACGCCGCACTTTTCGGGCAGATACGACAAACCGATATTTATGAGCTTGTCGGTATCGCTCTCGAAAAACGCCGCCGACTGTACCGCCGCGGTAAACACCGCCGCGTAAATGCCTTCGCCGCTGTGATCGACGCACGCGTCGTAGTATGCGTAGTTTGCCGCGAGCGCGGGGTTGCCCGCGCAAAGACACGCCCATATCTCCGTGCGTATCCACGCGCCGTTGCTCTCGCGGTTTTCGTTGCGCAAATGCCCCGAGAGCGGCGGAACTACGCCCATTCTATAGTTGTTCGCGCCCGTGCCGTATTCTGATATCACCGACGATACGTAGTTTTCCCAATACCGCGCCAATACGTGCGAATCTATATTTTTGCCTTCATGCTCGACGGCGGACAGCCAAGCGAGCTGAAGATCCACGTCGTCGTTGGGAACGGGCGACGAAACGTCTTGCATAAACCCGTCTATGTCGTACACTCCGCGATAGCATTCAAACGGCGCGCCCAGCGTGCCGCCTATGTTTTTGCCGATATAGCAACCGTATACCTTGTCGCGGTATGTTTTAAAATCGATCTTCATGATGTTCTCCGAATTTATACGTTTAAGATGTCTCTGCTCACGCGGCAGCCGCCCCGTACGACGAGTATACATTATGCAACGCTGTTTGTACAGCGTTTAAATTTCTTTTTTAAAAGAATATCGCCGCCGACACAAAATGCGTCGCGTCGATAATTCTTTGGGTAGGAGGAAAATTTTTGTTTAAAATACGTTGAGCGCGTTCCGCATGCCGCCCGCAGATACCCGCGGACGGCAAACGTTCGCTATATGCAAAGCGATAAAGCTTTGCCGTATGGAGAGAGAGACTGATTTACTCGGCTTTTATCAAGCCTTTTTTGCGCCGTACAGCGAAGTGAAGTATATCGTTGCGCCGTTGAGGTTCATGAATCGGAATTTGAAAAGCTCCATTCTATGTTGCGCCAAGCCATTGCCTTGCCATTGCGTCATGTCGTTGAATTTATCGGCGGCAATGGTTACCTTGGTCCACTGACCTTTTACCAAACCGGTATCGCCGGTCCACTCCGTGCCCGACATCGCAGACTTACTTGCATAATCCAGCTTGCCCGTCGCATTTTCGGCGTCCGTCCATACGTAGAAGTACAGCTCGGAGTACTTGCGGATATCGCGAATATTGACTGCCGACGCATCGACCGATACGCTGATATCGTCTTTGTTTACGATAAGTTTTGCGGAGCCTGTTTTATCGACCGTCGCGTCCGTGCCGTCATAATTCTTTTCGGTAGACCACGTACCCGATCCGATGCCTTTGCTGACGTCGATGACTTTATTATTATAATCGCTGTACTTTGTAAGTTTAACGGACGAGATGTATACGGTATCGCCGACGTTAAAGCCCATTAAACGGAACACCCACTTCCCACCGTAATAGTCGGGAGTATTAGAGGTATTCAATCCTAACTGAACCTTCGTCCACGCTCCTGCTGTCAAGCCCAGATCGCCGTACCAATGGGCGCCCATTTGCTTGTCGCTGCCCGTGGTGTATGCGTAGAACTCGATCAAATCGTAATCGCCGAAGTCGAACGCAAGATATGCGTAGTCGCCGTTATCGTCTGTTTCTTTGACCGTGATCTTTGCAGAGCCTATGTCGGCACCGTGCTTTTGCTCGGTCGTGTACTCAACGGTCGCTTTATTCCCGTTCGCTTCCAAAGTTTTCGACGTGAACTCTTGACTGGGCGTAAACACCGTGCCGGTGTCGGGTTGCAAACGATATGTAACTATCTTGTTCGCACAGCCGTCGGCTTTGTAAACGGCATTGATCACTTGCGCGCCTTCGTAATCAAGAGTTACCGCGCCGTTGATCACCCGAATAGTTTGACCGACTTGATTTTCTACGCGATCGATGGATATCGTCTTGCTGTCGTTTCTGTTGCCTAACCAGTCCGCAACATACGCGTCCGTGGGTATCTTAAACTCACTGCCGGATTTGTAGAATATAGTTTCTTGCGGTCTGTCTATCACGATCTCGCCGTAGTTCTTGAACACGTCGTTTCTGTACAAGTCTACTTTCTGCTTGCCGGTAATGAACTCGATATTGGAAAGAGTTCCGTTTACGGGGCCTTTACGTTCGCCAATGCCGAACGAGTTTCCAGTTACTTCAAATCCCGCAAATGACACAGTGCCGACATGCCAGCCTTGATCGGTCGTTAAGTGGCGGATATACATGTCTATCTTGTCGCCTTGACGGACGTATACCACTCTTACGGGACTTTCGGACGAATTGCGCAAGACTTGCCGCAACGCTTCGGGCAACTCCTCCACGATACTCATTTGTTTCCAATTACCGCCGTATCCGCCGAATTTGCGCGAGCTGTTGTCGCTGTGCATTTCCACGCCGAGGATCTGATCCGATCCGCCGACGTATGCGCCAAAGTAGTTCCAGCCCGTTTTAGGCAAAGTCATGTCGTAACGCAATATCCACTGATCGCCTTCGCCTACTTTGTACACTTGGGCGTCGTTTCCTACGGTCTTGTAGCCGTCGTCTACATCGCCCCAAGTCATGTCGTCGGCGTTAGTCGCGAACTTGACGGAAACGGTGTGCTTATCTTTGGTCGCTATAAACATGTTGCCGCCGATGGGCTTGCCGTCAACTACGAAGCAGTCGAATATCTTGCCCGAAGGGATAGTGCCGTTGTATTCGAGCTTGATCTCCTGTTCGCGGTTGTACACTGTTTTGCCGTCGGCAGTAGCTATGCCCGCGCCCAGCTCTACGGTGGATTTTTCGTAAGGCACGCCGTACAGCGAAGTTACCCACATAACGCTGCCCGCTTTGCCGCCTTCTACGCTGTAAGCAAACTGCTTTGCGCCGTTTTCCCAAACGCTCTTTTCGTCTATGTTCTGCGGCGCTTTACTTCTGTTAAACGATACCTTTACCCATTTATAAGCCTCGGGCGCGGTATCTCTGCACCACCATCCGCCTATATTCTTGAACGCGTTAGCGTCGGTAACGTATACATAGAAGTATATCTCTTTGTAATCATCGAGATTTTCGGAGGCGGCGGCAATGGCATTGTCAAAGGCAAACGCGCATTCGCCTTCGTTTAACGTTACTTTGAGCGTGCCGTCCGTTTTGATCGCGCCGTCTACGCCGTTGTAAGTAACAGCGGTATCGTACTCGATCTTACCGGGCTTCCATTTGTTTTCCTTTTGATACACAACGCCGCCGTTGCCCGTGATAACGCTTACGTTGTTGATCTCGACGTTGCTGCCGGCGACGCGAGCGGCAAATACGGGTTCTACGCTGTGCGTGTCGCCGTCGGCGGTAAACGTATTGCCGTCGATAGCAGTTCCGTCCACTTTAAAGCCTTTGCAATACTGCCCGTCGGGCGCTTTGCCGTTCCAAACCACGGTAACGCTGCTGCCTTTGGCGACGTCTATCGTGTCTTTATTCCCTTCCGCAGTAGCAATGCCTTCGGCAAGAGTTACGGTGCTCTTTGTAGCATATACGGCGGCTACGTCGTGCGTAGTCTTTGTAACCGTCATGACGTTGCCGCTTATGGGCGTGCCGTCCACGGTAAGGTGCAAGAACATTTTGCCTGCGGGCGCGGGATCGGGAGTAAGCGTTACCCAATCGCCGAGCGACACTTGCGTGAGATCTGCTTTACAGTCGGTAAGATTCAATTTAGCAACGTACTGCGCCATATACAGCGCGACTTTTTCCGCGCCGGCAACACCGCGTATATTAGTATACGTATGTTCGCCGAAGGTGTTGTCGCGACGTTCGCACAGACCGAATGTGTTATCAACGCCGAGCGAAGCGTGGTTTACCGTAGTAAAGTATTGCGTTTGCCCGTCTTTCGTGAAGAACACTTTTATCTTGTCGCCGTCGCGCGCATAAGTGATAGTCAAGGGGTTTTGTTCGGTCGCGCCCATAAACATATCCTTAACGCCGTAAGGATTGAATTCGGGGAAGTTTTTATCCCAAGGCGCGCCGTAGCCGGCGAATTTGACTCCGTTGGTGAAGCCGTTATTGAACTCGAAGCCGATCAATTTTTCCGCTCCACCGACATAAAGACCTATATAACTGTTGTCTTTTACGTCGTACACGTCGTACGAGATCACCCATTTATCGCTGTCGCCGATCTTTTGAGTCCACACCGTGGGATCCATGGAAGGATCGCGCGTGAGATGTTTTTCGACCTCGCCCCACGTCATGTTGTCTTTTGTCAGTTCGCCTTCAACGTACCGCACTCCAATCTTGTATTCGGCGGTATCGGGAATAGTAAAGCTGTCGCCTATAACGGGCTTGCCGTTTACCGTGAAGCAGTCTATCGACATGCCTTCTTTGTCCGCCGCAGAAAACGCCACGGTGTCGTTTACATAATACTTGGTAGCGGCGAGCGTTACGTCCTCGGAAGCCGCCGATATATTGGCGCGGACCTTGGGCGTAGCCGTCATTGCGGAGAAGTAAACGTTGCCGTTGGGAATGACTTTTTGATCGTAATCGAAGACTATGCGCACGGTCTGACCGGATATATCGGTCATGCCTATGAACTTGCGGTTATCCGACGACTTGTTGCCGTCCGTGCCGCCCCAGTTGCGCGTAGACCAAACGACCTTTGTCCATGCGCCTTTTGCGCAGCGCGTGTCGTTCCACCACATAGAGCCTACTACGATATCCTCTTCTGTTTCGTTGTACACCCACATTTCGAGCGTTTCGTACTCGGAAAGGTCGATGACCGCGGGGGTGTGGATATATACAAGCCCTTCGTTCCAGCGCGTTGCCTTTTGTCCGTTGAACGAAACCTTATAAGCTCCGCCGTCCGTGCCGTGCACTTTCGCGCCCTCTTCGTCCTTGCCTACAAACTCGCCGCTGTACAAATTCGGCTCGTATACGCTCGCTTGACGCGCGCCGAACTCTTCGTCAAAGTACGCCACTTTGTGCTCTACATAGTTTTGCGGTCCGTCGATGTTGCGCTCGTAAAAATACTCGTTGGCGTTGCCTACGGCGTCTTCGACATGGATGAGTATGCGGTACTTGCCCGAAGCGTGCGTCGCCGCAAAGCTGTCGCCGTCTATAAGGGCGACGTCCGTTTCCGTCTTGTTTTCGTCGTCGGCTATGTGCGATACCTTTTTCCAGCACTTGGAAGCTACGTAATCGCCCGAAAGCGTATAGCTCGGTATGCGATAGGTATTGCCTCTTATATAGAACGACGGAAGTCCGCTCGCATTGAAGTTTATGGTAGGCGCGGTCCTATCCGCAAAGTCTATAGACACTACGGCGTCTTCCACGTTTTCCGAATTGACCGTATAGGTAAACTCGTAAACGCCCGCATCTTCCACAAGCACCGAGTTGTTTGTTACATTCAAGCTCTCGCCGCTCGCATTGGTTACCGATTCGAGTTTTACGGTGTAACCCGCGAGTATGAGTCCGTACTCGTTGATAACGTCGTATTTGGGGCTGACATATGTGCCGAGTTCCGCCTCGAGCGTTTGCGGTACGTTTATAAATCCTACGATCTCCGTACCCGACGCTTGTTTTTTGCAGCCCACAAGCGCGACGCCCGCCGAGCTGACTGCCACGACCGTTACGAGCGCGGCTATACATTTTTTGCGCCGATCGTTGTTTTTCATATCATTTTCTCCTTTATTCAATTATTTAAGGGCGTCGAGATACGTGTTCCAGTTGTCTTGCAAGCCTTTTTTGCACGTACCGAGCAAACTATCCGCCGTAGTACCGTTGTACAGTTTGGCGTCGGGACCGTTGGCGTTGACGAGGTCGCCCAAGCCGCCGCGATACACCATTTGAGATTTGTTGTGAGGGAAAATGGGTATCATGTCCGAACCGAACGCATCCAGCCGCGAGCGAACGAAATCGCTGACCGCTATCGTTTCGTCGGGAACATAGCAAGGATAGCACAAGCCTTTAAGCTCTTTTGCTATGATCTTTTGCGCGCGATCGGAGTACAAGTACGTGAGGAACTTTTTGGCAAGTTCTTTCTTGTTGGTAGGACGGTTGGCGGGTATGCCTATCGGGTAGTTGGGCGTTGCGGTGTAGCCCATGAGCCGTGCTTGGCGCACCGTTTCAAAGTCCTCCGCGCTGACGCCGGTTACGGACGTTTCGCCGTTATCGACGGCTTCTACAACTTCCGCAAGTTTTGCGTCATTGCTCACCGTGGGAAGTTTGTTTACTATTTCGCTGACAACGGGCGCTCTCATCATGCCGATGTCGGTCGGGTGCGAAAGAAGGTAGGACGACATCTCGTTTTCCAGCCAGTCGCCGTTTACCATGAACGCCACTTGCTTTTTGTCGTCTACAAAGCCGCCGCCCAAAAACGCGCGTTGCGCTTCCTCAAACGTCATGCGGCTCGCAAGCGAGTGCGAATAGCCGTTTTTGCTCGATAATAGGCGCGACAGCGTTTGTAACGAGTATTTGCGTCCGTCGGAGTCGTTGATCTCCACGCCCTGTTTCCAGTCTTGCGTCGTTTCGTCCCAATACTCGCCGTACCAATAATGCTCGAACGACTCCAAACCGTCGTACTGCGCCCACCAAACCGTGCCCAAATAGTCCCAGTTGTAGTTGATGCCCGTCGCAAGTCCTACGGTGTAATATCCCTTTTGTTTGAGCTGATTGCCCATTGTGAACAATTCGTTAGTTGTGAGGGGAAGTTCCCAGTTGCCCTCTCCGAACGCATTGTCCAGAGTGTCTGCGTTATAGCAGATAGCCGACACCGAGTTCTGCGAGAACATTTGATAATATTTGCCGTCTTTTGCTTCGATGTAATCATACAGCGATCGGTTCATTTTGTCCTTTATCGCTTTATCTTCGCCATCGAACGTCGAATTGTACACCGATGTGATGTCCTCCAACATTTTGGCGTCTTCCGCTTGATACATGTTGAGCAGCGGCATAACGATATCGTATTTTTCGGTGCCGTTGATGAGGAGCGATTGTATCTCGTTAGCGGTATAGCTCGGCTCCCACTTTACGGTTTTGCCCGTGAGCGCTTTAAAGTCCGACGAAAGGAGCTTGTTGGTCTCATTGCCGAAACCGCCCGCATAATAGTGCACGGTTATGCTGCTCGCCAAACCGTCCTCTCCCACTTCGCCGGGATCTTCGGGCGGAACTATAGGTCCGCGTCTTACAGGTCCGCATGCGGCAAGCGCGCTTACCGCCATCAACGCGCCGAGAGCGGCGCATACCGATTTAAAATATTTTTTCATCATTTATCTCCTTTTATATTAAATTTTGATGGGAACTACGAACACGCCTTCTCCCGACGGGATCTCGAGCGTGAGCTTGTTGTCTCTTACTTCGTAGACTTTTCTTTTGCCGTTTGCCCAGACGAGCGCGCGGTTGCAGTCCTTAAATTCAAGTTTGACAACGTCTTCCAAGTCGTCGGTAGGCATTGTAAAGTTGGTTATCATAAGCGCGTCTCTGCCCTCGTCGTCATTGAACTGACCGATGAGCGTGTCTTGCGTTGCCGAAACATTGTTTACGCATTTGAGTTCGGTGAGTTCTTTATGGAATCCGAACGAATTGTTTTCGTACTCCTCGTCGTCTTCGAGGTTGTACGTGCCCTTGACGGACATTGCGCCGTCCCAGTCGAACGACAGATACACGTGGTCGAAGTCGGCTATCTCCGCATTGACTTCTTGCGCCCAGTAGTACGAAGAGGTGGGAGTGCAAGACGTTTCGTATTCCACGCAGCCGCCGCCGAAATCTTCTATAAACGACTTGCGGTATGTGAAGTACGTGTAGCCGTTTATGCCGAACGCCATATCCGTATAGATTTGGAACGTAAAGTCTTTGCGGCTTTGAATATCACGGCATATCGAACTGCTGTAATTCTGTATGAACATGTGGAATTCGCCGTCGTAATCTTTTGCATAGTTGGCGTACACCGCCATCGTGTGCAACCACCGCGTATCCAAAGTATACACGCCGCGCGTTTCGAGCAGCGGATAAATATCCGTAGAGAATATCTTTCTGCCGTCTATCTTGGATAAGACCTTATTGTAAAACTTTTCCACATAATCTTCGGTCGTCGTCCACGCATTGTCGCCGATGTTGTTGGAGGGGTTGCCGTTTACGTACAATGTCATGTCCTTATCGGCATACAGTTCATTATAAGACTCTATCATTGCGGCAACGCTGTCGAAGTTGTTTATATGCGGTTCGTCCCAAACGTTTATCATATCGACGGCGGGATACACGCTGTAATCGGTCATATCCGCGGGCTTGTTTTCGCCATTGCCTAATGCAATATCGTTGCCGACTATCGCTTTAAGTCCCACTTTTTCGCAGTGACGGAGCTGATCCAAATATGCTTCGGTGCCCTTTGTTGCCATCGATCCGTCGATGAACATGTGCGTAAGACCCATGTCTTTCGCCATTTTGTAATCGGCTTCGGTGTTGATTGGAACGTCCCAACCGCCTACCCACATCGACTTATTGTCTTCCCATTCGGGATAGGTCTCTTCGCCGTAAAGCGGCGCGCCGCCCCCGCCGCCGGTACATGCAGCGAGCGAAAACGCGGTAAACACCGCCGCCGCTGACATAAATCCGATCTTTTTGAAATTTTTCATACGATCCTCCGAGTTTTTTGTTTTTTTAGTATGCGCTTTGCGCTATTTTTTGTTTTAACCTTTTATTCCGCCGACGCTCATGGATTCCATCATCGTCTTTTGGAAACATATAAACAGTACTATTACGGGTATTACGCTGAGAAGCAAGCCCGCAAACAGTACGGGGTAGTTGAACTGCCGTGTCTGCGAGAGCTGGAATATATACAAGCCCGACGACAGAGTGGGGAACGATTTAAGGAACAGCGTCGGCTCCATGTAGTCGTTCCACATGCCGACCATCGTTACTATGAACAACGATCCCATAACGGGCAGCGCTTGCGGCAGCATTATCTTGAAGAATACCCTTAGATGCCCCGCGCCGTCTATGAACCCCGCTTCCGCGTACGTCCATGACAGCGTTTTAAAGAACGACAGCAGTACGACGAAGTTGAATCCGAAGCCCGACATTTTGGTAACCAAAAGCAAGGGCGAGTTGTATATGTGCAAGTTGTTGTAAACGAGATACTGCGCGGGGAACGATCCTACGATGGGGATCATCATGGTAACGATCGCCATCCAGTAGATTATGTTGCGCCCCGGGAAGCGGTACTTTGCCACTACGTAGCTCGTTATCGCCGACGTCAATACGCCGAGAGCCGCGCCGCCGCACGCATACCATATGGAGTTCCACAGCATGACGAACATATTGCTGTCGTTGGCTCTTACTTCCTTAAACGCTTGACCGTAGTTGGAAAACAGCCATTCTTTGGGCAATAGGTTTTTCTCGTGGAATTCGTCAATGCCCTTAAGCGATATGGAAAACGCGTACAGTACAGCAAATATGAGCGATGCGGCGTACAGCGTGAATAACACGAACACGATTATCTTTATCGCCAAAAAGTCTTTTTTGACTTTTGCGGTCGATTTGCTTTCTATCGGTTTAAGCTTTGCCATGATGCGCTCCTCCTTAATACGTTACCTGCGGGTCTACCTTGTTGAGCGCCCAGCGCACAAGGAAGACTACGGGTACGCTGACGAGCGTAAAGAACACGCCCACAGTCGCGGGATAGTTGAGGTTGGCTTTGGCGGTTTGGTTGTATATCCAGAACGATATCGTCATGTGCGCCGCGTTGTCTACGCTCTCGCCCGCCCCGAAGAACAACAGTATGGGTCCCGTGCTGTTGAACATGGACGTTATAACGAGTATGAGCGTCGTGGATATGGTCGGCCACACCATGGGTATTATTATCTGAAACAGTTCGCGCCACCACGGCACGCCGTCGAGCATGCCCGCTTCTATTACTTCTTGCGGTATTCTGCTCATCGCGCCTTGGTACAGCAGCATGTTGACGCCCAGCCCAGTCCAAACCGTATAAGCGATTATAGTGCCCGTAACCTTTGATTCGTCGCCCAAAAGATTTGGTATGTTCATGCCGAACAGCGTGAGCAGTTTGTCTATAGGTCCGCCGTAAGAGATCAACTGTTTGTACGTCGCAACGAACAACACCGCGCTTATGATGCCGGGAAGGAAGAACATGATGCGGAAAAACTTAAAGCCCCACACCTTTTTGTAGAGGAAATACGCTACAAGGAAGGATACGGGTATCATGCACAGTCCCGCGGCAAAGTATTTCATGGTGTTGATCAATGCGATATGCACCGTTGCCTCGGAATTGCTTAGCTCTTTAAAAAGCCGCGTAAAGTTATCCGCCGACCAAATAAACAGCTCGCCGCCGTCCTCCGCTACGCCGTAGAACGACTGAAACGCCATCATTATGGAGTTGGCGTTTATCCAGATGTAAAAAATGGCGAATTGGATAAGCGGTATCAACAGCATACCGTAAGAAAACAGTATTTCTTTCAACCGTCTGTTGGAAATGCGCGATCTCTTTTTCTTTTCGGGTTTGAGACCTTTTTCCGCCGCGGGCGCGGTCGATACCTTTTGCTCTGCAACTGCTTCCATTTTTACCTCCTTTTCTTTATTTTTCGATAGCGGCTACGCTCGAGTTACACTCGGCGATCTTCCGCATAACGCCGTCGCTGAATTTTTTGCCGCGCGCGTACGAATAAAGCCCGTTCTGTTCTTGCTCCACGTCGTACAGCTGCGTGTAGCAAAATCCGCTTATCTTGTCGCAATCGAGGTATGCGCGCGTCATTTGCAAATATTCTTTTAAGAATATGTCCTCGTCGCTTATCGTCTGATAGCCCCAGCCGTCGCCTTTTCTGCTGAACGACATGCCGCCGTACTCGCTCGCATTGAGCGGCAGTATGCCGTCGTACGGAATGTTTTCCTGCGCATGTTCGGGCGCGTACAGTTTATCCATTATCAAGGTATCTGTGTTTTTGACTTCTTCTATGTATGTAACCGTTTCGTCGCCGCTGTGGTAGTTGTGAAAATCGAATATGTCGGTGTATCTGCCATGGAATCCGCCGCTGACGTCCACACAAGGGCGCGTAGGGTCGAGCGCTTTGGTTACGCCGTACGCCGCTTCCACAAACCGCACGTCGCGCACGATCTTTTCATTATCCAGATCGCACCACGCCTCGTTGAGCGGACACCACGTTATTATGGACGGATGGTTAAAGTACTGCTCCACCACTTCGCTCCACTGCGATACGAACACGCCGAGAGCCTTGGTGTCGAAGCACTTCATGCCCCAGCTCGGAAATTCGCACCACACCAGATATCCCGCTTTGTCGCATTCGTAAAGATACCGCTGCTCGAACACCTTTTGGTGAAGTCTCGCGCCGTTAAAGCCGAGCGCTTTGGACAGCGCTATGTCGTGCGCGAACTGCTTTTCGTCTTTTGCCGTGTATATACCGTCCGCGTAATAGCCTTGATCGAGCACAAGCCGCTGAAACACGCTCTTTCCGTTGAGCATGAACTTTTTTCCGTCATACTCCGCTATGCGGAATCCGAAATAACTTTTTACAAGGTCGTCGCCGAACGCTATCTCCGCATCATACAGTCTGCCCGACCCAACTTCCCACAACGCGACCTCGGACAGCGCTATGTCGAATACATAGCGATACTCAACATAGCCGTTTACCGAGCCGACCGTCTTACCGTCCAGCACGATATTTACAGCCACGTTGCCGCAACCTTCGGTGATCACTTCGACCTTGACCGTCTTGTAATCGGGCTGCGGATAAAATTTTATTTGTTTTATGTAATTTGCGGGCGTGCGCTCCAGCCACACCGTTTGCCATATACCGGTGGAACGCGTATAAAAACATCCGTACGAGTCGGGCTTGCTGCTCTGCTTGCCGCTCGGGATGTTTTCTCGCACGTCGTCGTGTACCGCCACGGCGATAATGTTTTTGCCTATAGTTGCGTAAGGCGCTATATCAACTTCAAAAGCAGTGTATCCGCCCACGTGTTCGGTTACGAGCGCGCTGTTGACGTATACCGCCGCAATGTAATCGACC
Organism: uncultured Christensenella sp.; assembly: GCA_910579205.1. GTDB lineage: Bacteria > Bacillota > Clostridia > Christensenellales > Pumilibacteraceae > Anaerocaecibacter. The sequence goes on from CAJTTD010000011.1 coordinate 64,549, forward strand.
GCGCCGAAGTGTAGAACGAGCCTGCCGCTCAAGTCCTCCTCTGTAACGTCTATCTCTCGCGAATATACGCAGTCCGTTATGTAATCTCTCTCGCCTATTCCCGACAGTATAGATTCGGGACAGAACGGAACTTCTATTTTATGCGTAAATTCGCCGAGGTCGGCGTATTTGCATTTCGCGAAATCCCATGCTCCGTTAAGGCACATGTACGAACGTCGTTGAAATTGAGGATTGGGATGTTCGTTCCTGCTCATTTTCTCTCCTTTTGATTATCGACTACACACATTATAACATTCGCGCGCAAACTATACAATACTTAAAACGCTTCCGATTTTGTACATAATGATGTGCAAATACTTTCAATATTTGGTGCAACTCCGAAATTTATACAATAGATCGGAGCTTTGTTCCCAATTTTCGGAAGCGTTATGCAACCACGCATCGAGATTTGTTTCCGATTTTTGAGAATTATTCCAAAAAATATTGACATTGGTTCGATATACGATATAATATAAGTGATATTCCATTATCCGAGAGAGAGAAAATGTCAAACGTTAGCAACGAAAAGCATCTATTGTTTCGTGTCGATAAACAAGCCGATCACGAAAACATAGTCAAGATCGCGCGGGCGTTCGCTTCCGAAGAGCGCCTTGCTATACTCAAGTTCATGCTCAATAGATCCGTAAGCGTTTCCATGATCGCAAGCGAGCTGGATATGCCTATATCGAGCGTATCGCGACACATAGACGTTTTGGCAGACGCGGGGCTTATAGCCATAAACTATCAGCCCGGGCTTAAGGGACACACCAAGTTCTGCGCGCAAGCCGTGCTCGACACCAAATTTACGCTCGAAGCGGTGAGCGCGGAAAAGAAATCGACATCGTTCTATGTGGAGATGCCCATCGGCATGTACTCGGACTGCAAGATAAACGCGCCGTGCGGCATGATAGGCAAAGACGCGACGCTCGGCGCATACGACGATACCAAACTGTTCTTTTCGCCCGAGCGCGCGCAAGCGGAATGTCTTTGGTTTGAATCCGGGCGCATCGCCTACGTATTTCCCACGCCTACCGAAAAGAAGCAAGATCGCCACCGCATAAGCTTTTCGCTCGAGATATGTTCGGACACGCTGTACTACAACAACGACTGGCCGAGCGACATAACGGTAAAGATAAACGGCATAGAATGCCTCACGTTCACGTCCCCCGGCAACTTCGGCGGCAAGCGCGGAAAAAACACGCCCATGTATTGGCCTGTTACAAGCTCGCAGTTCGGACAGCTCAAAAAGATATCGGTGGACACGGACGGCGTTTACTTGGATAATGTGTTTTGCCACAAACAAGTTACGTTTGCCGATCTGCACTTGTTCGACGCCGATAACATACGGTTTGAACTTGAAGTAAAAGAGGACGCCGTACACCGCGGCGGCATAACGCTGTTCGGAAAAAACTTCGGCGATTTCGATCAATCGATAATAATGAAGATATCTTGAGACTATCTTACGCCCGTAAAAAAATCGACCGCGCAAAGCCTATGCTATTGCGCGGTTTTTATAGTCTTATTTAACGATACATATCGACATTACACCGTTATTCTTGTTCTCCTTCCGCTTCTTTGCGGCGGGATATTTTGTATTGCTTGACCAAAAGCGGCGCTGTGCGTGCAGCCAAAACAGCCAAGTATGTCAAGGCGGCAGCAACTACCACTGCCGCGCCGCTCGCGAAAACGCCCGTTACTATTGCCGCCGCCGCCGCAAACAACGCGGGCCAATGCGCGTACGAGCCGACTATCTTTGCGCTGTCCGCAAAAGAACCGCCAAGCTCTATGCGCAAGCCGCGACAAACGAGCCAGCACAAGACCATGACCGCGGCGATAGTAAATTCGGTGAGCAGCAGCGTTATAAAACTCATCATAAAGTCGGAAAAGAACAACGCCGTCAAGCCGTCGTAATACCCGCTTTTGATAAATTCGTCCACCGTCTTTTCTTTTTGCGATCGCGTGTCGCCGTCGGCAAACTCCAGTCCGTCTTTGCCGTAGCTCATGCCGAAGTCCACGTGTTTGCCCGTACCCGTTACGAACGATCCCGTTATCATATCACCGAATATACAAAAGTATTTACCGTTGGACGGCAAGATGTAATTGTAATAATAGTAGCCGCGGAGAGTGGGGACGTTTTCACCGCTCGCCGCGTTCATATCGGGATAGTAGTACGAAACGTAAAGTTCGTACAAAGCATTGTTGTACTGTTGGGGCGAGACGGTAGCTTTGCTATCGTCCGCTTCTTTCAGATCGGACTCGGCGGCTTTTACCGTCAATAAATATTCGCGGTACTTTTTGGCCGATACGTCGTCAACCGTCTTTATCTTTCCGCTGTGCTCCACCGTGAAAACATAGCTTAGTCTGTCCTCTTTGGATAACTCCAGATAACTCTCGTAAGATATATCTTCGCCGCCATCGGTATTTTTGCAGTACGCAATAAAATCGTCGTAAGACGAAACATTGTTGTGATCGACTATAAAACCGTAGCCGTCTTTGTCCGCTTTGCCGTCCGCAAAAGTGTTTACTACGGCTTTTTCGCCGCCGATCGTAACATCCGCGCCGTCCGCGTAAGTTATTATGCGAACATCTCCGTCTATCACCGACTCGTAAACGAACTCGCGAAACACGCGCGCATTGGAGTAGTCTGCACCGAACATAGCGTAATTGCCTACGAATACTCCTATAAATACGAATATCGCGGCAAGCACCGCAGTTACCAGCACCATGCCCGCGCCGTACTCCGTGCTCTCCGCGGCGCATTTGTCAGAGAACATGGATAGACCGAAGCGTTTCCACCAATTTTTCACTTTCGCTTTTTCCTTAGGCAGTTTGTCCCGTACTCATTACACTACGGTGAGTTTGCCGTTGCGTATCTCGACGGTAACAGCCAAACGTATATCGCGCGACGAACTGCCGACGAGTATTTTGTATACTCCGTCGTTTACCCGCCAACCGTCGTCCGCCGTCGAATAGTAAGCAAATGCGCGGCTGTCGAGCTTGAGCTTGAACTTTGCCGTTTTTCCCGCTTGTATCTCCGCCTTGGCAAAGCCTTTAAGCTCCTTGATCGGTCTGTAAACAACTGGCGCTATTTCCGATACGTACAACTGTACAGTCTCTTTGCCGCTAACGTCGGAAACGTTTTTAACGTCAAACTCCGCGCACACGTCCAAACCGCTTCCGACTATCTTAAGATCGGAATACTCGAACCGCGAATACGACAATCCGAATCCGAACGGATACATTATATTTTGCGGCTCGCGGTCGTAATATCTGTAGCCTACGTCTATTCCGTCCGTATACCGCGTTACCGACGTGTCGATATACGACCGAGCCACGGGCGACGCATCGAAGCATACGGGGAAAGTTTCGGACAGCTTGCCGCTCGGGTTGACCTTGCCGCACAAAACGCCGCACAAAGAGTCGAGACCGCGCTCGCCGCAGAACCCCGCGTACACTATGCCCTTTACCTTGTCCGCCCATGCGCTGACGTCTATCGCCGAGCCCGCAAAAAGCACGACGACCGTTTGGGGATTGACGGCGGCAAGATCGAGTATTGCGCGTTCTTGCGCGACGGGCAGTTTCATGGTGGGGCGGTCAAACGATTCAAGCTCGAACGGCACGCCCGTGCCCGCGCAAACGACGGTTACGTCGGCGGTCGCCGCGTTTATCCGTCCGATATTGGGTTTTGCGGCAAAATGCCCGTAGCCGTTAGTTCCCAAAACCTTGTCGTAATAGAACATTGTTTCGTATGCGACTTGCGCGCCCTCTGCTTTCAGAAGCTGCTCGAGATCGAACTTTTCCGTAAGAGTAACTACGCGCGAGCTGCCGTCGCCCGCAAGCATGTTGCGTTCGGGCTTGGCGTAGCACCCCGCGAGCGCTATCTTGACGCCCTTTTTGAGCGGGAGTATTCCGTCCTCGTTTTTAAGAAGGACTATGCCTTCTTCCGCCGCCTTTTGCGCGACGGACAGCCGCTCTTTTTGGGTGCGCGCAACGCCCTTACCCTTTTGCATATCCTTACAGCGGTACACAAGATCGAGTATTCTGTCGGCGCATTTGTCGAGTTCTTCATCAGTTATCGCGCCGCGTTCGTAGTCCGCTGCAAACTTTTTGTAATTGTTCTCGTTGAACGGGAATTCTATATCGCAGCCCGCTTTGGCGGCTTGAGTGCGGTCGCGCACCGCTTCCCAATCGGAATACATAACGCCGTCGAAACCGAACTCGTCGCGCAACACGTCAAACCCCTTTTTGTACTCGCTCGCATACCGACCGTTTATGCGATTGTATGCGCTCATCATGGATACGGGCTTGGCTTTGCAGCCTATCTCGAACGGCGCGTAATATATTTCGCGCAGAGTGCGTTCGTCCACTTCGCTCGACTGCTCGAAACGGTTGTACTCGAGATTGTTACAGCAAAAATGCTTTAAGCACGCGCCTATGCCGCGCGACTGTACGCCGTCTATATAATTGCGCGCCATTTCTCCCGCGAGCAGCGGATCTTCCGAAAAATACTCGAAGTTGCGCCCGTTGAGCGGGTGGCGTTTTATATTCGCGCCCGGACCGAGCAAGATATCCACTTGCTTTTCGTAACAGTCGTCCGCAAGGCATTCGCCGACCGTCTTTACAAGCTCGGTGTTCCACGTAGCGGCGAGCAACTGCGACGAAGGATACCCGACCGACGGAAGCGTTTCCGTTTCGCCTTTTTCGTTTTTGCGCTCGGCGCGAAGACCCACCGGTCCGTCGGATACGCAAACCGTAGGCAGCTTTCCGTCGAGATCGGACGTATACCAAAAACCGTTGCTGCACAAGAGCCGCAGTTTTTCTTCCGCCGTTAGGTCTTTGGCAGTGTATCTTTTCATATTTTCTCCTTTTTACGCCGACGCCGCGCGCACGCAATGCGCGATCATTGCACGACAATGTGTTTTAGATAATTATAAATGCTGCGGCGGTTTTAGTCAATTTTGAAATGCTTCCATATATTGGCAATTTGCGGTCATTATTATTCCAATATTTGCGCCCCCACGTGCCGCGCATGCCTATTCTTTGTCAAACGTCCAATACCCGTCGTACGCATAGCCCGTTTTGCCGATAAGCAAATGCTCCGATCTTTTGAACCCGAACTTGTCAAGCGCGGCGATGCGCTCCACGGCGTATATCGGCGCTTTGGTTATAACGCGCGCGCTTCCGAACATATCGAGTGCGGGGCGAACTATAATATCCAACACGTCGCAAAGCACATCCGCTTTTTCGCATTCGCTTTTTACGTCTATCCTAAGTATCGATGCGGCATCGAATACGTCGTCCGACGCTCTTTTGCACAGCTCTACCGTACCGATGACCGCGCCCGTGCGCTTGTCCGCTATTGCCCAGCGCGCGAACCATTTGTTGTCGTACGCCATGTGCCAAAACGCCATAGCCTCCGCCATTCGTTTTTCTGTCGGGTAATAGAAGTTATCGCCGTCGCAGTTGTCGCTGTTGAAAAACGGCAGCGCGTTTTTGTCGCCGTATACCGCGGCGAGCGCCGAGCAGTCGTCCTCTTTCACCTCGCGCAGCAGATACCGCGCGTTTTCGAACGTCTCGAACTTGGCGTAAATATCCATTATCTTCCTCCACTGTCGTATATAAAATGCGCGAAAAAAACGAGTTTTCGTATCGCCGTTTGCGCTTGCATGTTTGTTAAAATACGTCGCAAATCAGCAATGACGGCACGCAAATTACTCGTATCACATGTCCAATTTATGTTCGGCGAAATACCCGACTACTTTTATCTCGGCGTTGAGCTTATCGTCGGGGAACATGTTTGCGAAAGCGTCCAAAAAGTAATCGTCGGTCATGCTCGCCATAAAATCGACCGTTATGTCGTCGGGTTCGGCGGAGATATTGTATTCGTCGGGTTTTTTCTCGCCGAAGTAATTTTCATACACATATCCGTCGTTTAAATAATGGCGGAATACAACGGACTCGCGATCGTCGCGTATAATGTCGTCGCGCAGTTTTTCGTACATTTTTTCCGCCATAGGGCGTATGACGTTTTCGTAAGGCTCGTTTACCGACGGCAGTCTGTATATCTTTTCGTAGTTTTCGCGCTTCATCAGCTCGAGCGCGTCAAACACGTCGGCGCTAAGCGAAAGATAGGGCTTGCCCATGCTGTTGGCTATAACGTCGCGCGTGATGTTTTCTATTATCTCGCCGTTTTTTGCGCCGAGCACGGTGGGCGTAAACTCGAGCGGCAGCTTTAGCGAATACATGGCGTCTTGTCTGTCCTTGCCTATGTACGCTATGATGTCGCAAAGCCGCACCACGCAGCCCTCAAGCGTTGCGGGGCGGAGATTTTTGACCGCGTCGTCCTCTATGTAACAGCGGTCGAACAATGCGTAAAACTCTTCTTTTGTAGGGAGCTTGTTCGGCTCGTACTTTTCATGCACCTTTTCGCCGCAATGGCAGATTATACCGTCAAGCGTTTGCACCGTCAGATTGTTGTGCGTTATGAGATTGAGCACGCGCACGCTGTGCACGTTGTGGTTAAACAGCTTGCCCGCATGCTGTCTGTACAAATTTGACAGTATGCGCTCTCCCGCATGCCCGAACGGCGTGTGTCCTATGTCGTGTCCTATGGCTATCGCCTCTATGAGATCGAGATTGAGTCCCAACGCCTTGCCTATGCGCCGCGCTATACGCGACACCAAATGCACGTGCGACGAACGCCGCGTTATATCGTCGTTTTTGCAGAAAGAAAATACTTGCGTTTTGTCCGACCCGCGATTGAAAAACTTGCAGTTGATTATGCGGTCGGCGTCTCTGCCGAACTGCGACCGCAGCGGATCATACGCGTTGTTTCCGTGCATGCGCACCGCGTCCGCGTCCTTTGCAGCAAACTCGGAATATAACGCTTCCGATCTTGCTATGCGATCGTTAAGCTCGTCTGTTTGCTCTTGCGTGAGCGTTTCCATATCCGCCTCCGTAAATCACCACTTGACATGCACTTTTTGTAAATTTCATTGTGATTTCCATTCCATTGATAATTAAGCGTCGAACTTTTTCATATAGTAAAAATGATTTTAGTTAACAAATATAAAAATTATTTAGATTTTCTATATTCATTTCAGGTTCATCACTTCGATTTGAGCAAAACAATTCCCCACTAATACTTAAAGAATTAATAATAGCGTTTGCGTGTTGGCAACTGATGAATGCACTTGGTAATTTTATGTAATGCACGTTTGTTCCAAGCGATAAAGAAAATAATATATCATGATCCGAAATAACGCACGGTTGCAGAGATTCCACGGTTCTTAATAAAATATTTGCTTTAACATTTGTATCATTGATTAATGAAATTAAATTTTCTTTAGCTGTTTTAATGTTAGCATACTCTTTATTTTGCAGTTCGCTCAATGTTTTTCCCTTAGAAAAAATGTGAATAAATTCCATCTTTTCATCTGCGGATCTGATCCAATCAATAAGTTGCGTGTAACATTTGCTTTCAACTTTATTGGCTCTTGCTCCCAAAAGTAAAGTTGATGTATTTTGGCATAAAACAACCAAGCTTTTAGCTTGACAAATCATGTCGGCAGTAAACGGATAAATATCTTCTCTATTTTGCAGAAATTCGATTTTCCTATTTTTTACAGTCTCTTTATAATCCGTTAATCTACTTTTTAAGGCATTATAAAGACTTTCGCAATCATAAAAAGCACAACAATCTTTTTCATATATGTATTTTGATATTCTACATAAATTTCCTTTTACATTAGCCGAAATAACTTGATCGGCATTCGTCTTAATAAAAGTTAATATAGGTAGGCCTATTTCCAATGCCGTTTTATATTCTGTTAATACATTTTCCGTTAATGTTTCCCCGATCAACGCAATAAAAATCGGATAACTTTCTCTTAAGCAATTATCAAACTTCCTTTGAGTTGACCCCCCATGTTCACTGTTTCTTAAAACATTATATCCAACTTCGTTCGCTGTTCTTTCAGCAATAAAACGGTAATCTTTAAACCCTTCTTCTTGCTTAATAGTAGAACAAATTACCGCATCATAAAATCCAACCATAATATTTCTCCTTTGATTATAATAATTATATATTATTTAGTGATTACTGTCAATTGCTATTGTATGTTTTATGTATTTATTTCAAATCATCTCCGCTAAAAGTTGCCCAATTCGTACATCGCCATGGAAAATATGTCCGTATAATCTTCCACGTCATCGACCATGACGTTTGCGGAAAAACGCTGTATCGGGCGGTCTATCACAGCAAGCGATTCTATTTCGCGCATGTTGTATTCGTACAGTTTCATGCCCTTACAGTCGGAGTTTTCCGAAAAACACTGCGGCGGCAAATGCCCGCTCAATCGCAAAGTTTTGTGTTCCTTAAAATCGAACGTCAACTGTAAATAATCTTTGCCGTTGCCGTGATCTATAAGAAAATCATCGGGTTCGACATTGCAATACCTATCGGTGGATCTGTAAAAATACCACACTATATCGGTAAGCTCTTCGCACTCCGCTTTGCTCGGCGGAGAATTGCCGTCATATTCTATGCCGTTTCTTACGGACAGCAGTTTGTTTATGAGCAGCGGCTTTACTATATCCAGCTCGCCCAATTTTTCCAGCTTCCTCTGTTTGCCCAAACCATTGAACTTGAGTTTGTCTATGCCCAAATTCTCGAACAAAACGGACACTCTGTAATTTACGGCTTTTCTCAGATTGGATATCACGTCGGACAAATACAGCTCGCCGTCGTGCCGCATGAGTTCGTAAGCGTGATCTATAAGTTTATATCCGTTCGCAGTACTTTCGCAATAACTCGACGACGAAGATTCAAATATTCCGCCGTATTTCACTATCGCGTCGTATATATCGTATATCAAATACATATTTATCTCTTTTCAAATGTTTTCCTTAATATATCATATAATCAAACTATTTTCAACATTTCGACGCGATTTTTATCCTTGCTCGACAGCCCGATCGTAAAAGTTATGCGCCGCTTATACTCATCATGCGTCGAACAAAAATACATCCGACACGCCGTCCGCGCCGAATATGCTACGCGCTACTCGATACATCGCTTTTGCGTGTATCCTGTCATGCCAAATAAACCGACGCAGTACTTTTTTGACCGACCACTTTTCACCGTAGCTTCCGACTACCGTTTTGTTGCGCAAAAAATCGGGCATGCGCTCCAACAAATCAAAACCGCGCTGTCTCGCGCCGAGAATATCGCCGTCGTTGTCGCATTCAACGCCTATTTCGCCGAAATAATACGAGTTGACGTTTTTCGTATGGATGTACATTTCTTCCGCCGTCCGCGGGACTTTTCCGTAAAACGTAGAACGCTCTTTTTTTCTGCTCGCGTTTTTATCGGGCACGGAACGGTAAAGCGCCGAAAAATCGGCGGCGGGCTTGAGCGCTAAACTCTTAAGACGCAAATATTCGTCCGCCGTCATGGGCTGAGTTTCGCAATCGAATATCGCGTCGCTATCCGCGTCGCAAATATCGAGCGCGGATATTTTTTCTTCCGCTATAACTATTTCGCAATCGTCTGTAACGCGCGTTCCGCTCCACCGCGCAAAAGCACGCAGTTCGTTAGGCATTTTGCTTTGGGCTATGTCGAGCGTAGCTCCGCGCGTAAACGCGCCCAAAACATCGGTACAATGCAGTAGCGTATCCCCGCCGTTGTGTTCCCAAAAACAATTTATCTTCATTGCGTCGCCTCTTTGTTCACAACGCTTGCGCGAAGCATTGTAATTATTTAGCCTCGCCTTGCGCGATCGCCCCGTCTTTTTCGCCGTTACCGTTGTCCGCATCTTTCTTTTTGCCGAACGCGCGCACCAACAGAAAAACACCGAAAAATGCCGCGACCGCTGCCACCGAAAGCGCCGATACCCGTGCTGCATTTATACCCATAGAAATATGACGACTGAATTCTTCTACCGAAATTATGGGAGTGCCGTTCACGGTGAATGCGCATACGAGTATAGCGGTCGCGTCGGGCCGGGCGATCGAGTCCATGGGAAAAGTCCAAAACACTATTTTGTCTCCGCCGACTATGGAATAGACCATATCGACTTTGTCTTTGAGCAGTCTGTTTTTAGTATCGACTATGAGCGGTCTGTCGTCCTCTTATATATATATGTAAAGCAGATCGTTTTCCTTTTCGGTGTGTGTCGCTGTTACTTCATGCATAAAAATATTGTCGTCGGTTATTTTTTCCATACCGCCTATTTTGGGCACAAATATGCCCGCAAATATACATAATGCCGCAAATACAAATAGGATCACACTGCCTATGACCGCCCGCCTCTTCTTTTTTGCCGTTACATCTACCATGTATCCCTCCTCCTTGCGCAATATATCTAAACACGCAAGCCGCCGAATTAGTTTTTTCGCCGCTTAATGACGCGCGGTCGTTGCCCGCCGCGCAAGCTTACTTATCGATCGTCGATAGGCTCGTCTTTTTTCGCATGACCGTCTTTTTTCAAGCGCATCCCCGCCGAAACAAAAAACACGAGCGACTGCATCGAGATAAGCGCCGCGCCGACGCTCGTCAATGCTATACCGAGCGTTTTATGCGAAGCGACGACGCTAAGCACGTATACGCCGCCTATAAAGCAACCCAACGACGCGACGAACAACAGTCCGCCAAATATTATCAGCAGTGTTTCTTGCCACTTTTTTAAGTTATATCGGGGAGCTATCAGTTTGACCAAACCCAATAAAACGCCGAAAACAATGTCGAATACTATATCCATGATCGTATTATAACATTAGACTGCGCCAAAAGCAAGCTTTTGTCTTGCGGCTTCGCCGCCCGTGTTTCCTTTCGTAAACACGCAGTCGCGTTGAAATACGGCGCGAAAAAGCCCTTGCGAGCAAGCTTTTTCACTTGAATTATATCATTTATATATAACAATTACAAGCCTTATCCGAAAATCCTTTATACGCATACCTATCGTAATAAAGTGTCATGCGCGCAAAAAGCTCAAACACGCATTTACCGAATTTCAAACGGCACGATAGATATCTATCACCACAAACAAGAAATGGCGGTTGGTCTCGGACATGCCGAGTATATAGAGCCTGCTCTCTCGCAGTCGATAACGGCTTGCCGCATTAGCCCGACCACCGTAACGCTCTGTGCCTTTGCTCCGCGGTCCTTGCATCCGCAATCCCGAGTACCGCGGAGCGATCGGTTTGATGGCGGTAACGACACAAAGTGAATTTAATCGTCTTTTTTGATTTTATACGCTTTACGGAACATGAAAGCAGTACCCACAAATCCCCCTACGGGAACTGTAAGGCATAGCGTAGTCAATAATATATGCGTTGAATTTCTGAAAACAACGTCCGTTGGATTGTTGCGATTAACGTAAATCGTAATTGTTTTTCCCATATCGTCGGGCGGAACGTCGGTTGAAGACGGTGTGTCGGCGGTTTTTTTATACTTTTTTCCGTCAAATTCGTATTCGACTATAGCGTAATAAGCAGTTCGTGTAAAGTGGCTGCCGTGAGAACCGCCCGAGTCCCTTTCATAAATAATTTTGTGGTCAACAACCACCGACTCGGTTTCCACATACCAACTTGCTTGAATTTGTCTTGCAAGCAAGTAGAGTCCGACGCCGAAAAACGCCAGAAATATAATCGAGAGAAATATTCCGCCTAACAGCCATGCTTTATAATCGTTTTGATACGGGTCGGAATAATAATCGGACATTTGACGTTATCTCCAAATTTTATAAGAAAATTATATCACAAAAAAAACATATTTTCAAGCTTACAACTATATAAAATGATTTTGCCGCTATGACAGATACCATATCCCAATCATCAATTTCTTAATAATGCGCACTCGACTTTTATACTTTCGACTGTCTCTATCGCCACAAAAAGGAAAGGGCGGTTGGTCTCGGACATGCCGAGTATGTAGAGCTTGCACTCGCCGTCGTCGATACTGTCCCACACCACGCCGTCCACTGTTACGCTCTGTGCCGTTGCTCCGTCTATCCGCAGCAGCTCTTCACCGTTGCCGGTCGTTACGATCACCCCGTTCGCATCGCTCAGTATGTACACTTCGTTGCATATATCTTGTTTTACTACGACTTCCCCGCCGGCCTTTATTACCGTTATCCGCTCGCCGT
>CAJTTD010000012.1:0-18668 GCA_910579205.1 uncultured Christensenella sp.
GCTGCTGTTCCCGCAGACGATCTCGACGCGCAGCTCAATGCTATGCTCGGCGAAGACCAGCCCGCCGCTGTTCCCGCGGACGATCTCGACGCACAGCTCAACGCCATGCTCGGCGAAGATCAGCCCGTCGCAGTCCCCGCAGACGATCTAGACGCGCAGCTCAATGCTATGCTCGGCGAAGACCAGCCCGCCGCTGTTCCCGTTGACGATCTAGACGCGCAGCTCAACGCCATGCTCGGCGAAGACCGACCCGCTACAGAAAATAGCACGGACGGCGACGCTAACGATAGCGGCGCACAAACAACAGAACAGCCCGTCGCGACCCCCGCCGATCAAGGCGACGCAAGCGACCCGCAAGACATAATGGCGCAAGCGCGTGAAATGATGGAACAAGCACGCATAGCGCAAGAGCAAGCCATGCAAGCGCAAGCGGCGTTAGCTGCGGAAAAAGCCAAAGCGGCGCAAACTCCCATCGCACCCGCTCCCGCGGTCAATTCGGAAGCGGAAGCCGCCAAAGAAATGATGCGGCAAGCGCAAATGATGTTGCAACAAGCGCAAGCCGCGCAATTCCAAGCGCAGCAAGCGGCGGCGCAAGCCGCGCACGTCGCGACGCCGCAAAACGACGCGGCGACCGAAGCCGCAAAAGAGATGATGCGGCAAGCGCAGATGATGATGCAGCAAGCGCAGCAAGCACAGATCCAAGCACAAGCATTCACTTCGGCGCGTTCATCCGCGCCCGTGATAAACGATCCGTATGCAAACAAGGACGTCGATAGGCTCAAAGCCGAGCTTGACAGCATGCGCGATCTTGTAAACAAGCTGACAATATCTCTCGCCCAGTCGTCGGCAGCGCCCCAGCAGCAAGCGACGGCGCAGCCGCAAAACGCAGCCATGTTTTACGGAATGGGCACGCCCGATCCGTACCGCAGACTGGAAACGGAACTCGACAACATGCGCCGCGAGATAAACGAAAAGGACCTGCGCGCAAAAGAAAAGGAATTAGAGCGCAAGCAAAAAGAAATAGAAAAAGAATCGGTCAAAGATATTCGTCCCGAAATGATACAAATGTCCGATTCGCGCGATATAGCTCCCGTAAACCAGCCGATGGGCGGCGGACTGAACGGAGACTACATTCCGCTCGCAAACGGCGTGTTCTATTCGACGCGAGACAGACAAGTATACGTTATGACGCCCGCTACCAATGCGGCGGCGGCAGGCACGGCAGCCAAGCAAGAGCGTCCCGCAACGCCCGCCAAAAAGCCCGCGCCCGCGAGAAAAGCCGCAGCGCCGAGACACAGAGCGGCGGCGCACGCAAGGCGCAGACCGGGCTCGCCCATGAGCCGCAGACCTTCGTCGGGCAGACCGCGCCCCACTCGCCCGCACAGATAATAAAATGTAAATACAGCCTCGACTTTAAGTCGGGGTTTTTTATTTGCGAAACAGCTGCGTCGTCGCACGGGGAGCAAAAGCGACCGTTTCCGCCGCTTATACATGATAAACAATAAAGTTTAACGAAAACTATTGACAACGCGCGCGATGTTTGATACAATTAACAAAATTACAAAAGGTCGGTAATTATGTTCAGATCTCTTTGGTGGCGTCGCATATAACAAGCGTTTACAAAACGGTGTTTTGTGAATGCTTTTCCGCATATCGCAAAACATCCGAGGGATATATAATATCGGTTTTACCCGCAGATGTGTTTGATACGATCTGCGGTTTTTTTATAAAAAAGCCCACACCGCGGCTAAAGCGCGTTTATACATGCGCGGCAGCCGATCACGAACAACACGACCGAAGGAGAACGGCAATAATGAAAAACGGATATTTCGGCAAGTACGGCGGATGCTATGTTCCCGCGGAAATAAAGACCGAGCTCGACGAGCTTTACTCGCAATACATAGCCTTGAAAAAAAGCAAGGCATTCCGCGACGAACTAAACTATTTGCGCAAGTACTATCAAGGCAGACCCACGCCGCTGTACTACTGCAAAAAGCTTTCCGAAACGACGGGCGGAGCAAAGATCTACCTTAAGCGCGAAGACTTGAACCACACGGGCGCGCACAAGATAAACCATTGCATAGGCGAAGCTCTGCTCGCCAAGCACATGGGCAAAAGCAAGATCATCGCCGAAACGGGCGCGGGTCAGCACGGACTGGCTATAGCTACCGTGTGCGCGCTCATGGACATAAAGTGCGAGATCCACATGGGCGCAGTCGATATTAAAAAGCAAAAGATAAACGTGGAAAAAATGAAGCTGCTCGGCGCGGACATAGTGGAAGTTACGGACGGCGACGGCACGCTCAAGGACGCCGTCGACAGCGCGCTCAACTCGTACTTGAACAACTATAAAGACGCGCTGTACTGTATAGGATCGGCGGTCGGTCCGCACCCCTTCCCCACGCTCGTCAAAGAATTCCAATCCGTTATAGGCAAGGAAACAAAGGCGCAGATAAAGCGCGCACAGTCGCGCTTGCCCGATTACGTAGTCGCGTGCGTAGGCGGCGGGTCTAACGCCATAGGCATTTTCGACGCGTTCATCAAAAACAGCGAAGTCAAACTCATAGGCGTTGAGGCGCTCGGCAAAGGCAAAGCCATAGGCGACAATTCCGCGACCGTCAATTACGGCGAAGAGGACATATATCAAGGCTACCGTTCCAAAGTTTTGAAAACGCCCGACGGCAAGGTGTCGGACGCGTATTCCGTAGCGAGCGGGCTTGACTATCCCGCCGTAGGTCCGGAACATTCCTATCTCAACGAAATAGGCAGAGTACAATACGTTACGGTAGACGACAAACAAGCGCTGGACGCGTTTTACGCTCTGTCTCGCACAGAAGGCATTATCCCCGCGCTCGAGAGCGCGCACGCCGTGGCTTATGCCATAGAGCTTGCCAAACGCCTCGACAAAGACAAAATAATTATCGCCAATCTTTCGGGCAGAGGCGATAAAGACGTGGAATATATAATAGAAAATCTTAGCTGATCTACCGCGCAACATTGCGTGCGGCTACTTATAACTACACTCGCCATTCGGGATACAAACCCGTAAACCTAAGCTATCTCCGTCCAAAATGTGAAGCCGTCCGCTGCGGTCAAGCCGAGCTTTTTTTGCAATGCGACGGACGCTCCGTTATCTACATAAACGTCGCATATGGGCGTTCTTCCGAACGTCATTACATAATTTATCATAAACTTTTCAAGCGCCGCGCCTACTCCGCGCCGTCTGAACGCTTCGTACACGTGCAGTATGCCCATATTTCCGTCGCCGTGTCTGCCTATAAATCCGACGAACGAGCTTCCGCGGAACGCGCCGAAGATACCGCGCTCGCGCATTATGCGGTCGATGTCTTCAACTCTGTATCCCGAAAAATGCTCGTGCTCGGAGTATGCCGCGTACACAGTTTGGGCTAACGTAGGCGCAAGCCTTTTTACCGTTACCCCGTCGTCGAGCGCGGGCGGCATGTCGCTAAGATACGCATACGTCTTGCAAGCACAAGCATGCACGGACAAAAGCTCCGCCCCGTCGGCGGGCAGACCGAGAATGCACGCTTCGCCTTTAACGTCGTATTTTTTTAAATACGCTTTACAGACATCGACGTCTTTAAACACGCACTTGTATTTGTTGCGCGCGTTTATTATAACGGCGCGCTCGTCGTTTACAAGCTCGTTCCACCCTTCGTGGACGAGCATATCGGATATGACGGCTTTTTCTACTTTAAGATGCGGACTGTCTATAAACTTCATGAGTCTATTTTATACGCTCGAGGCGCGATTGTCAATCGAAATGCCGCCGCGCGCATTAGTCAAGCTCCGCACATGCACGCGCTGTCGCCCCATCGGATCTACCGCATACAAAAAGCGCGACATTGCGGTCGCGCTTTCTTGACTTGTTATTTCTTTGCCATAGCCTTGAGCAGTTTGCTCAACGCTTCGTTCAAGCGTTTTTGCTGTTCGGGCGTTTTGTTTTCGGGTTTGGCACGTTCTTTTTGCAACAACGTCGCCACTTCGCGCATAGTCTCGCGCGGCGCGCCGTCTCTGTCTATCTGCTCTATACGCGCAATAACGTCGTCCGCAGACGTGGGAGTTGCGGGACGCGCGGCTTGGGCTTGAGCGGCTTGCGCTTGTGCCGCCGCCTGCGCTTGTGCTTGCGCCTGAGCTTGAGCTTGAGCGGCACGGGCTTGAGCCAAAGCTTCCTCGCGCGCTCTGCGTCTTATTTCTTCATCGCTTTCTTGCGGTTCTACAGCCACTACGGGCGGTTCGTCGTAAACGGGCTGAGCGGTCGCGCCGAATTCGTTTTGCGGTTCCGACCTATCTTCGTAAACGGGCTGCGACTGTGCATATACCGCTTCTTGCTGCGCATATACGGGCTGTTCGCGGTAAGGTTCTGCCACGGGTTCCGCCGCCGCGTATGCAGCTTGCTGTTGCGGTTGTTCTTCGTGCATGCCCGCGGTTTTAAGCGTTTCCGCGTCGAGCGCGGTAAT
The DNA here is from genome assembly GCA_910579205.1 of uncultured Christensenella sp. Taxonomy (GTDB): domain Bacteria; phylum Bacillota; class Clostridia; order Christensenellales; family Pumilibacteraceae; genus Anaerocaecibacter. Next base: position 4,482 of record CAJTTD010000012.1, read on the forward strand.
AAACAGCGAATACGTCTTTACCGCTCCGCCGAGCGCCACCTTACCTACGATCGCGCCGATCATAGTCAACAGTCCGCCGATAAGCAAAACGGTGAGCGGAAGCAAATAAACAGCGTTTGAAAGTTCCGCAGCAGCAGCAACAGCCCCGTCGCCGCCTTCGGCTGCATTGCCCGCGGCTTTCGCCATCTCCGCTTTAACGGCAAGCGGCGCTACAAAAAACGCGATACCCGCGCAAATAACGGTTGCCACAAAAGTTACTATCCATATCTTGGAAACGAGCGAACGCGAATAGGGCGTAGTTACGCAGTCTTGTTCTGTAATCAGATCGCCCGGCTTGACGTTTGTCATGCGCGCGCGCTTATACTGATTCTTTATGGGCGCGGGCATTTGCTTCATAGCCTTTACCGCGTCGGACGGTTTTCTTATCACGCTCTTCATGAGCGAATTTACTTTTTTGAACTCGCCCGAGACCAAGCCGCAAATAAGCGATACCAAAAACGCGAGAGCTACGACCGCTATCATTATTATCAGCCATATCTCCGTTTTGATGCCGAGCGTAGTCGTAAACAGTTTATTGAGTTGTGTCAACATATTAAAGTCCCCTTTCCATATAGTTGAGCATTGCGCTTGACAATCGCACCGCAATTTAAGTGCGCAAAAAACGAAACGGACAAACCGTTCCTTGTGTATTATATCACACGAAAACGGAAAAATCTATACTTTTCAATAAGATTTTTTTTAAATTGCGCAGTTTTTTACTATCTAATAAGATAAGCCTCAAAAAGCGCGGTCAAATTTCCATCAGTTTACCGAGTATAAACGAATATAAGTACGCTTTTTTTACCTTGTACGGCGTTACCCGTTCTACGGCGGTGCAATACGCCTTTAACTGCGTTCTGTACGCGTCGCTCGCAAGACGGTCGGGCGTGGTCGTTTTGTAGTCCACTATCGTTGCGCTTCCGTCATTATGCACGATCAAAAGATCGATAACGCCTTGAACGAGCATGCTCTCCACGCTCCCGCCGCCGCTTATTTCATCCAAAGGCATGTCCGCTATGAAGTAGCGTTCCTTGGCATAAAACGCGCACCCATCGGTAAGCTCGCGCATGACTGTCGCCGCATGAAGTATCTCGTCGCCGTCCACAAGCTCCGCGTTTTCGCAATCGCGCTTTACAGCATCGAAATCGGGCGATGAAAAATCTATCAGTTCCATGGCGCGGTGGTATGCCGTGCCGCGCAGTTTGGATAGCGCAGCGCCGTCCGCATCGGATCTTGCGGCAGACTTGCCGCGCGGGCGCACCGAGTAAACGTCGTCGCCGCTATGCGCTCTGTCGTCGTCGGTGAGAACGGGCGCGGCGGAGGTATAGTCCTCGTCCGAGTATTCGGCGAGCGCGGTAACGCACGTCTTTATAGGTCTGTCGTGTCCTACGTATTTAAACTCGCAACGCGCTTTTACCGCCGAATATATACTTTCGTCGAGCGGACCTTCGGCGCGCGGGGCAGCGGTCGAGCTCTCGGGCGGCGCGACGACGGCGGGAGTTACCGCGCCCATAAAATCGAGCTCGCAACGCGCCCGTCGAGGATCGCTCGACGATCTTTTTCCGTTTATTCCGCACACGGTAAGCTTGCGCTTGGCGCGCGTCAACGCCACGTAAAACAGTCTAAGCTCTTCCTGTCTTAGCCTATCGGGACCTTTTACGCTTTCCAGCAGCCAAGGCGCGCTCGGCAGCATTTTGTGTTCTATAGCGTCGGGGATCTTGCACGCCGCGCCGTTCTCCGTCGCTATCACTTTATCGTAACTGTCGGACAATACGAATCCGTGCGACGCGTCCGCCACTATAACGTAATCGAACTCCAATCCCTTGGACGCGTGTATCGTCGTTATCGTAACGCTGTCGCCCCCCGCATTGACGTCGAGTTCAAAATCCGATCTGTCGCAAAAATCTATAAGCGCGTTTACGTCGCAATGTCTGTTTGCCGCGTAGCTTATGAGCGCTTCCACAGCTTCCGCCGAACCGCCCGCGTCGAAAACATACTGGAAGTAATCTATCTTGGACGTTATGTAGCCCAGCGTGTCCGCGCTGTCATGGGTATCCGAATATTTCAAAAACTCCTCGCGCAGAGCGTAAAATCTGTCGAGCTTTTCCCGCAGCTCGCCCTTATAGTTTTCCGCCTTTTGCCAAAACGCGTAAGACTCGCGCCCGCCGCCCGAAACGTACGGCTTGACATGCCGAGCGCGAGCTATACGCTCGCCCGTTTGCGCGACGGACAGCAGCTCTTCGTCCGAAAAACCGCCCATGGGCGAACGCAACGCAGTGTACAGCGGTATATCGTCCGATCTGTTATCCACATAGCGCAGTATGCCGAGAAGAGCAACGGCTTCGGGATAATCGGACAGCTTGGACTTTTTGCCGACTGTGCATGCTATTCCCGCTTTTTTAAAAGCTGCGGCGAGCTTTGCGCAAAATTCGGTGCGAGCCGAGCGCACAAGCACGGCTATAGAACCCAAGTTCGGCTCTGTTGCGGTGCGCAGCCAATCGAGCACGCGCGACACTATAAACGCCGCTTGACCGTCGTACCCGCTCGCCTTTCCCGCCGACTTTACTACCGAATATACGCCGTCCTCATGTATGTCAGAACATTCTTTGCCGTTGCCGTCGGCACGCTCCACAAGGCAATATTCGGCTTCGCCCGCGCTCTCCACCGTCGCGACAAGCTTGTCCGTTGAATAATCTGCGCCGCCGAATTCGTCCGTCATCAACCCGCCGAAGACGTTATTTATAAACTCTATCACTTGCGGCGACGAGCGGTAGTTTCGGTTGAGCGCGACAAACGTGTAGTCGGGGTCTACCGTCGCATCCTTGAAATATTTGGGATTGCACCGTCTGAACGCATATATCGACTGCTTGATATCGCCCACGAGAAACATTTCCGCGCCGCAGTCTTTAAGATCGCGCGAGATAGCGGCTTGCAGCGGATTTATGTCTTGGTACTCGTCTATGAACACATATTTTATTCTTTGCGCAAGCTCCGCTCGCGCACCTTCGTCTTTGAGCACGCGCCGAGCGCCGTGTTCGAGATCGGTATAATCTATCTTGCCGAGCGCGGATTTTCTCTTGGAATACCTTTCGAGCGCGTCGAGCGCCACACTTTTGAGCGCGGCGGAGTACGGCGCGCTGTCCGCGTTTTTCGCCGCCGTAACGGTATCGATGAACTCTCTGTACGACGCGCAATCTTTTTTCAAACGCTTGAATTCGTCGTTTATGACGTCGCGGTAATCTCCGCAAGCGCGGTGCGACGTGCGGCGTATTTCGTCCGCGTATCCGTCCATATACGGGATAAGATCGTCCGCGGCTTTTAACAGAGCGTCGAGCTTAGCCGCTTGCATATCGGCTTTAATGGATGCTATGCGTTCCGCTAATTGCGCGCGACGAAAAGCCGCTATGCCGTCAAGCTCGCCGAACACGCTGCTATCGGGCGCGGTCTCCGTCAAATATTTGCGCGGCTCGGGAAGAGACAGCGCAAGATCCAAAATACGCCCTATCGTTTTGACTACGCCGTCATCGTTACGCCTTGAAGAGAGCGCGTCGTACATGCGCATAAAATACTCTTCGCCGTTTTCCGCAGCTTTAGCCACCGCCGCCTTTATGTCCGAATACTTGAGCGACTCGGCTTCATTCTCCTCGACTACGCTCGCAGACGGGTCTATGCCCGCCGCGTAAAAATAAGTCTTGACGAGCCGTTGGCAAAAGCTGTGCAATGTGCCTATATCGCAGATAGCCATGTCGTCCGCTGCGCGCGCGGCTTTGTCCGCGGCGGCTGGATCGCGCTTGAGCTTGACCAAACGTTCGGCGAGTTTTACGCGAATATCCGCGGCGGCTGCGCGCGTAAAAGTTACAATGAGCATTTCGTCGAGCTTTGCGCCGCTCAGCAGCTTGCGCACTATGCGTTCTATCATGACGGTGGTCTTGCCGCTGCCCGCGCCCGCCGACACTATTACGTTTCCGTCCGTTTCTATCGCTTTTTTCTGTTCGGGTGAAAACTCCACGATCACTGTTCCCCCCCATCCGCAGTTTCATCATCGGGCAAGCCGCGAAGCTTGCGTCCGCCCACGCATACGCCGCCGTATGCGCAGTATTCGCACGCGTTTTCGGACGGCGCGCGTTCTATATAGCCGTCGTTTATCTCGTCTGCGGCAACGCCCGCGACGCGCACAGCGCTGTCTATAAGCCGCGCAAAGTCGCGCTCTTCCATGAGCGACGCCGAAGGCCGCTTAAACGCCGTCGCGCCGCTACCGTCTATCTTGAGCTGCGCGGCAATAACGGACGACGGTTCGCCGCTCATGAGCGAGCTGTCGTAGTCGAGCGCTACCGCTTCGTCCTTTACCATGCAGCCCGAAAGCCGCGTATCGTTATCGTCGTACAGTTTGCGCAGCGGCATGTAAAACATGCCCGTAACGTTTTTGCCTTGGAGCGCGGCGGCGTACATGGGCAGTTGCAGGTCGCTTCCGTCCGCGCATTTTTTAAAGTCGAATTTTTTATTGCCCGTCTTATAATCGATAATGCGCGCATCGTTGCCGCAAACGTCCACGCGGTCTATAACGCCCACGAAATCCGCTCCGCACGCACCGAGTTTTATGTTCCCGCCGAACGAATATTCGGTCAGTTCGGGGCGGTACTTGCCCGCTTCGATTATATTCTTGTTGGCATTGGCATAATCGCACGCGTCGCGCACGAGCCTTTCCCGCTCTATCCCGTCGATCTCCCGCCCCGTCTCGGCGAGTATGTCCGTTATCATGCCCTCTACCGCGTCGCGCGAACAGTCGAGCGTTCCGCTCCCTATAAAACGCTTCATAAACTCATGCACGATAAGACCGAAGTCGGGCGCGCTCATGCCGCCGCGCCGCCGCTCTTTAAGCCCCACCGAGTCGGACAAAAACCGCTTATACGGGCAAGCGAACCAATGCGTAAGCTCGCTCACCGACAGCGCTTTTTTCCCCGCGCCGTCTACGCGTTCCGTAAACGGCGCAGCCGTTATCGCTCTGTCGCCCGCCGCTTTAGCCACCGCTGCAGAATGCGAAGTAAGCCCGCGAGCAGCCACTTCTCGCGCCGCGGAGGGCGTGCATGCAACGCGCGCAATAAGCGACGCGTCGTTGCTTCCGTATAGCGCCGCCCATTCTTCCGCGTGATCGTATTCCTTTAAGTTTGACGCGTATTCCGATAAAAACGCCGAACGTCTGCCGCCGCCCGCAGTTACGTACGAACAAAACACGCTCTCGGCGTTGGCTATGACCGCGGCAAGTTCCATGCGGTCTCTGCGATTCTGTTCGCGCACCGACGGCTCTATCGCGCCGCCCGTTGCGGCAAGCTCAGCATCGCTTAAAAGCCCGCTGTCCTTTGTGGGCACGGGCAATACCCCTTCGTTAAAATCTACTATAAACAGCGCCTTGCACCGCGTCATTCTGAGCGCAGACGGCGCGCATACAAACACGCGGTCGTCTCTTCGCGGCAGCGACTTGACCGACACCGCGCGAGCGGAAGAAAAAAACGCGGCGGCGTCCGTATCGAAATCGCCCGCGCCGTATTTGCGTATGAGCGATACTAGCGAGCGCACCGGTCCTACCGCGTCTGTGCCGTCCGCGTACAGCCGCGCGCCTATGCCGTCGAAATCGCAGTAGTCCATGACCGCGTCGCATGCGTCGGCGAAATCACCGTCAAACTTATCGAGTATTTGCAAAGCCCTTGTCCGCGCTTTTTCTGCGCAACTGTCGCCCGTTTTGCGCTCGCAAACCCCGTACTCCGCGCCGCGCTCGGCGAGCGCGTTTTGCAGCATTTCGGCGGCGCGACGGTCGCATCCCGAAAACGGATTTTTGCACAGCGCTACGAGCGAGCGAGCGTCGCCCGACGTTTTAAGTTTGTACAGCGCGGACAGCATGGCGAGCGGCGGCGTATCTATCAAAGCGTCGCTCGTGTCGGCATAAAAGTCTATCTCGTATTCGCGCAATATGCGGCAGAGCGTGCGCGACTCGGTGCACACGACGGACACGTCTCCGTACTTGCCGCCTTTGTAAACGTAGTCGCGTATGCGCGACGCCACCGATTTGTACTGAGAAACGGCGTCGGGCGCGCGATAAACGGTGAGCGGCTTACAGCACTGCGCCGCTTCCGCGTCGAACAGCGCGAACGACCGCGCGCATTTCTCGAGCCGTTTAAAAACGTCTTTATTGAGCTTTGTGGCGTTGGCATAGCCTATGGCGTAAAAATGCGTGTTTACTATAAGCGGATCGCCGCTCGCCCGCGCTATCAAGTCCTTAAGTCTGTCGGGCGGATCGCTGCTGTCTTGCTTGAGAATATCGTATCTGTTTTTTATGACCGAAAGATCGTGCAGTTTGGCGCTTGTCGCGCCGTCGGCTTTAAGCCCGTCGAATTCCACGCCGCTCGCCGCCGCTTGAAGTATGGCGGCGTAAGCTTCGCGCGCAAAATCGGGAAAATTCGCCGCGCGTTTATAGTATGTAAGTTCGTCTTTGACTTCCGCCACGGCGCGCGCCGCCAGCATAACTCCGCCTTCTTTGGACAATATCTTCGCGTTGCCGTTTACCCTTCTGCAAAGCCGCGACAGCGTAAGCACTTCGAGATCGAGCGCGCCGCCGTTTTTAAACAGTGCGTTTTCCACCTGAAGCGTATAACGGTCGGGAGTAAGAACTATATGGTACTCGTCGGGCTTGAATTTTCTGCAGTCGAGAGTCTTTTTCAGCGCGTCAAGCGCGTCGGGATAGCTTTTGTAATACTGAACGGTCATGATCCTATTATACAGACATCGCAGCCAAAAAGCAAGTTATATCGGATAATCGGTTGCCTTTCGCGAGCGATTGTGCTAAAATACCACCATGAATACAAAATCCAAAAGCAAAATATTTTCGATAGGTCTCGCCGTAGCGTCGGTCGCGCTTTGCGGTTGCAAAACTCCGGTTACCGAATCGTTTGAGGCGACGCGGCCTTGGCACGACACGGGCGCGTCATACGAAAAACTCGTATACGATGTAAACATTTACGACGTGCGGGACGGCTCGGAAGAAGATAAACGCAAAGTAATAGCGCAAGGCGGGCTTGTTTACGAACTGACCGAACAGACGCGCGTTGACGGCTCTATAAACTATTCTCGGCTACGATCGGATTTTAGCGTAACGTATAACGATGAGGCTTCCGAAGCCGAGCGCGGGCTCACCGACCGCATAACAAACTCCGTAGAGTTCCAGTCGGACAGTCTTATAACTTCTTACATGCAAAAAAGCGTGGAGCTTGCCGACAGAGAGGGCGCAACTAATAATTCATATTCGATCGAAGCGGATTATTTCGGCACACACAAAGCGACGCTCACCATGACGGGCAAGGACGACGCTCAGCCGCAGACCATGACCATCCCCAACAACACATATCGCGATAACGAGATGATGTATTACCTCGCCCGCGCGACGGCAATAAACAAGGGTGCGACTACTAACTTCAACATGACGAATCTTTTCGATTCGTTTATCAAAGGCGAGTTTACCGTGTACGGCATGACCGCGTCCGCGGGTTCGGAAACAGCTACCGTCGATATAGGCGATTGGGTAAAAGATCACGGCGTGGAAGCGGTAACGGACGAAGAACAAAACACCTCGTATCCCGTGCCTTGTTATTACGTTACGATAATGATAAACGAAGCCAAACACGGTCCGCCGCACTACGTGTATTATTCGGAAAAGCCTTTTACCGACGGCGGAAAGGAACACAAAAAGATCCCCGTCAAAATATTCTATTACGAATACTACGGAAGCAAAGCGTCCAAAATGACCGAGTTCGTGCTTACGTCTTGCTCGTTTGAAAATACGGCAAACGATTGACGGTACGAAATATCGATTGACGCCCGATATACTACTATGCGCGATCTCAAAGGACTTATATTGATAAACGCCTATGCGCCTTCGCTCCGCACGCACCAAATCGTGCGGTTTACGCAAGAATTCGAGCGGCGCGGCGTTTTTGTAGAAGTTAAGCGGAACGACTTTTTCCCCGCGCAAGTTTCGCACGGGAAAATTGCCGCGCATTTAGATCATGATTTCTGCCTTTATCTCGATAAAGACAAATACCTGTCGCAAATGCTCGAGGCGAGCGGCGTAAGGCTGTTTAACAGCGCCAAAGCCGTTGCCGACTGCGACGACAAGATGCAAACGCACATCGCGCTGTCGGACTTGAACATACCCATGCCGCAAACGATGCCCGGTCTTTTATGCTACGACAAAACGGCAAAGATAGACTCTTCCGTTTTGGACCATGTAGAGCGCACGCTCGGCTACCCCGTTATAATAAAGCAGTCTTACGGCTCGCTCGGCAAGGGCGTTTTCAAAGCGGACGACCGCAGCGCGCTCGAGAGAATAGCAAACGAAGTAAAGCTCACTTCCCACCTATTCCAGCAATATATAGCGGAGTCGCACGGCAAGGATATGCGCGTTATCGTTGTGGGCGGACACGCCGTCGGCGGGATCGTGCGCATGTCGGACGGCGATTTTCGTTCCAATATCGGGCTGGGCGCGCATGCCGAAAAAACGGAAGTACCCGCGGAAATAAAAGAAACAGCGGAGCGCGCCGCGACAGCGCTCGGGCTCGATTACTGCGGGATAGATTTTTTGCTCGGCAAACAGCCGCTTCTTTGCGAAGTCAATTCCAACGCGTTTTTCGAAGCGTTTGAGCAAACGACGGGCATAAACGTGGCGGGTCTTTACGTCGAACATATTTTAAAAACTATGTCAAAAAAACGGACGCGCACATAATTGACAAAATATACTGTTTGTGATAAAGTAATATAAAAAATCGGGAGGATACTATGAACAAGCATAAAAATGCGCATAACGTAATAGAACATCTGCTTACTTTGTTCGGAAACGGTTCTTCCCCCGATAAATCGTCAAAAGATCTGCCTCAAGCGCAACAGAGCTATCGGGAAACAGCCGAAGAACTCAGACAGTTCCTCGACGAGATCCCGGGCGGTTTTTTGATCTACCGCGCAAACGACGAAGAAGAGATCGTATTTGCAAACGCGGCGCTGCTCAAGATATTCAAGTGTGATTCGCTCGCGCAGTTCAAAGACCTTACGGGCAATTCTTTTAAAGGCATGATCCATCCCGACGATCTTGAAGCGGTGGAAAAAAGCATAGCCGAACAGATATCCGCCGACGACTCGCATTTTGACTATGTCGAGTACAGAATAATACGGCGGGACGGTATTGTCCGCTGGATCGAAGATTACGGGCATTACTTAAACAGCGGCGGCGACGGCGGGATATTTTACGTGTTCATAAGCGACGCGACGGAAAAAGTAACGCGGCACATGCTCGAAAAAACGTCGCTCATGAACGAGAACCGCAAGAAAGAGCAAAAGCTTAAAAATCTCATTCAAGAGTACGACAAAGAGCGCAAGCTCATAAACCAAGAACATTTGCAACGTTTGGAAGTCATAGAAGGACTGAGCGTCAATTACGATTCCATTCTGTACGCAAATATCGATACGGACACCGTTCTGCCCTATCGATTGAGCACGCGGCTCGTGCGGCAGTTCGATCACAAACTGCAAGTGCGCGAACTCAGATGGTTTTTAAAAGACTATGTTAACGTATGGGTACATCCCGACGACAGAGAGTCCGTCGCAAAAAAGACTTCCGTCGCGTACATCAAAAAAACTTTGGCGACTGAAAACACGTACTATATAAATTACCGTTGCATTCAGAACGACGAAACGCAGTACATCCAGCTCCGCATAGTGAACGTATCGGGCAGCGACAACGTTTCGCAGATAGTAATGGGCTACCGCAACATCGATAAAGAAGTGTTGCAAGATTTCAAGCAAAAACAACTGCTCGAAGCCGCACTCAAAAACGCTAAGCTCGCGGACATAGCTAAAAACACGTTTTTGTCAAATATGTCGCACGACATGCGAACGCCGCTCAACGCCATATTCGGTTACGTGGCGCTCGCAAAAAAATACGCGGTAGAATCCGACCCGACATACGGTTATCTCGAAAAGATAGAAACGGCGGGCAATCACATACTCGATCTTATAGACAAAGTTCTCGAGATATCGTATACCGAGTCGCAAGACGTCGCGCTGGCTACCGAGCCGTGCGATATCTGCGACGTTGTGCAATATACGGTAGATATGGTCATGCCGCTCGCAAGAAGCAAGAAGATAGCTCTTACATTCCGCGACAACGGCGTCAATCACAAATATGTGCATGCCGACGTAGCCAAGATAAAACAAATATTCAACCACATTATAGGCAACGCCGTCAAATACACTAACGTAGGCGGTTCGGTCGATGTGGATATTTCGGAAAAAGACGGCAAGTTCGACGAGTTTGCCACATTCACCGTGTCGGTAAAGGACACGGGCATAGGCATGAAAAAATCTTTCATGGCAAAACTGTTCGATCCGTTCGAGCGCGAATACAACACCACTACGAGCGGAGTATACGGAACGGGTCTCGGGCTTACCATCGCCAAACATCTGATAGAACTTATGGGCGGCTCTATAGACGTAAAAAGCGCCGTAGGCAAAGGCAGCACGTTTACCGTTACGCTCGGATTTAAGATCGACAGCTCTGCGAGCGTAAAAAAAGACGCGAATTGCGTAGACTGTAATCCTATCGATATCACGGGAAAAAAGATACTCATAGTCGAGGACAACGAAATAAATCTCGAAATAGAGACCGATCTTTTGCAAGACCTGGGGTTTGTTACCGACAGCGCGCCCAACGGTTTGGAAGCGGTGGAAAAGATCGCAGCGTCTGCGGACGACGAATACTCGCTCGTGCTTATGGATATTCAAATGCCCGTAATGGACGGCAGACGCGCGGCGGAAGAAATACGCAAGCTCCCTAACCCCGCACATAACGACATACCCATAATAGCGCTCTCGGCAAACGCTTTCGAAAGCGACAAGCGCGAGTCTATAAAATCGGGCATGGACGCGCACTTAAACAAACCTATAGACATAGACGTGCTTATGAGCACCATTCAGCAAGCGCTTCAGAAACGATTGGCATAAAACAAAAACAACGGATACTCTCCGTTGTTTTTTATTTTGACTGTTATAACGCGTAACCGCGGCGCAAATTCCGCGTCAGTTGCCCGCGCTTTCGTAACGGCTTATACCTATATGCCACACTGTGAGCGACAACACCATGAGCGCCAATGCGGCTATCGCGCTCCACAGCACGCTCCACCAAATATTAGCGCTCGTGATAAGACACTCGACGGGATAGTACAAAAACAGTCCGAACGGTATGACAAAGAACATTATCGAAGCAAACGCCTTGCCCATATAGCGCACGGGGTATTTGGCGTAATTGGACAGATCGTAAACTGTGTTCAAAAATATGCCAGCGTTTTTCACCCAAAACGCCAACGACGCGAACAAAAGTTTTATGCCCGTAAAGCAAAACACCCCGAGCGCGGCGCACAATATCAAACCTATAATGCCGCTCGCCGTCCAAGCAATACCTGCTTGCGGCGCGAATATGCACATTATAACAATGCCGACGGCAAATTCGCCCAGTCCGTCCCATTTAAACGTGCGGGCGATGTACTGAAACAACGGGTTCAACGGTCGCGTCATATATATATCCAAGTCGCCGCGCCGCACCGCGCGGTACGCAAGTATCCACAGCTCGTCGGTAAAAATATGATCTATCGCCTTGGGAACGAGCGTGAATCCGAACAAAAACGCGAGCGTCTCAAACGTCCATACGCCGAGCGTCGGCACAGTGCCTACGATAAGATATATGGTCGCCAGCGACACTATCTCGGACACGGCAAAGCTTATCATCATTATTATGGAATCAGCCTTGTACGACAGTGCGCTCCTTAGGCTCATGGATACGTATTTGGGATACAGTTTCAATTCTTTTAACATAGTTCTACTTCTCTCCTCATCACCCGCCGAACACAACGACTTTGCGCACCGACGTCTTGTAAAACAGCCAGCCGAGCACATCGAGAACGACTATCCAAGCGATAGCAATGGCAAACCCGGTCAAGACTTCCGTCCACGTCATTACGCCCAAGAAAAGCCGCACGGGCATGCTCGTCATAAAGGGGAACGGCGTGCAGTACAGCGCCGTTTGCGCCCATGCGGGGAATACGCTTATGGGGATCATTCGTCCCGACAGAAAACCGCTCAGAGTCATAGACATGGAATGCACGCCGAACATCGCTTGCGTTCGGAACGCGAGCTGCCCGAACAAAAACCCGTATGCCTCGTTCACCATAAGCGCTATAAAGCACGCGGGCAAAAACAACAGAACGTTATACCATTTAATGCCCGTCAGCCCGAACCCGAATACCGCCGTCAGCGTGCCGCCCACTATCAGAGGCAAGCCGAATATAAGCAGTCTGCCCGCAAACTCGCCGATATTGGTGAAGCAAAGTTGCGCGCGGTAGCTTATGGGTTTCATGAGCCGCATGCCTATCTGCCCGTCTCGCACGTCGTCGGTTATAGAACCCATTGTGGTCGAAATAGTTATCTCGAATACCGCAGCCGAAAGTATCACGTACATAAGCATTTGCGGAAAATCGAAGCCGCCGATTACGCCGCTGTCGGAAAAAGAGTAGATCGCCCACCACAACAAGCCCATGAGCGACGCGCTTATTATCGCGCCCACAAACCACAAAAGCACGCTGCCGCGGTACGCTATCAGCGTTTGGAATCCCGCTTTGGCGAATATAAAATACCGTTTTATCCTGCCCTTAGCCATCTTCGCGCTCCGTGGGGATGTCATCTTGGGCGCTATCGCTTTGCGGCTGCGCCGCTTTGTTGCGCTCGTATATTTTTTCCACGACCTGCTCTATGCCCGTTTCGGACAGCTTTACGTCCGATACGTCGTACGTCTTTAACAAAAAGTCCAATACGACGTCTATCTTGACCTTTTGCGCGTCAACTGTGAACGTAGTCAAAAGACCGTCGCCCTCGGACGCAACGCCGTCTATGGGATACTTGTCCGTCGCCGCCGCAGGGTCTATGGGCGCGACGGTCTGTATGGTGATGTTTCGCTTGTCGCCGAACATGTGCTTGACTTCGTCCAGCGAACCGTCGAATAGTATCTTGCCTTCGTCCAGAATGATGACGCGCTTGCACAACAATTCGATGTCGCTCATGGCGTGAGTAGTCAGTATAAGCGACGTGTTGTATTCGTCGCGAAGCTTGTTTATAGCGTCTATGAGATTGCGCTTTACCAGCACATCCAAGCCGATAGTAGGCTCGTCTAAGAAAAGTGTTTTGGGATTGTGCAGCATTGCCGCCGCCAGATCGGCGCGCATGCGCTGCCCGAGCGAAAGCGTGCGCACGGGCGCGTCCAAAAACGGCTTCATATCCAAGAGTTCCACAAGCTCGCCCAAGCGTTTTCTGTAATCTTGTTCGGGAATGTCGTATATGTATCTCAAAAGATCATACGTCTCGGTAAGCGGCAAGTCGTACCAAAGCTGCGTTTTCTGCCCGAAAACTACACCTATCGTCTTGAGCACGGCGTTTCTTTCCTTGCTCTTGTACGGATGCTTGCCGTCTATAAGGATCTCACCCGATGTGGGGGTCAGTATGCCGCTCATCATCTTAATGGTGGTAGACTTGCCCGCGCCGTTTGCGCCGATATACCCCACCGACTCTCCGTCGTTAACTGTAAAAGATATATCGTCCACGGCTTTCACGAGCGTGTGCTTAGTCGAAAACAGCGTTTTGACCATGCCCCATACGCCCTTGCCGCGTATCGGCTTTTTAAAATACTTTTCGACATGTATGAGTTCTATCATATTTCCTCCGCATATATGGCGCATGCGCAACACACTGTCAATATAATCTACAGTATAACAAGCTTAGCCGCCACCGTCAACACAATTTATGCCGACCTAAAAAATTTTTTCAAAGCGTCCGCAAATTCGACACGCCGCGCGGCGCTCGCACACTAACAAACAGCGACATTATACAGCCGAGCTTGATGTCCATGAGCTTTACAGCGTTAAATATCCACATGTAGTTCATTGTCTAATGCTCCGTTTTCAAAATCTGCAGACTTTCGCGACATCTTGTCTATTATTCAACCGCTTCGCATACCCCGCAATTTTGCGATTTATCGATATACGATCCTATTATATAATACCCCCC
>CAJTTD010000012.1:18681-55554 GCA_910579205.1 uncultured Christensenella sp.
CCCCCCGCTTTTGTCAAGCAAATTCCTCGCCTTTTTGAACTTTTTCCGAATTTATTTTTTGTGCATTTTTTACATGCGACTTTCATGCAATGTCGATGCTGAGATATTGATTTAAACCGCCCGATTGATTTACCGATATTGCCGCCCAATCATTAAACAATCTTTAATCATGAAATTTTAAAACTGCATATCAACCGATAAATCTGATTGGGATGAGCGCAAAGGGCAATCACCGCCTTTGTATTCATATTTAAGCTCATTGCCATAATGAGCATTTTGTTTTCTTCATACAAAACAGCCCGTTCCTTATGGGAAACGGACTGTCGTTATGTTAGCGTATGTTCCTATCACATGCGGTACGTGCCGAATGCTACACCCACCACATCGCGTTGTTGCGCGGCGCGCGTATCATTATCTTTTGCATAAACTCGATCGCTTTATCAAGCCCTTCGAGCGGCGTCATGAGACAATCCTCGTGTTCTATGGAAACATATCCGTCGTAACCGATAACGCGCAAAGCCGACATCATATCCTTCCACAGTTTTTCGTCCGAGCCGTAACCTACCGTGCGGAATATCCAGCTGCGTTCCTTTTCGAGCGCGAGCGACTTGGTGTCGAGCACGCCGTTTACCGCCGCGTTTCGAGCGTCTATAGCTGTGTCTTTGGCATGAAACCAAAAGAGCGAATCGTCCAATTTTTTGATGGCCGCTACGAGATCTATACCTTGCCATATCAAGTGAGACGGGTCGAAATTAGCGCCAAGGCTATCACCCGCCGCAGCGCGAAGACGCAGCAATGTTTCGGGGTTGTACACGCAAAACCCGGGGTGCATCTCGAAGCATATCTTTACGCCGCAGTTTTCCGCGCGCTTGGCTTTTTCCGTCCAATACGGTATGAGCACGTCGTTCCACTGATACTCGAGCACGTCTCCGTACTCGTTGGGCCATGCGCAAGTTACCCAGTTGGGCATATCGCCTTTGCCGTCGCCGGGACAGCCCGAAAACGTGATCACCTTATCCACGCCCAGCTCCGCCGCCACTTCCATTGCCGCGTCAAGCTCATCCGACGCGACTTTGGCTACTTGTTTTTGCGGATGCACTCCGTTTCCGTGAACGGACAGCGCGGCGATCTCTATATTGTGTTTTTCAAACAACTCTTTCAGCTCGGCGCGCTTTTTCGCGCTGTTTTTAAGCTCCATGATATCCGCATGCGCTTTGCCGGGATACCCGCCCGCGCCCAGCTCCATTCCGTCAACGCCTCGTTCCGCAAGATACTTAAGCGCGGAGTCGAGCGACATATCGCCGAATACGGGTGAAAAGACCGATAGCTTCATTATTATTTCTCCTCGAAGAACACGGGCTTGCCCGTCTTTGCCGACTCGTAGATAGCGTCGAGTATACGCGTAACGACAGCCGCTTGCTCGGGCAGAACGGTGAGTTCGCCATTACCGCGCATAGCATTTATAAACGTCTGCGCTTCAATCACTTCGGGGTCAGCCGCCGCGCCGTCGAAGAACGCCACGCCGCCCGCTCCGAAATCGGGAGTTGTTATATACTGTCTGCCGTTGTTCACACCGTTTATGCGCAGTTTGCCGTCATCGCATATCCTTGCACCCGCCTTTGTGCCGCACAGCATGGTTTGCGCTTCTCCGGGTTCGTCATGATTGAGCGCCCAGCTCGCATCGACGGAAATTGTCGCGCCGTCCTCCATGACCACAAATCCGAACGCGCTGTCCTCCACGGTGAACTTTTCGGGATCCCAATCGCCCCAAGCGTTGGCGGTATCATGCTGATCGTTGAGCTTGTGGTAAGTCGTTCCCACAGCGTATTTGGGCTTGTAATTGTTCATAGTGTAAAGCGTGAGATCGAGCGCGTGCGTGCCTATATCGATGAGCGGTCCGCCGCCTTGCTTTTCTTCGTCGAGAAACACGCCCCACGTCGGCACGGCGCGACGGCGTATTGCCTTTGCCCGCGCGAAGTAAACTTCGCCGAACACGCCCTTATCCGCCTCTGCTTTCATGTACTGCACTTCGGGACGATATCGGTTTTGATAACCGATAGTAAGAAGTTTGCCGCTGCGCTTTTGCGCCGCGATCATTGCTTGCGCTTCCGCATAGTTGATAGCCATGGGCTTTTCGCACATCACGTTTTTGCCGGCATCGAGCGCGGCGACCGTTATCTCGCTGTGCGAACAGTTGGGCGTACACACGCACACAGCGTCCAACGGCTCTTTTAAAAGATCGCGGTAATCGGTAAATACTTTGCCCTTGCCGCCGCCGAATTCGGCGTTTGCTTTTACGGCGCGCTCTTCTATGATGTCGCAAAATGCGCACATTTCCACGTCGTCGCTCAGTTTTTTGTATGCGGGCATATGCTTGCAGTTGGCGATGCCGCCGCAACCTATAATGCCGAACTTGAGTTTTTTCATTTTTCCTTCCTCCGAATTTTTATTTTACGCGTGCTTGCGCATGAACGCGCAGCAATGCTTTAGGTAGTCGGCTATCGGCATGTCGGTTTTTTCTATTTCCAAAACCGCCCACTCCGAGCCTATTTGTTTGCACTCTTCCAGCACGTCTTTTAGCCGCGCCCGTCCTTCGCCCGCGACGGGATTGACCGCCTCGACATTCTCGCCCAACTCTTTTATATGAACAAGCGAAATTTTGTCAGCGTGTTTTTGTATAAACTCACACGCGTCAACGCCCGCGACAGCAAGCCAATACACGTCCGGCTCAAGCGTCAAGCCGTCAACGCGCTCCGCAAGTTCGGTTACTTTGTCCGCACCGTCCTTAAACTCGTGCGCGTGGTTGTGATAGCCGAGCGTTATACCGCGTTCGCGCAAGTCCTTTACGGCGCGCGGTAATTCGGCGACGGCTCTGTCAAACTCGTCGCCGTTGTCGAGCGACAGCCACGGCACGACTACATTGCTTATGCCCAGACGCTGCGCAGTGTGGAGTTCGTCTTGCAACTTATCCAAGCCGATGTGCGCCGAAAACGCTTCCAACGCGTATTTGTCGAGCGAGCTCATTATTTCGTCCGCGGACATATCGTAAAACCCCGCGAACTCCACGCCGTCGAACCCCGCCTCGGCTATTATTTTCAACGCGCTTTCAAGCCCGTTTTCGGCTATGTAATCGCGCAGCGAATACAGTTGAACACCCGTTTTCATTTTATCGCACCGCCTTATTTCTCTGTCTTTTCGAGCGGCGCAACGTGCGGACACTCTACGGGCTTTCCTATGGGGAAAGCGGGCGCGAGCCAATTAACGGCGTTTACGAGGATCTTGCGCACTTCGGGATTGTGATATGACGGGTTGCTCTCGTGCCCGGGCTGGAAGTAAAATATCTTGCCCTTGCCGCGCGTGTAAGTAACGCCGCTCCTAAACACCTCGCCGCCCGCGAACCATCCAATAAACACCAACTCGTCGGGCGTGGGGATATCGAAATGTTCTCCGTACATCTCTTCCTCGGCAAGCTCTATATGCTCGGGCAGTCCCGCCGCAATGGGGTGCGCGGGCGCGCTTACCCACAGCCTTTCTCTGTCGTTGTCGCGCCACTTGAGCGTACAGCTCGTGCCGAGCAGTCTGCGGAACGGTTTGGACATGTGCGCCGAGTGCAAAAACATGACGCCCATACCGCACTGCACGCGCTTGACTATTTTTTCGACGAGCGCATCCGACACGATTTCGTGCATAGCGTGTCCCCACCAAACAAGCACTTCCGTTTGGTCGAGTATTTCATCGGTCAGCATACTTCCGTCGTCGCCGTCGGCTTGCCACACCGCAGTGGTTTGCATGCCCGCGCCGTCAAACAGTTCCTTTAACGTGTGCTGTATGCCGTGCGGATGCTGTTTCACAACATCTGGGTTTTCGCTGTGCCATTTTCCGTGTTCGGAAAAAACAGTAACTTTCATATCGGTTATAACCTCCTCTTCATAACGTGAATTTATTGATTTTAGTTTAGACTTTGAGTTGTCTGAGATCGACAGACTTGTGCGACAACGCCGATTGCTCCGCCGCTTCCATTATCTTCATGACAGTCATCACTTGATCGTGCCTGATCGACAATGACGCGCCGTCTACTACCGCATTGTAAAACTCATTATAAAAAGCATGGGGCGCAGGGCGAATACGGTTTAAGTCCTCAATATTGAGCGAGTCGGCGGTGCGGTACGCCATGGTCTTGGTAAAGCCGTTGCCCGCCTTTATTCCCGCGATCTTGCGTTCGGGCGAGAATATCGGCTTTACTACCTTTCCGCTTACATCCCAGTCCTCCACGATCGCCGTTCCGTTTTCGCCGTAAACTATCCAGCGCGGCGTTTTAATATAACAGTCGGTATCGACGACTATCTCCATGACGGTATCGGGATATTCGAGTATCAGTTTGAACCCGTCGTCCACGTCAAAGCCTTGCGCGAACGAATACGAACAATACACGCTGTCGGGCGCACCGCCGAACATGACTACGGCTTGGTCTATCAAATGCACGCCCCAATCGAGCATCATGCCGCCGCCCTTTTCCTTGAACTTGCGCCAATCGCCCGGTATGCCGTTGCCACCTTGCACGCGCGACTCTATGCGCAATATCTTGCCTATGTCGCCGCTGTCGTATAGTTTTTTGACCGTTAAAAAGTCGTCGTCCCACCGTCTGTTTTGATGTACGGCAAAAACTATGCCGTGTTTATTCGCGCATTCAGCCATGTCGGCAAATTCGGCGCTCGACATCGCGACGGGTTTTTCGCAAATAACGTGCTTGCCCGCCGCAGCGAAATACTTTACGTATTCGCAGTGCCAGTCGTTGGGCGTGGCTATTATCACCGCGTCGGTATTCGGATCGGACACTATGTCCTCCTTACTGCGGAATGCGTCGCAAGTCGCAATGCCGTGTCGCCGCGCGACGTCGTATCGGCTCTCGTCGGTATCGTAGATCCCGCTCAACTCGAAATTCCGCAGCTCGGCTATCGATCGCGCATGGAAATCGCCCATTCCACCGTAGCCTACTATTGCAATACGTAATTTTCTCATAATTCTCCCCAAAACGCTTGAACTCGGCGCGTATATAGTTTATAATTAAGTCGGTCGATATTCAATCGGCTTCGTTAGCCATTCGATGCTCGAACTTCCGCAAGGTTTTAGCGGCAAACGCGGTGTGATACTGCGTCAAACCGCACTTGCGGTACTACAGAGAGTACAGCTTCGTGCGCTTTTCCTTGTCTGACACCGTGTTTGCTCGCTAAAACTCTCCGACCTAAGCCGCATAGAACGAGCATAGTTCGACGCTTACGGAGTGCCGTCGTACCCTCTGTGGTACGTCAAGCGACGCAAGGGGCGAAATATACCGTGAATATACGGCTTAGGCTTACGGGTTCGCGCCCCGAATGGCTAGCTATAATATAGCACGGCGATTACGGCAATTCTACTAAATTCTAAATATCTTATTCTCAAATATTGCGGTGATGTTAATGGACTCGGCAAGTTACGAAGCTATCAGAGCGCGCATCAACCACATACAGGCATGGCGCGGCACAACCAACTGCTCCCCTCATTACCATCAATCGGTGGAGATAGTAGTCGCGTTGACCGACGGAGTATACACGCGCGTCAACAACAGCGAACGCACGCTGTCGGCGCGGCAAATATGCGTGGCGGACTGCTTTGACATACACACCTTCGACTCGCACGACAACGACACGTATATAATGATCATACCAAAAGAGCTTTTGTCCGACTATTTGGCGGTAAAACGAAAAAAGCACCTCTCCACGCCGTTCATAGACGATGTAGAAAAGTGCGAAAAGATCATCGCGTGCATAGAAGCGTTGATAAACGATCAGCCGTCGCAGCTCACTCAGTTGGGATATGCAAACACCGTTATGGGGCTTATTTGCGAAGCTTGCGGACTGTCCGACAGTGCGGACTCCGATATTTCCGTAATGCAAGCCGTGCTCGACTATTTGGAGGACAACTCCGACGAGGATATAAACCTCGAGTCGCTGTCTCGACGCTTCGGGTATAATAAATATTATTTTTCCAGACTGTTCAACGACTTTTTCAAGTTCAATCTCAACGAATATCTTGCGCGGGTGCGCATAAAAAACTTTATCGCGGCGATGCGCGCAGATCCCGCCGCCGACATTGTGGGCACTGCGCTAAGCTGCGGATTTAATTCGCAACAAACTTTTTACCGCTGTTTCACCAAGTATTACAACATGTCGCCAAAATCGTATTTAAAAACTTTAAATTCCGATCCTCGCGAATAATTTTAATTGGGGTTTTTCGGTTTATCTTCATCGTCGTTTTCGCTACGGCAAGGCTCGTCCGCTTCGGTATGAACTATTTCATAGCCGAAAATATCGTACTTGGCGTCGCTCTTATCTTCGTCCGCAGCGGCGGGCGCGCCGATCGACTTTTCCCTGCGGCTTTTATTCTTTTGATCTATGGCGGGAATGCGCTTGAGCACAACGGGCGCAAGACTGTTGAATATGAGGTCGAGCGGGATAAACAGTACCGTACCCGTCAAAGCGAGCAGTACGTATCCGCCGAGACGCGCCGACCACTCCGGTATATCTATATCCAGCCCTACCGCCGAAACGCGGGTAACGGTGAGATATATACAGCCGAGCGCGGCATTAAAAAACACAATAACTATGAGCACGCGCAACAGCGCGCGTTTAAGTTTGAAATAAGTTAGCTTGTCTATAAAATACGCGATAATGCCGTACGGTGCGAACATCAACAAAAAGAAAAACCATTTTGCCGACAAGCCCGTCATTGCGAACATTATGCCGATAGATGCGGCGGCGCAAAGCAAGCCGTATGCAAGCCCCGCGCGTTTACATGCCAAAAATATGCAAAATGCCGCTAAATATAACGGCATTATGCTGAGCGGCGCATACGCCGTAGCTACGCATAATATTACGCACAGCGCGGTACACACCGCCGCCGTGGTTATCTTTTTTGTAACGGCGCGCATTTAACAGCAACGCATGGCTGAACACAAACAGTCGGTCAAACAGTACGCGCAGCAGCACGTAGACAGACAGTTGGACATGTTGTCCTGTTGCGGCGGGGGCGTAGATCCGCCGTAATTGGGTGCGCCGCCGTAATTGGTCGATTGATCTTGCTGCGGTCGGTTTTGGATCTGCGCGGGATTGTCGATAGCCATTTTCAGTTTTGCGAGCGACTCTTTGTATTTGGAATTGGACGGGTCGTCCTGTATTGCCATTTCGAGCTGCGTTTTTGCCTCGCTCAACCATTCGCGCTTGTAAAACACAATGGCTTGCATATAATGCCATTCACCCTTGCGTTCGGTAATGGAATCCAAGATATCCTGAGCCTCGTTGTACTTGCCGGTGCGGATAAGCTCGTCCACCTTTGAATAGTCTCCGCCAAACGCTTCTGTCTTGGTGTCCTTTTCTATGTTGGCGCTTATCAAGACCCACGCCTCTTCCAGCTCTTGCAGCTTGCGCGCGCCCTCGTTGCCCTCCTCGCCCGATTTGAACCGCTGTTCGCCGTACAGATCGTGCAATTCCTTGTATTTTGCTCTGAGCGTTTCGGGATCGGTATCCCTGCTCAAACCCAATACCGCATAAGGATCTTTCATTATGTCCTCCTTTCAGTTCGTATCGATGTCGCCAAACGTTTAGACGCGCAACCGCGTGCTACGTTTAGCTATATGCGCGGCGGCTTAAGTTTTTTGTCCGAGCCGAGCAACTGCTTGACTTTTTCGGGCATACCGTCGCAAACTATGTTTTTCAGCAGACTGTAGCTTTGCGTGAACCGCATGGCGTAAAAGCTTTGCGCCGCTCTGCCGCAGCATGCCGCGAAACAGAATTCAAGGTCTTTTATATGCGCGGCTATAAAACTCTTTCTGTCGCGAAAATCGCCGTAAGCCGCCAGAAACGGATTGTACCGCTTATGCTTGAAGTCGTCCGCAACGTCGTCCAGCGCGTCCGCCAAATAAACGAACTTCCCTACATTATAGCACAAACTTTTGAGATTGTCATCCGTTTGCACGCCCAAGATGAGCGACGGCAGTTCGCGCATGAGCGATGCAAAAGCGTCTGCCGCGCGGTCTACGCTGTTGACATTGCGCTTTTCTATATCGCGCTGCGCCTTGTACTGCGCTTGTATCGCGTTCCATATATCGGGATAAGCGTTTTTAGCCGAACGGAACGAACGCTTGAGCATTCGCCGCACGACGCGGTATTTGAGTCCGTCTCCGTCGTCCACCCCGTCGTTGGCTTTTTGATAAGCGAGCATTATATTAGCCGCCGCTATCCGCTCGAGCAGCGGGTTGGGCTGCAATACCGCCTTTTTCGTTACCGCGTTGAGAATGCATTTATGCTCTTCTATCACTATGTCGTGGGAAGCGTAATCGTGCAAAAGCGCGGTCAAAAACGTAAAGTCGTAATTTGTAGTAAACCTCGGGGCTTGACCGTACAGCTTGCCCGTTTGACAGCAAATGCCGCAGTAGAACGAACGGTATAATACGAAATCGCTCGCATTGAGCGTCGATTTGAGCGGAACTACATACCCGTACATTACAACCGCACGAATCCTATCTTTTTGTATACCTTTTCCAAGGTCCTATACGCTATGCGCTCGGCTTTCTGCGCACCCGAACGCATGAGCTCGAGCAATGCGCCGTCGTCCGCGCGCAATTTTTCGTAACGCTCGCGTACAGGGCGCAAACCTTCGACCGCAGCCTCGCCCACGCGCGTTTTAAACGTAGCGTAATCGCTGCCCGCAAACTCTTTTTCCGCTTGCGCTACCGTGATCCCCGCCAATGCCGCGTAAACGGCGAGCAGATTGGTTATTCCCGGCTTGTCCTTACCCGCGCGCACTTCCGATCCGCAGTCGGTTACGGCGCGCTTGAACTTGCGCATTATTACATCGGGCGTGTCGAGAATAAACACCGAGCCCGCGTCGTCCGCGTTGCTCTTGCCCATTTTGGCGGTGGGATCGGCGAGCGAATATATGCGCGCGCCCACCTTGTTCACCTTTCCGACGGGCATGGTAAACGTAGGCGAATATCTATTGTTGAACCGCTCGGCAATATTTCTGCACAGTTCCACGTGCTGCATCTGATCGTCTCCCACTGGCACGATGTCCGCTTGGTACAGCAGAATGTCCGCCGCCATGAGCACGGGATAATCGAACAGCCCGACATTGACGTTTTCTGGAGCTTTTTGGCTTTTCTCCTTAAACTGCGTCATGCGCCGCGCTTCGCCGAACATAGTGTAATTATTGAGCAACCAGCAAAGCTCCGCATGCGCGCGGACGTGCGACTGCAAAAACACTACGTTGCGTTCGGGATCGATGCCGACCGCTATCAAAAGCGCGAACAGTCGCTTGGTGTTTTCTCTGAGTTCCTTGGGTTCTATAGCCACGGTAATAGCGTGAAGATCCGCCACGGCAAACAGACTGTCGTACTCGTCCGCCATGCCGCCCCAATACTTCATTGCGCCGAGATAGTTGCCGAGCGTGGGGTTGCCCGTAGGTTTTATGGCAGAAAACACGCGTTTGCGCTTTTCGTTATCCGTTTGTTGAGTTTGTACGTCCATATCATTTACCGTATAGAACTATCGATCGTTCTTTCCGTATTGTTGCCCTATAAACGAAATTATATTATCGGGCGACACTGTTTTGTCGAATCTTATTTTAGCCGTAAACACGTCCTTCAACGATTGCGGGGCTTCCATAGCGGTAATATCGCACATCGTGTCGAACATTCGGACGCTTGCTTCGTCTTTGGCGTCCTCGCCGAGAGCGCGCAACACAGCGGGCGCGAACTTGTACGGGTTAGCCGTGGAAACGACGACCGTAGCCCCCGAAGTTTCGCCGCTCAACGCCACGGCAAACGCCGCAGCCGTGTGCGTATCGATCAGATAACCGTACTCGTCGAACACTTCCGCAATAGCGGCTTCGGCTTGTTCGTCGTCGGCGTATCCGCAGTCAAACACTTCGCGAATCTTACCGAGTTCTTGCTCGGATACCGAGTATTTGCCGCAAGACTTAAGCTCTTCCATGCGCGAGCGCGTAAGCGCCGCGTCCCGTCCCGACACCTCGAACAAAAGCCGCTCGAGATTGCTCGAGACAAGTATATCCATAGAGGGGCTTTCCGTCTTGAAAAACTTTCTGTTTACGTCGTATACGCCCGTATTGATAAAATCGGTGAGCACGTTGTTTTTGTTGGAGGCGCATATCAGTTTGCCTATGGGCAAACCCATTTCCATAGCGTAACGCGCCGCAAGGATATTGCCGAAATTGCCTGTAGGCACAACAAAGTCCGCTTTGTCGCCATCCGCTATCTCGCCCGCGTTTACGAGGTCGCAGTACGCCGAATAATAATACGCTATCTGCGGCACGAGCCTGCCTATGTTTATCGAATTTGCCGACGACAGCGATATGCCGTTCTCGTGCAAGCTTTGGGCGAGCCGATCGTCCGCAAAGGCGCGCTTTACCGCTGTTTGCGCGTCGTCGAAGTTGCCCGTTATGCCCACTACGCACACATTGTCGCCCGCTTGCGTCTGCATGGCGAGTTTTTGCACTCTGCTTACTCCGTCTGTCGGATAAAACACGCAGCACCGAGTGCCGTCTACGTCCTTAAATCCCTCGAGCGCGGCTTTACCAGTATCGCCGCTCGTAGCGACGAGTATGAGCGTCTCCGATCTGTCCCCGACAGCCGCTTTCGCCTTGGTCATGAGCCGCGGCAATACCGACAGCGCCATGTCCTTAAACGCATGCGTTCTGCCGTGCCACAACTCGAGGACGAAAACATTGTCGTCCAGCTTGACGAGCGGCGCGGGATCGTCCGTTTCAAACGTGGCATAAGCTTCCTCGGCTACGCCCGTAATATCGAAATCGAAATACGCGCGCAGCACCGAATGGGCGCGCGCGGCGTAATCCATATCCAAGAGCTGACGGTAGTCGAGCTTGGGAAATTCCGCGGGAACATACAACCCGCCGTCCTTGGAAATACCGTCGATAACGGCTTGAGCGGCGGAAACGCATACTGACCCGTCGCGGGTCGAAATATATTTCATATAGCTTCCTTAAAGATCAGTCCTTGACTGCGAACGGCTTTAAAAATGCGGGAAGAACGTCTGCCGATACCGTGGCGACTACTTCCACCGACGCAGACGCTTTGTCGAGCGCGGCAAACAGCGGTTCGAGTTCTTCCGCGGGCTTATTGAGCAAGCGGCTGAGACTGTCTATAAACACCTTTTGGATGTCGAAGTCTGTGGCGAGCATGCCCTTTATGAAACCTATGAACTGATCGGCGCTCTTAACGTCGTACTCGGCGAGGTTGACGAAACGCACGTTGGAGTTGATGCCGAGAGATTTGTCGTTGTCGGTTATAAAAACCACTTGCCCGGACGCCTTGTCGCCCGCGGTGTTGGCCGCGTCTATTATGCGCTTTGTTTTGCCGCTGCCTTTTGCTCCGTAAATAACAGAAATCATGATTTATATCTCCTTGGATTTATTTCGATTTTAGATAGCTGATTTTGAAAAAGCTTGATTTATCACTTGCAACCGAGTTGAGCGAAAAAGCTCGCCATGGAGTCAAGTCCGCGCTCTATATCCTTTTCCGACGCGGCATACGAGAGCCGTATGTAGTCGGGCGCGCCGAAGCTTTCGCACGGTATTACCGCCACTTGCGCATGCTCGAGAAGTATGGACGCCAGATCGTACGCCGAGCGGATGAGCTGACCCTCGAAACTTTTGCCCTCGAACTGCTTTATGCACACCATTACGTAAAACGCGCCCTTAGGCTCTATGTACGTAAGACCGATGCGGCTGAGTCTGAGCATCATGAGCGCGCGGCGCGCATCGAACGTAGCGCGCATGTCTTCCAAAAATGCGTCGCCGTGGTTCTTGTCGCTGAGCGCTATATACGACGCGT
Source organism: uncultured Christensenella sp. (assembly GCA_910579205.1). Classification (GTDB taxonomy): domain Bacteria; phylum Bacillota; class Clostridia; order Christensenellales; family Pumilibacteraceae; genus Anaerocaecibacter. The sequence continues at coordinate 30,584 of CAJTTD010000012.1, forward strand.
ACTGTGCCACTGCGTTTACGTTGGAAGTGATGTGGCTTTGCATGCTACTCATTGCCGACGATATTTGATCGTTAGCCGCGGCATAGCCCACGCGCCAGCCCGTCATGGAATACGTTTTGCTCATGCCGTTTATGACGATAGTTCTGTCCTTAAGAACGTCCGAACACGCAGCTATTGAATGATGACGGCGTTCGTACGTAAGTTTTTCGTAGATCTCGTCCGAAACGACGTACAGATTGTGTTTTTCTATGACGGCGGCGAGCGCGTTAAGTTCGCTCCGCGTATACACCGCGCCAGTGGGGTTGTTGGGATTGTTTAGGATAAACGCCTTTGTCTTGTCGGTTATGGCGTTTTCCAGCTCTACCGCCGTTATCTTGAAATTGTTTTCGGGTTTGGTGGTTACGAACACGGGGACGCCCGAAGCCATCTTTACTATTTCGGGATAGCTGAGCCAGTACGGAGAGGGTATTATCACCTCGTCTCCCGCGTCGAGTATTGCCATAAACGCATTGAACAGCGAGTGCTTGCCGCCGTTGGAAACTACTATGTTAGCTGGCGAATAGTCGAGCGCGTTGTCGTTTTTGAGCTTTTCGCATATAGCCGTCTTAAGCTCCATTATGCCCGCCGCGGGCGTGTACTTCGTCATGCCGAGGTCGAGCGCTTTATGTCCCGCCTCTATTATGTAATCGGGGGTATTGAAATCGGGTTCTCCCGCCGCGAACGATACCACGCGTATGCCGTCCGCCTTCATCTTTTTCGCCTTAGCCGTTATCTCGAGCGTCAACGACGGCGATATCTGTTTTGCCTTTTTAGCGATGTCCATAGTAAGCTCCTTTCTTACATTATACACCGCGCTTTAAAATAAATCAAGCGGTTTTTTAAATACGCTCGAAAAAGCGAACACGCGCCCGACCTTGCTACGGCAAACGAGCAACCGAATGCTGCGCGACGCCACGCTTGCGATTTCACCCCGTAATCGTGAGATGATGTTGCAAATCAGCCCGCGGCTACCAAAACCGCAGTTATCAAGTGTTATCCTTGTAGTTAGCCGCTCGTATCAAGCGCCCGCCGAATACTCGGCAAATCGTTTGAGCGCGGCGACGTCCACCGAAGGTCGCACGCGGGCGAGCGCTTCTTCTATGTCGTTAGCGTTAAGCCCGCTTATCGCGCCCGTTTGCAGCGAACGCGCGAGCGGTCCGTCGGTCGCTCTGTCCATGAGTTCGGCTATGTCCGCGCCCGAATACCCTTCCGTCCGCGCCGTTATCCCGTCTATATCTATCGAGCCGTCCGTCTTGGTCTTTTTGAGCTTGCGCTCTATCATCCATCGCCGCGCCGCAGCGTCGGGCAGCGGTACGTATATCTTTTGACTGAATCTGCCCGGGCGCATAGCCGCCTCGTCCACCGCCCACGGATTGTTTGTCGCGCCGAGCACCATCAACCCGCTTCCCTTGCTCGAAAACCCGTCTATCTGTTGCAACAGCTCGTTGACGCGTCTGTCGTTATGCACGTCGCTGCCGCGCTTGAAAAACAGCGAGTCCAATTCGTCGAAAAATATGACGGCGCGCTCGTTGCCTCGCGCGGTGTCAAACAGCGCCGCAATGTTTTTTTCCGATTCGCCCACCCATTTCGATACGATGTCCGAACACTTGACCGCATAAAACGCCGCGCCTATCTCATGCGCCGCCGCCCGCGCCAAAAGCGTTTTGCCCGTGCCCGGCGGACCGAAAAGCAACACGCCGCCGCCCGCGCTCTTGCCGAGCGCAGCATACACGTCGGCATGCTCCAACGGGTATATCATTTTTATGCGTATGGCTTCTTTGGCTTCGTCAAGCCCCGCAACGTCGGCGAACGACGTGTCGGGCATCTCCGCAACAGCAAACTTTGCGCCGTCGTCATCCCCCGCTTCGCCCGTAGGCGTTACGCGCTTGGGCGCGGCTTTTTTGGGTTCGGACGCGGGCAGAGAATCGGCTATCGCTATTATGCGTTTGGCGCGTTCCACCCGAGCGGCTTTCAGCTTGTCGCCAGACAGCCGAGCGAGGTCGGTCATGTACTTTGCCGCTTTGTAATAATCGCGCTTGGCTTTATTGTAAAGCCCCGCGTTTTGACAAGACTGCGCGCTCGCATAAACGGTATCGAACAGTCTGAGCAAGTTTTCTTCGGTCATCAATCGCTCTCCGCCACGCGCCCCGACATCGGCGAGTCCTTTTCCGCTATATCCGAATCGACGTTGCACTCAGAGTCGAGTTGCTCTTGCATTTCGAAAATCGCAAGCAGTTCGTCGTCCGAGCGATCCGCCGCATATATAGGACTTTGATCGTTGTCCGCCGCTTGTTCGTACGCATCGAAAAGCTGGTCGGCTTCCACCAATGTGTTTTCCGCAGACGTTCTCGACGCGATGGCGCTCTGCAAAAACTGCGCGAGCGCTTTCTGATCGCTCAAAAGCTTGTTCAACGGGAGCTTGGACGTATTGGAGACGAACTGATTGTCGTCTATCGCGCCCTTTAGCTTGTCGAGCATTTTTACGTTGTAAAGCAAAAACGCCGCGCGCTTGCTGTCGCGCTTGATCTCGTCTTGGAGACTGCTTATCTTTTTGGCGCAGAGCAACTTGACGTCGCGGTTTTTTTCGCACTTGCCGCGCTGCATCAGTTTTTCCACTTCCGCGGATTTATCGAGTATACCGCTCTCCAGATCCTCTTGCTGTTTGGAAAGCGTGATTATAGCATCGACAACGTCCTCGCGCTTTAACTTTTTGAACTTGTTTCTTCCGAACATATCTCTCCGCCTTTAGCGTCCGACTGAGCAAACGCAGTTGAATGTTATCCTACCGCCCGACAAACGAATTGCGCTCGGCTATCGCGGTATTTATATCTTTTATTATGTCCTCGGCTTGGTGCAGCGCGCGCTCTTTGCTCTTGCTCAAAGCTATTTTAAGATCGCCCGCGAGCGCGTTTATCTTTTTATCCGCCTGAGCCGCACCCGCGCTCGCAGTGGGCGTCATGAACCGCACGCCGTCGTACACGCGATCCACTTTGTCGCGCAGCTCGTCCGTGGCAAGCTCCGCGCACACGCAAAGTATGCGCGCGTTATTTTCCACTCGCTCGCGGCTTTCCTTTAACAGTTGTTTCTTATTCGGTTTGGAAAAACAAAATCCCATAACTACCTCCCGCCGCGCTACTTTACCTTTTTACCGCAGTACGAGCAAAATTTTGCGCCGTCCGCAAGTTGTTTGCCGCAGTGCGAGCAAAGCCCGTCGCCGAGCGCCGCTCCGCATATATGACAGAACTTGGCGTCGAACAATACTTGCGCGCCGCACGCGCCGCACGTCCGCTTAACAGATCTCAGTTCGTCGCGCTTACGCTCCACCGCCAATATATCCGCGTCGGGTATAAACGCGCCGCTCACCGAGAACGAACACAGTTCAAGCCCGTATTCCCCGTCGAAAAATTCATCGAGCTTGGCTTTTATCTTGTCCGACACTGCGGATTTGTTGTGCGAAAAATCGGCGTAGCTCATTTGCCCGTCGTGCATGACCGATGTAACTATCGGCTCTATCACCGATACCAACCGACCGAGCAAGCGCTTTTTGAGCTTGGATACGCTGTACTCTTGATCGACGCCCACAAGCTCCAGATAGAACTGCTTGGGCGTTTTCACTCGAAACTCCAATTCGCCGTTCATGCCCAGCGTGATAGGCACGCCCGTTTCGGGGTCGCGCGTTTTTATGGGCGTGCTCGTTCCCCAAAGCATGGGGAGCTTTGCCGTTTTGGATACGAACACAAAATCGACAGACGATACTTCGCTGTCTTTTTTAGGTCCGAACAAACCGTTTTCGGTGTCGAATATCTTGTGTTTGCCCGGCGCGAGCGCTTCCGATACCACTCCGTCTTTAATGAGAAGCACGGTGTGCGTTTCGGGAACTATCACTTGCGCGGAAGCGTGAAGATCGTCCGCGCTCTCGCGGCAAAACAGTTCCGCATTGTCTCCCGTAAATTTTACTATCTCGGACATTATGTACCGTCTCCTTTATAATTACTGTGTCTTTTCATTGCTATAATTTCCAATACTATGCACGCTATAGAAAGCATACATAGGAAAGGCGCGTTGAGATTTACGTATCGGTATGCGCCTATGGCGAAAATCGTGGCGATAAGCGACAGCACGCTCATTACGAAGTTGATCCTTACGAGCGCGCGCGCACCTCTGTTGTAAGGCTTTAAGTTTATTACATCGTTTGCCAAGCGGAATACGGCGGCTGCCGTCAAGCTCGCCGTTACGATCCCCTTATCTATAAAAGATATGCACGCCGATATGAACAGCATATAAGCGAACACGGAAGTTACCGTCGACATCGCCGTCCGCATGGAGTTGGAAGTGCGCTTTTTGCTTTCCATGCGCTGCTGCCGCTCGAGCTTTTGATTTTTGGCATCTATATCCGACTCGCGCTTGTTTCGTCTGTTGCGTTCTATGTCGTTTACGAGCGCGTCGTAATCTATGCGCTGTTCGTCCGTGGCGAGCGACTGCGCGAGCATAAAGTACTCGTTTGTAGTGATGTCCGCCGTGGACGCTCGGAGCTGCGCGCCCGTCATGCCCAGCTGATCGAGCATTTTTCTGTAATACAAAAGCGACGAATAATAATTGTAAACATCGACGGGCAGTATGTTTTTGTTGTCGGCTAAATAGTCGAACAGCTTACCGTCGTTATCGCGGTTTTTGGCGCGTTCGCGCAAAAACAGCTCCGCGTTTTTGCTCACTACGTCGCGCTCTTTTATATACTCTTGCGCTTGCGCGGGCGACGCGTATTTCATAGCCGTTTGGTATTCGCTCTCGCGCGTTATATCCTCTACGCAAACAAGATGCGTCTGTCCGTACTTTGCCCAAAGCTTGAGCCAAAAATATCGGCTCGCTATGTCGGGGAACTTTTTAAAGATCAAACTGTCTTCGGCGGCGAACCGCGGCGCGCAGTTTTTTACTATGGCTTTGAGCGCGTCGAAATCCTCCGAATGCAAGAGCTGTTCCGCTCTGTCGAGGATCTCGCACATTTCGCGCACGGCGCGGTTTTTGTATTTGACCGTTAATTTGTCTATGCGCGCCGCAAGCTCGCCGACGGCAAGCCTTTTTGCCGCTTTAAAATAGCGGTTTGCCGTAAAGTCGTCGTTAAGCTCCAAAAGCTGTTCGTCTGCGGTAACGCGGCAGTCGCTGAGCAGCATGAGCCACCAAGCCTCGGCGTTTTCGGGATCGTCGTCGAGTATTGCGTCGAGCAGCTCTTCCGCCGCGTCGAAGTTTTCCGACTGGAGTTCTATCTCGGCGCGCTTAAGCCTCGACCGCAGTTTATTTGCGGGCGCGGACGTTATCGTGCCGCGCGATACTATTTTTTCCAAGCGGTCTATGCGCTCTTGCTCGCTCGCTCTACGCTCTTCCGCGAGCTGTCTTTCGCGCTCGCGCGCAGCCAAACGCTTTTCCTCGAGCATAGCCTTTTCGCGCTCGTCCTCGGCGAGAATGCCTTTTATGTCTATGACGAGCTGTTCCAAATGCGCGTAAGGATCGTCCGACGCGTCCAGCCACTGCACTTTATCCAATGCTTTTTCAAACACCCCGTCGTACGGCGTATCGTCTATCTTATAGCTGTACAGCGCTTTGTCGTCGAGCACCGCCGCCTTGAGCTCCATTTCGCAGTCTTGAGAATATATCGACTTAAAGCTGGAGACGAGCAAAAACACTCTGCTGTTTTCCACGCCCTTGAGTATATCGCGCTCGTAATTTTGCGAGCCTGCGAGAATGTTTCTCGGCGCTATCCAACAGCGCAGCCCGCGTTCTTCCAGCCGCGTGCAAATAGCGTCCGCTATGTCTTGATCGGGACGGTCGGTGCGGTGGCAAATAAACACGTCTCTGTCCGCCGCTTTTGCGTATCGCAGTTTTTGGATATACAGCTTGACGCTGCGGTCGAGAGCCGCGTCGAAATTTCCCGACGAATCGGGATAGGCGCGCGATATAAACGACTTGACTGCGTCTATGTATTTAGGCTCTACCGTAGTTATGAGCGAATCTACCACTTCGCGCTTTTCTTCGGGCGTAACGCGTATAAACGCGGCGTTATTCAAAAAATCGAGATACGCGGTATCGTTGCCGTCGTACCGTTCCGCAAGCGCAACATAATACCGCGCGCAAAAATCGTCGGGCAATACCGACAGTATCTTTTGCGCGAACAGTTTGACGCCGCCGTAATTGCGCGCCTTAACGCTGTCTTGCTGAAGTTTTATCTGCTTTGCCAAATACTCGCGCCAAGCGCGAATATCCTGCGTATGATCGAGCGTTACTTTGGAAAACTCTATCGCGCGCGAAACGCAAAAAGTACTGCCGCACGATTCGCACTTGCAGAACTCTCCCGATTCGGGTATGACAGCGGCGCTGCCGCAGTTGGTACATCTTACTTGTTCCATGAGTTATACCGCATATATATTATAACATCGTCGTTATTAGTAAACAATATTAAAATCATTAGAATTTGATTAAAATTTAAACGCGCGTATTTGCCGCGCCATGCGCGCGCTTGCGACAAAAAAACACGGTCGAACAGTGTATTTATACAAAATTCGATAGGCATAATTTTATATACTCATGTGTATGGATAACGATACACTGTCAAAATATGCCGCAAACAACGGCAAAGACAACAATACTCATACCGAAAAAACCGACATACTATACTGCTCATCCGTTGAAGAAGCGATAGCCGCCGCACTACCGCAAGGCAGCACGGTAAAAGTTATTGGCTACGACTGCACGGACAAACTGTTGCGGCTGGGCTACCGCCTTACCGAACGCGACGAGGATGCGGACGCAGTTATAGCGCGCGGCGGCGAGCGCGAATTTTCGTGCGCGCGCAAGCTCGGCTGTCCCAAAACGATTCTCGTTCCCACGCACGCGTTTGCCGCCGTAGGGTCGGACATGTTCCGCGCGGAAGACGGCAAATTCGCCGTGATGAAAACGGGCTGTCGCGTTTTTGCCGCGGTGTTCGACCCGAGCGAAGCACACTCCAATCTCGCGTCGATTTACGGCGAACTCGTAGCTCTCGACCTTTGCGCTTACGACTTGACCTTTGGCATGTACATGCGCGGCGAAGCCATAAATACCGCGCCCGCGGCGGAAATAGGCGCGATGATAGACAGCATGACCGATAAGCTTAAAGCTGCCGAAAAAAACAGAACACGCGCGGCGGAAATACTGACGGAAGCGGGCATGCAAGCGGCAAAGACGGTGGAAAAATATCCGACGCTTTTGCACTGTTCTGGCGCGGCTCAAATGGCGGAAGCGCTGCGCATGCTTTGCTCTGCGGAAGAGCGTCCGCTCGGCATGCGCGGCGAAACGGAAATGCTTCTTTCCGCGTTCGTAGCCGATTATTACATAAAGAGCCTTGGCGACGGGCGCGCGGAGTTTCCGCCCGACAACAACAAGCGCATCGACAGCTTGTGCGAGTATTTCCGCGCCGACGTAAGGCGCGCTTGCGTGCATGTATCGCCCATCTACCCGCCCATAAAAATGCGGTTGTGCGAATACAGACGTTCCGAATTCAAATGCGAACAGCAGCGTTTGCTCGCCGCGGTCAAGCGCAGACAGACCGCCGCATGGCCTATATTCAAACGGCTGTATCCCGACGACGGATACGGTCTCAAGTCGCTCGTGGACCGCGCCGATCTCGGCATTTGTTTGGCGCTTGCGCCCGACGTGTTTGCAGCGGACACAATGCTGTCATTTTTAAAGCAAACTGGTCGGCTGGACAGATATATAGTTTGACACTAAATACCGCGTTCAACATTAAAACGAAAAAACCGCTTTCGCGGTTTTTTATTTGACGTTTTTATCTAAATTAATGGCTATTGAATTTTTCCGTCGCGTATCTCTATGCCGGGCAGCTTGGGTATATCCGATCCGCAAGCTTTGACCGCTTTTTTGAGCGCGGCAGGCACGGCGAATTTTTCTTTTTTGTCGTTGACGTCAAAGTATTTAATGCGCGCGCCGTCTACCTTGCCCACAAACGCCACGCCGTTTTTAAAAACTATCTTGCACTTGAGTTTTTTCCCGTCGTGTTCGATAGTGCCCTTGTAAACTTCCTTATCGGCTTTTCCTATGCGCACTTCGGCGTCCATGTCCGCAAAAAAGTCGTAGCGGTACTGCGGATATCTCACTCCGTCGCGTTCGCCGTAACCATCCTGTCTGCATTCTACGGTCTTTTCCCCGTCCGAATATATAAACTCCGTCTTCGAGATTATTTGGAAACAGTAACGCTTGCCCTTATCGACGCAAATATACTGCATAAAACTCATAGGCTTTATTTTTCGCCCGACGTAATTTGCCGCAGCCACGCCCACGACTATAAACACGGCTATCGTTATCATTGCCGTTCCCGCCGCGCCGTGTACGAACATGGACGTTACGAGAAGCGCCACCGCGCACATGCCCGCAAAAAAATTCAAAAACAACTGCCAATACTTGACCGTATAAACGTCGTTGCAAACGCTCGTTATATACCGCGCCCGCTCGACAAGAGTTTGACGGAACTTTTCGCGCGCGCCGCCCTCCGCCTTGCGATCGTCTTTGGCGTCCGCTTGACCTTCTGTCATTACTTGTTCTCCGCGTCGGGATAATTGCCCGTAAAGCACGCGTCGCAATATCTGTCGCACAGTCCTACGCGGCAAAACGCGTCTATGGGAAGATATCCGAGCGAATCGGCGCCTATGGACTTGCAGATCTCGTCGAGCGTCATGCGCACTGCAGCCAAATGCCGACGGTCGGGTATATCCGAACCGTACGGACAAGAATACACAAATGGCGGCGACGCTATGCGCATATGCACCGCTTTCGCTCCCGCGTCTTTTACCAAACGGATAAGGTTGGCGCTCGTAGTGCCGCGCACTATGGAGTCGTCTACGAGCACGACGCTCTTACCGTCTATAGCGCCGCGCAGTGCGTTAAGCTTTATGGATACCGCTTCCCGTCTTATTTCGTCCGTGCCTTTTATGAACGTTCTTCCGACGTATGAATTTTTCATCAGTCCGTCCACGTAACGTATGCCGCTCGCGTACGAATACCCGAGCGCGAAATGCAAGCCCGAACTCGGCACGCCTATAACTATGTCGGCGTCGGCGGGTGCGGCTTTGTACAGCTCCTTGCCTATGTCTATCCTCGCCTCGTACACGCTTTTGCCGTCTATGTAAGAATCGGGACGGGCAAAGTACACGTATTCGAATATGCACTGCGCGGGCTTCACCTTGCCCACGCCGTCGGTATAGTGAGTAACGCCGTTTTCGTCTATCTTTATCAGTTCGCCCGGCTTTACGTCGCACAACGTCTGCGCGCGTATCACGTCGAACGCCGCAGTCTCCGAAGCGAAGAAATACGCGTTGCCGCGCTTGCCTATGGAGAGCGGTTTAAACCCGTACGGATCGCGCACGGCTATGAGCTTTTTGGGACTCATGACCACCATCGAAAACGCGCCCTTAAGTTTTTTTACTGTTACGAGCACCGCGTCCTCCGCGCTGTGCGTCTGCGTCCGCGCCACGGCTATCATGTTCATGACCATCTCGGCATGGCTCGATGATTGGAATATCGCGCCGCGGCTCTCCAGCTCGGAGCGAAGCTCGACGTAATTGGTTATGGTGCCGTTCATGGCGATAGTCATAGAGCCTTTGCAGTAGCGCGACACTATAGGCTGTACGCCGTCGTTCTCTTCTCCCGTATATCCGTACAGAACATGCCCCACGCCGATATTGCCTTTAAGAGTGGGCAAATTATCCTTGGTGAATACTTCGTTCACAAGCCCCTTGCCCTTGACGGTGTGCAATTTGACGTAGCTGTTGGTAACTATGCCGCAGCTTTCTTGACCGCGGTGCTGCAGTGTGTAAAGCCCGTGGTAAAGATCGACGGCAACGTCGCCGCCGTCAAAGTCGTATGCGCCCATTACCCCGCATTCTTCATGTATCACGATATGTCTCCTTTGTCATTGTCCGAGTAGCACACAACGCTGTTCGAGCGCGCTATCGGTTTATACAGTACGGTGTTTGCGCCGTTCGATATAACAGCATAGTTTTTTAGAACGCGCAATCTGCGTATTTCACGCTTGTATTATAACGTTGAACTGCGTCAAGCGGCTAATGCCGCCCGTGTTTCCTACCGTAAACACGCAGTCGTGTTGAAATACGTCGCGGATTTGCACTTGCAAGCAAGCAAACCCACTTGTATTATATCACTTTCGCTCGCGCAATGCAAATATTTAAGGCGAGCGGAGTTAAAAACATCAACGCGCATCGTCGCAAATGTAAAGCGTGTCGAGCGCGCGCGTATACGCCACATACTTTTCTCTGTCGCTCAAATTGCCGCATGCGTAAACGCGTTCGTATTCCATGCCCTTGCTTTGCACCACCGTATACAGCATTTCGGCGGGAACAAAGCTTTTTAGATACTCGCCCGTCTCTGTATCGTCGGGCGAATATATCACAGCGACGCGGTCGTCGCCTACGCGCGGGAAAGCGCGTTCGAGCTCGCCGCGCCCTATCTTTTTTACCGTGCCGCCGTCCAGCCCGAGCGACGTAACGTTCATGCCGAGCGTATCGTTCACATACGCTGTTATCTCTTGCGCGTTACGGTAATTTTCGTTGAGCGCATACCGCTCGATATCCCAAAGAGAAGCGAGCTTTGAAAAGTCGCCTATGCCTATCGTTTTTTTGACTTGTTGATTTTCGTCGCCGTATATGTTGACGGTCGCTTTTGTGCATTGCGCCAAGAGCTTGTACTCGTTAAAAAAGTAGTCTTGCCCTTCGTCTATGAAAAGCGCGCCGTCAAACGACGGCTTGCCCAAAACGTAGCAGTACGCCGTGAGCAACAGATACAGCTTGCACTTGGTAAGCGCGCTGCCGAGATCGGGAATGAATTTAAACTTTTTCAAGTCCACCGACACTACGGGCGCGCGCGGTTTTGCGGATACGACAAACGCCTGACCCATTACCGATACTTCGTTTTCGTATGCGGCAAGCTCCGTACGGTACACGGAAAGTCGCTCCGCATAGCTTTGTTTTACGGGCGCGAGCGCCGTAACGAGTTTGCGCTTGACGTCGTCGCCGTAACAAATGCGCAGCGTCGCGTCGGGCAAGCGCTCGTCGCCCGTCGTTTGAGCGGACAGCGTTTTTCTCGCGCCGCTCTGTATCCCGCGCATAGACAGTATAAGCTCCTTGTAAAGGTCGGCGAGCGTCATGCGCCGCGCGGCGTTGATCATGAGATCGTCCACGACGGGCTGGATATGTTCTATATACCGCTCGCTCGGCGATATGACCACTGCTTTTTCCAGATCGAGTTTTTTGTTGAAGTTCAAGTATTCCAACCGCTGCAAAAGTATCATCGTCTTGCCGCAACCGGCGCAGCCGTCCACTATGCAATTTTCGTCGGCGGGGCGCGTGATTATTTCGTTTTGGTTGGCTTGTATTGTGGGTATAATATCGGTCAGTCGCTTGTCGCCGCGCTTGACCTTGAGCATGTGCGCCAAAAACTTATCGTACACCACGCCGCCGCTCTCCGCGGAATAGTCTTGGAACACCGCCAAAAGCTTGCCGTCGCGAATATCGAACTTGCGTCTGAATATGACTTTGTACACATACCCGCCGTATTCGATGACGCCGTTTTCAAAGCGGTCGTATACGCGGTTGCCGAGCGGCGAGTTGTGCGAATACACTATTATCTTGTCTTTGTAGAATATAACGTTTGCGCCGACGTATATGTCTATTACGTCCCCCGCCTCCACATAGTCGTCGGCAAGCGACCGCGCTCGCGTCATGGACGGCGCGTCCTCCCGCTCGCTTTTAGACTGCGCTTTAAGCAGCATGCGCGAAAAATAGGGCGTAGACAACGCGTTTTTAAGTATCTTCGCTTCGTACATGCGTTCGTCGTGGCGGAACTTATCTGTGCGGTATTCCTCCACATCGTTCTCGTCGTAAATATCGACTACTCTGTAAGCGAACCCGTCGTTTTCGAGCAGCTCTATCTGCTCGCGCATACAGCCGAGAACATTTTGCAAATGCTCCGTCTCTTCCGCTATCTCGGGCGCGTTAAAATTGTCGCTTTCGGAAAAATCCATAATTTTTATTATAATTCTCTATCCCTCGCCCGTCAAGCGATTTTTCCACGTTTACTCAAACGCACCCGCGCATATTGTCTTTAATTGCCGTCGCAGCATTAATTCGCTTGCGAAACATTTATATACTTGATATAATCAAGGCACTAAGTTTGACAGTTAAAAGGAGAACTCATGACGGAAAAAGAGAAAATGCTGCGGGGCGAGCTTTACGACTCGTCCGATAAAGAGCTTGTAAAAAGGCGCGAGATATGCCATGCGCTTTGCGAGGCGTACAGCCGCAGCGCGGAAACTGAAACGGCAAAGCGCAAAGATATACTCAAAGACCTCTTGCCGCACATGGGGCGCAACGGTTATCTGCAAGGACCTGTGTTTTTCGATTACGGCGACAATATTTATATAGGCGAAAATTTTTACGCCAATTTCAACTTTACCGTTTTGGACTGTGCCGCCGTCAAGATAGGCGACAACGTATTTATAGGTCCTAACTGCAGTTTGTTCACTCCCGTTCATCCGTTGGTTTACGAAGAACGCAACTGCAAGTTCAAACCCGACGGCACGCCGTATACCGCCGAATACGCAAAGCCGATAGAGATAGGCGACAACTGCTGGATAGCGGGGAACGTAACCGTTATAGGCGGCGTAAAAATAGGAAGCGGGTGCGTTATAGGCGCGGGTTCTGTAGTTACGCGCGACATACCCGACAACTCTTTGGCAGTGGGCAATCCTTGTCGCGTGGTGCGAAAAATAACCGATAAAGACAGATTGGAAAACCGCTGATATCTATGCGATAAATATACAAAAAAGATCCGCCGAGCAATATCGACGGATCTTTTGTTATACGGTCATTGGATCTTTTTCTTGAGCGCAGACAGATTTTTTATGGGCGTATACGTGTCGCGGTTGCGATTGAGCATTTCTTCTGCGAGGTTCTTGTACGCTATACCGCCCGCCGAAGTGGGATCGAACTGCGATATCGGCATGCCGAACGACGGCGCTTCCGCCAATCGCACGCTGCGCGGTATACGGGTGGAAAACGCTTTTTTGCCGAAATAGTGGGTTATTTCCTCTGCGACCGAGTTGACGAGGTTGGTGCGCGAATTGAACATTGTAACGACCACTCCCTCTATCTCGAGCTTGGTATTTAAAATACGCTTGGCAAGCTTTATCGTGTTCATCAGCTGCGTAAGACCCTCGAGCGCAAAGTACTCGCCTTGCATGGGTATGAGTATGGAATCGGCGGCGGTGAGCGCATTCAACGTCAACAGCCCCATAAACGGCGGGCAGTCGATGAATATGTAGTCGTAATCGCCCTTTATAGGCTCTATCACGCGCTTGAGCGCGCTCTCGCGCTTGTCCAAGTCCACAAGCTCCACTTCCGCGCCCGAAAGATCGACAGTAGACGGTATTATATCCAGACCGTCCACGCATGTCGGGAGTATGGCTTCCTTAGCCGTGCAATCGCCCATGAACATGCTGTACACGGAGTTTTTCACCTTGTACTTTTCTATGCCCAGACCGCTCGACGCGTTGCCTTGCGGATCGTTGTCTATAATAAGCACGCGCTTACCGAACGCCGCAAAGTACGCCGCGAGATTTATACACGTAGTTGTTTTTCCTACGCCGCCCTTTTGATTTGCAATCGCTATTGTTTTCGCCATCTTGACCATCTCTTTGGTATTTATATTGTCGCAGAGCGAGCGAAAACGCTCGCTGTTACCGTTATTATACAACAACTTGTCGAATTTATCAAGCGTTATTCGTTACGGATAATTTCGGTTTCTTGCGGCGGCGTTTGCAATTCCGCACCGTCGCCGACGATTTGCGTATCCGTACTTACATCTTTTGCGGCGCAGTCGTTCGTGCCGCCCGGCGTCGCGCAATTATTATCGTCCGCAATTACATCGGTCGGCTCGTCGTTTTCGATGTATTTCATCGGCACGCCGTAAAAATCTTCGTACAGCGCAACGGCGGCGGCATACGCTCTGTCGCACAGATCTTTCTTTCTTTTAGCGGGTGCGAGCGAACGGTCCACGTACAGCGGATCGGCTATGCGCACTACTACTTTGGGCATGCCGAAAAGCTTGCGGAGCCCCTTTGGATCGCGGAAGCAGTACAGCATGGGCACGACGGGAATGTCGAGCCTATCCGCGTATATGAACGCGCCTTCTTTATACGGGCGCGGCTTGCGGTAATGAAGCCATAGGCTTTGCTCGGCGTAAAAATGTATAGCCGCCTTGCGCTTTGCCACGTACTCGAGCATTTCGTTGAACGGGCGCGCGCCCGCAAACGATATGGGGAGCGGAAGTACCGTTGCCGAACGCAACACCGCTCCGCCGACGGTAGGCTTGCAGTTGTGCGGCGCGGCTATTATGTACTGTTTTCTGCAGCCGAGCGCTCGGCGCGTTATCAATGCGTCAAGATACCCGACGTGATTGGATAACGTTATGCACGCGCCCAGCTTTTTGAACTTTTTGGCATCTTTGACGCGCCATATACCGTATCCTATTCCGCCGCCTATCCAGCCCAAAAACTTAAAGATCGTACTGAAAAAAGCATGACCTATGTACCAAAACGGATTTTTCGTGTGCTTATAAATATAAGTGCCATCCGTCTTGGCGCTGTTTTCCGGGTTGAACGGAGTGCCGTCGGCATAGAACAGTCTGCGCTTTTCCAATTCGTTTATATAGTACGAATAAACGCGCTTGGTCATTTTGCCGTCTTTTTGTATTTCCGCTATCGTCGAGTCGTAAAGGTCTTGCGGTATATCGCCCTCTTTCAGCGAATACTCCAACAGCTTTAAGTACGCTTTTGTATTCATATCTCTACACGACCCGCGCTACGCCGTCGTCCGCTTTTTCGCGTTCGCCGTCCGATCCGCCGTCTATAACGATATTAGCGTAAGCCGCAACATTGTCGCCGTCATCGCGGTCGCCTTTATCTGCCGAGTTTTCGCCCGACAAACCCGCGCTACCGTCGCCGCCGTTACCGCCGTCATCGTCGGCGAGCTTGTTGCCCGCATGCGCTCGAGTATATTCCTCGTCTATTATATCGGCGATTAGATCGGCGCCGTTGCCCTCGGCTATGAGCTTTTCTATATTGTCGCGGTACTTGTCGAGCTTGGCGGGATCTTTGCTCAGCGCCGTTATGCGCTTTAACGCTTTGCGCTTTGTAAACGCACATTCTCCGCAGCCGTGCATTTTAACGAAAAACTTAGCCGTCATCTCTTCTATCAGATGCGGGCAATAATCTATCATCACGGGCGTGCGCATATAAACACTGTCGAGAACGGCATTAGGTCCGCCCTTTGTCAAAAACAGATCCGCCGCGCCGTACAACTCGTACGCGTCGGTCATGAATTCATATACCTTTAACGTCATGCCGTCCGCCACCTTAAGTCGCGAACGTCCGTCGGCTATGGCTTTGAACTCGTCGTATCTTTTTTTGTTTTTGCCCGCGATTATGCAAAGCGTGATAGGCAAGCCCTTTTTTATGAGCGCCCGCGCAAACTTGGGTCCGCGGCCGTACATGTACCCGCCGTCGGCTACCACCACGGTAAACTTATCTTGCGGCAGATCGTGCTTTTGCCGTAGCTCGGCGCGCGTTAGCACGTTTTCGGCGATAGCTTTGCGTACGCACGGCGTAACGAGCCGCAGGTTGGACTCTTTGAACTTATACTTCAACGCCTTTTCGAGCGCATATTTGTTATTGACAACGAAAATACCGTCGCGTCTGTCCCAAAACGCGTGCATGGTATTGTCGGGGTTATAATTGATTATCACAACGTCGGGCGCGATACGCCGCTTGTACTCCACCGCCAAAAGATCGGTAAAATAGTGGTTAGTAACTATCACGTCGGGCTGTCTGCGTTTTAACGCGTCAAGCCCCGCATAGAAAGACTTGGGCACCATTTGACGGTGAAAAAACCGCATGATGTGGTGATTGCCGAGCAGACCTATAAACCAGAAAATAAACTTTCCGAAAAGCGGTATCTTGTTTGTGTTTTCCACTTGCGAGATCAAGAATTTTTCCAATCGCAAAAGATTCTTGTTTCCGTCTTCTCGCAAGAGGTTGCATTTGACTATATCGTACTTATCGGAATACCGAGCGTTGAGAGCGTCGTATATGCTCTCCATGGACGTGATGTGTCCGAACCCCGATTCCAAATAAGTCAGGAGTATTTTTTGTTTC
Organism: uncultured Christensenella sp.; assembly: GCA_910579205.1. Classification (GTDB taxonomy): domain Bacteria; phylum Bacillota; class Clostridia; order Christensenellales; family Pumilibacteraceae; genus Anaerocaecibacter. The sequence continues at coordinate 46,893 of CAJTTD010000012.1, forward strand.
ATGTTTTATCCTCGGCAAAGAACAGTCGCATTAAATGCTGAACTTGTTTTTGCCGTTATTGAGCGTTATGGTGCGGCGTTCGACAGTCCTTCCTATCCGTTCGGGAATAACGTCGAGCGTTACCTTTGCACTTGTCTTGTTATCTATTATTATGTCGATACGCGACGGAGAATATTTATATCTCACTCCGAGTTTTCCAGTAGCAAGCTCCAATTCGCAATCGAAATCGGTCATCGCGGCAAAGTCGGGCGTTATCGTTATGTTGTTAGCCCCTTCTCTGACGTCTATACCGCCGAACATTTGTATTATTTCGAAAATGACCGCCGACTGGTAGCTCTGGCAGTTTGTGCCGAACCCGCCGAAATCCTCGCCGAGCGCGGTGTTTTCGCCGTCGGCAAAAAGCACGTACCGCGACTCGAATCTGCGCCTTGCAAGATCTCTTCGACCGAGCTTGCACATAGCCTCGAGCACCGCCCATTCCATATACGGCGACGCGCCGTGAACGGCGGTCAACAGTCTGAGCACCGCATCGTATCTGTCGGTCGGAACAAGCCCCGCAAGCGCGATCCACGCGTTGGCGCGGTCGTCGTATCTGTCTTCGCGCGTGGTATAGCCAAGCCCGTCCCATGTGCTTTCTATAAAATCGGCTATATTGCTCATGCGGTCGTCGAACGTTTCGTCGTACTCGTGTTCGCCTATCTCGTTGCCTATATTTTTAAGGAACGCGCAAGCAGAATAATAGAGCGCGTTTTCTATGAGCGGCTCGTCTATATTGTACAGATTGTCGTACCAACGTCTGTTGCCGTCGCGAAGCGCAACTCCGTGTTCGGTCATCTCCCACAGCATGAGATAATCGCAAAGCCGCTCGTATTGCGTTTCGAACAGCTCAAGCCCGCCCACAAAATTGCGATACTGCGCAAAAAGTCCGTACTCGCCGAGCGCGATCAGACCGTGCGACGGTATATCCACGGCAAGATTGCCGGGCACACACGAATAAAGCACACCGTCGTCCGCATAGTCGATAACGTCGTCTATAACTTTTTTTACGAGCGGCGCAGCGTCGTTGTACGAAAGATACAGCGCGCGCGCGGCTATGGACGCGTCGCCCAACCACATCGTGCGGTCGCGTTCGGGCGTATCCATGAGCGTAGAACCCATGCTGCAATACATCGTGTTGAGCGCCTTACCGAACAATGCGTCCAGCCTGTCGCTGTCCGTACCAAGCTCCACGGTGCGGTCGGCGTTATAACCTATCTCGCGATAACCGAGCTTAAGCACTTTTACGGTGTGCGGCATGGAAAATATGAGCGTCTGTCCCGTCATGGGAACAAGCGCTTCGAATATATTGATAGTGGGTTTTGTCATGTACTCGACCGCATGAGCGTGGTATATGCTCGCCTCGTCGCCGAAACAGCCTTGACATTCCGTCCTATCGGTCGTTATAGTTATCTTTTCCGTTCCGTTGCCCGTTACTTCCATGTAAGGCGTAACGCGCATTTCGCGCGGCAATGTAATAGTATACGTGTCGCCGTTAAATTGGTCGGTAGCTTTTTTATATTTGGATATCACGGGCTGCGCGGAAAATCTCTCGAGCGGCAGCGGTCGGGGCAGCAGCGCGCCGAACGCGGAGTCGGGATAGTCGCCCACGATAGTCGCGGGTCTGAACAGCGTCGAATTGAACGAAGCGTCCAATACGTTTTGTATCTGACCTTCGTAAGACGCGTCGTAGTTTATTCCCCAGCCCGCATAGCAGCAGTTGGACGAACGCGGCTTTTTGTACGCGGGATTTTCGTACACGCTGAACGACTCGTCGCTGTATATACCGAGGTCGTTGCACTCGAATATAAACCCGGCATGCTCGCCCGTAACGAGGTCGCGCCCGTCGTTGCCGAAATATCTGCAAAAACAGACGATCACGTTATCGCCCTTCACCAAAAACTTGGCGATGTCGAACTCGTCATAATACGCATGCTTGGCGTCGCGGTTGAATCCGCCTTGCCATACCGCGGCATTGCCGTTGACATATAAATAGTAATGAGTGTCGCAAGCGGCGCGGCAAAAAGCGCGAGCGGGCGGCTTTTCCGTGCCGAACGATACCACGCGCCGCATGATCACATTGGAATCGAGCTTGGTGGCATCCTCCGCCCATATCCACTTGGATTTACCGAAAAGCACCGCGGGTTCTTCCGTCTTGCCCATATGCACCTCGAAATTTTGTCTTTTATGCTGTACGCGCATGAACGCGTAGCCTTATTAGTTTACCACAATTACCTATCTTTTGCAACCTTTTTGAGGAATTTTTGCGTTTTGACCGCCTATACTCGCGCATATGCCGCCGCAAACCGCCCGCTACGGCAACAGTAGTGCGGTTTTGTGTCGGCATTCGCACACGATGCGCGTACATTAATGCAAAAAACCGCCCGAGCTATCGATGCCCGAGCGGTACGCTTTTATATTCGATCTATCAACTTTCAATGTTTGCGTCGGCGAGTTCCGCCTTGTCGTCCGCCGCGTTTTCTCCGTCCGACGGGGCGCACACGGCGTTTACGGCGACTGTCGGCTTGCCTATTATCTGTTCGAGCGACATGGCGCGATCGTGTATCGTAGGCCGCCATGTGAGCCGCGGCGTCAGTATGCCGATAGCCAAAGCCACCGCGACGAGGAGATTATACCACGGATATAAGATGAGCATGGTTACCACGCGATACCATTTCGTATAATTGACGCGCTCGTATTCTATGCGCAACAGCACCATGTTTTGCAAGGTGAGCGTACCTATTACGTAAACTACTATCTGCAACAGTACGTCGTGGAAAACCCAATATAAGCCCATGCCCAAATTTCCGCTCGTAAACAGCGTCATGTACCCGCCGCTTGCCGTGGCTATCGCTATCCCGTACCCTACGGGATCGACGAACGCGAGCACGCCCTTTAATATATAATAGAACGGAAACCAAAACGTAGCGAGAAGCGCCACGAGCGGATACAAGAGGTACAAGAACATATCTATGTATCCGAGCCAAAAGCGTGTGAAAAATCTGAACAGCATTTTCGGTCCGTAGCGGAACAAGAGCTGGAACACGCCCTTGCCGAGACGCGTTTGTCTTACAAGCGAATACTTAAGCCCGTGCGGCTGTTCGTCAAAGAACTCCGCGCGCGAGACGTATTGCACGCGGTGTTTTTTATCGAGCAGTTGCAGCGTGTATTCAAAATCTTCTACGAGGTTGAACGCGTTCCAGCCGCCCATATCGAGTGCGGTCTCGCGGCGGATAAAAAAGCCCGTGCCCGCGAGCGGAACAGTGGAATGCATGAGCGTTCGTCCGTGTCCGTTTGCTCGGCAGTCGCGCAAAAACGTCATGCCGTTAGCCCCAGCCACGCAGTTGTCGTCATAGTTTTTGGAGTTGCGGTAGCCCGTGCCTACTTCCACTCCCGCGTCGAACGCCTTGTTCATTTCCTTGACGAAATGCGTATTCATCAAGTTGTCCGCGTCCATGACCATTATCCCTTCGTACTCGGGATGGTTGTCGAGTATCTCTTTAAACGCAAGCTGCAGCGCGTAACCCTTGCGTCCGCGCTTGCGGTCGGGATCGTTGAGTTCCAATACTATATCCGCGCCCGCATCGCGCGCCACTTGCGCCGTATCGTCCGAACAGTTGTGCGCGACCACGAGTATATCCAAAAGCTCGCGCGGATAGTCTTGAGCGCGTATCGAATCTATAAGGTGCGCTATAACGTTGCGTTCGTTTCTCGCGCACGCCACCACCACGTATTTGTGGTTGATCTTGGCGTCGGGATAACGCTTTTGCGGAAATATCATAAGCACCCAATATATCATGGGCAAAAGCATGCACGCGCCCGCTACAGTTACTACCGCCCAGTTTATCTTATCGAAAACGTCGATAACTATCTTGGGTATAGCAGTTGCCAAAAAGTAAAACATGATCTCTCCTAAACGACCGTTCGGTCTTGTTGAATTTCAAGCGGCGGCGCATCGGATACGTCCGACGGTTGTTCTTCCGCTACAGCCGTTTCTTTTTCCTTGTCTGCCGCTTTAACTGCGCGCACGTCGCTTTCCGCCAATGCGAGCAGTATAGAGTAATAAACCAAATGCAACGGCTCGGTCATGTAAATATCGAGCAGAGAGTTGCATATAAGCGCCAATACGGTAAGCGCAACGAATATGCGCTCTGTGGTGAGCCTTGCACCGAACACAAGCCGCACCGTTCTGTATCTGTGGTAAAGATAGCCCAAAAGCCCGACTGCACCCGTACAGTATAAAAACGTTATGGGCGTGCAGTGGTACGAATGATAGTGGTGTCCTATATTTACTTGCGGCAAATACCATATGCCCACGCCGAACACGGGGTAAGAACGCCACTCCTCAAAGCCTTCCTTCCACAGCTGTATGCGTCCGCTCCCCGAGCCCATTCCGTTGAAAAAAGATTTTATCGCGCCGAATATCTTTTCGCGAAACACTATCATGAGCGCGAGCGCGAGCGCGCACGACACGCCGAACGCTATATAGTAGCCCAATCTCCCGTTTTTCTTTTTAAAGCACATCGCGACAGAAACTATAGCCGTACCCGGAACAGCCACCACCAGCGACGCGCGGGAAAAAGTAAACAGTATGGTCAATAGCTCCACGGCGAGCGCGATAAAAAACAAATAGCCGCGGTCGTACACGTGTATCATGTAAAAAGTGAGCGGCACAGCCAACAGCACTATCGCGGCTGCGCTGTTGGAAATGGCGTAACCGAACTGCAAAAAGCTTTTGGGATCGCTCATGTCGAAACCGTTTAGAGCGTACTGCTTGAACACCGCGGCAAATATAACTACCGCAGCGGATATCATCGTCCACGCAAAATACTCGACCGTCTTTCGTCCTTGGTAAACGCCGCAATTAAGGAGAAAAACATACGGCAAAAACATTGCCACGGCTATCGCCATCGACATCCCCACGCCCGACCACGACATCCAAGGCGAGCCTAATCCGCTCGCGAGCAGTACGCCCGTTACGATAGCTATGGACACCGTAAGATACGCGCGCTTGAATATCGCTTTCCATCTTCCGTAATAAATAATATTGAACACGAGCGCCGTCAGTATGAACGCGAGCGCAAAGCACAGACCTACTATCTTGAGCGGCGAATTAAAATACCCCGTATTGGGCTTTGTTTCTGCGGACAGCACAAACCCGCTCATAGCCATTATGGGCGCAAGTACGTATGAATTTTTGCAGAACAGCAGTGCGGGGACCAAAAGCACGGTCAAAAGCAACGCGCCTATCACCGGGATGTTAAGCGAATGACAAAATATACACACCGCGCCTACGGCGATAGGATACCACAAGGAGTTGCAAAGCTTGTCCGCCTTAACTCCTATGCGGCTTTCGACTATCTTTTGAAACTTTTCTTTCATTACTGTTATCAACTTTGATCATCACGGCTCGCGCCGCGCGTTTGACGTTTAAATTCGACGCATATTTGCATTTGCAAGCAAGCTTTTGGCTTCTATTATAACACATTGTACTGCGCCAAAAGCAAGCTTTTGCCTTGCGGCTAAAGCCGCTCGCGTTTACTTTCGTAAACGCGCAGTTGTGTTGAAATACGTCGCGAAAAAGCTCTTGCGAGCAAGCTTTTTCGCTTCTATTATAACATTGCGCGGCTTAAAACTTCGTTTGAGTTGCTATCGCAACCTTATTCGCTATGCGAATATCAGCCGCATGTTGAAACACGTCGCGAAAAAGCTCTTGCGAGCAAGCTTTTTCGCTTCTATTATAAACCTAAAACAAACGATTCGTCAAACGATTAAAGGCGGCAAACGGATAATAATCGCCGCTTGCCGCCTTATGACACAAATTCCCGTATATGTTTACAAAATATTCGCCTCGTACCGACCGTCGCTATAATTGCGCGCGGCATGCTTACCGCCTACTTGCGCTTAACAAAAATCGCTGTTTCATACGGCGAATACATGCCGTCGGGCTTGCGCGCTTTGCCGTGATTGCCCAAAACAAAGTCGTATTGCGGCAGTCCGTTTATAACTCTGCTCTCGCCGAAGTTGCACACAACAAGTACATCTTCGTCGCCGAGCGTCCTTGCGTATGCGAAGTATCCGTCGCCTACCGTAAGGTCTTTAAACGCGCCGTAGCGTACAACAGGCGACGCCGAGCGCAATTTAAAAATATCTTTATAAAACGCAAATACCGATCTGTCGCTTTTTACGTCGTTTTCGAGATTGACTTCCGCGCCGCGCGAGTGCAGCGGTATCCATGTTTTGTCGCCCCAACCGAATCCGAAATTCTTTCCGTTGTTCCAGCACATGGGTCTGCGAACGTTGTCGCGACTGCCGAAGTTTATCATTCGCATAAGTTCGTCGTGCGAGTGCTTATCCTTATTTGCATTGTAATAATTGAAAGTCTCCACGTCGTCGAACGAGCCGATATCGCCGTAATACGGATCGGGCGAACCGTACTCTTGACCTTGATATACGAACGGTATACCTTTTAACATGTAAAACATCGCGGCGTACATGGTCGCGCATTCGTATCGATATTCGCCGTCGTTGCCCAATCTCGAAATGTAATGCGCATTGTCGTGATTGTCGGTGAACAGCGTATACAAAAGATCGCGGCTTTCGGTGAACATTTGCCACTTTACCAAAACATTGCGCACATCGTCTATGGAATAGGGCGCTTTCTCAAACTTATCGAACGTCTTACCGAGCGCAAAGTGGTCGAATTGGAATATACACTTAAGTTCGTCGCGATCCGCTCCGCAAATGTCGGATATCTTGTCCTCGCCCATGGAACACTCGCCCACCGTAAATATATGCTTTACTTTTTCGCGCCCGAACAGTTCTCTCACGTACTCGTGGAACATAGGTCCGTTGTTCATAAGTCCGTTGTCGAAGTCTTTGGCTATAAAGTCGAGAACGTCGCATCGAAACCCGTCTACGCCGAGATCGACCCAATAGTCTATTACGTCCGCCATCTCTTTGCGCACCGCGGGGTTTTCCCAATTAAGATCGGGCTGCCCCACGGCAAAGGAATGGAGATAGTACTCGTCCGTCGCCTCGTTGTATTCCCATGCAGAACCGCCGAACACCGATCGCCAGTCGTTGGGTATTTTGTCCCGCCAAATATAATAGTCGTGATACCTATCGTTGCGCGAAGAGCGCGCGCGCTTGAACCATTCGTGTTCGCTCGACGTGTGGTTTGCCACAAAATCCATAATGAGCTTTATTCCCCGCTTATGCATTTCCGACAGCATTGTTTTCCAATCGTCGAGAGTGCCGAACTCATCCATTATGTCGCGGTAGTCGCTTATATCGTAGCCGTTATCGCAATTTGGACTTTTGTAGCACGGCGACAGCCACACCGCATTTATCCCGAGAGAACAGAGGTGGTCGAGTTTTTCTGTTATGCCTTTTATATCGCCTATCCCGTCGCCGTTGCCGTCGCAAAAGCTGCGCGGATAAATTTGATACACGATTAGATCCAAAAAACGTCGATCGGTCATAACGCCTCCAAACGAGTGTTTTACATTAGCGAACGCAAGCTCGCCATAGTTGACAGTATTATACCATGGGAATGCGCCGAAATCAAGCCTTTGCCCGCCGCGCATTTATGCCGCCGCACAAAAAAGCCCGCGCTTTTACGGTAATTCCCATAGGGAATTTAATAAGACGCAAATAAAAAGATTTAGGCATAGTGTTAAGCTGTACCTTTTCTGTACTTTTTTTCGTGAACGAACTAGGCTACTCGTAGCCTAGTGAGATATAGATATGTTTTATATTTCCCGCAAAATTCAATCAATCGGTTGCGCTCTTTTATTTTTCATGATATAATGGCTGAACGATAAACAGTAATTTAGCATAAGGATACTATGATTGATAGCGAATATAATGAAACAATAAAATCCGATGTTTTGAACTTCGGAAATAGAATTGTAAACTGTTGGGCGTACCAAATTGATAACGGATATGTCATTATAGATACAGGCTATGAAAATAGTTATAGGAATTTCAAAAAGAAACTGAAAGCAAATAATATTAAAATCAATCAAATTAAATATTGCTTTATGACACACGCACACGACGACCACGCCGGATTTATAAATCAGCTTTTGTTCGATAATCAAGAAGTGAAAGTCATTATGAGCGATAAAGGGATTGAAACTTTACGCAAAGGGCAAAACTCTTTTGTCGGCGGTTGTACAAGTAAACTTGCACTTGCATTTTGCAATGTGATGAAGTTGTTCGGGATGGGACAGCACAAATTTCCGCCTATACAAGCCGAATATGAAAGTAGGCTAATCATTATATCAAATGACAATAGGGCTTATTTGGAACAAGAGCTAAACGGCAAAATCGTAGAAACAGCAGGACATACTTCTGATTCTATTTCGTTGCTTTTGAATAATGGCTATCTGTTTTGCGGTGATGCGGCAATGAACGGATTTCCAAGCAAACACAACATAACGATTTGGGCGGAAGATAAGGTAGCATTTTTGCAGTCGTGGCAAAAGATTATTACATTACAGCCTACCAAAATTTTTTCGGGGCACGGAAAACCGTTTAATGTTCAAATTCTAAAAAGGAATATCGGATTTGTCGAAAACATAAAATTGCACGCTCTAAAACACAAATAAATTTCAATTTA
>CAJTTD010000013.1 GCA_910579205.1 uncultured Christensenella sp.
AAGTCGTAACAAGGTAGCCCTACGAGAACGTGGGGCTGGATCACCTCCTTTAAGGAATCTGCAATTAGAGCAGATCTATTAAATTCTCGATCGATTTATTTGCTGAAATCTTTCACTTGATAATTGTGTATCTAAACTGCGTTTTTGTAAACGCAGTTTTATTTTGCCTTTTTTATGTAGCTCCGCATTGCATGTCCGCGCATACGCATGCGCCTAGCAAATACCAATGTGCCGAATAATATTATTATTGACATAGCCGAGTCATCGGTAATTGTTTGCGCGCGTGTCGCGTGGATGGCCTATCTGATAAGAAAGCGTTTTATAGATGAGCTGATAACTAACATTTGCATCTGCGCGTCGCAAAAGAGGATGAGTGATAAAATATAGGATTTAATATTACTGAGTTGTTGTAGCGTGCGTGTGCGTGTGGCATTTGTTATCTGCGCTATTGCGCGCAAGCGTGTCGCTTATGTAAATTTACAGCGATAATATAAATATGTTTTGTTTGAGCTTTTATCGCTTTGTCTGTGCAAGGATAGAATTTGATATTGATACATGTCTGCGCGCGTATCTTAAAGATATATACTGATAATTTGCAGCATAAGCCGGGTTATCGACGATAGTTCGCGCAAACGCATATCGTTTACTTTTAGCTATTGTCCGTATATGAGTATCGTTTAGATGGTTTTGTCTAAAGATAGACCGATAATTACGTTCGTTTTCGCATTTATCGATGTTTACAAATCATGTTATAGGTCAATGACGGCGGATATGATTGACATCTACGGATGCGTATGGTATGATTTTGAAAAATAATTCGACAGCGAGGGCAAAATGGATATTGGACCGTTTATATTCGACGGTAAGGAAAAACCGTTGCAAAAATTAAAAGACGATTGCGGTTTTGCCGCAATATTTCGCAATATCGGCGTTATCGGAGATTCTCTGTCGTCGGGCGAGTTCGAGTCTACCGACACAAACGGCAATGTGCATTATCATGATATGTACGAGTATTCGTGGTGTTCTTTTCTTGGGCGCATGATAGGGGCGGAAGTTCGCAACTTTTCGCGCGGCGGCATGACCGCCAAGGAATTTTACACGAGCTATGCCGCCGCGAACGGGTTTTGGCAGCCGTGCCAGGCGTATATAATTGATTTGGGTACTAACGATATTTTTACTTACGGCGGAAACGCGGGCAGCGCTGCGGACGTGCATGCGGGCGACGGTTATAAAAACCCAGATACGTTTTTGGGCTGGATAGGCAAGATAATAGACAAACTTAAAACGTTGCAAAAAGACGCGCGCATTTTTCTTGTTTCGATGATGCGGGAAGGGTTTGACGCCGAGCGCGACGCGCTTGTAGAGTACGTATCCGCCGAAACGGCGACGGTCGCGCAAAAGTATGTCTATTGCTATTTGATCGATATGGCAAAGTATGCGCCCGTTTATGACCGAGCGATGCGCGAAAAATTTGCTATGGGCTACCATCCGAATTGCATGGGATATTATTTGTACGCGAAAATGATAGGAAATTATATGGATTACATCATAAGAGCAAACTATAAAGATTTTTTTGAAGTTCCTTTTATCGGCACGGGGCTTAGAAACGATACTTACAAATGATATATTTAGCGTTGGCGGGAGAATGACTTACAAAAGTTTAAAGCAAAAGAAAAAACCTCGGCGGTAATAAATAACTGTCAAGGAATTTTCCGTTTTCGCACTGTGGCGAAGTATTTTCGTAAAGCTGTTGCGAATCAGATCGTATTTGCTTTACATATTTAATATGCGCGGTTTTCCGTTTATTATTCGCGTCCGCGAATTTAATTTATTATTTTGTCCCAAAACTTAAAATGAAAATTCCCGAGCATGAGCGTCGGGAAATTTCGTTCAGTCGTTGTGCGACAATGGCGTAAAGCGATAGAGTATCACGAGCGGGACTGAATATGTATCCGTGTATCGTTTGTCGCTTTACGTTATTATGTTGTGCAAAAACAAAAAATTTATGCGCGTCGCGCCAAGTTATCGTCGATATACTTGATGTAATTTTTGGCTTTTACGCATGTGCGGTCTTTTACGTATTGCTTAAACGCATATGCAAAGCCTTGTTCGAGCGGGGTAATGTCGGGCATGAGGTACCGCATTTCGGATACGTCGAGTTCATATTCGTAGTCGTAAAACGGAAAGTAATCGCGCTGCTCGGCGCAGTTTGTTACGTATACTGCGTCGAGATCTTTACCCGCCGCCGAATAGCAGTATTTGACGAAATCAAGTATTGATACGGGCGCGCCGCCCACATTGAACACACGGTGTGCGGGCGAACTCGATAGCAGAATGTCCGCAAAGCGGCACAAGTCGCGCACGTCGAAAAACTGCAGCTTCATGCTTCCGTCGTTGGGTACGTAAAACGGACGGTTTGCTAATGCACAGTCGAACACGAACGCTTCTCTGTACACGTTGTTGTATTTGCCGTAAATATAGGGCGGGCGAATGATGTGCGCGTCGGCAACGCGCGCCGCAAGCGCTTGTTCCGCTTGTATCTTGCCCAAGCCGTATGCTCCCCAAAACTTGTTTGCGCCGACGGGCGTATCTTCTTTAAACGGTTGCTTTGCCGTTTCGGGATATACCGCGCTCGAACTGATAAGTATGTAGCGGTCAAACCCGTCAAGCGCGTCCAAAAGTCCGTTCACATAAGAAGCGTTGTAGGCGTTTACGTCTATCACTGCGTCGAACCGTTTGTTTTTAAGCGCACCGCCGAGCGCGTTTCTGTCCGCTTGTATCAGCGTTACGCCATTAGGTTGCGGCTTGGTGTTTCTGTTTAACACAAACACGCTGTCGCCGCGAGCGACAAAGTATTCCGCCATACACTTGCTTACAAACGTCGTTCCGCCCGTGATAAGTATATCCATATCCGCCTCCGTATGCAGTATATACCGTTGCTCGTACATTGTCAATCGCATGATCGGGAAGATGTGCTCCGACATTAAAATAAGATTAAAATATTTGAATTCGCGGTTTTTCTGTTGACATACTATGCATAACGTAGTATTATGTATTCAATAGTATTGTTTATAAAGCGAGGTCAAACATGGAATATTACGACAGCGGAGGACGGGCATGGATGCGCAACTGAAAAAGGGCATGTTGGAGCTGTGCGTTCTTGCGTCTTTGAAAAAAGAAGAGAGCTACGGTTATAAGATAATGACGGATATTTCGCCGTATGTGGAAATAAGCGAAAGCACGCTATATCCAATACTCAAGCGATTGGAAGCGACGGGCTGTCTTACGACAAGAAGTAAGGAATATAACGGCAGACTGCGCAAATATTACATGATTACGGAGGCGGGCAAGCGCAAGATACGCGAGTCGGTAGCCGATCTGGAAGAATTGCGGCGAATTTACGATTTTATACGTCGCGAGGGCAATTAGGAGGTTTATATGACAAAGTACGAATGGGAAACGGAGCTTAAAAAGTGTATATACCGTCTCCCGCCCGAAGAAATAAAGCGCGTTATGGAGTACTATTCCGAGCTTTTTGAAGACCATATAGAGCGCGGAAAAAACGAGACGCAGATAATAAACGAATTCGGCAATCCCGTGGACGTTGCGTTTAAGATATTGTCCGAATACGACGCGGAGGTCGGAGCTAAGAGCGATATGTCGGACGGAACGGCGGCGAGCAAAAAAGAGCTTGACATCAGCGATAAACAAGCCGAAGCGCGCGTTGCGCCTACCGTCGCGGCGGAAAAGGCGATATCGGTTGAAAACAAGTATGACGGACGGGCGGCGGACGTTAAGCAAAAGCGCGACAATGCAGTTAAACGCCGTTCGAGCATAGGCAAAACTGCGGGCGGAATATTCAAGACGATAGGGTATGTTTTGCTTGCTGTCATTGCCGTAGCTTTTTTAGGCGGTGGCGCGTATTCGGTGATCGTGTCGTTTGGCGTCGCGGCAAAGAGCGCGGGCGCGGGTTTGGTGCATATGAGCATGGGAGCGGTCATGATAGGTATAGGGCTGTTGTCGGCATTGCCTTTTGCAGTAAAGTTTTTAGGTAACAAGCAAGCGGATATGCTCGCGTCGAATGTAGCGAAGGAGAACGGAAATGAAGATAAAAACTAAGCTTTGCATTGCCGCGGCTGTTTTGGTCTCGGCGGGACTGCTGTTGTTCGTAATAGGCATGTCTTTGCTCGGTTGGGATTTTAAGCGTCTCGATATTTCAAAATACACCGCCAAGTCGTTCATCGTGGAAAACGCGGACGACGTTAAGTCGGTGGAAGTGTCTATGTCCTCGTTCCCGCTTGATATAGTGAGCGGAGATGCGTTCAAACTCGATTACTACGAGGCTGCGGGTTGTGATATTTTTGTTCTTATCGATGACGGCACGCTTAAGATCGTGGAAAAGTACAAATATCAGCCGTTCGATACGGGATTTTTCAATATCGGTCGGGGCGATCACAGATATGTGTTGACCGTTCCGCATGCGACGGATGTTTCGGTCGTAGGCGTTAACTGCGATATATCGGTAAAAGACATGCGCTTTGGTTCGTTGCGCATCGATTCGACCAATGTCGATCTGACGCTCGACAACGTGGAAATTACGGGGGATATTTACTTGAAAGCCCAAAATGCGAATGTGTGCTTGACCGACGTCGTTACGACGTCTATAGAAGCGTTCGCTACCAATCTCGACGTCGAAATATACGGATGTGAGCTGGGCGAAGCGTTGGCGGACGGCACGAACGCGGACGTTACGGTAAACGATTCGCAAATAGGCGAAGCGACATTTCGCGCGACCAATTTAAACGTGGAAGCGAATCGCGCATCGATCGGAAAATGCTCGGCGAGCGGCACGAACGCCGATATAGAACTGAATACATTCACTGTGGAGTCGCTGTTCGTAAAAGGCGGCAATCTCGACGCATATATCGAGATAGCCGGCATAAGAAGCGAGTACAGCGTTATAACAAAGGGCAACGATCTGCCGCCCGTGCAGATCGGATCGACGGAAAAAACGATCACGTTGGAGGGCGGTAACAACAGCGTGCAGCTTAAGTTTGTGTAAACGGCAACGGACTGCCGAACGGAAATTTCCGCTAAACGAAAAAAACCCGCAATACGAGTATCGTGGGAATTTTCCGTTTTCGCTGTAGTCTTTAAGCGAACCGTCTGTAAAGTGCTTTACCCACGAAACGTATCGCGTTTACGATAGTTGGAAGCGGGTGTTGCTCCTTACAAGTTTATTTTGTGCAGAGCGCGTAGTATTATTCGCGATAAACGATAATTTTTTCCGCTATATCATATAAATATGTGATGAAAATGCGCTAAAGAAAAATCTCCGAATTATCGGAGAAGTTTCTCTGTGCCACTGATATGAGAACGGATAATGCCCGTAAGGTATTTGCATTTCTTCCGTAATTGCATCGGCGGCGGTTGCTGTGTAAAGCGCTCGCCCCGATATACGGAAGTCGATTGCCTTACATATTCAGTATGCGCCGATTTTGCGTCGTTATGCGCGCTAATTAAAATTACATTAAATTTTTTATTATCGGCACGGTGCGCTTGTCATAGCCCGTCCGATGTGATATATTTTAAGCGCGCGGTCAATGCATTCGATTTGATAAAGTAATGCAAATAAGCCTATGCGTAGTTTGCGACTGCGTACAAGCTTGCGCGATAGAAAACACGGTAAAAACGAGGTATATATGATTTCCGCTTATCACATCCGCAAAACATACACCAGCGGCGCGACAGAAGTCTTAAAGGATATATCGCTCGACATAGCGGACGGCGAATATGTAGTTATACTCGGCGCGTCGGGGTCGGGCAAGTCCACGCTGCTGAGCGTGCTTTCGGGCTTGGAGCGTCCCGACTCGGGCGAAATACTGTACGACGGGACGGATATATCCAAAATGACCGACAAAGGTCTGACCGCATTCCGCCGCGAAAAAGTGGGCTTTGTGTTTCAACAGTATTATCTGTTGTCGCACTTGAGCGTTGAGAACAACGTCAAGCTAGGCGCTAATTTGGCGGGCAACAAAAATTTTCGCGATATCGTAGATGCGGTCGGTCTCGGCGACAAGCTAAAGAGCAAGCCGTCCGAGCTGTCGGGCGGGGAGCAGCAGCGCGTGTGTATAGCGCGCGCGCTCGCAAAATCGCCGCGCGTGCTGTTTTTGGACGAGCCGACGGGCGCGCTCGACGAGGCTACGGGGCGCAACGTTTTGGACTATTTGATCAAGCTAAAGCGCGAACGCGGGTTTACCATGATAGCCGTTACGCACAATAAAAATATAGCTGACACGGCGGATAAAGTCATCGAAATGAACAGCGGAAAGATAGTGGGTATATCGTTGAACTCGCAGCCCAAAAACGCATACGACATAGGCTGGTAAAATATGATGATCGGTTTAAAGGACGGCGTAAAGCTCGTCGGCATATCGCTTGTGAGCGCTTGCGCGGTGTTTGTATGCACGTTCTTCATTAATTTCTATATAGATGTGCGCGGCATAGAATACGCCGTTACAGATGAATTGAGGGCGTTATACGACGCACAGCTCGCCACGGCGCGTTTGGTATGCGCTATAGCGGGCGGATTTATCGGCGTTATCGTTGCGGTCATGCTGGTGTTTTACATTAAGCTTTACGTGGACGGCAACGCCAAAAAAATAGGCATACTCAAAGCTATGGGCTATTCCGACGGCGAAATAGCTTTGCGGTTTTGGGTGTTCGGTCTGAGCGTTCTTATAGGCTGCGCGCTGGGCAGCGCGGCGGGATACGCCGTCATGCCGACAGTGTATAGGGAAATGGCGATAGACGGCTTGCCGCAAGCCGAGATAGCATTTCACGCGTCGGTATTACTGTCGCTAACTCTTGCTCCCGCCGCGGTATTTACGGCGTTTGCATGCGGATACGCGTACTTTTGCGTTAAAAGACCGATAACCGATCTGCTGCGCGGCATTACGGCTACGACCGAAGTAAAAAATGTAGATAGCGGAAAGGATAGGTCTTTTGCTCTCGAGCTCTGCCTTAAAACGCTCAAAAGCAAAAAGGCGACAGTGTTTTTCGTTGCTTTTTCGTGCTTTTGTTTTTCCGCAATGGTGCAAATGGGATTTTCCATGCGCGATCTCGACAGCGCGGTGATGGGCGCGATCATACTCGGCATAGGGCTGTTGCTCGCGGCAGTCTCCATGCTGATGGCGATGGCTGCGCTCGTAAACGCAAACAAAAAGAACGTTTCTGTCATGAAAGCGTTCGGTTATTCGCTCAAGGAATGCGCCTTGTACATATTCGGCGGGTATATGCCGTTTGCGCTTTTGGGGTTCGGAATAGGCACGGGTTATCAGTACGGACTGCTTAAACTCATGACGGAGCTTGTGTTTAATGACGTGGGGCAAATGCCAAACTACGTGTTTGACGTAGGCATATTTTTTGCGACTTTAGCCGCGTTTGTCTTGTCGTATGCGCTTGTTATGCTATTTTATACGCGGCGCATGAACAAGATATCGGTCAAGGAGATAATGTCCGAAACGTAAAAGAAAAATCCCTCGAATAGCTCGCGGGAAGTTTTCTTTTCGCTATAAAACGAAGGTGGGTCGTAAAGCGTTTGCCTTCGGCTTGGCAAATAATTGCTTTACACATGTATTATGTGCGGTTTTTCGGCATTTATTCGTGCATGTAAAATAAAAAGCAGTCGTTTAAATGTGTATTTCATAGGGATTCAAGCAAGGATGATATTCAGTTCTTGCTTTTGTAGTGCGGTTATGCTATAATGAAACTACTATAAACAGTAATTTAGCTGAATACTCGTCATTGCGAGGGATCAACGCGACCGCGGCAATCCGGACTATTCCGCTCTTTCCAAACATTTACTTCCGGATTGCTTCGCCTACGGCTCGCAATGACGGATTGGACATAATATCACGCCAAGACAATACAAACGTTAAATTAAAAATTATCTTTATAATCTTTTATAAAGTATAGCGCACTATCTTCGCAAGCGAAGATAGTGCGCTATTTCTTTGCCCACAAGGAAATCCCTATAACAGATACCCTTATGCGACTGCTTTTTGTGTTTGGATGTTATTTGTCGGAAGGTTTGGACTTTGATTTTTTGTCCGTCTTTACGGGTTCTGACGCAGAGCTGTTGTCCGTTACTTTGCCGAGATAGTCGGGAAGTTCCATGCCGTTCATCTTGAACAATTCGTTGAGCGGGGGAACGGAGCCGAGCATGCCCGACAAGAAGTTTGCCGTAGTGGGCTTGCCGTCTTTCATGCTGTCCCAAACGGTTACTTTGTCTATGCGGAGATTCTTTATAGCGTCCACTTGCATGGATACAAGGTCTTGGATCTTGTCGGCGATGAGCATCTTTACCGCGTCGTCGCTCTTGCCGCCCGTAGCCGCGATTATCTTGCCGAAACCTTCCGCTTGTTTGGACAGTATTTCGAGCTGACCTTTTGCTTCGGCAACGCGTTTGGCGTATTCCGCGTCCGCTTCGCCTTGCGCTCTTCTGCGTATGCGTTCCGCTTCCGCTTCCGCTTCGATCTCGGCTTTTTGTTTTTGGATCTCGGCGTTTACGAGAACGTCCGCTTCGAGGGTGGCGCGTTCGCGCTTGGCACGTTCCGTTTCCGCTTGCTGTTCTGCTTTGTAAGCGTCCTCGTTGGCTTTGGCTTGAGCGATAAATTCCGCCGATTGCGCTATGCGGTTTGATTCCGCTTCCGCTTCGCGCAGTCGCGCGTTGGATTGACTGATAAGAACTTTAGATTTGTTTTCGCCTTCGATGGCTTTGGAGTTGGCGGACGCAACTTGAATGCGTTCGTCCATTTTTGCATTCGCTTCGCCGATCGAGCCGTCGCGATCTTTTTCGGCGACCGATTTTTTGGCGTCGTTTATGACTTTTGCCGCAGCTTCTTTACCGAGCGCGTCGATGTAGCCGGACTCGTCGTTGATATCGGTTACGTTGACGTTGATAAGGCGCAGACCTATCTTTTTGAGTTCGCCCTCGACGTTTATGGAAACGGCTTCCAAAAATTTGTCGCGGTCGGTGTTGATCTCTTCTATGTCCATGGTGGCTATGATGAGACGGAGCTGACCGAAGATGATGTCTTCCGCAAGCCGCTGTATCTCGTTGAGCGGGAGAGAGCGGAGGCGTTCGGCTGCGTTTTGCATAACGCCAGGCTCTGTGGATATGCCTACCGTGAAGCGCGAAGGAACGTCTATACGGATGTTCTGACGCGAAAGCGCGTTTTTAAGATCGACTTGGATGGATATGGGCGTCAAGTCCAAAAAGCTGTAAGCTTGTATAAACGGAACTATAAACGCCGCGCCGCCGTGTATACACTTTGCCGAACGCGCAGTGCCGTCGGCGGCTTTGCCCACTTTACCGTAAATGACCATTACCTTGTCGGACGGACATTTTTTGTAACGTGTCGCGAGCATGATGATGAGCAGAAGGACAAGCAATACCACTACGATGACTATCGCAACGATACCGCCTACCATTCCGCCGGAAAGGGATAAGAGTTGTTGCATATTTTTCTCCTTTTAGGTATTTTGACTGTATATTGTTATATTGTATATCTTTTGTGCGTCAGTTATAATAACGATCAGTCTTTTTCCACGGTTATCGACGGCTTTTTGTATTTTTCCACCAAAAGCACGTTTGCGCCCGTATGACCTATGACTTTTATTTCGGACGACGTGGGCAAAGGCTCGTTGCTGTCGGTTACCGCTTCGTATTCGGCGTAACGCTCTTGGATCAAAATGTTTACCTTGCCGAAACCGCTTCGGGCGGGGGGAACGGTCAAGTACACCGTACCCGTTTTGCCTATCGCGTTTTGCGGATTGATATTGCCGTTGCTCTGCAGCTTTTCCATGCCGAGTATCGCCGCCGCCATGCCGCACGCCGCAGCAAACCCGCCGGCAAGCGCAAGTATGAGCGCTATGTACCAATCTATCGCGTAACATAAAGTATAGCCTATCCACGCGCCCACGGCAAGAAAAGCGATTATCGAGCGGAAGCTCAGCAGTCTGAGCCCGAATGGGAGGGACGAGCCGCCCGTATGTACGTTATCTCCGTCTATATGCCCGCCGACGTCGTTTGCAGAAGGACTTCCGTCAAATACCGACGACAGACCTTCGCCGACTCCGCCGTTGCCTATGTCGGACACCCCGCCTATATCGGTTACGTCGGACACGTCCGCATCGGAAATGCCTCCGCCCGAAAAGTCGGCGTCGCTTGCGCCGCTTATAAGCATAAGTATGATCTGTATCAAAAGAACTGCCGTTGCCGCACAAGCGATGACAAACATCACTTGTTGAAACAGCGACATCGAATTCCACCACATAGTGTGCAACCTCCGAAGTTTTCGTTTCGATTATATCACAAATCTTATACCGTGTCAATATCGTTTGTATAATTTGCATTTTTTATCGCGCTTTTACAACAAACTTGCAAATTTTGCAGATCTCATAAGGGCGATATTTTGTATGCGCGGTATTGACAAACGGTGAACAAAAAGTGTAATATAGAATGCGGACGTGTAAAATACGTGCCGAGTGGTGTCTGTCATGTTCGGAAAAAAAGCGAAAAAAAGAACATACCCGCTCTTTGCAGTAAAGCGCGCGCCGCAACCCGCAAAGATCAAGGTGTATCGAACGGCAAAAAGACCGCTGTCGTACGCCTTTTTCGCGTTGCCGTCCGTATGCCTCTTGCTGCTCGCATTGTTTGCGGTCATGGACACGGTGCGCACCGACCCGCAGACCGCCGAATGGTGGACTACGCACATACAAGCGGGCTGGGAAAAGTTCGCGGGTACGATATCTTCCGTATTTCCGTTTTCTGTGTTTGAATTTTGCGTCGTAGTTCTCATACTGTCGGGCATATTCCTTGCCGTGCGGTTGTTTATAAATCTGTGTCATGCAAACTTCAAGCGGATAGCTTTCGGCATAGTGTCTGTTGCGACAGCCGCGTTCACGGTACTCGATCTTTATATGATGTCAATGGGTTTCGGGTATTACAGATACGCCATGCCGCTCCCGCAAGCGGGCGGCGGTTACAGCGCGCAGCAAGCGGTGGAAGCGGTTGAGTATTTTTTGAACGATTATAACGCGCTTGCGAAAAAGTTCGAGCGCGATGCGGACGGCAATGTTGTTTGTCCGTATACGTTCAAAGAGCTAAGCGAGCTGTTGATAGACGAATATGCACGCGTCTATGACGGATACATGCTCAAATATACGCCCACGGTAAAGCCTATCGTTAACAGTTGGCTGCTGTCCGACGTTCTTATAATAGGCATTACGTTTTTGCCTACGGGCGAAGCCAACGTAAATATCGATGCTCCCGCCACGCAAGCGGTTTCCACAATGGCGCACGAGCTTGCGCATACCAAGGGCATACAGCGGGAAGGCGACGCCAATCTTATATCCCAATATTTATTGATATCGTCATCTAACGATTATCTAAGGTATTGCGGTTATTTCGACACATTCAATAAGCTATTGTCCGCAGTAATGCTGGCGGGCGATAAGGAGAACTATTTGCGCCTGTCTTACGCCGTAGACCCGCTAATAGGCGCAGAGCGCAGGATCACGCGCGAGTATTGGAACGCTCAACCCGATATTACGGGCAAGATAGGCGAGTTTTTTAACAATATATATTTGAAGTTGAACGGCGCGTCCAACGGAACGGGCAGTTACGACGACGGAAACAAGACAGACACCGTAACCCCGATAGATCCCGATACGGGCGAACCCGAAAAAGACCCCGATACGGGCGATACGGTAGTTATCCCCGTGTATTCGTCGTTGCAAAAACTGTACTTCTACTTGTACGAGCAGAGCAAGGGATATGCTAATAAATAATATGACGGCAAAAACCGCAATGAAAATACGCCCCGCGAGTTTGTTTTTACTTTCGGGGCGTATTCGGTTTAAAAAGCTTGTTACAGCAGATCTTTGGGGTCGTACTCGGGTTTTTTAAATACGGCGGCGGGCGGTTTGTCGGCGATCTCCGTTTGGAAAACGTCTTGCCACTCTTGCGCGTCGTAGTCTTCTATTGTGCATGTGATCCAGTGCTTGTCCGCGCCGAGGTCGCGGCTGAGAACTTCCACGAGATCTTTTGCAAGCTGTTCTTTTTGCGCTTGCGTTCTGCCCTTGAGCATTTTTACCGAAATATTAGGCATTTATATCCTCCATATCCAATATAGGTTTCTTTTGCGGCGGCAGCAGTTTGAGCTTTTTCAGCAGCGGTATGAGCGACAGCGTTATCGCTATGTTTATCGCGCCCACCGCAAGCTGCAACGCGCGCGACGGTCCGAGATACACCCAGAACGATTTTTCCATGAACGACTTGAGTTTTAAGTAGTATTTGCACCACACCCATATCGCAAACGAGTCGAATATCAACGACACGAATATGGAACACACTATTCCCGATATCAAAAATCTGACAACATAGCTTTCGGACGGACTGTATTTGAAACACAATCCTGCCACCACGCCGTACATGGTGCAACCGAACGCCAAAAGCGGATTTATAGCGCCTTTGGGAACGATTATCGCCCCGAGTATGTCCGATATAAAACAGACTGAGCCGCCGCCTATCGGACCGACTACCGCCGCCGCTACTAGCCATACCGTGTATATCAGCGTTACTTTGAATGCGTCGTTGAACGTTAAAAACTGACCGATCAGTTTCATCACGATAGCGAGCGCCGTAAACACCGCGGTGTAGGTGAGCCATCTGGTAGTGCCGAATTTCGGCGGGGTTTTTGTGCGGACTCTTCGTGATTTGGTAATTGCATTGTCCGGAGTTGCAATTTCCTGTTGAGCGTTGTTACTCAATGTCGGGCTTCTCCTTCGACGACGCGTTGTATACGCAACGTCTGTATTTATTTGATTTGAGAATACCACGAACATTGCGCAAAGTCAAGCGTTTTACATTTGTGCGCGCCTTTGCGATACCGCGCGTTTTTGCATGCGCTTTCTCTTAAAGATGTTTATGCGTTTTTTGCGAGTGAAATTAACATCGAATTCCACCGCGCCGAATACGACTGCGAGAAGCGCGGTAAAGCATACTCCGCCTATGGCGGCGGCAAACATCGCTATCAGTTTTTGCGGTATTATGGAATTGACGTATTCTGTAAAAAGCCACGCGGGATACGCGGCGGCAAGACATATTATGAGCGGTTTGAAAAAGGTGAGCTTAAAGCCGGTGCGTCGCTTGATGTCTATAATGTCGAGCACGGACGAAACGATGAGGCTCGCTCCGAACGATATCATGAATATGTCCATGTTGAATCGTGAGTAAAACGCAAACGATATTATGTACATCACGCCCGCGCCTATTACATAGTTGATGAGCGATTTCTTTTCCAGATCGAGCGAATTGAGCATGGACGAAGCTATGTTTTCAAACGACAGCGGTATCAACAGCCATGCGGACTTGCGCAAAAATACTCCCGCGTCGGTATTGTCGTAAATTATAGTGCCGAGATCGTCGCCGAGCGCGCAGTAAACGGGAAAAACTATAGTCGCCACGAGTATGGAAAAGCACAGCGCGTTTTCTATCTGCCGCCGCATGTTTGTATAGTCTTTTTCGGCGTACGCTTGAGAAAGAGTGGGGATCATGGCGAATGCAAGCGATCCCACCACTGTTATGGGAAGGTATAATAGCGGCAGCGCCATGCCTACGCACGACCCGAATATGTACATAGACTGTTCGGAGTTGAGCCCAGTGGACATCAAAAGGAAGGGTACTGCGACGGCTATTACGTAATTGTTTACGCTCGACGTTGTGCGCGACAGCGTTATGGGCAGAGCGGAGGAAAAAAGCGGTTTGAAATGCGCGTTGGGTGGGGCGAGCTTGCGTTTGCCGCAAAAGTAAAACAGCGCGCAAGCTACGGCGGATACAAGACATGCGCAAGTCATAGAAAAAGCCACCGCTTTGTTTTTATCCGAAAACAATGCAAACAGTATGACGCATGCCGCAATGCGCGCGATCTGTTCTATGAGTTCTACAATGCTGACCGCGGCGAATTTTTTCTCGCCCCACAGCACGCCTCGAAATGCCGAATATACCCCCGAAAAAACGAGCGCGGGGAGCATTATCATGACGAGCGTCATGGACTCGCGTTCGGCAAACAGCGCGCCTATCGGCTTTTTGAAAATAAGGACGAGCGCGCACAAAAGCAGAGATATCATAAGCTCGAGTATCAAAGCCGCAGAACAAACGCCGCCGCTCGAACGCCCGTCTTTTGCCGTCATCTTGGATACTACGAGCGGTATTCCCGAAGTGATGAGAGTGAGAACGGCAAAAAAGAAGGACAGCGCGACCGAGTATACGCCCATACCTACCGCGCCTATCTCGCGCGACAGATATATCTTGAATATAAACCCGAGCGTGCGCTCGGCAACGGTAAACGCCGTCAATGTTACTACTGCTTTTGCTATAGGTTTCATGGGCATATTTTATGTTTAAGCAAGGTGTAAAATGACAGAGTGTGTCGAAAACGACGAACAGTGTGTCTGTTTGCCGCATAAACATTATAATTGTATTAAATTTGACATGCGCTTCCTTTTTTCCTTTGCTATTTATCGCGGCGAATGATATAATGAGCGTATCATGGCGCAAAGTGTACATATCGTGAGAATATTAAAGCGCGTGCGCTGTTTTGCTGCGATCGCCGTCCTCGCTGTGATAGCTGCGGGTGTTTTCGCATGCTCGCCCCGCGCCGATATTACGTTTTCGACCGACGGCATCACCTTATACGTGGGAGAAACGCGCGATCTGCTGCCTTATGTCGCTTTTTCTGCGTCGGACGATCGCGACGCGGTGTTTTTCGAAGCCGATACTCAGTCTTATATAACGATATACGGAAGTACCGTATCGGCGGTGTCGGCTGGCAGTTCTGTAGTTACGGCATACGTAAACGGTACGCCGTGCGCAAGCCTCGAAGTTACTGTAAAGTACCGCGATGATGATAGTTTGAATATCATAAGCGACGGCGCGCTTATTCAAAACTTGACGGATGGAGAAACGCCGTCGGCGGTCAAACTGCGCGCGGAGCGCGACGAGTATTGCGACCCTCAAACATCCGTCGATTGGTATGTGGACGGCATATGCTCGTCGTCGGGCGACGAGTTCGAGTTTATTCCGACTGATTTCGGCGGATACGTCATTTGCGCCAAGGCGGGAAACGCGTCGTGCGTTGTGGAAGTCAACATATACCGCGCCACAAAAGCATGGGCGTGTGCCGACGGAGAGCTGTATCAACAAGGCGATATGTCTCCCGTCGTTTTTACCGCTATGCAAGAAGAGGATACGCGAAACCCGCAGTCGGTGTACGAATGGCGTGTAAACGGAAGGGTATATTCGCAAAGACCAATGTTTGAGTTTACTCCCGATAAAGCGGGAGAATACACCGTTTCGCTGTATGTAAACGGAGTGCTGCGCGACTTCGCGGAGGACGGTATGTCCGTTATAAATGTCGTGGGCGATCGCGCGCCTAACGGGCAAGTGGTATTCGACGACCGCGACGGAGTGTTTGTGGAATGGCGCGACGGCGGCTATATCAACAGCGTAACAGTGGTTTCGCCACACGGCGAAAGGATCAAGATAGAAAGTTCGGATATACGCAATTCGTACCGATTCGGGCGGGGCGTTTTCGACGCTTCCGACATCATAGACGTTTGCGGCGACGGAACTTATTCGGTAAGGCTGGAAGCGGAAGGAAAAGGCGAGTTTATAGAGTTTGCGCAATATCCCGAAGCTGCGCGGCGTTACATAGAAGAAAAGGTATTTATAAGCAATAAATTTTTGTCCGATGAATGCGAGGCGGAACAGCTCGTGCGGGAAATGTACGCGCTCGGATCGAAGAAAACTTCTGCATACCTTGCGCGCACACTGTCCGCCCAAGCCGCGGATATGCGCGTAAAAAATACCGCGCTTGCCATAGGCTCTGTGGCGCGTACTTCGTTTGAGGACGGAGTGATGACGGTAGAGTTGTCGGACTATTACAATCGACCGCGAACCGCCGCGCAGAGCCGCGCCGAAAGGTTGTTTTCGCAACTTCCGCACATAGAATATTCGATCGAAGATCTACGCCCGTCCGAGTACGTACTTGCGATAGACAGAAACAAAAAAACGGTGATCGCGGAAAATTCGGAACAGCTGTTGCTTGCGGTACTAAACGGCGTTAAGCCGCGAACGACGGACGACTCGGCGGCGATCGTTTACAAAAGAGCGCGGACGGTTCTCTTGTCAATAATAGGCAAGGATTACGACGGCGGGCAAAAGGTCCACGCTATATACGATTGGCTTGTATGGAGCGTTTTGCGAGCGGAAGGAGACGTGCCTTTCGGCTCGTCCGCGGACTTTGCGGAGAGCGTGTTCGGCGGTAAAAATATGACGGCAAACGGCGTTGTTTCGAGTTTGGGCGCGGCAAAATCTTTTGCATTGCTTTGCGGAATGGAGGGTTTGGAATGTGATATCGTATCGTGCGACGGCAATGCCGACGGCGCGCGCAAGTATTATTGGAACAAGGTCAAGCTCGACGGCGTATGGTACAACGTAGATGTGTTCGGATCTAAATCCGGCTCGGCGCAAATGGGCGTTTCTCCGCGCAATATCGAGATAGGCTCTCATGGCAGACTGTTGATGAGCGACAAAAAGGCGGCGTCTTTGGGTCTTTTGTCAGACGGTAGGCATGCCGCGCCGTTCGACGGGCGGTATTATTTGGAAAAGTATAGATACGGGGATACGTATTTCGATTATTGTTGGGACGAAAGCGAATATAATGATACCGATGCGATCAAAGCCGCCGTGTTTTACTCATTGGAAAGCGGCGACATCGGCAGTTATTCAATTTACGGAGTAAACGGAACGGTAACCGTTTCAAAAGCTTTTTACGGAATGCAATGGTATCTCGGCGATGCGGACGTTCAAACGGTAGATCGTTTCGCATCAGTTTTAAAGGATGCCGTGCGCGAGTATTGCAAAACGACGCTCGATACGGACAAAGCCGCGGCAGTTGCGTTTTATCCGACCGCGGGAACGCCGTTGAAAGACGGTGTATTACACGTTAATATTCTTTTGCCGTCGGTAAAGGAGGCAGTATGAAAAAATCATTAAACTTATTTAAACGCATTGCGGCTGTAGCCGTAGCCGCGGTTTTTATGCTTATGCCCATAACGGCGCTTGCGGGCTGTTCGTGGATATTCGATATGCTTTCGGACGGTTACGTCGATTTTACAAAGACGTCGATCGATCTTGAGGTGGGCGATGAATACGATCTGGACGACATAATATCGAGCAATACGGACAACTATTTCATCGGATCTTCCAACACTGCCGTAGCCGAAGTGTCGGGCAGTGTTTTGAGCGCTGTCGGCGCGGGCGTTGCGCGCATAACGGCGTCTTTGGACAACGATTATTCTTCCACTCTTACGGTGCGCGTTTCGCAGAAAGTGGAAACGTCCGTGGTATTGACTGCCTACGGCGAGCTTGTGCGCACGGTAGGAGATAGTAGGCCGATAGTTTTTTCAGCGGCAACAACTGGCGACGCTGCTTCGGATCGGCTCGAGTGGTATATAAACGGAGTAAAGACGGACAACGGATATTCTTCCGCTTTGAGCCTTGTTCCGACCGAAGCGGGAGAATATGTTATTACCGTCAAATGTGTAGCAACCGGCGTATCGGACAGCATGGTCTTGAGGGTGTACAACGCGATAAACGCAATAGCGGAGTATGACGGCGAACTCGAACAGAATTTGCCGTATACGCATATCGATTTTTCCGTTAATATAAGCGGCGATCAGTCCAATCCCGCCGATATCGTAGAATGGTTTGTCAATGGCAAGCTTGTGCAATCGGGCGAAGACCGCACCTTTACGCTTTACCCGTCGGCGGGCGAACATGTTGTATCCGTTAAAGTAAACGGCGTCCTTCGCGCGTTCGGGGATAAAAAGTCGGTAACCGTGCGTTGTTACGGATCTGTAACTCCCGCCGCCGCGCCCGAAATAGTATACGACAACGTTTATCCGCACATATACATCGAATACGACGTCGTAGGACTTGCAAAAGTGGAAATTACCGCGCCCGACGGCAGTATGAACGAGTTTTCGCAGTCCGACGCGCGATACGCCGAACGTTTTGCAAACGGACGGTTCGACGCTGCCGATCTTATGGATATTTGCGCGGATGGCGGCAGCGGAAGATCGTATAAGCTTCGCGTCAAATCGCTCGGCGACGGCGATCTTTTGACGGAAAGCGCATACTCGCCCTATCTTATCTTCAGACAGCTTCCGTCATCGGCGCTTGCTTATTTAGAGTATAAGTATTTCGATTCCGATTATTACATCACGTCGGAAGAGGAATATGTCGATCTGTTGGAGTACGAGATAATATTCCGCTCCAAATCGCCAAGCGTCAGAACAAAGGTGAGTTTCGACTGTTACTTGGCGTTTACCCCCAAGAACGGCGCGGAAGCATTGTGGGACAATGCGTTTGAAATAGCTGCCACAAGCGGGAGATATACGAGTATAGACGTTTATACCGAAGGCAACGTGATGAAAACGTCTTTTTATATAAATACGATCAATACGCCCACTCGGCAAACATACGGCGTGTATCCGCAGTCGAGTTATTCCAAGCAGTTGCATGCGGTCATGCCGCACATAAACTACGACGAGGAGCTTTATCGCGCCGACGATCATGAGTTCCCCATAGATTCCGTCGTCAACACCGCAACGGTAAAATACTCAGACGAGTTGTACTTGGCGGCGGAAAACAACACGCGCCCCGTACCCGTTCGCGGGTCGTCGGCGGATACGCTGTACGCCATGGCGCGTAACGTGCTTCGCCGTATATGCACAGACGATATGACGGACGCGCAGAAAGCACACGCGATTTACGATTGGATAATGTGGCAAGTAACTTACGACACTCCCGCTACCGAAATATCGGACGGAGAGGCGTATTCCGCTTATTACTTGGAGGGTGTGTTCGGCGACGGAGCTACCCCTATAGGCGGAGTGGTTTATTATCCTTACGCCGTATGCGACGGTATGAGCAAAGCGTACTCGCTGATGTGCAATATAGAGGGTATCCCTTGCGTCAGGGTTTCTGGCACTGCGGGCAACAGTGTGGCTAATGCGGGCGGACACGCATGGAACAAAGTGTATATAGACGGCGGTTGGTATGTAGTGGACTGCACGTGGGGCGACTCGCAAGGCGAGCTTACTCTCAACGGTCGCACGTCTGTGTATGAGCTCGGCACGCACGAATATTTGTTCTTGACCGACGCGCAAGCCGATATTACGCACTTCGAGCCGTATGAAGCGGGCGTAAGCAATATCGATTACGCGCCGCAAACCGCGGACAAAGAGTATTGCGTTTACGAAGATATGGTCTATAACGGAACGGAAATAAACTGTTATATAGCTCGGTCGGAAGACGTTGCCGAACGCGTTGACGAGATCGCTACCGAATTTGCGAGATCGTATCGGAAACGAAATTCGGTATATATCCCGGGCGGGCCTAATAACGGCGTGTATTCGGTAGATTACGAGGGCATAGAGATAAAAGTCGATGACAGCGTTTCCGTATCGTTGAGAACTGTTACCGCCGCAGCGACGCTCGCTGTCAGATCGGTGTTGCGCACCGCCGATGTGCAAGTAGCCGTTTACGACAACATCATCACGATATTGGTAAAAGACTGAAAAAACGACGCGTTCCGGTAGATACGAACGCGTCGTTTTTTATGTGCCGATCGACATCAAAGGCGCGAAAAGTCCTCGAAGAACTGTTTTTCGGACGCGCGCCAGCTTATTTCGTCATGAATACCGCTGTTGTCGAGCGCGAGCTTTATATCGGTCGCGCCCGCTTTTCTCAACGCTTTCGCGAGAGTAAACGCGTCGTCTACAAACAAGTCGGGAACTATCTTTATAAGTTCGGGGTCGCCGTATTCTCCGACGGCTTCTTTGCCACCGACATAAATGCGGTACAGCGCAGACGTATCCAATGCCATCGTTTTAAAAAACTCCGTATACGCGTCTTTGCAAATAAAGAGCGGTGTGGAGAACAAACCGTAAGCTTTGAGCTTAGCGTTTTGTCGCGACGCAAAATGCAGTGTGGCGAGCGCGCCTGCGGAAGAACCCAGCATACCGTAAGCGTCAAAGCCGAACCGCTTGTCGAGATAGGGTATGACGGTCTGTTCAATATAGTCGCAATATTCGTCGGCTTTTCCGCCGAATACGGGCATGCCGTATTTTTCAAGCTCGGTCGCGAACGGAAGATAATCGTCGCCGCGCGTAGCGTTTACGGAGTCTATGCCTATGATGGCGGTATTGGTTATTTTAGCCGCGCTCAAAGCGTCCAAAGCGCGCCAGCTCTTTTTGTAAGATGCGTCTTCGTCGTAAAAGACGTTTTGCCCGTCGTGCATTATTATTGCTCGCGTTGCTTTTTTGGGCGCGTATATGCGCACCGTCCGTGCATAAGAGCCTTTGGAAAGGACTGCTATTTCGTATTTTCTCATGATCCACCTCGCATATTTATATACGGCGTATACAGCTGATATTCTACAGTAAATTTTGCAATTTGTCAATACCGCTTCGCTTCAAAAACTAAGGGGAAATTGATATCGAAAAGTGTTGATTTTCGTCGCGGCATATGGTATAATTCACTACATGAAAATCGAAATGGATAGAAAGTCTGCGGAGTTTATCTGCGGGCTTGGCGACAACATATACGTAGTGGGCGGCTACGTACGTAACAGCCTATGCGGTTTTAAGTGTACCGATATCGACATAGCCGGTCCTGTTCCCGCGCAAGCGCTAAAACTGCCGCCGCATTCTTCGATGACCATGGTCAATCACAGAATGGGCACTGCGCAGATCATCTGCGAAGGAGTTAAGTACGAGTATACGCCGTTCAGAGTGGAAGTATACAATGCGGGCGGCGAGCATACGCCATCCCAAGTATATTTTACTACCGATATGAATGCGGACGCTATGCGCCGCGATTTTTGTTGCAATGCCGTTTATTACGACGTAAAGAAAGACGAATTGATAGATCCGTTAAACGGCGTGCGCGACGCGCAAATGAAAATATTGCGCGGATGCAATAAGCACGTATTCGAGTCGGACGGGCTCAGACTGTTAAGGCTTGTGCGCCTCGCGTCAGAGCTGGGATTCAAGATAGAGGGCGAGACCGCCGCTTCCGCTAAAGCAAACAGAGATAATCTTGCGGACATCACCACCGAGCGCAAGCGCGCGGAACTTGACAAAATACTTTACGCTGATACCGTAAACGACGTTGCCAACGCGCACTACCGCGGACTGAGACTGTTAAAGCAGCTCGGGCTGTGGGATCATCTTATCCCCGAAATTGCCGCATGCGACAATATTGCGCAGCCGACGCAGTATCATAAATTCGACGTTATGGAGCATTCTTTTCAATGCGTGCGCTATGCCCCCGCCATGAATAATCTTAGGCTTGCGGCGCTGTTGCACGACGTGGGCAAGGCGTACTGTCTCGAAAAATTCGGCAACTTCCACGGGCACGAAAAATGCTCGGGCATACAAGCCCGCGTGATACTCAACCGCTTGCGCTATCCAAAAGACGTCATAGATCAAGTGGTAAGGCTTTGCGGTTTGCACATGTACGATATGTTCGGCAATACTCGGGAATCAAAAGTCCGCGTTTTCGTGGCTAAAAACTACGATATCATAGATAAACTCGTGGCGCTCATACGCGCCGACCGCATGGCTACGGGAATGACGGACAAACAAGAAGTCGAGCGTCCGCATCGGTTTGAAACAACGCTTGCCGCAATGCGCGAGCAAGGCGCGCCCATACTTAAAAAGTCGCTCAAGATATCGGGCAGAGACCTTATCGAAATGGGCTTCGACGGCGAGGCTATATCGCATGCGATAGAAAATTTGTGGCGCGAATGCATCATCAACCCGCAAAACAACAACGCCGCGTGGCTCAAGAAAATGGCGGAAAAACTGCCTAAAACCCCCGAACAGCTTAATGTGAAAAAGCAGTAGTTTTTATATTGACTGTTGCGATTAAAATATCACAGCCGTTGTCCGTATCGGACGACGGTATTTTTATATTGCAATGCGCACATAAATTCGCGGTTATTCGACATACTATTCGGGAATGAACGCGAATTTTGTATACAAGTTCATAGCGGCGGCATTAATTGCGACGGCTGTTCCGACGGTACATAATGGCAACGCGATAAACGTTGCCGCACCAAGCGTGCCGATGAATGCCTCGCCCGTCGCGGCTTATATAACTGCGGACGGCGTAACGGACGGGCAAGCCGCCGCGGAGATAGTGATACGCGCGGAAGATAAAAAGTTTATCTACAAAGACGTTAAGATCTATCCGTCCGACTTTACAGTCGAGCAAGAGATATCCGACCGTCGTATAAACGCGCCGCTCGACAAGAAGATAGAACTTGTGGACGTGTATTTGCAAAACGGCGCCGACCATAAAACGGCGCTCGGCGTGTGCTTTCCGTTACTCATAAAAACGGTTGACGATGTCGCGCGTTACGTCAACGCCGATCCCTTAGATTCGCAAGTGAAATACGAGGGCGGCAAATTTTACGCGACGAAAGAACGAGTAGGGAAAAAGCTGGACGAAAACAGGCTGTACGGCGGGATATATTACTGTTTGAAATTCGGCGGCGGCGGAACGGTAAAGGCTTCTACCGTAGACGTAATGCCCGCTCTTACGCAAAAAGAACTGTCATCGCGCTTGGTACTGCGGTCGGAATACAAGACCGATTATACGACGTCGACTGCGGCACGCGCCAATAACGTGCGTTTGGCGCTTAGCAAGTTCGACGGAGTATGCGTACAGTCTGGGCAGTCCGTTTCGTTTAACGGTACGGTGGGCGCTCGCACACGCGAAAACGGGTTCATGAGCGCCAAAATAATAGTGGACGGCAAATATACCGAAGGGATAGGCGGCGGCGCGTGTCAAGCGTCTACAGCCGTCTACAATGCCGCACTGTTGTCGGGTCTGCAGTGTACCGCAAATGCGCATTCCATTTGTCCGTCGTACTGTCCGCCCGGCCTCGACGCAATGATAAGCTCAAACAGCGACTTAGTTATCACAAATAACAGCGGATACCCCGTTTATTTCAGTGTTACCAACTCTGGCGGCATAGGCAAAGTGCGTATCTACGGCGCGCCCCGAGAATACGAAGTACGACCGGAGTCGGTAGTAGTAAAAACGTCGGTCGCGGAAGAACGCGAGTTTGTGGATATCGACAAAAAATATTTCGGCGAAGAAGCGGTAAGCGGCGACCGACTTATGGTGTCGCCCGGCAAGGACGGCTGCGAGAGCGTAACGTATTTAAAGTATTACAAAAACGGTTCGCTTGTAAAACGCGTCAAGATCCGACAAAATATTTATAAGTCTACGCCGAGGATAATAGCCGTTGCGCCTTGACGGATAATAATATTTGCGATAGAGTAATTCATTACTTGACAAAAGACCGTTGCGGGTATATAATCAAGCCATGAATTGGTACGGTTTTATTATTGCATGCGGAATAGTGATCTGCGTCGTGTCTGCGTACTTTACAGCGCGCAAACGCGGAATCGAAGGAGACGTGGTAATAGATATTATCATCATCTGTCTTCCGCTTGCAATTTTGTTTGCGCGTATATATTATGTCGTGTTCGACGTTATTGACGGTAAACACTGGACGATTAAGGGTTTTTTGGGATTTGACGATAACACAGGCGATTTCGAGGGTTTGGAAGGGCTTGCCATATACGGCGGACTTATAGGCGCGACTATCGGCGCGGTCATTCTGTGGCTGTGGAAAAACAGAAAGAAAAATCCCGTAGACAAACGCATATCGTTCATGCAACTGCTCGATCTCGGATTTACGTTTATCATTTTGGGTCAAGCGATAGGACGGTGGGGCAATTTTGCCAATCAGGAAGCATACGGCGGAGTTATAGAAAATCCGTCGCATAAATTTTTTCCGATAGGCGTTTTTATAGACGAAGATAGCAGTTGGCACTATGCGACGTTTTTTTACGAATCGCTGTGGAACACTATCGGTTTCGGGTTGCTGTTGTTTTTGTATATAGGCAAACGCAAGAGCTTCGACGGTTTCATTATTTCGAGTTATTGCATATATTACGGTATCGGAAGAGCTTGGATAGAAGGCATGCGCACCGACAGCTTGTGGCTCGTTCCGCCTACCGACGGCGTGGGAGGCATAAGGGTAAGCCAACTGCTCAGCATACTTCTTATAATATTCGGGCTTGTGTATATAACGGTGCATTGCGTGCGCGCCAAAAAGGCGGGCAAAAAGATATTTATTTTTGTCGATCAAGCAAAACTCAACGACAACTACTTCGGATACGATAAGACAAAACTCGCTCATCCCATGCCCGATATTTACGGCAAAAAGAAAGTCAAAGAACAAGAAGTGGTATTCGATAACAACGGCTTGGCGGTGGTAGGGGACGGCGATATCTCTGATGCCGACGGCTTTAAATCTGATAATGCTACGGGCGAAGATGCCGTTCTCATGCAAAAGTCCGTCGGTGTTTCCGATGGAGCTGTAAAAGAGGAGGAAGTCTATGAAGACAAGTGGGATGACTGACGTACTGCCTCTTACAAAAAAACAGAAAGTCGCGTGCAATATAGTAATGGGATGTATGCTCGTTATCGCGGGCGTTATTCTCGTGCTTGCGGGCTGCGGCGTGATAAACGCGTCGGTAAAGCGCATTGCCGCGCCTACGGTGCTTTTCGGCATAGGCTCGGCGATATTGTTCAGCGCGATGATCGCCAAAAACTCGCTTTCCATGTGGATAGCGGGTATTGTTTTAACGTGCGCGGTGCCGTCGCTTTTAGCTGCTGTATCGGCTGCGGGCTACGGAGTAACTTTTCCCATCTATATCGCCGCGCCCGGTATAGGCTGCGTGTTTGCGATATGGTTTTCCGAAGTCAAGTTCGCGCATATAAAGACTATCTTGTTTTTCGGCGTGCTTGCCGCAATATTCTCGCTCGCTTCGACGGGAGTATGCGGCTGGGGACTTACGAGCGGGATACTCGCGGCATTCATCGGCGTTTGCGTAATAGCATACGCGGTAGGATCATACGTCAAGAGGGACGAAGAAGATGCGTAATTTAACGATGATGACCGATCTTTATCAGCTCACGATGATGAACGGTTATTTTTTACAAGGCAAAGCTAAAGAGACCGCCGTGTTCGACGTGTTTTTCCGTCAAAAGCAAACGATGAACTACGCCGTTTTTGCGGGGTTGGAGCAAGCGATTGAGTATATAAACGACTTGCATTTTTCGTCCGAGGATATAGCGTATCTGCGGTCGCTCGCGATTTTCGACGACGGGTTTTTGGACTACTTGCGCGATTTTAAATTTACGGGCGATCTGTATTCGGTGCGCGAGGGCGATATAGTTTATCCGCAAGAACCTATCATGACGGTAAAAGCTCCGCTCATAGAGGCTCAGCTTGTGGAAACGGCGTTGTTGAATATAGTAAACCATCAAACGCTCATCGCCACCAAGTCTGCGCGCATAGTGCAAGCGGCGCGGGGCAAAAGCGTTGCGGAGTTCGGACTAAGACGGGCGCAAGGTCCCGACGCGGGCATTTACGGCGCGCGGGCTGCGGTCATAGGCGGCTGCAACGGAACTAGCAACGTGCTTACGGGGCAGATGTTCAATATCCCCGTCAAAGGCACGCACGCGCATAGCTGGGTGATGAGCTTTGACAGCGAGCTTGAAGCTTTCAGAGCATTCGCAAAAGTTTACCCCGACATGTGTCTTTTGCTTGTCGATACTTACGACTCCGTGCAAGGCGTAAAAAACGCCATTACCGTGTTTAACGAGCTTAAAGCTTCGGGGCATAAGCCCGTGGGCATACGGCTTGACAGCGGCGATCTCGCGTATTTGAGCAAGCTCGCGCGAAAGATGCTCGACGACGCGGGATTTTCGGACGCAATAATATTTGCGTCTGGCGATATCGACGAATATTTGCTCGAATCGCTCAACAACCAGGGCGCGAAGATAGACGTATACGGCGTGGGAACAAAGCTCATAACGAGCGAAGACATGCCTTCGCTCGGCGGCGTTTATAAACTGGCTGCCGTGGAACGGAACGGCAAGCTCGAACCGCGCATGAAGCTGTCCGATTCGGCGGCAAAGATAACCAATCCCGGCTTTAAGACTTTGTACAGACTGTACGACAAAAAGAGCGGAATGGCGGTGGCGGACTTGATCGCGCTGGAAGGCGAAAAACTGCCCAAGCCGCTTACGCTCACGCACGAGACGGAGCGGTGGAAAACGACCACGCTCAAAGATTACGACGTGCGCTGCATGCGGTATAAAATATTCGAGAACGGAAAAAATATTTACCAAGCTCCGTCGCTCGAACATATACTCGAATTTGCGGAGAGCGAAAAAGGCAAGTTTTGGGACGAGTATAAGCGCATAGACAACCCGCAGATATACAAAGTGAATATTTCGGACGGACTGTACGATTTGAAACAGTCGTTGCTGAAAACATACAAAAGCCTATAATGACGACAGACGGGTGGACAATGGACGGAAAAAAGAAGTATACTAAAGCGGATTTCGACAACTATACCGCAGCGGTAAAAAAAGAGTGCGAACTCACTCTTTTGAAACAGCGCGAGCGCATTGACGAGCTTCGCGCCGAACTGTCGAAGGCGGAACGCAAGATCTCGGAGTACGAGAGCCAAAAAGATCTCGTATACAAGGCTATAACCGTCGCATTGAAAAAAGCCGACGATATAGAGCGCGTGTCGCTTATAAAATACAATCAAGAGATAGCGCAGTTAAAAAGCTTCCACGATAAATGGACGGGCTATTTCAATAAGATAATAGAAAAATATCCGCTCAGCGACGAGCTTGTCGCGGCGAGCAGAGCTAACGGCAAAATAGCCGATGTGCTGGGAAAAACGGGCGACATAGACGCACAATTCATGTCCGAGCGCGAAAGGCTAATGGATTCGCTCGACGACGAGGAAGGTATTTTAGCGGCGAGCGGAGGAGCGGCAGTCGCCGATACGACCGCCGACGCCGAACAAGCTGCGGCGGGCGCGGAAGCAAAGGCGAAGTACGGAAAGGCTGCAAACGGCGATTATGCCGACAGATCGCCCGCGGGCTTTTCGCTTTACGAGGCTATGCACCCCAAGCAAGACCTAAAAGACATCATGCAAGAATTGGGCGTGCTCATAGACGATTGACGGACAGCGTGCAAATATAAGGGCGGGGCGGAGACGCCCCCGCCTTTTACATTGCGTACATAAAATAGGGCAGAGAAAACGACAAAAAAAAACCTCACTTGACATTTCGTCGAGTGAGGTTCGCTTTTTATGATGTAATTATTCTGCCGTCGTAGCGTCTTCCGTTTTTTCGGTTTCCGCAGCGGGCGCTTCTGCCTTTTTGGTCTTTTTGGCGGGCTTGTCCGCAACGGCTTTATCCGACTTTTCTTTGGCTGCGGCCTTCTTTTCTTTCGCAGGCTTTTCGTCGGCTTTTTCTTTTACCGCTTTTTTCTTTTTCTGTTCGTTCTTTTCCGCTTCCTTCTCGAGCTGTTTGGCGCGGAATTCGGCGCGTGCCGCTTCGCGCGCTTCTTTGGCGGCGCGTGCTTTTTCGGCTGCGATCGTCTTGTTGTCTTTTTTAACGACGACGGTAACTTTACCGCTCTTGATATCGCTCAAACGCTTGGAAAGCGCCGACTTTCTGTTGGCGGCGGCGTTTTTGTGGATGATGCCCGCGGTAACGCTCTTGTCTATGATAGAGACGGTAAGGGGGAGCAAACGCTCGGCTTCTTCTATGTTGGCAGAGTCGATCGCCTTGTTGAACGCTTTGATGGCGTTGTTCATTTTGGAACGGTCGCTGCGGTTGCGCATATTCTTCTTTTTGTTAATAAGTACACGCTTTTTTGCGGATTTGATGTTAGGCACAGTATAGCTCCTTTTATACACGAATTTTATTAGCCTTACAATTATATCATATCAAAAAGACTTTTGCAAGTAATAAACGGCAGTAGGTTTAAAAATTTTTCTTTTACAAACAATAATTTTATGTACGAAAGCGGGTATTTGACCGATATGGCGGTCGAGTTTTGCAAACACAAGCACAGCAGAGACGACGGCGTGATACGTTATTACGAAGTAGACGTTGACGACAAGCTGTCGCGTAAGCTTGCAAGACCTCAAGGTAAGTATACGACGCTCGAAACCAACACGGTTCTGTCGGGCGACAGAGACGGATATGCGCGCATATCGGACGCGTTGGGTTCTTGCATAAAAGAATACTGTAAGGGCTGCGACAAAGTGCTTGCGGTGGGGCTGGGCAATCCCGATCTTACGGCGGACGCGCTCGGCGACAGAGTGTTTAAAAAACTGTCCGTTACCCGCCACTTGGATCCCGACAAGTATCTTTGCGCGCTCACGCCCAATGTGCTCGGCATGACCGGCATAGAAAGCTACGACATAATATCCGCCGTTGCGGATAGGATACGTCCCGACGTTATAATAGCTATAGACTCGTTGACGGCAGCCGCGGCGGGGCGTATAGCTACGGCTTTTCAAGTAACCGACAGCGGGATCACGCCGGGGAGCGGAGTGGAAAACCACAGAAGACGGTTGGATAAAGCTTCGCTCGGGTTTAAAGTGGTGTCCGTAGGCGTTCCGCTCGTGGTGTATTCTTCCACGCTCGCGCGTGAATTTTGCGCCGACGCGGAGTGTGAGCGCGGCGATATGATAGTTACGCCCAAGGACGTGGATATCTTGGTGGAAGACTGCGCCAAGATAATAGCCGACGCCATAAACGGCGCGTTTTCTTTTGTAAGATAAACGGCGCTCGCCGCATATTCTCGACAAAAACATTTAAAAGTGTTATCATTTCGCCGTTTGCGGCATAAACAGTATATTATGCGCGACGATCCGATAGGCGTATTCGACAGCGGCGTGGGCGGGCTAAACGTTCTCCGCCGCTGCGTTATGAGAATGCCCAACGAAAAGTTTATATATCTTGCGGACAAGGCGAACATGCCGTACGGCGCGCGGCAGTTCGACTTTATAAAGACGGCTGCGCTCGAATGTGCCGAGACGCTTGTGTCCATGAACTGTAAGGCAATAGCCGTGGCGTGCAATACTGCGACCGTGGCGGCTGTGGACGAGATACGCAAGCTTTACGGTTCGGTGATAGTAGTGGGACTCGAACCCGCAGTTAAGCCGTGTTTCCGCGCGCTCAAAAGCGGCTATGCCGTCGCTCTCATAACAGAAGCCACAAACAGCTCGGTCAAGTTCGGGCGATTGCTGTCCGACTGCGGCGGCAAGATAAAAGCCGTAGCGCAGCCACGCCTCGCCAAGCTTATCGAAGATAACTGCGATAACATAGACGAGATAGCGCCTTACGTACGTTCCGTGTTGGAGCCTTACCGCGACGCGTCGGCTGTAGTGCTGGGCTGCTCGCATTATACGTACATAACGCGCATCATAAGCGAATTTTACGGCGGCAAGATCGATATCTACGACGGGGCGGACGGGGAAGCCGCGCAGCTAAGATCACGCTTGGAAAGCGCGGGCGCGCTCGCGCCGCCGTCTGCGGTCGGGTCGGTGCGGTTTTATTCTACGTATAAAAAAGCGTAAAACAAAAAACAGCGACCGATCTAAACGCGCATCATAAACCGTTGAAAGGTAAACGCGCGGCAGCCGTCGCTGTTTCAATGACTTAAATATTATAACGTTTTTGTTCCGAATAACGCGCGAATGACGTTCGAGCCGCGATCGAGCTTTACGCCCGTAGTCGCGGCGTTTTTCTCTGAAAACGGTTTGCCGCCGCTGCGGGACGTTTCGCTGTCATAGATGAAAAAGGGAACAAGGTCTCTCGTGTGTGTGCGCACCGATAGGGGCGTGGCGTGGTCGGGCATGACGGCTATGGCAAACGGATCGCCGCTTTTTTGTAGCGCGAGATACAGCGGCTTTAGTATGCGCTCGTCAATGCGCTCGATAGCCGTGATCTTGCCTTTGCGGTCGCCTTGATGCCCGCATTCGTCAGGCCCTTCCAAATGCACGAAAACAAAGTCGTTGTCGGCTAACGCGCCGAGCGCCGCTTCGGCCTTTGCTTCGTAATCGGTATCTACCGTTCCCGTAGCCGTCGGAACATCTATGACGCGCATTGCACCCGCAACACCTATGCCTTTTACGAGGTCTACGGCGGAAACCACCGCGCCGCTCTTGCCCGTCATTTCGCGGAAGGGAGCGAGCAACGGTTTTGTTCCTTCGCCCCACGGCCAGACCGCCGTCGCGGGACGCTTGCCCGACTTTATCCTATCGACGTTTACGGGATGGTCTTTCAACACGTCTATCGAATCTTTTATCAACGAACGGAACAGTTCTCCGCATATGCCTTGTGGCAAGT
Organism: uncultured Christensenella sp.; assembly: GCA_910579205.1. Classification (GTDB taxonomy): domain Bacteria; phylum Bacillota; class Clostridia; order Christensenellales; family Pumilibacteraceae; genus Anaerocaecibacter. The sequence continues at coordinate 30,452 of CAJTTD010000013.1, forward strand.
GATCGCCGATATTTTTTCCCAAAATATCGTGCGGCGGCGTAAATTCCGTTCCGAGCGAACCGCCGCGTATGACTGCGGCGTGGCGGTAACTGACGCCCGCATACAGTTCTATGCCGTTTCCCGCGGATGCAAAAAGCGGCTTTAACGCGTTTATAAGTTGTTCGGCTTCGGCGCTCGATATTTCGCCCGCGGAATAGTCGAGCATTTGTCTGTCGTCGAGATCGTTCGCTTCGGACAGCGTAACGAGATTTATGCGGTAGGTAACGTCGTCGCCGTCGAGCGGTATGCCCATGGAAAGAGCTTCGAGCGGGGAGCGTCCCGTATAACAGCTTTGGGGATCGTAGCCGAGCGCGGCAAGATTGCACACGTCCGAGCCCGGTTTCAGACCGTCGGGAACTGTCTTTACAAGCCCGCATATCCCGTCGGCGCAAAGCCTGTCCATAACTGGCTTATGCGCAACGTCCATAGGCGTTTTTCCGTCGTCGCCCGGGTAGTCTGCCATGCCGTCGCACAGCACGGTTAGATATTTCTTGTTCATTATCGTTCGTCCTATATGTAAAATTTATGTCGTACGTCTGTCATTCGACCGTAACGGATTTTGCGAGATTGCGCGGCTTGTCGATATCGCAATCGCGTTTCAACGCTACGTAGTATGCGAATATCTGAAGAACTACAGCCGACAGAACGGGCGAAAGATCGTCGTCGCACTCGGGTATGAACATCGTGTGGTCGGCTGCGTCGGATATAGCGGAATTGTCGGCGGAAGTAAGCGCGATGACCGTTCCGTCTCGAGACTGCACCGATTTTATATTGGACAGCATTTTCGCGTACAGCGCGCTTTGCGTGGCGAGCGCGACCGTTACCGTGCCTTTTTCTATAAGGGAAATAGTGCCGTGCTTGAGTTCTCCCGCGGCATACGCTTCCGCATGGATATAAGATATTTCTTTCAGCTTCAACGCGCCCTCGAGCGACGCTGCGTAGTCCGTGCCGCGACCGATAAAGAACACGCACTTGTGGCGGGCGAACATATCCGCATAGCTTTTTACCGTTTCAGCGCTCTTTAAGCATTCGCTTACTTTTTGCGGCATTTCGAGCAAGCCGTTCAAAAGTTTGCCGTATCGTTCGTCCGATATCGTGTGCTTTGTCTTGGCTATTTTAAGCCCTACGAGATACAGCGCCGCTACTTGCGTCGTATAGCCTTTGGTCGTGCAAACGGCGATCTCCGGTCCCGCATGAGTGTACAGCACGTCGTGCGCTTCGCGCGCTATTGCGCTTTCCACAACGTTGACTATGGCGATCGTGTGCGAACCGAGTTTTTTCGCCAAACGGAGAGCGGCGAGAGTGTCCGCAGTTTCTCCGCTCTGACTTATTATAACGGTGAGAGTGCGGTTGTCGGTAATGGGGTCGGAATATACGTACTCGCTCGCGAGCATACAGTTGACGCGTATCCGACAGAGTTTTTCTATAAAGTATTTACCTACGACGCCAGCATGATAAGCGGAGCCGCAGCCCACGATATCTATTTTTTCTATGAGATTGACGTTTCTGTCGTCAAACGCTATCTTGTCTAGAATTATCTCGCCGTTTTTTATGCGCGGGCGAACAGTATCGGAGATCGCGCGCGGCTGTTCGTACAGCTCTTTGAGCATGAAATGCGCATATCCGCCTTTTTCGGCTTGGGATATGTCCCAATCCACTTTGTACGGCGTTTTGTCCGTCTGCGCGCCCGTGCTATCGTAAAACTGCGCGGAACGTGGCGTTATAACCGCGATTTCGCCGTCGCCCAACTGAACGAAATCATGCGTGTGTTCGAGTGCCGCGGCAAAGTCCGACGCAATAAAGTTTTCACCGTCGCCCAGACCTATGACGAGCGGATTGTCTTTTTTTACCGCGTATACGGTGTCGGGCGAGTCTGAGCATATTATGCCGACAGCGTACGAGCCGCGCAGTCTGTCTATAAGTATTTTTATAGCGCTTATAATATTGCCGCAGTAAACGTATTGTAGCAACTGCGCAATTACTTCGCTGTCGGTGTCGCTCGCAAACGGTATGCCGTGCGCGGTAAGTTCTTGCTTGAGTTCGGCGTAATTTTCTATTATGCCGTTATGTACTACGGCAAATTTTCCGTCCGCGGATAGGTGGGGATGGGAGTTTACGTCGCTCGGCGCGCCGTGCGTCGCCCAGCGGGTATGACCTATGCCCACATTGCCCAATAGGCTCGAGCCGTCGTTGGTTTTGTCGGCGAGCGCGCGAACTTTGCCCGTGGCTTTGACCACGGATAACGCGCCGTTATTTATCACCGCAATGCCGCTCGAGTCGTAGCCGCGGTATTCCAAACGTTCGAGACCTTTCAACAATACGGGCGCGGCTTGATTGCCGCCCGTATACCCTATGATTCCGCACATAACTTATTGCTCCTTGCCGTCGCTCGGACTGCCGTCTTTGTTCTCGTTCTCGTTTGTTTTTTCGGGTTTATATATTATAAGCTTTATCACCACTATCAACAGTATGACGGCGGCGAGTATATAAAACGACAGCGTTATCGCATCAAGGGCTTTTTGGTTGTTGCGGAAAATATAGCCTATGAGCGTGAGTATGCCGCACGCTCCGGCATTGCCGATAACAAGCCCTATAAGCCCTTTAAAAAATCCTATTTTTACTATAGACGCCACCGCGCTGCCCGTCCATACGCCCGTAAGCGGCAACGGAACGGCTACGAAAAGCGCCGTACCGCCCATTTTTTTAAGGTCGGACTTGGTGATCGATCTTTTCTTTTTTGCCGCGGTCTGTTCGCCGTTAGCATGCGCGTCAACTTCGCTTTCTTTTACGCTGTCCGCAAGCTTGCGCGAGCTTCGCTCGAACTTTGCATACAAAAACTTGCCGACTTTGGAAAATACACGCGTTTTGGACAGCGCGTTGATCGTGGGGATGAGGATAAGCAGCAGAATGGGGGCGAGCATGGACGAACCCAAAAACGCCCAGCCGAAAGCTTCCCACGGTTTAAGTCCCATGCCTATCCCGAAGAGTATCGCGCCTTTGGCTTCCGCAAGGGGGATCATGGAAAGCAAAAAGACGGTAAGCGGCGCGCCGAGCGTGCCGTTCATAGCGTCCGCAATATTTTGAACAAATCCGCTCATATAGGTAATATTATAATCGAATGCGGCGCGTTATGTCAACAAAAAAGTATTTATTGACAAAATAATCGGTTGCGCGACAAAAAAATTCTATATTTTATTGACATATCGGGACAAATAGATTATACTTTTTCCGTGCAAGATAAATATATATAGTATAAGCGGTATAATTCGACAAAGCGTTAAACTAGTCCGCCGCAACACGATATATCGGAGGTCATATGGGTAAATATTTCGGCACTGACGGGATAAGAGGCAAGTACGGAGACAATCTCGACGCTGCGCTTGCGTATAAAGTCGGTCTCGCTATAGACGCGTATTTCGGGAAAGGCGTCGTAGTTGTGGGGCGCGATACGCGCGTTTCCGGACCTGAGATAGAAGCCGCGCTCATAGACGGCTTAAAACGCGGCGGAGCGGAAGTGCTGAGAGTGGGTGTCTTGCCCACGCCCGCAATAGCGCGCATGGCTATAAAGTATGGCGCGCTGTGCGGCATAGTCATATCGGCGTCGCACAATCCGCCCGAGTACAACGGAATAAAAATGTTCGACGGTAACGGCGTCAAGCTGAGCGAGGAGCAAGAGGGGAGCATCGAGTACTATATAGACAACCCCACCGAACTGCGCGCAGTCGGATCTGTTTCCGATATATCGGACGCGCAGCAGCAGTATATCGATTATTTGGTCGAAACTGTCGATTGCGATCTTACGGGCGCAAAGGTATGGCTCGACTGCGGTTACGGCGCGGCTTCCACCGTTGCTCGGCAAGCGTTTGAAAAACTAGGCGCGTCGGTGGAGATAGAAAACTACAAGCTCCGCGGCGAAAAGATAAACTGCGGCTGCGGTGCGCTGCATCCCGATTATGTTCTGCACTCCATGGTGGGAACGGACTACAAGCTCGGGTTTTCTTACGACGGCGACGCGGACAGACTTTCGTTTGTGTTCGACGGCAAGATAATGGACGGCGATTCGGTGCTTTATAATATCGGGCGCGAAATGCAGCTCAAGGACAATGTTGTCGTAGGCACTATATTGAGCAACACTGCGCTCGAACGTAGGCTGGAAAAAGACGGCAGAAGACTTGTGCGCACGCCCGTGGGCGACAAGTACATTTGCGATCTCATGTTCAAAAAGAACTACAACTTGGGCGGCGAGCAGAGCGGACATTATATCGTGTACCCGCAAGCTACTACGGGCGACGGAATCATGTCGAGCATGATTCTGACGAAAACGCTGTACAAAAACGGCAAGCTCGGCGAGTTTATGGAACTCAATCTGTTCCCGCAGAAAGCTATCGCCGAATATGCCGACGCGTCCATCATGTACGATAAAGAGATGATCGACATGATAGAGAGCTATACCGAACGGCTTTCGGGCATAGGCAGACTGATAGTGCGCATGTCGGGAACGGAACCCAAAGTGCGCGTCATGTGCGAGTGCGAAGACGCGCGCAAGATAGACGAAGTGCTTTCGGTATTCAAAAAGTACATCAACAACAGAAGATCGGACTGAAAAATCACCCATACCCGCCCGTTTATTGCGGACGGGTATGTTTTTACGGCGCAAATCGACAAAATGTCGCTCTTATCATTGACAAGACGCGTCGTTCATGATAAAATAAAAACGTTAATATCTTGAGTTTCGGGCATAATTATTCTTAACGCAACGCAAACGCCCGAATCAAAGCGCTTGCGGCGAATAAAATAAACGGTATATTATCGTTTGAATGAGTGCAAATGAACGAAAAACAAAAAAAAGAAAACGGGAATAACGACGGCAAGCGCAAAAAGCGTTTGCAAAAACGTTCGAAAAACGATTTGGCTGCGTTGTTTTCGCCGCGTTATCGCAATGTGATATTTACATTTATACTCGACCTCGGTTTTACCGCGGCGGCGTTTTGGCTCGCGCGGTTCGCTATATTTTATGCGGTCGATTTCCCGACCAACTATTTGAATTTCGAGATACCCATCATGCTGATAGCCGTTACCGTGCCCATCAGTATGTTCGCGTTGTTTAATTGCTATAATGTTGTATGGAAGTATGCGGGCAGAGTGGAATTTTTGCGCTTTGTCGCGTCGTATTTTCTGTCGTTCATAGTGTTATTGGTAGTCAAGCTCATTCTAAACGTGTCGTTTAAAGTCGATCTTTGGACTACGCAGATAATACTTTTCTTGTTGTTCTCGTTGATATTGACGAGCGTGTTCAGATTTTCCAACATCATCGCACGATACGTCAACCACTTGCGGCAAGGCAGCGTGTCCAACGCGACGCACAGCGAGGTAAAGCGCACCGTCATTATAGGCGCGGGCAATGTCGGGTCCATTCTGTTGGCGCGTTTTGTCAACAACCCAGAAGAAGGCTATATGCCAGTGGCGTTTGTGGACGACGACGTAAACAAGCAAGGGAAGTCGATAGGCAGCGTGCTTGTGGCGGGCGGACTGAACACCATTCAGCGCACGGTGGAAATATACAAGCCCGATATCTTTATCATAGCGATAACCGAACTTACCAAATCGCAGTTAAAGAGCATTTACGAGCGGCTTTCGCGGTATAACATACCCATTAAAACATTGCCGCCCATAAGCGACGTAAGACAGATCACCGACTCGTCGCTCGAGTTGCACGACATAAAGATCGAATCGTTGCTCGGAAGAGACGAGTTTGTCGTAAGGCAAGACCTTGTCGATATGTCCGTTAAAGACAAAGTAGTCATGGTTACGGGCGGCGCGGGTTCTATCGGTTCGGAATTGTGCCGACAGGCTTTGAATTTCGGTTGTAAACACCTCGTGATATTCGATCAGCACGAAAACGGCATGTTCGCCATAGACCAAGAGTTCGGCAAAAAGTACGACGTATCGCGCTATACGCTTGTAATGGGTACCGTTCGCGAGGCGGACAAGCTCGCTACAGTGCTCGAAAAGTTCAAGCCCGAAACGGTTTTCCACGCCGCGGCGTACAAGCATGTGCCGATGATGGAGATCGCGCCGACGGAAGCTATCAAAAACAATGTTTTCGGCACGAAAAACGTAATTGAGCAGTGCCAAAAGGCGGGCGTAAAACGGTTCGTACTCATATCTACCGACAAAGCGGTCAATCCCGCCAACGTAATGGGCGCGTCCAAGCGGCTTGCGGAAATGCTCGTGCAAACGCGCGCGGCGGACAGCGATATGCAAATGGCTGCCGTCAGATTCGGCAATGTTTTGGGTTCGTCGGGTTCGGTCATCCCCACGTTTTTAAAGCAGATCCACGACGGCGGACCTGTTACCGTTACGGACAGAAACATAAAGCGTTACTTTATGACTATACCCGAAGCGGTGCGGCTGGTGCTGCAAACGGGCGCGCTCGCGTCTAGCGGTCAAGTGTTTGTGCTCGATATGGGCGATCCCGTGTATATTTACGATCTTGCATGCAATTTGATAAGACTTAACGGCTATGTGCCCAATCAAGATATACAGATTGTTATTTCAGGTCTGCGTCCCGGCGAAAAGCTGTTCGAGGAATTGCGTTACGACAAAGAACAAGTGGATAAAACTACCCACGAGGGAATATTCGTAACAAAGCTCGAAAAGATAGACAGAAAAAAATTCGACAAGCAGCTCGAAGAACTCGGTCGCATAGCGTGGGCGGAAGACGAGGACGGAGTGGAGAAAAAGGTATTCACCATAGTTCCGAGCGAAGCGCGCGAGCAAGCCATCAAGGAACGCGTCGCAAGCATGCGCGCGGCGGCGGCGGAAGCCAAGATGTCGGACGAACGCGATCTGCCGCATGACAGTGCTAAATCGAGCGACGAAAAAGCCTCGGAAAGCGCGGAAACTCTCGATCTCGGCGGCGCGGTAGCGGCAAGCGCCGACGGCGGCAACGCGTAGTTTTGACATCGATTGCATAATTGCGTCAGAATATAGTATATTTAATTGTGTAATAAAGCGCGGCTCTTCACGGGCAAGGAGGCATAAATGAATATGCTTTGGTGGCAAGCCATGGTATTGGGGCTTGTTCAAGGTTTTACGGAATTTTTGCCCGTATCGTCGAGCGGACATTTGATATTGGTGCGCGAACTTATGGGGTTGAACGTGAGCGCGTCGTCGCAGTTCAACCTTGTTTTCGATATCTTGGTGCATGTGGGCACGCTCATAGCCGTTGTTATCGTGCTTTACAAAGACATATTAGCGCTTTTCCGCAAACCGTTCAAAAGACTCGGCATGTTGATAGTAGCGAGCATACCCGCAGTTATCGTGGGTTTTACGTGCAAGGACTACATAGAACAGTATTTCTCCACCGCGCAATATCTGTGCTTTTTCTTTTTGTTTACCGCGATAATAATGCTGATAAGCGAGATCGTGGCAAAACGCAACAAAGACCCCAAGGAGCTGAGCTGGGGCGGCGCGGTGGCAATGGGCGTAATGCAAGGCGCGGGAGTTTTTCCGGGGATATCGCGTTCGGGATCTACTATATTCGGCGGAACGGTGGCGGGTTCGAAGTCCAAGCAAGTGGCAACTTTCTCATTCTTGATGAGCATTCCCATAATCTTGGGCTCGCTGTTGTTGAGCGTTATCGACGTAGCTCAAGCGGGCGAGATAGCTTCCATAGACTGGTTCAGCGTGATAGTGGGCATGGCGTCGGCGTTTGCGTCCGGTTATTTCGCCGTCAAAGTAATGCTCAAGCTAATAGCAAAGGCTAATTTTAAGTGGTTCTCTCTTTATTTGTTGATAGTGTCTGTATTTACGTTTGTCTACTATTTTCTTCCTTCGGTAAGATAGTGTAACACACATTGCTCCGAGGTCATATAAATCAAGTATGGTCGGGGTATTTTTCGGTGGAATGTCGTGCGAACACGACATCAGTATAATCACGGGTCTGCAAGCCATGTCGGCGTGCGGAAGGGACAATATAGGCGTTTACATAGACGAATGCGGCGTTTGGTGGACGAGCGACGGGTTCGACAGCGTTAACGCGGTCAAAAATAAACGGTTCAAAGGCAAGCGCGTGCATATCCGCGCGGGCGAACCGTTTTTGTATTGCAAAAACAAACGGCTGTGCAAGATAGATACGGCGCTTTTATGTATGCACGGCATGCTGGGCGAGGACGGCGCGTTGCAAGGCTTGCTCGAAATGAGCGGCATTGCATATACGGGCAGCGGCATTCTCGCGTCCGCCGTGGGAATGGATAAACTCTGTTCCAAAAAGATATTCAAGGCGGCGGGTCTTAAGGTAGCGCCGTACGTCGCTCTGTCTCGCGCTACCTACGAAAAGGATGTATCGACGGCGTTGAAACCGATCAAAACCAAGCTCGGTTATCCCGTTATAGTCAAGCCGTGCAATCTCGGCAGTTCTATAGGAATTTCTGTAGCCAAGACCCAAGACGAGCTTTACACGGCGCTGCGCGTTGCGTTTGAATGGGACGACGTAGTAATAGTGGAAAAGGCTATCGAAAACTTTACGGAGATCAACTGCGCCGTCATAGGCGACGGACCGTTCGACGATTTTCTCGGCGGCGAAGCCGACCCGTCGGATACGGAACAGCCCGTCGGCTGGGAGAGCTTCTTGACTTTTTCCGATAAATATGCGGGCGATGTAAAAGCCACTCGGCACAAGATCCCCGCAGATGTCTCCGACGAAATGAACGACAAGATAAAATCGCTTGCCGTCAAAGCGTATAAAGCGGTCGGTTGTTGCGGGGTGGCGCGAATCGATTTCTTGGTCAGCGGCGATGATATATATGTAAACGAAATAAATACTATCCCTGGGTCGTTGTCAAACGCGTTGTTCAAGAGCGAGATAGACTTTACCAAACTGATAGATCTGCTCTTGGATAGGGCGGTGCGCCGAAAAAAACGTTTCGACGCTTTAAAACGCACTTACACTCCCGTCGATCCGATAATAGCAAAATAAATGTTTCTATACAAAACACGCAACTACGCGGGGCGCTCGCCAAAGAACGCCTCGCTTTATTTTGTCTTACGATCGAATAATTTATCTGCAAAAATCCGCTTGTTTATCAAAAATATTGACAAATTGTGAACAATGTGTTAACATTAATCTGTATATCCATATAATTGTGAACAAATTGTGAACAAAAAATAGGAGACTGAAATGTCTAATAAAAAAATCTGCAAGAATAAAATAAGGTCTACAGTGTTGGCAGTAGGCATTTTGACTATTGTAGCATTATTAGTCGCGTGCATTGCTTGGGCGATTCCGACAGACAGTGTACTAGTCGATAACTCTACTGTCGGAGATATTTCACAGTCTACTACATATGCGGATAATAACGCTGCCGGAGATAAGACCACTGTAGGAGCGTTAAATAATGGAGATATTTTAACGTATTCTTATAGTGGTAGTTATTATACGGTTAAACTTCCCGGAGGAACTTATAATTTTGAAGTATGGGGTGCACAAGGTGGCATGTGCACATATTCAAGTCCGAAAGATGGTGGCAAAGGTGGTTATGCTAAAGGCACGCTTACAGTTACCTCAAGTTTTACATTATATGTGTATGTGGGGGCAAAAGGAGGTACAGGCGGCGGTGCGGGCTTTAACGGTGGCGGTAAAGGTGCATCTGATAGCGGCGGTGGCGGTGGCGCTACAGATATGCGCATTAATTCTAATAGTTTATATGCAAGGGTAATAGTCGCAGGCGGTGGTGGCGGCGCGGAGTATGATGCTGCTAGTGATATACTGGATAGTGCGGGTGGAGGTACAACAGGTGGCGGCGGACATGGAGATAGCTTTAATACTGCGAGTTCGTTTGGTACAACAGGCGGTACACAGACTTCCGGCGGTACAGGCGCCGTAAGCGGTTCGTTCGGTCAAGGGGCAAACACCAATATATCAGGTCATAGTGGCGGCGGCGGCGGCGGCTGGTACGGCGGCGGGGCCGGTCCGAGCAATGGAGACGGTGGCGGCGGTAGTGGTTACGTATTAACTTCTTCGTCGAGTAAACCAAGCGGATATTTACTTGGCAGTCAATATTATTTGACTGGTACAAGTATGGAAAACGGCAAGCAATCGGGCAACGGACGCGCGAAGATAACCGCGGTGAACGTAAACAGTCCTCCTGTTCAACAGAGCAAGAGTA
>CAJTTD010000014.1 GCA_910579205.1 uncultured Christensenella sp.
TGATAATAATAGCGGTGGTGAAAAAGCGCAAGCGCGCAAGGGAAGAGCTGGAAGCACTGTTGGTTTCGGAAATGGAGATCGAAGAGCAGATGTTCAGACTGGCGGGCGGACCGAGCCCCACCGATTGCAGCAACTACGGGTATCTCCCGCCCACGCAGTCGTCCGGCGTCGTCATAGACCCCAACGCCATGCTGGGCGCGGGCGGAGAAGCTCCGTCGCCCGACCAACCCGCGCTACCCCCGCCGTCATTTGACGATGCAGATAACTCCTAATTCCGATTGTTTGGATTTTATGTTTTTGAGGAGTGAGGCAATAGTAAAATTCGGATAAAAAAGAAACGACAGACGAACGCGCGAAGCCAATCAAGATAACGGCTTCGTGCGTTCTTTTAGCGTGGTCAAATCCGCATATCCGAAATGTTTACGTCAGTTTTACTACTTCCGCCGCCGATTGGCTGTCTTTGTCTCCGTCGTCGTGTTCTTGTTCGCCAATGCTTTCGTGAACACGGTCGGAGATCGATTGATGGAACGACTTTTTATCGTCGTCCGAGAGATCGGCATACGCCTTTTTGATTTGTTCGAGTGTGGTCATTTTTTGTTTGTCCTCCTTTTTGGTTTTGAATTTGAAAAATGCCATCGATATCCTTGTTACCTCCTTGTAATTTGTTGCATAAAAAAACCGCGAGGATGGTCGCGGCTCCGTGTGGTCTTGGTCATGTTGCCTCCTTTGAAAATATTTCAAAAATGTATTGACTTTTACGTTTTAGTAGCGTATAATATAGCTATAAGACAGCACTTTTTACCCCGCCGAGAGGTGTACATCGGAGTGGGGCTTCCGTACACGGGGGGTGCTGTCTTTTTTATATCTTGTTAAACGGGTTTAAATCATAAATTGTACTTTCGCCATTATGACGGACGCCAATATTTAATAATCCTACATATTTTTCATTTCCTATTTGAAACATTGTTTTGTAATATGCCATTTTAGAAAATCGTTTATGGCGAACATCGATTACCCCTACAAATTCTCCAGTCTTGATTAAGTTTGCAAGTTCGGGAGATACGCGAAGCTTAACATCTATATTTAAATGCGTTATTTTGTCTGCCCCTACACTCGAAATTGACACTTCTCTTCCGTCGCGAGCCGCATACTTTCCGACAAGATTATCCATTATGTAGCGATACGCTATTTTTTGTCGCTCTTTTGGGGTTGCGTTATCAAATCGTTTTTGAATTTCACTATCCAAATTAACTTTAACAATTTCATCATGAAATTTATTATTCAACCAAGCTGATTTTGGTATTTTTTCTACTATTCTTTGAGCGCTCGGCAGACTTGTTATTTCACCGTTTCCATCGGTAAACTTGCCGTCCGAATCGCGCGGATGTTTGCTTTCGTCAAACATATTTTCTCATACAAAAATTCGATTAGGAATAAAGCGCGTATCGTCTTAATACTATAGCGTCTGTAACAGTAAAATTACGTATGGCGATATGCGCGTTATTATATAAAAAAATGCAATATTTTGTAGCATAACGGAGGCGTGTCCGACATATCAATAAACGAGTACGAAAAAGGAGCAGATTATGAGAAAAAGACTCACTGCGTTGGTTCTTGCCACAACAGTATCGCTGTCGCTCGCGGCTTGTGCGCCGTCGGATAAAGAGGAAAATACCGAGTATACGATAGTTGCTTCGCTGTCAGCCGATAATATGCTTACCGCGTCGGTAACGTGCGATTATGTTAATAATAACGACGTGCCGCTCGACGAATTACAGTTCCATTTGTATCCAAATGCATACAGAGAAGGATCCAAGTATTCTCCGATCGTTGCGTCGCAAAGCTCTTCCGCATATCCGAGCGGTAAAAGCTACAGCGAGTTGGATATAAAGACGGTGTCTGTAAACGGCGCGGATTCGCAAGTAACCGTAACGGGTGTGGACGAGAATATCTTATCCGTTGCTCTGCCGAGCCGACTCGAACCGACGGAACACGTAACGGTGCAGATAGATTATACGCTCAAACTGCCCAAAGTTCGTCATCGCTTGGGCTATACCGATAAGTCCGTCAATCTTGCGAATTTTTATCCTATCGCATGCGTTTACAGAGACGGAGCTTTTGTAGCCGATCCGTATTACTCGACGGGCGATCCGTTCTTTAGCGAAACTGCCGATTACGACGTAACATTTACTGCGCCGAGCGCATATACGGGAGCGTTTACGGGCGAAGTGGAAAACAGCAGCGAAGAAGGCGAGCTTACCACTTACAATATTACGGCTACCGACGTGCGCGATTTTGCCGCCGTATTCGGTAAGTACGAAAAGGTGAGCGGGCTTGCCGGCTCGGCGATCGTCAACTACTACTATCATACAGACTCCGCGCCCGAGAGCGCGTTGAACACGGCTATCGCCGCAATAAAGACTTTCGGCGAGATGTTCGGCGAATACCCTTATCCCGAGTTTTCTGTAGTTCAAACGGGATTCATACACGGCGGTATGGAATATCCGGGACTTGTAATGATATCGGATAGCTACAGCGGCGACGCGTATAACGATATAATCGTTCACGAGACTGCGCACCAATGGTGGTACGGCGTAGTGGGCAACGACGAAGTAAAACACGCATGGCTTGACGAAGGTCTTGCGGAATATTCGACGATGATGTTCTACGAGCAAAACGAAGGCTACAAGTATACATTTGCGGAAAAACGCGCGGACGCATTGACCGCATACATGGTTTATTGCGAAACATTCAAGAACAACGGTTTGGGCGACACATCGATGACGCGTCCGTCCAACGAATATGCCGACGAGACTGAATATTCGTACATGACTTACGTAAAAGGCGCGCTAATGCTTGACGACGTGCGCAACACTATAGGCGATTCGGCGTTCAAATCGGCGCTTAAAAAGTATTATGCGGATAATAAATTCGGCGTGGCTGAGCCGCAAGATCTTATAGGCGCAATGGAAAAGGCGTCTAAACGACAGCTTGACGCGCTGTTTGATTCTTGGCTGGACGGAAACGTAAAATTATACTCCACGCATTAAGTTGATATTAAGCAGAAATGACCGCCCTATACGGGCGGTCGATCGTTTAAGCGTTTTATTCGGCGGATCAATTTATTAAATTATTCGGCAAGTTGTGCACTTATGCACATAGTTATGCACATTGCTACAGCACACTTATGTAGATAAATATATTTAAAGGTGGAATTATGGCGTTTATCACTGTAAAAAAGAAAACCGTCGTTATTATATTATCCTTGGTCTTGGCAATAGTAACCGTGGCGGCTACGGCGGCTACGGTCATCACCGCTACGCGCGCCGATAACGGAATAACTATCGTGATAGACGCCGGGCACGGCGGCGCGGACGGCGGGGTAACTGGTATAACCACGGGAACAAAGGAGAGCGACATCAATCTGTCTATATCGAAATACTTGATGAAGTTCTTTGAAAAAAACGGCTATAACGTAGTTATGACCCGTTCCGATGCGAGCGCTGTGTGCGGCGGCATAAAATACAGCAAAAGACAGGACATGATCGCGCGGAAAAACACCGTTACGTCGTCCGCTCCCGATCTTGTTATAAGCATACACTGCAATTCTTATCCCGTGTCTTCCGTAAAAGGCTCGCAAGTGTTTTTTGCTTCCAGCGCATCCGTAGGCGAAAATTTTGCAAACACCGTACAAGGGTATTTTAACGAAATACTGAACGAACGCCCGAGAACTGCAGCAGTCGGCGATTATTATATGCTCAATTGCAGCGAGTACCCGTCTATATTGTGTGAATGCGGGTTTTTGTCGAACGCCGCCGAAGAGAGCAAACTCATAGGCGCGGCTTATCAGGAAAAGGTCGCGTACACGATATTTTCCGCGGTAAACGCCGTATTCTATGCCAAGACTTAATAAGATAGGTTTATGTTGTAACAAATAAAAGTCAAACTCTTGCATTGCGCCGTAGTTTATGATATAATCGATGTACGGTCTTTGCCTATACGTGCGGGATCGAAATGGAAAAATACGGAGGAACATCGTGAATTTTCTTTCTTTGTCCGGCGCTGCTATAGGCGGCATTGTGGGCGGCGCGATAGCGCTTATCGTTATCATTATCGTCATATGGTATATTTCCACGCGGAACAAGTTTGTCGCGCTCAAAAACGACGTAGAGGAATCTTATTCCGCTATGGACGTGCATATGAAAAAGCGTTACGACTTGATACCCAATTTGGTGTCTACTTGCAAGGGATACAGCAAGCACGAGTCCGAAACGATGACGCGCGTAACGCAAGCGAGAGCAGCGGCAATAGGTGCGGCGACGCCCGAGCAGAAAGCGGCGGCGGAGCGCGAACTCGGCGCATCGTTGCATACGCTTTTAAACGCAGTTGTGGAGCAATATCCCAATCTTAAAGCGGATACGCAGTTCAATAATCTTTCCGCACAGCTTGAAAGTTGCGAACATGAGATAGGCAACAGCCGTAAGTACTATAACGCAAAAGTAAAGATATTCAATAACAAGATAGAGATGTTTCCTTCGAGCATTGTCGCAAGGAACATGCGTTTGGAGCGCAAGCCTTATTTCGAAATAGAAGAACAAGAGCGTGCCGTTCCGCGCGTGAGCTTCGACGACTGATAATTAAAAAAAGCCATGTCTTCTAAAAAGAAATTTTCGCGCTCCGCGCCGCTGATATTTATTTCTCTGTTTTTCATGATCTTAACGATCGTGGGCTGTATCTACTTTATATCAAAAGACGACGGGTCGTATAATACTCCCATAGACACGGGCATGCAGTTTGACAGAATGGATGTATCGGTGAAATGGAACGACGATCGATCGTGTAAGATAACGCAGACTATCGACGTGCGATTTTTTTCGCCGAGCCACGGAATATATGTCGATATCCCGGTAAACTCGGGCGAAAAGGTGCGTGATCTTAAAGTCAAAACAGAGCCGTCGCGTCCGTATACGGTAGCGCATACGAGCCGAAACAAAATAGTTCGCGCCAAAATAGGCGATCCCGATATAGAGTTCAGACCAAATTCCACTATGAAATGCATAGTGGAATACGAGTATATCACGCCCAAGCATCCTAATAACGCCGATGTGCTCGCATTTAATGCGATCGGCGGCGGTTGGACGTGCTTTACCAAGAAAGCTTCTATCACAATGACGTATCCCGACGCGCCGATAGACGGAGGGGAAGGCTACGGCATTTGGATAGGCGGCGAAAAGCTGACTTCGGAGTCTAAAGGCGTAACGGTCAATTGGTCTGACGGCGGTAAAACCGTTGATATAGATATCGAAAACAGATGCGAAAACTATACGTTAAGAGAAGATTATTGCGCGTTGCGTCCGTTTGAAAATGTGGAACTCGCGTATTTGATGCCGCAAGGCGCGCTTAAAACGCGGTTCGATAACGAATTTATCATCGCTCTTTGCGTAGGGCTTTTGTTGGTAGCCGCTATAGTGCTGCTCAAAGTATTCGTCGCAAAAAATAAGACGGTTACGCCAGTAGTGGAATATTATCCGCCGCGTATCGACAGCGCACGCGGCGACAGCAGATACATGCTGCCCGTGCAAATGGGCAAGCTCATAGACGGGACTTGTTCTACGGAAGACGTAACTTCGCTTGTGTTCTATTGGGCAAGCAAAGGGTATCTCGCCATAGAAGAGCGGGAAGACGACACATACTTTATAAAGCTTTGCGATATAAGCGAAGTTACTGCATACGAAAAAAATATGTTCGACAAGCTTTTCTCGCGCGGCGATATAGGCGACGGCGGAAAGGCTGAAGTGGCGCTCGGCACGCTTCGCGGAAAGTTCAGTGATACCGTTATCTCTACGGCGTCGGCTGTAAATGCGGAGTATAAAGGACGGTTTTACAAATCGAAATTCAATGCGATTACCGCCGTTGCCATGGTGTTGACCGCAGTATACGGCGTGGCATTCACTATGTTGACGGGACTGCGCGTCGGCTTTGAATTTAACGCATTCGGTCCTTTTGTTGCCGTTGCGGGGTCGCTCGCCGCCATTATTTTGGGAATAGTTCATGTTAATTATTCGTTTAAACTCGACGAGACCAAGAATAAAATAGCGTATGTATCGAGAGCAGTGCTATGCGTGCTGTTGGCGCTCGGCGCGGCTTTTGCCGTTCCCAAAGACGTAATGGGCATTGCGGAAAAGATAGTGTTAACCGTATGTTTCGGCGCGTGCATGTTGATAGCGCCGAGTTTAAGAGTGCGCACCGATTTTTATACTCAACAGTTGGAGTATATCTTAGGGTTCAGAAACTTTTTGCGCGATGCGGAAAAGGACAGATTGGAAACCTTGCTCGAACAAGATCCGCAGTATTATTACGATATCCTGCCTTATGCAAACGTGTTGGGGGTATCGGATATTTGGGCGGACAAATTCAAAGACATGGCTTTAGAGCCGCCTTCGTACTATTCGAGTTACAGCGGATCGACTGTGTTTAATGTAATGATCTTGCACAGTCTTTCGAGAAACGTGAGCAGTGGTTTGACGTATGTTCCGCCATCCTCGAGCAGCGGCAGTTTTTCGTCGGGCGGCTCGTCGGGCGGCGGCGGATTTTCGGGCGGAAGCTTCGGCGGCGGAGGCGGCGGAAGATGGTAGACCGCTTGCGCCGTGTTGCGCGCGACACTGTCCGCAGTTAAGATAAATGAACGAAAAACGATCGATCGGAATAATCGGCATAGGCATGATAGGCGGGTCGCTCGCCCTTGCATTAAAGGACAGCTGTAAAGTCGTGGGTTACGATAAGGACGACGATGTTCGCGCGTATGCCGAAAAAAACGGTATCTGCACGGTAGTCGAACCGTCGGCTATGCGCGAATGCGAAGTGATTTTCGTATGCGTGCCTATTTACGCGATGAAAAAAGTTTTGGACGGGTTGCCGAGCGTTGTGGGAGACCGTCCTATAATAACGGACGTGGCGTCTGTAAAAGCGCCGTTTGCGTCTACGCGCGGAAAGTATGTGGGCGGACATCCCATGGCGGGGACGGAGCGAGGCGGTATAGCCGCGGCAAAGGCGCATTTATTCGAGAACGCTTACTATGTATTGACGTCTAACGACGGCGACGCGCAGACTGTAAAGAGCGTGGCTGAACTTACGGGCGCGATAGTTATTCACATGGATGCGCAAACGCACGACCGCGCCGTTGCCGCATTTTCGCACGTGCCTCACGCTATCGCTTACGCGCAAGTAACGTCGGCGCTTAAAAGCGGGGCGCAGCCTATTGCGGGCAGCGGGTTTTTGGACGCGACGCGCATAGCTCAAAGCGACGAAAAATTTTGGACGGAAGTTTTTAAACTCAATAAGCAAAACGTGAGAGAGGGAATAAAAGCGTTTTCGGGTGAACTCGAAAAGCTCGACCGTATGCTCGCAAACGACGACTATGCCGCGATCGAAGAGTATCTCGCATGCTCGCGGCAAAAGCGCGACGCTCTAAACAGAACGGACTTGGGCGGCGAAGTGCTTTACGTCGATCTTGTAGACAGAGTGGGCGAATTCGAACGCGTAACGGGCGCGATAGCGCGAGCGGGCATAAACGTTACCAATATAGCGCTCGTTCCCGCGCGGCAGAACGCGTCGGGAGCTTTGCGTTTGGAGTTTGCGTGTCCGTCGGACAAGTCCAAGGCGCAAAGCGTGCTGGACGAATTAAATAACGGTTGATATGGCAAAAGCAAAGGAGATATCATGGCGCGTATAAAATACACCACTGCGGGAGAATCGCACGGTAAAATGCTTGTCGGCATAATAGAAAACGTTCCCGCGGGGCTTTATATAGACGGCGGGTCCATAAACGGCGAACTCAAGCGTCGCATGCTCGGACTGGGACGCGGCGCGCGGATGAAGATAGAAAGCGACAGCGCGGAGTTCGTTACGGGCGTTCGCGCGCATATGAGTTTGGGCGGACCTATAACGGCTGTCATAGAAAACAAAGACTTTAAGAATTGGGAACGGGTGATGGGCGCCGACGCCGTAGACACGGACGAGCGCACGCTTACCGCAGTAAGACCGGGACATGCGGATCTTTCGGGCGTGATCAAGTACGGTTTCGACGACGCCCGCAACGTTTTGGAGCGCGCGTCAGCGCGCGAAACGGCGGCTAAAGTTGCGCTCGGCGCAGTGGCAAAGCTATACTTGGCGCAGTTCGGTATAGTCGTTCAGAGCCATACTTTGGCGATAGGCGCTGTCAAAGCAAAGCCCGCTGTCGAACATTTGGAGGAGATAAACGCTATCGCGGACGCCGATCCCGTGCGATGCTTGGATAAGACGGCGAGCGCGAAAATGGTGGACGAGATAAGAAAAGCGGCGCTGGGCGGCGATACGCTTGGCGGCGTGTCAGAGATAATAGTTACGGGTTGCAAGTCGGGCATAGGCAGTTATGTGTCGGCGCACAGAAAGCTCGACGGGCTTATAATGCGAGAAGTCGGAGCAGTGCAGTCTGTAAAAGCGGTTGAGATAGGCGACGGCATGCTCTGCTCTTCGCTGTACGGCTCTTTGGCGCACGACGAGATATACGCGCGCGCGGGCGGCGGTTACGAGCGGTTTACCAATCGCGCGGGCGGCTTAGAGGGCGGCATGACAAACGGTCAGCCTATCGTAGTGCGCGCTTATTTTAAACCTATCCCTACGCTTAAGAACGGTCTAAACACCGTGGATATCAAGACGGGCAAAGCCGTAAAAGCTGCGTCGGAGCGCAGCGACGTGTGCGCCGTTCCCGCGGGCGGAGTGGTAGCGGAAGCGGCGGTGGCGTTGGCTGTGGCTGCCGCGCTGTCCGACATGCTGGGCGGAGATACTATGAAAGAAGCCGTAAAACGTTATGAGGAAAAGGAAAGCTGTTAATGACCGAAATAGTTTGCGGAAAAAATATAATGTCGGATGTCAAAGCCGCGCTTGAAGGGTGCGCTTTTACTGTAACCGACAACAATATCGCGGCGCTGTATCCCGAGTTTGCTGCCGACGCGTTTGTGATAAAAGCGGGAGAAAGCAGCAAAACCCCCGACACGTTATTGTCGATCCTTGATGAAATGTCGCGGCGCGGTTTGCGGCGTTCCGATCGTATTGCGGCGCTCGGCGGCGGCGTAGTAGGCGATATTACGGGGTTTGCGGCGGCGGTGTACATGCGCGGCATAAAATGGACAAGCATACCCACAAGCTTGCTTGCCATGGTCGATTCGGGCATAGGCGGAAAGACCGCAGTGGATTTTAACGGCGTTAAGAACCTCATAGGCGCGTTCCACGAACCGACAAAAGCGGTCGTTTGCACCGAGTTTTTAACCACATTGCCCGATCGCGAATGGAAGTGCGGAACGGGCGAGCTTATAAAAACGTGTTTGCTGTCGGAAAAGGCTTACTGCTTGCTGAAAAACAGCTTGAGCGGTTTGCTCGAAAAAGACAAAGACTGCGTATATTCCTTAGTAGAGGAATGTTTAAAGATAAAGAGCGACGTTGTGAACAAAGATCCCAAAGAAAACGGATTGCGCAAGATACTCAATATCGGACACACTGTCGGTCATGCTTTGGAGAGTTTGGACGGGTACAAACTGAGCCACGGCGAATATGTTTTAAAGGGTATGATGACCGAATTTGCGATGTGCAAGGACAGCATAGACAAAAAGTTTTTGGGCGAGATAATGCCCGTATTAAAAATGTTTGCAGTGCCGCCCAAGACTACGGCAAAAGCGGTGTGCGAAAAAGCGCGTTCGGATAAAAAGAACAAGGACGAGCGTATTGCGCTCGTAATACCCGTATCGCCTTCGGACACAAAGGAAGTGTACCTTACAGCTTCTCAGTTTACCGAATGTTACGAGCGCGCGGTAAAGGAGCTTAAGAGTTGATGGACGGGCTGTTGATAAACAAACTCGACGGATACGATAAAACGGTCGTGTGCATGCCCGATAAAAGCATGTCCGTGCGCGCAGTGTTGTTCAATGCGTATGCCGAAGGCAAAGCGACTGTAAAAAATCTGCTGCTCAGCGACGACGTGCTGTCCGCTGTAGACTGCGCACGGCGGCTGGGCGCTACGGTCGATCTGGACGGGAACACCGCTGTCATAAAAGGCGCGCCGTTTTGCGGCGGAGAACTGTATTGCGGAAACTCGGGCACGACGGCGCGGCTGCTCATAGGTTTATTGGCGGGGCTTAACGGAGTATTCGTTATAGACGGCGACGAGTCTTTGCGGGATAGACCCATGAGGCGCGTAACCGATCCGCTTAGGGCCATGGGCGCGACTATTTACGATAACGACGGCAAGCTGCCTATAAAGATAGTTGGTTCGCCGCTCGACGGAACAGAATACGATATGCCCGTAGCGTCGGCTCAAGTCAAATCGGCGTTGCTGCTCGCGGGGCTTAACGCCGCGCGTCCCGTAACGGTCAACGAGCCTATAAAAACGCGCGACCATACCGAAAACATGCTGCGCGACATGAACGCGCGTATAGCCGTAAACGGAAAGAGCGTAACCGTCGCGCCGAGCTTGATATACGCGCGCGATATCACCGTCGCGGGAGATATTTCTTCGGCGGCATATCCCATGTGCTTGGCGCTTTGCGTGGACGGCGGACGCTGCACAGTGAAAAACGTGGGCATAAACAAGACGCGCACGGGCATACTCGACGTGCTTGACGACATAGGCGCGTCAGTCGAGTTCAGCAACGAAAAATGCGGCACTGAACCCGTCGCCGATATAACCGTCAAAAACGGAAACAAGCTCAAGCCGTTCGTCATAGACGGCGCGATAGTGCCCCGTCTGGTAGACGAGATACCGGTGCTTTGCGCGCTCGCGTGCTTTATAGACGGAACGAGCGTTGTTAAAGGTGCGCGCGAACTGCGCGTAAAAGAAACAGATAGGATAGCGTCCACCGTTGCGGCGCTCCGCGCATTGGGCGCAGATATAGAAGCAACGGACGACGGCATGATAGTGCGCGGCGGCAAAAAACTGTCTTTCGGCACGGTAGATCCCAAGCTCGACCATAGGATAGCCATGACGGCTGCCGTCGCGGGCGCGGCGGGCGGGGGAGCAAACATTCTTCATCCCGAATGCGCTTCGGTCAGTTACCCGCATTTCTACAAGGAGGTGATCGGTGTATAAGTTAGCGCTACTCGGAAGAGATATTTCGTATACTCGATCGCCCGCAGTCCACAGCGCGATCGCACGCGCGGTAGGTGCGGAAATAGATTTTAAGGTAGTAGACGTTTCGTATGACGATCTCGGCGATGCGGTAAATCGTTTATTTGACGAATGCGACGGTTTCTTCGTTACCAAGCCGTACAAGACGGACATCAAGCGTTATCTCGGCGAAACGGAAACGCGTTGCGGCGTTAATTTTGTGCGCTGTTGCGATAAGCGCGGATTTAACACGGACGGCGTCGGTTTTATCCGCGCGCTCGATAAGAACTTTTGCGATTGGAGAAAAAACGTAAACGCCGCGCTCGTGCTCGGCGCGGGCGGAGCGGCGTATTCCGTTGCGGAGGCTTTGGCGGCGACGGGTAAACGCGTTTATGTGCTGAACAGGACTATGATAAACGCCGCTAAGCTGTGTTCTGTGATAGGCGCGCAGTTATATGTCAACCAACCGACGCAACTCATAGTAAACTGCACGAGCGTGGGGGTCAACGGTGAAGACGTTTTGTCCGAGTTATGCGTTCTTCCCGAATTCAAATACGCGTTCGACTTGATATATTCCACCGAAACTCCGTTTTTGCGGCGTTGCCGTAACGGGGGCGCAACGGTTTGCGACGGGCGGGATATGCTTATCTATCAAGCGATAGAAGGCGACAAGATACTTTTTTCCCGAGATCTCGATGCGGACGGTCTGTACGAAAAAGTTGCAATCGCGATAGATGGGCAGTTGTAGTTTGAATAAACGAACGGATAAACATAAACGAAAGGAGCAAAAACAATGAAGATACTCGTATTGAACGGAGTAAACATCAACATGACGGGCAAGCGCGAAGCGGTATACGGTACAGAGACGCTCGATTCCGTAAATGCGCGCTTAAAGGAATACGCTGAAAAGCGCGGCGCGGACATAGAATTTTTTCAGTCCAATTCGGAGGGCGAGATAGTTGACAGATTGCAGCAAGGCGGGTTCGACGGGCTTATCATCAATGCGGGCGCGTATACCCATTATTCGCTTGCTATTTCGGATGCGCTGTATTCGGTAAAGGCTAAGAAGATAGAAGTCCATATGTCCAATATATTGGCTCGCGAAGAGTTCAGACAAAAGAGCGTGATAGCGAGAAACTGCGACGGATGCATCATGGGATTGGGTCCCGACGTGTATTTTTTGGCTGTGGATCATCTCACATGGAAAGATTAGACGCACGCAAAAAACTCGTGTTCATAGGTCCTATGGGCAGCGGAAAAAGCTCGCTCGCGCGTAAGTATATAAAGAAGTACGGCGGAAGGGCAATAGATACCGACGCGGAGTTTACGCGGCGTTACGGCGATATTACGGCGTTTTTCGCGCGATACGGCGAGAACGAATTCCGAAAACGCGAGCAAGACTTGCTTATAGAAGCCGCCGAGAGCGACGCGCGCGTCATAGCTACGGGCGGCGGCGCGGTGCTTAGCAAAAAGGGTATGAGCGCGCTCAGGCGGCGGTTCGACATAGTGTATCTTACTGCGCCTATCGACAAGCTGAAAGCGCGCATAGCGTCGTCCGACAGACCGCTAAAAAACGACGTAGAAGCTATATTAAAAGCGCGCGAGCCGCTGTACGAAAAATACGCCGACTTCACCGTTGACTCGTCGGAAGATTCGCTCGTCGCGCTCGAAGCTGCGCTCGGCGTTCCGCGCAACAACAGATATGACGTCGTGCTGTGCGATGCGGACGACACGGTGCTCGATTTTCAATCGGCAATGAAGCTTTCTGTGCTTTATGCCGCGCGCACCGTGGGCATGATAAATTCGGACGAGCATATAATATCGGTGTACAAAAGCGTTACGGACGAAATTTGGGGGCGGTTGGAGCGCGGGGAGATCACCCGTCAAGAGCTTAACTCCATGAGGTTTCGCTTGTTTACCGAGCGCATGGGAGTAAGCGCGGACGCGGACGAAATGAATAAGCTGTATTTGGAAAAGCAAAGGACTACGCGCTTTGTCTTATACGGCGCAAAAGAATTTTTGTGCGGTATGCGCGCTCGCGGGATAAAAGTTTACATAACAACAAACAGTTATGCGCATATTGCGCGTGAGCGACTTAAGGCATTGGACGGCTGCGCCGACGGAACGTTCATATCGGAAGAGCTGGGAAGCGACAAACCCAACCCCGAATTTTTCCGAAAAGTGTTTGAAGCGATCGGCTGTCCCGATAGATCGCGCACGATCGTGATAGGCGACAGCGTTACTTCTGATATCAAGGGCGGCATAAATTTCGGGATAGACACGTGTTTGTACGATCCGAGCGGCACAAAGCGGTCCGATGCCGATTATACCGTCAAGCGATACGACGAAATTTTCGATATATTGTAACCAAAATCGCAATTTAATGCGAGTTAAGGACAAAAACCGCTAAAAAGCATTTGTCAAAAACGATAAAACGCGCTATAATATTTACGGAGGCTGTATGGCTGATTACGTAAAACTCAAGAGCGGCACCGACATTCGCGGTCGTGCCATCGCCGCTGAAAACGCACCCGCTACGCTGACCGTAGATGCGGTCAAAGATATTGCTTCGGCGTTTGCGCTGTGGCTCACCAAAAGAACGGGCAAAACGCGTTGCAAGATAGCTATAGGCAGAGACAGTCGCTTGACGGGCGAGATGTTTGCAGACGCGATAATAAGCGCGCTCGGTAACAGCGGTCAAGAGATTTTCGACTGCGGGCTTTTTTCCACGCCCGCGGCGTATTTGGTAACTAAGTTTCCGTCCGTCCTCGCCGACGGCGCTATCATGATAACGGCGAGCCACCACCCCAAAGATAAAAACGGACTAAAGTTCTTTACAGCCGACGGCGGCGTTAATTCCGCCGAACTCGACGAAATAATTGCCCTTGCGGAAAACGGCGAGCATCTGCCGTTAAACGCGTATTCCGCAGTCGTTCGCCGCGATTGTTTGCGGTTGTACTGCGATATGCTTTCCAATATCGTGCGTAAAGGCACGCGGTTGTTTTTGCCGCTCAAGGGCATGAAGATAGTAGTAGACGCGGGACACGGCGCGGGCGGCTTTTTTGCCGAGCGCGTGCTTGCTCCGCTTGGTGCGGACGTATCCGACTCGCAGTTTTTGGAGCCGGACGGAAATTTCCCCGCACATGCGCCCAACCCCGAAAATGCCGAGGCTATGGACTGCCTTAAACGTCGCGTGCTCGAAACGGGCGCCGATCTCGGCGTAATATTCGACGCGGACGTGGATCGCTGTGCAGTAGTAGCCGCCGACGGAACGGAGATCAACAGATGCAGATTGATCGCGCTTGCCTCAGCGATCGTGCTTAAAGATCACCCGGGAGCTACCGTGGTTACCGATTCCGTAACGACGGAAGGGTTGAGATCGTTTATACAAGGCAAGGGCGGCGTGCAAAAGCGTTTCAAGCGCGGTTATCGCAACGTTATAGACGAGGCGAAACGCCTTTGCGAAAACGGCGTAGACGCTCCGCTCGCCATAGAGAGCAGCGGTCATGCCGCGTTTTCCGAACATTATTTCTTGGACGACGGCGCGTACTTTATAGCAAAAATACTCGTTACCGTGTCAAACCTTCGTCGGGAGGGAAAAACGCTCACCGATCTTATAGACGGTCTGCATACTCCGCTCGAGGAAGCCGATATTCGCCTCGATTTTACAAACGACGATTGGCGCGCTACGGCGGAAAAGATAATCACGCGGTTAAAGGGCGTTTCGGAGCGGCTTTTAAAATTGTCGTCCGACAATTACGAGGGCGTAAGAGCGTACGTGCCGCATGCCGACGGATACTTCATCGTGCGGACGAGCGTTCACGATCCCGTACTGCCCATATATATCGAGTCGGATAAAGAAGGCGGCGCGGCGATCATAGCGAGATTTTTGTATTCGTTCTTATTCGGATTTATGGGGCTCGACTGCGCTCCGCTCGCCGATTATGTATCCGCAAACTCAAAGAACAATGACGATGGCGATGCTCTCGATGTGAACGATGACGCTCGTCTCGATGGCGATGACGGCGAGACCGCGGTCGCCGAAGAAGTCGGCGCATTCGATTCGGACGGTGATTTCGGCGCGGACGATTTTGTTTACGATGACGACGCAACGGCGTTCGACGATGTGTCCGACGATACCGCGGACGACGGCGAAATTTGATCCGTCGCATAAGACAGTTATCAATTTTTAAGGGAATAAACCCGCAAGGAGATAGAAATGACAAACGAAGAATTGACCGTTTCTACGATTCGCATGCTCAGTGTCGATATGATAGAAAAGGCAAACAGCGGACACCCCGGCATATGCTTGGGCGCTGCGCCTATGGCGTATACGCTGTGGTCTCGGCATTTAAAGCACAACCCCAAAAATCCCAATTTCTTCGATAGGGATAGGTTCGTTCTTTCTGCCGGACACGGTTCCGCATTGTTGTATTCTTTGTTGCACGTATTCGGATACGGCTTGACAAAAGAGGACCTTATGCGCTTCCGTCAACATACGTCAAAGACCCCGGGACATCCCGAGTACGGCGTAACTTCGGGCGTGGAAGTGTCCACAGGTCCGCTCGGTCAAGGCATTGCCAACGCCGTCGGTTTCGCTCTTGCGGAGCGCATGCTCGGAGATAAATTCAATCAACCCGATTGCAAGCTTATAAACCATTATACATATGCGTTGTGCGGCGACGGCTGCATGATGGAAGGCATCGAAAACGAAGCCGCGTCGCTTGCGGGCGCGCTCAAGCTCGGCAAGCTTATAGTGCTTTACGACAGCAACAGGATAACCATAGAAGGCGATACGTCCATTACTTTTTCGGAGGACGTGGGCAAACGCCACGAAGCGCTCGGCTGGCAAGTAATACGCGTAAAAGACGGCGAAAGCTTGGATCAGATATCGGCGGCGATCACGCTCGCCAAAGCCGAAACGGAAAAGCCGTCGCTTGTTATCGTAGACACCACTATCGGCTACGGTTCTCCGCTTGCGGGCACGAGCAAGTGCCACGGCGCACCGCTCGGCGAATCTAACGTAAAGGCGCTTCGTAAAAATCTCGGCTACAAACTTAAACCGTTCGAAGTCGCGCAGCAGGTTATAGACGATATCGACGAACTCAAGCCGTCGCTCGCTAAATACGAGTCGGAGTGGAACAAGACCGTTAAGACGTACAAGACCAAGTATCCCGAGCTGTACGAAGAGTTTCAGCTTTGGAGAAAGGGCGAGATAGATTTTTCGGCGCTCGACAGCATTTACGACATGCCCAAAAAGGACGAGGCGACAAGAGCTTCGTCGTCGCGCATACTCAACATCATCGCGCAAAACAACCCGTTTGTAGTCGGAGGTTCTGCCGATCTTGCGCCGTCCAATATGGTAACGCTTGCCGACGGCGGCGACGTTTCCTCGGAATCGAGCGGACGCAACATACATTTCGGCATACGCGAACACGCGATGGGCGCAGTTTGCAACGGAATGTATTTGCACGGCGGACTTTTGCCGTTCTGTGCGACTTTTGCCGTGTTTTCCGATTACATGAAAGGCGCGATCCGCATGAGCGCGCTCATGAACATACCCGTTGTATACGTATTGACGCACGACTCTATAGGCGTTGGCGAGGACGGACCTACGCATCAACCTATAGAGCAGTTGGAGACGTTGCGTTCCATACCCAATATCAAGGTGTTCCGTCCCGCAGACGCAAAGGAGACCGCTGCGGCGTATGAGTCCGCATGGACGGGCAAAAGCCCTACGGCTATAGTGTGTTCGAGACAGTCGCTCAAACAGCTCGACTGCACGGGCACGAACGCGTTGTACGGCGGATATATAGTTTCGGACAGCAAGGGCGAAACTCCCGACGTGATATTGATATCTAACGGTTCGGAACTCGGACTGGCTTTGCAAGCGCAAGAAGCATTGGCTGCGGATAATATCGATGCGCGCGTGGTGAGCATGCCGTGCATGGAGCTTTTCGACATTCAGACAGCCAAATACCGCGAGTCGGTGTTGCCGTCCAACGTGCGCGCCCGCGTCGCGATAGAAGCGGGACGTTCATTGAGCTGGTACAAGTACATAGGTCTCGACGGCGAAACGTGCTGTATCGATACGTTCGGCATGTCCGCGCCCGCCAACGTTATGTTCGAGATCTGCGGCTTTACGAGCGATAATGTTGTAAAACTCGCCAAAAAGACGATAAAAAACTGCAATAAAGCGGCGGCATTCATACCCAATACGGACAACGAAGGCGATGGTCAGTAAGTTTTTCGCATTCCTCGACAGAATGAAATTGATAGGTAGATGGTCGCTCATGCGCAATACCACTACCGAGGACGTTGCGCAACATACAATGCAAGTAGCGGTCATTGCACACGCGCTTTGCGTGATAGAAAACACGCTGTACGGCGGCGAGTACGACGCGGAAAAGGCGGCGGTGTTGGCGTTGTATCACGAATCGGCGGAAGTCGTAACGGGCGATCTTCCCACGCCCGTCAAGTATTACGACAGCGACATCAACCGCGCATACAAGAATATCGAGGACAGAGCGGAGCGCAAACTTATAGATACGCTTCCGAGCGAGCTAAAAGCGGCTTTCGCGCATTGCGTGCAGCCCGATAAAAACAGCGCCGAATACAAAATGGTAAAGCGCGCCGATAAGCTTAGCGCGCTCGTCAAATGCGTGGAAGAGCTTGCCGTAAATAACACCGAGTTTAAAAACGCGTACGAATCCACAGTCGCCGATCTCGAAAAAGCGGAAGAGCGTTCTGTAAAATACTTTATGGACGTGTTCCTGCCCGCATATTCGATGAGCTTGGATTATCTTCTCGACTGATGTTTTGCATCTTGAAGCTATAGCAAAAATTATGATTTCGATAAAACGCGTTCTAAGAAAGAACGCGTTTTTTTATATGAAAGATCGCTTGATTAACGCGTGCCTAAAGGCGCATTTGGTATAGCATACTTGACAGCATCGGCTACGATGTGGTAGAATTTAAGTGCGATGCGTAGGGCAAACTTGCCGTAAATTCAGTAGGTGTAGATAATTATATCGCATCTATTTAAAGGCAAAATTCCCGCATAGGCATTTTAGGGAGAAATTTGGTAGTTTTCATAATTCCGTTTATTGTGCTTATTATTTGCAGAATAATGTGTGCAAAGGTCAATTACTATTGCAATGCAACGGTGCAAAAACGTATCGTTATGAACAAAAAACCGATAAAGTTCTATTATCTCAAACATATGCGTTTTATTTTGATATCGTTCTTATGCGAACACAGAACAGTAGCCCGAAGAGCAGCGGTGTGCGCTGTTCTTTCCGTTGCAGTCAGCGTATCGATTTTGGTTGCCGCGTTTTTATATATTTATTTCGATACATCATTGTATCTTATTATATCTTGCGCTTTGGCATTGGTTTTGATAGTAGCGCTGTTATGCTTTGCAAATTTTAACGATCTGTCGATTTGGACAAGATGGGGCACTCCCAAACGCTTGGATCTGTAACGGAAACATCGGTCATACGATCGATATCGGTTAGATTTTACAAGAAACACCACATCGAACAAAATATGGATAATGGGGATCATATAAAATGAACAAACAAAAGTTTGAGGCGAAATGTCAAGATCTATATGCATATGAAGATGAAATGCTTGCTAAAATGACTGAGTTTGTTAAACCTTTAAATGATGAATTAAATAATCACGATTATAAAGTAGAGTGCCACTTAATGTGGTTTTATAATGATGAAACAGAAGCGGATAAACAGTATTCTTTAGAACGAAGAAATATAATATATAAAAAACCGTACCTATGTAGGATGCATGTTACATTGTGTCATGTGAGTTCTTCTTTTTTAGATGAAAGTAACGATGACGAACATGGCTTAATGTATATAGAGGGACTTACGGCATATGGAATGACTTTGTTGCGCGGTTGGGCATTTTCGAGATGGGCATGCGGTCGGATGACCAAAAGTTTAAACAAAATCATTAAAGATAAAAAACGATTTGGGTTTGACTATATTGTGAAGAAATATAAATTAGACTAAAAACGGAGTAGTGATAGCCGTGCTTGACACCGCAAGCGACGTTGTGATAGAATATGTTAAGCTCTATCAAACAGTTGATTTATGATAAGGATGGGGGCAAATGCGGCAAAAAAATAAGCTATATCTGTATAAGACATGGGCATTTTTCATGCTGATGTGTTTGATCGGAATTTTTGTTCCAATAATCGGAATAGTTTTATTGTGGGAAACTATATTATATCGAGTAAGTCTTATTGTGATCTCATGCGTATTTCTTTTGATTTTTATATATTTTTCAATTATCGGCGGATTTACTCCGATACATATATCCGACGATGGAATCGTATATAGGAAATTAAGTTTGAGTTGGGACGAAATAAAAATCACGGCATATCCGCAATTAAATAAATCTTTACGTTACGGATACTATTTGATATTCGATAGAAATTATATATACGATTTGAAAAGCATTCGCAAAAAACTGTTTAACGGTTGTAGGGTGTATATGGACAAAAAATCATTGGACATTATTTTGTCATATTGCAAGCATAGGGTTGTAATATTAGATCCTTCCGCTACGAGCGAGTGTTTGCCTAATTCGACTTTGCAATGCAATGCTTTGCTTGTCGAGTTCAACAAAAAATTCGAGTCGAATGACCGTTCATGAAACCGGAAAGCGGCTACATATCGATCGCTTGTTAAAGACTGCGCTATCAACGTAACGCGTCTCTGATCGATCAGTCATGTTACGTATTTCATAACAAGGGGATCATATAAAATGAACAAACAAAAGTTCGAGGCGAAATGTCAAGAGTTGTATGCATATGAAGATGAAATGCTTGCTAAAATGAAAGAATATGTTAAGCCGTTTAATGATGATCTAAATGATCACGGTTTAAAAGTTGTAGCAAGATTGATGTGGTATTATCCCGAAAACGAAAGCTTAACATTGACACGTCAGCCCATTTGTCGCAAAGTAGCCTATATGTGTAGCATAAATGTTGCAATTTGTCCGATCGATGAAGATTTAGAAGACGAAACAGCCGAAGGTAGAGGCATATCATTAAACGATAGCGTATCGGCATACGGTTTGACTATATGGCGTGGATGGTCTTTTATTAAAAGAAAGGGAAGTTTTATCTACAAGAACTTAGAGTCTACCTGTGCCGATATAAAAAAATGCGGTTTAGACAAAGTAGTTAAAGACCGTTTATCTGATCAAAAGAAGACGGTATCCTTATAAGGGAAATAGCCGCCATGCTTGACCACGCAAACGACGTTTTTATTCAAGGAGCATAAAATGAAATATTCAACGATCATAAAAAAGAAATTCAAATTTCTTAAAACGCACGGTTTTAAAATGAAAAAATACACTAATGGCGTAGATGTTGAAATATACTATGAAAATCGAGACAAGGTCATAGAAATTTATCACACATTATGTGTAGGTGATTTAGAATTCGGGCATTTAAACACTGATGATTTATTAAAATCCGCATATTATGCCGTAGATATTATTATCAATAAAAATTATGTAAGAAAAAACATCTTTGATTGGAAAGATTTATTCGGTGATGCCGAATTATTGATGCTAAAACGCAATATCGAAGAGGCAACAAGTGATGATGAAAAGATCGGTATTTTTGCAAATTTTGTGGAGAAGAACATAGAGAAAATTATTGAATAAATCATTAAATTTAACACCGTGGCGGTTTACGGTTGTGTGCAATATGATAAATCATCAAAGAGCATTTCCGACCTAAGGGAACATGGCATATTTGTAAAAATGTCGATCGCCTTATAAGTCGTGTTCTTGGATAAAGACAATGCGTCTGACTACGTATGTAAAAAGATCATACATTGTAAAAGGAAAAGCGTTCGGTTTTATGCCGAGCGCTTTTAAACGTGATCGGTTGTTTCAGTGCGTATCTTTGGCGCACAGTATGCCGACCGATAGGGATATTACAGTTTTTTTATGAAAAACAGTTCGGCGGGTTGGCTAAGCGGCGGCGACCGGAGAAACAACGCTCCGCAGTCTTTATAACCGAGTTTGCGGTAGAAGTGTTGCGCTCTCTCGTCTGCTTGCGTCGATAACATCACATGATCATACCCGCTGTTTTTCATGTCTGTTTCCCAACGCCGCATGAGTTCCGTTCCGTACCCGTGCCCGCGGTATGCCGTTTCAACGAGTAACAGATTGCAAAAGGGGATATCGTCCCAAAACAGTCCGTACCTCAAGCAGCCGATCGCTCTATCGTTTTCAAACGCGAGATAGCATTGCTTATCTGCCATCTTTTTGCGCAATACGTCCGAAGATAATTTTGCATCGAGCGTTTTCCAAAGCTTTTCGTCGTTATCGTCGGCAAGCCGTATTTTTATCATTTTTCGGTACGTGTGTCGCCCGTAAAGAAAATAGTGAGCGTTCCGGGACCCGAATGGCTGCCTATTACATAACCGAGCGGCATGACGGTGGGGGTGATGCCGAGTTTTTCTTTTACTTGGTCTGCAAGATATTGCGCGTCTTCAAAACAATCGCCGTGAGAGATATAAATTATGTCGCTCTCTTTGTTGTAGCGTTCGAGCAGTTTTTCTATAAGCATGTTGACCGATTTTTTTCTGCCGACAACCTTTTTGATAGGTATAAGCCTGCCTTGCTCGTCAACATGGAGAACGGGCTTAATGTTGAGCATATTGCCGAAAAACGCCGAGCCTTTGCTCAATCTTCCGCCGCGGGCCAAGTATTTGAGATCTTCCACTATAAAGTAGTGGAGAACGCGGTCGCGTATCTCGTCCGCATATTTGCACGTTTCTTCAAAAGACGCGCCGTCGTTGCGCTTTTGCGCTACGAGCGTTACGAACAGACCTTCGCCGCTTGCCGCGCTCTTAGAGTCAACGACATATACTTTGTGTTCGTTAGTCGCATTAAGCTCTTCGGCAACGCGCACGAAATTTTCATACGTTCCCGACAGCGCGGAAGCAAACGACAGATACAAAACGTCTTTGCCTTGATCCAAAAGCGAGAGCAAGAAAGTGCGCGCCGTGTCTTCGTTTATCATGGACGTGCTCGTTTTTGCGCCGTTTCTCATACAGTCGTAAAACTGTTTGAATTCCATTTGATTGGTATCGTTTTTGCCGTATTCCGCGTCGTCAACGTAATACAGCATGTCGCATTGTTCTACTTCGAGCTTTTGCAGTATCTCTTTGGGAAGATCGCACGTCGAATCGGTGGCAATGAAAAAGTTCATGATTTTTCCTCTTTTAAATTTTTTATTATCACGGGTATACCCGTTTATAACGATGTTGGTGCAGTCGATGCTCTCACTGCAAAAAGGCGGGGGATAGGTCTACGCCGTCTTTTGTAAGCTCCAATACAAAGAGCGCACGCACATATCCGCGATCGAACGAAGTCGAATGCACGTAAAATTGTTTGCCGTAGTAGTATCGGGCAAGTCGGTAGTATTTTGAATTTGTGTGAAGCGCTATCGCTTTGGCGCCGTTTTCTTGCGCGTAATGTATAGCCGCGTCCAACAGCGCCGAGCCGAAGCCCGTATTGTTAGACGAAGGGCTGACGCCGAATCTGTATATGTACCATAGCTCGTCCGACAGTTTTTTTATGCGTATCGCGCCGCATACCTCGCCGAACCGCTCCACTATAAACACAGCGTTCTCGCGTATGTCTTTAAGTGTGGTTTCTATCGTTTCTTTTAACGCTTTAACTTCGTAGTTGACGTGCAACTCGTCTTGATAAAGCGAAAACGAATCCATTGTAACGGCGAGCACTTCGTTTACGTCGTCGTCTATCGCGCGTCTTATCGCGAGATACATATTATTTTTTACCCATGAGCAGACACATGACCGCTTTTTGTACGTGCAGTCTGTTTTCCGCTTCTTCAAAAACTATGGAATGCGTCGAATCTATGACGTTTTCCGTTACCTCTTCTCCGCGGTGCGCAGGCAGACAGTGCATGAATACGGCATCCTTTTTTGCCATGCCGAGCACGTCGGAATTGACCTGATAGGGCATGAGCGCGCTTTCTTTGGCTTTGTCCTTAGTCTGACCCATAGAAAAGAATACGTCGGTATAGAGCGCGTCGGCGTCGGCTGCCGCTTCCGCCACATCTTCTGTAACGGTTACATTGCCGAACTTTTGCGCCGCAGCGGTTATTTCGGGATCGGGTTGATATCCTTTGGGCGAGCATATGCATACGTTCATGCCCGTCTTTGCGCCCGCGAGCATGAGCGAGTGCGCCATATTATTGCCGTCGCCGAAATAGGTGAGTTTTATCCCGTTCAGTTTTCCGTAATGCTCGAAAAGCGTAAACACGTCGGTCAACGCTTGGCAAGGATGAAAGTCGTCGGTGAGTCCGTTGATGACGGAAAAAGAACCGTGTTTCGCGAGTTCTTCCACGTCCGATTGCAAAAACGTGCGTATCATAACGCCGTCGATACCGTATCTGGAAAGCACTTTTGCGGTGTCTTGTATAGTCTCGCCGCGTCCGAGCTGGATGTCGTTGCTCGAAAGAAAAAGCGAGTGTCCGCCTAATTGGTGCATGCCCATTTCAAACGACACGCGCGTACGCGTGGACGATTTGGAAAATATCATTGCGAGGGTCTTGCCCCGTAAAAATTCGTGTTTTTTGCCGCGTTTAAACGCAGTTTTGAGCGATTGCGAAAGATGTAAAATTTCGTAAATATCGGCAGTGGAATAATCGAGCAGATTGAGTAGGTGCTTGTGCTCTATTCTGCCTTTGGGTTTATACGATGAAACGTCCATAGTTCTCCTTGATCGGTTTTCCGAATGCGGTCAAGCGTCGTATCCGCATCGGGATACAGCGAAAATATCATAAATCAAATTGCGTGAGCTTCTTATCGAAACTGCGCAATACAAATATTATACCATAAGTTTCGATCGTAATCAAGCAAAATTATCATATTGGCTCGGCTAATGCCTTATTGACGATGATATTCGGCTCAAAGCACGCATGTCGCGGCGCATATCTCGTCGAGAGCTTGTACCAAACCGTCTATTTCGGCTTTGGTTACCGTCAAAGGCGGGACGAATCTCAATGTGTTGTTGCCTGCGACGTTTACGAGATATCCGCGCTCTTTCAGTTTGCCTTCAAACGATTGCGCGGGGATCTTGTCGCTCAACTGAATGCCGCGCATAAGCCCTATACCGCGTATGTCGGTAATGAAATCGTATTTGGATAAGTGCGCGAGCTTGTCTCCCAAGTATTCGCCCGTCTCTGCAGAACTTTGCAAAAGTCCGTTTTGCAATATTTCGAGCACTTTTTTAGCCGCGGCGCACGCGAGTGCGTTTCCGCCGAAAGTAGAGCCGTGGTCGCCGAGCGAAAAAGCCGTTCCCACTTCTTCGGAAGCGAGGCACGCGCCCATGGGTATGCCGCCCGCTATCGCTTTTGCAAGAGTGATAACGTCTGGTTTTATTCCGTAATGCTCAAACGAAAAAAGCTTGCCCGTGCGTCCCATGCCCGTTTGCACTTCGTCTACAATAAATAGCACGCCTTTCGATTTGCAAAGAGCGTACGCATTTACCAAAAAGTCGTTGCAGAACGGGCGAACGCCTTGTTCGCCTTGGATCGTTTCTATAAGCACCGCGCCGACTTCGTCCGTGAGTTTGCATTTAAAGTCGTCGAAGTCGTTGTACTTGAACGACGAAAAACCACGGGGGAGCGGGGAGTACAGTTCGTGCTGTTTTTTGTTTCCCGTCGCCGTGAGCGTTGCGAGCGTGCGACCGTGGAACGCGCCCTCCGCCGTCAGTATTACCGATTTATTCGAGTTGGTTTTGGCAAAGTACCGCCTTGCGAGTTTTATAGCGCACTCGTTGGCTTCCGCACCCGAATTGCACAAAAACACGCGGTCGAAACCCGATGCTTCGCAAAGCGCCGCAATGTAATCGGCTTGCACCGCTGTGTAGTAATGGTTGGATACGTGCATCAGAGTTTTTACTTGATCGCATACCGCTTGCGTATATTCGGGATGACCGTATCCCAAAATGTTCGTGGCGATCCCAGCTACGAAGTCTACGTACTTGTGTCCGTTTGTGTCGTAAAGACAGTTGCCTTCGCCACGCTCTATGCACAGATTATCGCGTGTGAATACGGGCATGTAATGTGCCGAAGTGATCTCTTTTATTTTGCCGAAATTCATTGTTCTCTCTTTTATATTATATTCAACATCGGTCGTTTTAGGTTTTTATGGGAGAGTTTGCCGTCAGCCGTTATCGTCGCTAATAAATGTCATAAAATGCCTTGGCAAGGTAAATAGACCGCTATTTTTCTATCATAGTACCGACGCCGCTGTCCGTAAAAAGCTCCAGCAGTATGGAGTGCGGCAGAGTGCCGTTGAGTATGAACACACTGTTTATACCGCGTTCTATCGCGTCTATACAGCTGTTTGCCTTGGGCAGCATGCCGCCCGATATAGACCCGTCGTCTATCATTTTTCTGAGTTCAGATACCGTTATGCGGTGTATCAATGTCTGTTCGTCGTCTTTGTCCGCCATTATGCCGTCGATGTCGGAAAGGAAAAGCAGCTTTTCGGCATGCATGGCTGCGCCTATCGCCGCCGCCGCAACGTCCGCGTTCACATTGTAACTGTTGCCCTTATCGTCCGTTGCGATGGACGCGATAACGGGTATAAACTCGTCTTTGGCGAGTATTTCCAACAGTTTGGCGTTGATCTCCGTTATTTTGCCGACATATCCGAGATCGGGATCGAGATCTTCGGCTTTTATGAGCTGGGAGTCTTTGCCGCACAAGCCTATAGCTTTAACGCCCATGGAGTTGAGTTCGCCGACGATGTTTTTGTTTATTTTGCCGCAAAGTATCATTTGCGCGACTTCCATAGTTGCGCTGTCCGTTACGCGCATGCCGTTTTTAAACTGCGGTTTTATTCCCAGCCGTCCGAGCATCTTGTTTATTTCCGGACCGCCGCCGTGTACGAGAATAGGATTAACGCCCACTATCTTGAGCGCGGCTACGTCTTGTAAAATAGTAGTTGTGATCTCGTCGTCGTTCATGGCGTTGCCGCCGTACTTTATGACGAGCGTTTTGCCCGAGTACTTTCTTATGTAGGGCAGAGCTTCGCAAATTATGTTAGCGCGCTCTATTGTTGATTTGTAAGCGTCTTTTATCATATGACCACATCCGTAATATTAAAGTGATATAATCCCGCGCTCAGATGGGCGCGTATAACGGCAGTCCCGCCGTCTCGTCGAACCCGAACATTATGTTCATGTTTTGTACGGCTTGACCCGCCGCGCCTTTGAGAAGATTGTCTATGACCGACACGATTATGCATCTGCCTTTGTCGAACCGCGCGGAAAACATGCAACGGTTGGTGTGCGCGACGGCGCTTATCTCGGGAAGAGTGTCGGAATATTGGACAAACGGACAGTCTTTATACGCATTTTTCAGCATCTCGACTGCAGCCCCTTCGTCTTTTGTCTTAAAATATATCGTCGAGAGTATGCCGCGTTTTATAGGCAGTAGGTGGGGAGTAAACAAAACTTCCGTTCCGAGTTTTTCGCTTATTTCGGGCGCGTGTCTGTGCGTAAACACCCCGTAAGCTTTAAAGTTTTCGTCGATCGCGCAGAACGAATACGCTTCGTCGCTTTTACGTCCCGCGCCGCTCGTTCCGCTTTTGGCGTCGATGATTATGTCGGTCGCCAAGCCGTGTTTACATAGGGGCAGCAAGGGAAGAAGTGCGCTCGTAACATAGCAGCCGGGGTTAGCCACAAGCTTTGCATGTTTTATTTCGTCGCGGTTGTGCTCGCAAAGCCCGTATACCGATATATCGTTCAAGTCGGGGCGCGGGTGCTTTGCTCCGTATACCTTTTCGTAAAGCGTCAAGTCGTCGAATCTGTAATCGGCGGAGATGTCTATCGCTCTTACTCCGCTGTCTATAAGTTCGCCTACGATCGACGCGCCCGCAGTTTGCGGCAAAGCAACAAAAACTACGTCGCAACCTTTGATCGCGGGGTCGTGGGGATGCGTGAATGTGAGTTCGCACGGCGTACCGTGGAATACGTCGCAAACGCGTTTGCCTTCGTTGGCTCTGCTGGTAACGGCGATAAGTCGGGCGTGCGGGTGCGAAGATATAAGTCGTACTATCTCCATGCCCGCGTATCCGTTTGCGCCGATGACGGCGGTTTTTATCTTGGAATTTGTCATATCGTTTCCATAATGTGTTAAATCGTAAAATATTATAATACATTACCGTATAAAACGCAACCGAATTGACCGCATTGCGCGCGCCGCGCCGCTTATCGCGACGATCAAGCCGAGTATAGGCGTGTGTTCTGAAAAAATAGCGCGCACAATTATCGCCAAGGCGGTTGACAAATTCACGAGCGTGTGGTATTTTAGAACTATTCTTTAGGAGCAACGGTATGTCAAAAAACGGAGCATGTGAACTTTGCGGTCTTCCCGACAACAGTTATACCATAGAGGACGCGGGCAAAGTATTTAAAGTATGTAAGCTGTGCCACGACGGTTTTGTCGAAAAGCAAGGCGCAGATCCGTCTGCGCCGCCCGACATCATCGAGCAGTTGATAGACGAAATGGATATGCCGTCGTCTGCCGACAGCAAGGTGGAAACTCTGTCTCCCGAACAAATGGCAAAGTTGTTGACGCCGTCGAGCGACGAGCGGAAAAAGCTTTACGCGTCGCTCAGAAAAGCCGCCGCGTTAAAAGGAGACCAAAAGGGGATATCGGCTGATACCGAAGATCTGAAACGCGATCTCTTGCAAGTCAAGGAAGAGATAGAGGCGGAAAAGCGGCTCAAGGAAGAAATAGAAGAAGAAAAGCGGCAGCGCGTCATGGTGGAAAACGTAAAGAGCGTTGCGAGCGAATTGGAAGACGCGGTAAACAGCGACAACATCGACAGATCGGTCGAGGAGGCAATGAGAAAACTAATGGTCAAATCCAAAAGTCCGTCCGAAAAAGAGCAAGAACAGCTCGATATAGACATCAAGGCCAAAAGAGCGGAGGAAAAGCGTATAGCTGCGCAAGAAAAAGCGTTGAAAGCGGCTAACCCCACTATAGACGACGAGCGCATAAAAATAACGGGACCCGAAGTGGAGCTTGAAAAAGACCGCCGTCCCAAGACCAATTTCGACGTTGCCACAAAAGAACACGTCGGCGCGGTGCGGTTTATCGAAGCGTTTAAATATGTGATGCATCCCGTGGTGTACGCGGTGTTCGCAGGTATCGTAACGCTTGCGGTTGCGACGGTGCTCATGATAATAATGTCATGGAAAGAGGCGGTCATAGACTTCTTTGCGGGCGCGGGCGCAGTGGCTTTGGGATTTTTGCTCGTGTGGTATATGAAGCGCAAATTCGAAATGGACAGACGAACGTATCTTCTTCGCATCCGTCAAGAACAGATCGCGTTCGACAGCATGACTACTTCTTGTTACCGCGAACTCAAGACCAAGTATCCTATAATAAGAGGATCGGGCTGGCTTATGAGTAGGCTCGCCGTTATATTGCCCGTCGTGATAATAATAGGCGGCACTGTGGCGGCGGTGATAGCCACGTTTTTGACCGTGTGGTGGATATTCGCTCCGGTGGCTCTCGGAGCTACGCTCGGTGCAGTGATAGTTTATTATATATTCAAATTCATTGCCGATTTTATAAGTTATAAACTCGATATCGAGCGCAATCAACAGATAATGCAGCAATCTCTGCTCGATCTTCTGTCCATGAAAAAAGGTAAATAACATTAGCGTAATATCTAACGGGCGGTGCGCATTGCCGCCCGTTTTATGTTGCTGTTTTTGTATGCGCACGGCGCGCGACGAGTCTTTTTGCCGTAAAAATTCCTCAATAAAAATTCCGAATACTATTGAATATCTTTCGCTAATATGATATAATATGTTAAACAATTTCGTTAAGCATCTCCGCCATGCCTAATATCGACATTCGACTGTTAGCCAAAGAGCGCAAAACGGAAAATAACGTGAGGATACATAGTGGCAGCCCCCATGAAAGAACTTTGCAAACTTATAGCTTCGGCAGTGCGATACGGCGAACGTTATTTAAAATTGGACGCGCATAACGCGGTTTATGCGCGCAATGCGATATTCGACGCGCTGGGAGTCCAACCTTGCGATCATGACGGCGAAGTTGTCGATTACGATCGTGCGGACAAGCTTGCGCACGACATTGCGGCGGCTGCGGTTTCTTGCGGACTTGCGGACGAGAGCGAAACGGAGACGGTAAAAGACAAAGTTATGGGCATTATTTCGCTTTCTCCGTCCGAAACGAACGCCGAGTTCAAAAGACTGTACGACGGAAAAGGCGGCAAGGCTGCGACAGATTGGTTTTACGATTACTGCGTCCGCAACGATTATGTAAAAAAGAGCGTGCTCGACAAAAACCCGCGCTTTGAGGCGTGCGGGCTGATCGTAACTATCAACAAAGCCAAACCGGAATTTCGCGACGCGAAAAAAGCGGCGAGCGGCAATTCGGTGGCGGGCGGCTATCCCAAATGCACGATATGCCGAGAAAACGAAGGCTTCGGCGGGCGCAACAAACGCACGCTGCGCACGGTGGACATAAAACTTAACGGCGAGGATTGGTTTTGGCAGTATTCGCCGTACGGATACTTTGCTCAGCACGGAATAGCGGTCAACTGCGAGCATACATCCATGCACATCGACAGATCTACTTTTTATAGGCTCATGGATTTCGTCGATATATTCCCGCATTATTTTATCGGTTGCAACGCGGCTCTGCCGCGCATAGGCGGAAGCGTGTTAGCGCACGATCATTATCAAGGCGGCGGAGAAGTTTTGCCGCTTCAAAAAGCGCCCGTTAAAATGGCGGTGTCAAGCCGAGATATAAAGGGCGTTACGGTAGGCATACTCGATTGGGCGGGCACTGCGTGCAGAATAGTCGGCAAGGACAAGGACGCTGTAGCGTCGGCGGCGGAAGCCATACGTTCGGCATGGATAGAGTACGACGCGCCCGAGCTCGGCATAATCGCGCACGACGGCGACGGCGTGCATAATTGCGTCAGTCCGACGGTTATCAAGACAAAAGACGGATACGAAATGACCGTCATACTGCGCAGCAATATAACGTCCGACGAATATCCCGACGGAGTGTTCCACGCGCATCCCGAATTTCATGTGATAAAAAAAGAGTCGATCGGGCTAATAGAAGCGCAAGGTCTGTTCATATTGCCGGGACGGCTGGAATCTCAGCTTACTGCCGTGGAAGATTGTATTGCGCGCGGTAAATTGGACGACGAGTTGAGCGACTTCGAGCTTGTGTACCTCGAGACCGATGAGCTTGTCAAGAGCGGCAAATTCGACAGCGTTCATTCTGCTATGCAGCATGAGTTGGGAAGCATATGCGGCCGCATACTGCAAAACACAGCCGTTTTCAAGACGGACGATCGTATGCTTGAATTTTTGAGAAGGTGCGGTTTCAATGGATAAATATACCTACAAAGTAACTGCCGCGGGCAGGATCAATATAATAGGCGAACATATAGACTATTGCGGCGGCAA
Organism: uncultured Christensenella sp.; assembly: GCA_910579205.1. Taxonomy (GTDB): domain Bacteria; phylum Bacillota; class Clostridia; order Christensenellales; family Pumilibacteraceae; genus Anaerocaecibacter. Next base: position 30,686 of record CAJTTD010000014.1, read on the forward strand.
GGTGTTTCCCGCCGCGCTTTCGCTTTGCAATACGGTTTACATCCGTCCTAACGGAACGGATAAGATAAATATCGAATGGACCACTCTTAAAAACAAGGTCGCACTCGATATAAACAAACTCGGCGAGTACAAGGACATAGGTTACGGCAGCTATCAAGCGGGCAGCGCTTATATGTGGAGCTTGAACGGGCATAAGATAGTCGGTTGCGACATGCTGCAAGACTGCACCGTGCCGTTCGGCAGCGGGCTGTCGTCGTCCGCGGCGATAGAAGTTTCCACTATCGCGGCGCTTGCGACAATAGCGGGCGAACGGATAAACGCGGTCGAAGTAGCGCTTGCGGCGCAACGCGCGGAGCGCGAATATTCGGGCGTTAATTGCGGTATCATGGATCAATACGCGTCGGCTTGCGGCAAGGCGGGGCATGCGATGCTTTTGGACTGCAAAACGCTCGACTGCGAATACGTGCCGGTGCGCACGGGCGACTATGCTATAGTGATAGCAAATTGCAACAAGCCGCACAATCTCGTAGAGAGCAAATACAACGAGCGCCGCGCCGAGACTGAAGAAGCTCTTTCCGTCTTGAAAGACAAAACGGGCGCTGCGTGCCTTGCCGAAGTTACGTCGGACGAGCTTGCGCGGTACGGTAAACTTTTAAAGAGCAATGTTTACGCAAGAGCAAAGCACGTGGTGGAAGAATGCGAAAGAGTGCGTCTTGCCGAGGTCGCGATGAAAAACGGCGATATGGTTGAGCTCGGAAAGTTGTTAAACGCCTCCCATGCGTCGTTAAAGGAACTTTATGAAGTTACGGGCAAAGAGCTTGACGCTTTGGCGGCGGCTGCGCAGAGCCACGATGCTTGCTTAGGATCGCGTATGACGGGCGGCGGGTTCGGCGGTTGTACCGTATCCATAGTAAAGCGCGACGGCGTTGACGACTTCAAGAGATACGTGTCTGAAAAATACGAAAAGGCGATAGGATATAAGCCGTCGTGTTACGACGCGGACATCGCCGACGGTATAACGGTAACCAAGCTTTAAAGTCATGTGGATAACAAATCGGCGCGGTCGTTCGTAAGCGCAACGAGGCGCGAAGGAGTATAAATGAAGAAGAAAAAATGTATAGCCATGCTATTGGCGGGCGGGCAAGGAACGCGGTTGTTTGCTCTTACGAACAGCGTTGCAAAGCCCGCGGTATCATTCGGAGCGAAGTATCGGATAATAGATTTTCCGCTCAGCAACTGCACCAATTCGGGTATAGACACGGTGGGAGTTCTTACTCAGTATCAGCCGCTCATACTAAACGAGTACGTGGGCAACGGCGAGCCGTGGGATCTGGATCGCAGTTACGGCGGCGTGCATACTTTGCCGCCCTATCAGGCTAAAGCGGGCGGAGAATGGTATAAAGGTACGGCAAACGCCATTTACCAGAACTTGCATTTTTTAAACGAGTACGATTCCGAACACGTGTTGATACTTTCGGGCGACCACATTTACAAGATGGACTATTCCAAAATGCTCGGCGAACACATAGCGCACAACGCCGACTGCACTATAGCGGTGATCGACGTTCCCGCCGACGAGGCGAGCAGGTTCGGCATAATGGATTTCGCCGCCGACAAGCGCATAACGTCGTTTGAGGAAAAGCCCAAAAATCCCAAAAGCAATCATGCGAGCATGGGCGTTTATATATTCAAAAAGGAAGTGCTTGTGCGCGAACTTATAGCCGACGAAGCGGACAAGACGTCGGTAAACGACTTCGGAAAGAACATAATACCCAAAATGCTCAATGCAGGTTGCGCGATGTATGCGTATTCTTTTTCGGGTTATTGGAAGGACGTCGGCACGGTTACGAGTTTGTGGGAAGCCAACATGGATCTGCTCGGTACAGACCCCGTCCTCGACCTCGACGATCCGTCGTTCAAAGTCTATTCGCGCAACGAGCCGTTGCCGCCGTCGTACATAGGCGTGAGCGGTAAGTTTGTCAATTCTATCATGACAACGGGCTGCGAAATTTACGGCACGGTCAAAAATTCGGTCATCGGCGAAGGCGTAACGGTAAAGGCGGGCGCGGTCGTGGAAAACAGCGTTATCATGCAAGGCTCTGTGATAGGAGGTAACGTTAAGATCAATTACGGCATGGTAGACGAAAACGTCGTTATCGAAGACGGTTGCGTTATCGGCGACGAAAGATCGGACAAACATAACATTACGCTCATAGGCAGAGACTCCGTAATAAAAAGCGGGACAAAGCTCAAATCGGGCGAGATAGTGGAGAACGGAGGTAATAAAGCATGAAAACACTCGGTATAGTATTCGGAAATCTTCACGACAGCGATCTCGGCGAGCTTACTTCCATACGGTCCATTGCTTCCATCCCGTTCGGCGGACGGTTCCGACTGATAGATTTCGTTTTATCCAATATGGTAAACAGCGGTATAACCAAGGTCGGCGTAATAACCAAGAACAATTATCAATCGCTTATGGACCATGTGGGCAGCGGAAAGCACTGGGATCTGTCGCGTAAAAACGGCGGACTGATCATGCTCCCGCCGTATAACGACGGCGATACGAGCTTGTACCGTTCTCGGTTCGAGGCGATCAAAAACATAATGCCGTTCATATCCACATCGGATGAAGAATACGTCGTCATGAGCGATTGCGACAGCGTTTGCAATATCAACCTCGCCGACGTTGTTCAACGCCATATAGACAATCATGCCGATATCACCATAGTAACGCGCAAAAAAGAATTGGTCAACAAGAAGTCGCGTACGGTGATAGAAACGGACAAGGACGGGCGAGTGATAAACGTAGTCAATACCGATAAAGCTCGCGGCGAAAATACGGTGTTCACCAATATTCTCGTAATGAACAGAAAGTTCTTGTTGCACATTCTCGAAAACGCGACGGAACTCAACTACAACAGCTTTTCCGGAGACGTGCTTGTGCGCGGCGCTAAGGACTACAGAATATTCACGTATATGCAGAACGGCTACTTCGCCAATATAGACAGCATAGCCAATTACTATAAGCATTCGCTCGAACTGCTCGATAAAGATATACGGGACGAGCTGTTTTATAGCGACGGCGCAAACATCTATACCAAAGTGCGCGACAGCGCGCCGTGTAAGATAGGCAATGACGCTATAATTTCCAACTCGCTCATAGCCGACGGCTGCGTGATAGAAGGCGAAGTTCGCAATTCCATATTGTTTCGCGGCGTCAAAGTGGCGAAGGGTACGAAAATAACCAATTCCATAGTTTTCCAAGATACCGAAATAGGACAAAACAGCGTTCTCAACTGCGTTATCGCGGACAAACGCGTTACGGTGCTCGAGGGAAGAATGCTGTCGGGACACGAAACGCACCCGTATTACATAGCAAAACACGCCGTTATCTGATAGGCGTCAGCAACAAATAGGAGATATAAAATGCCCAAAAAATCTGATACGACCGCAAAGAAGCCGTCCGCCAAAAAGACAACGACGGCTAAGCCCGCGGGAACTAAAAAGACTTCGGTCAACGCAGCCGATGTCAAAGCGGATAGAGCGGTAAAAGCCGAATGTACGAAGCCACCCGTCGAACGCGCTTGCGAAAAATCGGCGGCGGCAAAAAAAACCGTCGCTAAGAAACATATATTGTTTGTCTGTTCGGAGGCTTTCCCGTTTGCGGGGACGGGCGGATTAGGCGAAGTTATGGGCAGCTTGCCCGCCGCTATAAACGACGGGGATAACTACGAAGCGCGCGTCATCCTTCCGTTGTACGACAGTTTTCCCAAAGACCGTAGATGCGAACTCGAGTTCGTGCGTTATATATACGTACAGTTATCGTGGCGCAATCAGTACTGCGGGCTTTTCCGTTTAAAGCAAGGAAATACAGTGTATTACTTCGTTGACAACGAGTATTACTACAAGCGTTCGAGCCTTTACGGACACGGCGACGACGTGGAGCGTTTTGCGTTTTTGTCAAAAGCCGTTCTCGACTTAATTCCGTACTTGGATTATAAGCCCGACGTTTTGCATTGCAACGATTGGCAGACCGCGCTCGTTCCCATTTATTACAAACTGTTTTATATGTACCGCCCCGAATATTCCGATATAAAAACGGTGTTTACCATTCACAATATCGAATACCAAGGCTGGGCGGACAGATATATGCTCGGCGATGTTTTCGGTATTCCCGATTACGAGTTCGGAAGTTTGGAGCATTTCGGCGAGATAAATCTGATGAAAGGCGCAATAGACTATTCGGACTCCGTTACTACGGTAAGCCCCACTTACGCTCAAGAAATTTTATCTCAAGAATACGGACACACGCTCGACGGCGATCTCGTGCGCAACGCGCATAAATTGCGCGGCATTCTAAACGGCGTAGATACCGCTACCTACGATCCCGAGACCAATCCCGCGCTGTTCGCGCACTATTCTGCGGACGACAGATCGGGCAAAGCTACCGATAAGCGCGAGCTGCAAAAAATGCTCGGACTGCCAGAACGGAGCGACGTTCCCGTTATCGCCATGATAACGCGGCTTGCGGCACATAAGGGCGTTGATATAGTCAAAGCCGCAATGGACGAATTAATGTCGCGCGACGTGCAAGTGATCATGCTCGGTACGGGCGACAGCGACTATGAAAACTATTTCAGATACGTGCAAGACATTTACGGCAATAAAATGCGCGCCGTAATAGCATTCAACAAAGATCTTTCGCACAAGATATATTCGGGCGCGGATATGTTTTTGATGCCCAGCCGCAGCGAGCCGTGCGGACTCAGCCAAATGATGGCGTGTCGGTACGGAACTATACCCATCGTGCGCGAAACGGGCGGGCTAAAGGATTCCATAACGGACGCGTACAACGGGGACTTCGGCAACGGTTACAAGTTCGCACGCTATGCCGCGGACGATCTCGTGGGCGCGGTTGACAGAGCGTTGGGCTTGTACCGCGACTATCCCGATAAGTGGAACGGACTTGTAGACAGAGCCATGCGCACTGATTTCTCGTGGAAAAACAGCGCTAAAGAGTACGTTAAGCTCTATAACGATTTGCTGTCCCGATAAATCGTCGTTTTAGTGTCCGTCTTATGCGCAAAGCCGACGGAAAAACGGTTATACCGCGACGGCGGTCGAACGTCTGTGATTGAAAAGCGTCGCTTGATTAAGAGAGGCGCTTTTGATATTATTGTTATTGCGAGGTCAGTATGATAATCAGCGTCGGAGAGATACTTGCCGATATGATAGGATCGGGCACGCGTGAAAACCCCGCGTTTATGTTCAAAGCGGGCGGCGCGCCTTTCAATGTTGCTTGCGCCGCGAAAAAGTTCGGTGCGAAAGTCGCTTTTTACGGCAGCGTCGGAAACGACGTGATAGGCGACCGTTTATGCGAGTTCGCACGGTCGAGAGATTTCGATCGGCTCAGCATAGAGCGTCGCGCCGATGCAAACACTACGCTTGCTTTTGTTAGCGTGGACGAATGCGGCGAGCGCGAATTCGGGTTTTACAGAAAGCATACCGCCGACGCATTGTTGCCCAAAATACCCGATGACGTTATAAAAAGCGCCAACATAGTTCATATCGGGTCTTTGATGCTGTCCGAGGAGTCGGGAGCAGAGTATGCGACGGAGCTTATGTCAAGGGCGCACGCTCTCGGCAAAAAAATCAGTTTCGATACGAATTTCAGAACGGATATTTTCAGCGACACGGAAGCGGCTGTACAAACGTATAAAAGGATATTCGCGGCGGCGGATATCATCAAATTTTCCCAAGACGAGCTCGACGTATTCGGAAAACAATATGTGGATAAGGAGCTTAAAGACAAATACGTTTTTATCTCCATGTCCGCGCGCGGAAGCATATGGCAAGCAAAAGGGGAATGCGGGCATGTCTCGTCTACTCCCGTAAAAGCGGTGGATACTACGGGCGCGGGCGACGCTTTTTTCGCGGGCGTTTTGACCGTTCTCGATGAAGCGCAGAGCTACGAATACAGCGCCGACACTTTGAACTTTGCACTGTCTTTCGGCAATGCGTGCGGCGCGCTCAATACTTTGGGCTACGGCGCGATAGACTGTCTGCCCGATAGAGCTGCCGTCGTGAAATTTATGTCGCTCAAGGCTTAAGGAGGTATGCAATGGTAAACGATCGCGCATTGCGTCCGAAATTCCATATAACGGGCGGTAACGGTTGGATAAACGATCCCAACGGTTTGATAATTCATAACGGGCGATATCATGCGTTTTTTCAGTACAATCCCCACGGCACGGAATGGGGAAATATAAGTTGGGGGCACGTCGTAAGCGACGACCTTACGCATTGGAAGCAAATGCCCGTCGCGCTCGTTCCTTCAACCGACGGCGCGGATAAGGACGGTTGTTTTTCGGGCAGCGCGATAGAATGGAATGGTAAAATTTGGCTCTTGTATACAGGGCATTCGGTTGACAAAGAGACTGAAACCGTAACGCAAGTCCAGTGCCTCGCAAGCAGTTCGGATGGGACGGAATTTACAAAGCACGGCGTGGTAATAGGCTCGGAGCTGTTGCCGCAAGGCTATTGTCGTGGCGATTTCCGCGATCCCAAAGTGTGGAGGAAAAACGACAAATTTTGGTGCGTGCTCGCAGCACGGGCTGTAGGCGGAAAAGGCAGAGTGTTGTTGTATTCGTCGAAAGACATGTTCGATTGGCGGTTCGTAGGCGATCTTTTCGGTAGAGATAGCGATTGCGATATGATAGAATGCCCCGACTATATAGACGAATTGGGGGTTTTGACAGTTAGCGAAATGTCCCGTCCGCCCGAAGGATACTTGCATTTAAACAGCTGTACGACGCGCTGGATGCAAGGCAGTCTCGATTACGAAAAAGGCAAATTCGAGTATCGCTCGAGCGGCATATGCGATCACGGCTTCGACTTTTACGCGCCGCAATCGTTTAACGGCGCGCCTATTTTAATAGCGTGGTTGAATATGTGGGGCAGAAGCGATCCCGCTAAAAGATACGGATTCAACGGCACGCTTAGCGTTCCGCGCGAGTTGTCGGTCGTAAACGGCGAACTTTGTCAACGACCTATCGTCAATGCGCGTAAGGTGTACGAAACGACCGTTAACGGCAAGCTCGAAGATAAGTTTAAAACGGGCATGCTCGCAATATCGGTGGAAGAACTGCGAAAGTTCAAGCTGATACTGCGCAAAAGCGCGCAAAACCATACTCGTTTCGAATTGAAGGACGGCGTTTGGGTATTCGATAGATCTATGTCGGGCGAACAGATCACTGGTAGCGAAAAGGACGCCGACAGCGTGGCGGGAATACGAAGAATGCCGTATTTCGATAAAAAGATCACCGATATAGTGATAGTCGGCGACGAATTTTCCGTTGAGATATTTGTTGACGGTAAAGCTTTATCGTCTTTGTTGTATCCCGATCATGACGCGGACGCTCTCGAATTGGAGATCGATTGCGCGGCTTGCGTTTATTCGCGGTACGAAATAGCGGAAGACGACCGTTTAAAAACATTGATACGGCGCGAGGATTGCATTTAGATATCGTAATATTTTGACAGTGTATAGCGTTAGGAAATAAAGATATAGATATAGCGCAATAGGACAGTTTAGTGTTATGGGGCTTTGTAAAAATTTGCCGTGGCTATCGTTTGCAATATCATGTTTTTGTAACAGTAATAAGCAATAAAAATAACGCAAGTCGAATGCTGTTCAACTTGCGTTATTTTGTGGTGCCGGTGATCGGAGTCGAACCGATACGGGTTATTAGCCCACCGGATTTTGAGTCCGGCGCGTCTGCCAATTCCACCACACCGGCAAAAGCATAAAGAGTGTACAATAATTCGGTAAATTTGTCAAGCGTTTTTACAGTTGCTGCCGAAATTTATGTGTTCATAAAGCAAGATCAAACTGAGCTGTCGATGTTTGTTTAATGCGGTTATCGCATTTTCGTCGCAGATAAAATATATAGTTCATAGAAAATATTGACAAAATATGAACAATGTGTTAACATTTATCTGTATACCCATATAATTGTGAACAAATTGTGAACAAAATAGGAGACTGAAATGAAGAACGTCGGTAAGCAGTCCGCAATGATTAAACGAATAATAATAACATGCGCATGCGTTATAGTAGCAATAGTAGCGGCTATAGCGTCGGTATTGAGCATAGATAGGTCAAAGCGAATCTCTGTGGAAAATGCGCTCGGCGGCGACGTGCAAGCGTCTACGACGGCAACGTACAGCACGGCGGGAACATATAATTTTGCAACGGCAACTGGCACGATCGCAAACAATAAAGTCGGAAGATTAAAAAACGGCGATGTAATGGCGTTTAGCTTTTGTAGTGGAATATTTACAGTAACTTTACCCAAAGGTACATACAAGCTTGAAGTATGGGGCGCACAAGGCGGCAATGCGGGCACATACTCTAGTTCAAATTCGGCAACCGGCGGTTTAGGAGGGTATACATACGGTACATATAATGTAACAGGAACGAGTGAGACACTATATGTATATGTCGGCGGTCAAGGCGCTTCTACCACAGGAGTTAAAGTATCATCAGAACAAGTAGCAGGTGGTTGGAACGGCGGAGGAAGCGGTTTACAAATGGGTATGACGGGCGGCGGTGGCGCTACCGATATACGTAAAGTTTACGAAGCAATGAATTATAATTCATCCACAAAAATGTACACTACTGGTACTACGTCATTGAATTCACGCATTATTGTAGCGGGTGGCGGCGGTGGCGGCGGAAACGCTTCATCTGAGACTGCTTTGAGGTCCAACGGCGGACCCGGTGGTGGGGCTAATGCAACAACATTGGCTAACAGCACGCAATATTCTAATCGGACTCCGGGCGGTGGCGGAAAATCAAATGCGGGCGGAACAAGTCATACCACTCCTACAGTTGCGTCGGGTTTTGGAGTTGGAGCGGGCGGATCTGGAACAAACCTTCGTGGCGGCGGCGGTGGCGGCTGGTACGGCGGCGGCATGGGAGATAATAGTACCGGTGGTGGAGGAGGTTCTAGTTACATCGGCGGAGTAACGGGCGGCTCAATGTCGAGCGGACAAAGGAGCGGGAACGGCGAAGCGAAGATAACCGCGGTGAACGTAAACAGTCCTCCTGTTCAACAGAGCAAGAGTA
>CAJTTD010000015.1 GCA_910579205.1 uncultured Christensenella sp.
TAGAGCCGGATTGCCGGGAGGGAGTACGGGCGCAGTTGGAGCGCATGAAAGAACTTTGCAAAGAGCGCAATAATCTGTATGAGAAGCAAAACGATTTGAAAGGGCAGAAGTGGAAAATATAGAAATCGTTAGAACGATAATAAATGTGGGGCGCGGTGGTTGCTGCGCCCTATATTTTTGTTGTAAATGAGGAACGGAAGTGATATAATAAAATGGACAAATCGGGATTTGTATCAAAGGAGAAATAGAAAATGAAATTAGATTGTGGATTTACAAAAGAAAATAAATGGTTTCGATATAGAACCGGTGGAATTATCATTCATAATGATAAGATGCTCTTCGTTAAGAGTAAAATTGGCGGATACTATTATATGATTGGGGGAGGTGTTCATCTAGGTGAAAATTCTGTAAATTGTATTGAGAGAGAAATATTAGAAGAGACTGGAATGCATGCAAAAGTAGACCGTCTATCTGTGATATGTGAAAACTTTTTTTTAGGTCATGGTGGTGCAATTGATGGAATGGATTGTCATACTATTGAATTTTATTATCAGTTGAATATCACTGATGAACAACAAAAACAATGTAGACAACAGACAGATGAAGGAGAACATCTTGTTTGGGTTGATATTAGTGAAGTGGAAAATAGTTTGATTAAACCAACTTGTATTGCAGAAAGGGTTTCTGAAATATTGAGCAGTAAGAATATTATTCATATAATAGAGGAACGAGATAGATAAATTCCAGTTTGTTGATTAGAGTGGTGGAGGACAACGAATTGATATTTTCCTTGTTAATGTTATTTATACATGGTGCTAGCACCATGTAATAAGGATGGGTAAGGAGAAAATCGGTATTTTGCTGCTGGCTCTATTTTGGCTCTAAAATTTTTCAGAACAGTAAAAATATAGTGTCAAATCAGATAATATGATGAATAATAAGTAGCAAAAACAAGGAAAAATATTCAGATTTCATTTCCGAAAGCTCGTTTGCAAGGGCAAACCTTTACCGATTTTACACGGCAAGGCAAGTTTTTGACATTACATTTTAAGAGCGGCGACAGCGTGGTTTTGCACTTGCGCATGACGGGCTGTCTGACGATCGGGCCAAAAGACACGCCTACCGAAAAACATACGCACGTTGTGTTCGCGCTTGATAACGGCGAGGAGTTAAGATACGAAGATACACGCCGTTTCGGTAAGTTTTGGTACATAGAAAACGGAACGCCCGATACTTACAGCGGCAAAGATAAGCTCGGAACAGAGCCGTTTGACATTACGCTTGACTATATAAAAATGAAATTCGGCAAAAGCAAAAAGCCGTTGAAAGAACTGTTGTTGGACCAAAGTATAATTGCTGGAATAGGCAATATATATTCGGACGGAATATGCTTTGCGGCTAAAATACTGCCCGAAAAATCAGGTTGTGATTTGTCCGAAACGGAACTGAAACGCTTATGTGAAATTATACCCGAACAGTTAATGTATTTTATAGATAAAAACAGAACGACGTTCGAAGAATACGCATTGACAAAGGGAAAACATTATCGCAATACGCCATTCTTACAAGTTTACGGCAATAAAGGAAAGCGTTGTCCTATATGCGGCGAAATGTTTAACGGCAAAACAATAAGCGACAGAAGCTCTGTTTATTGTGTAAACTGCCAAAAATAAATCTTACAAGATCAATGTAAAAAGTCATTTTAATGCTTGTCGGTCGGAAGCGAGTACATCACAAAAATATCGGAACGAGAATAGAAAACACGAGCAACGATCATTTGATCCATTGATTGAACGAATCGATAGGATAGGTTATCTCACGACACTGTCCCTATTCTTTGTTTAAGATTATATACAATTCAAGCTTTGATCCACACGGCAAATAAAAACAGAAACAGACGCAGTTTTACACTGCGCCTTTGCGATTTGATAAATGTTTGCATTCGACCGTGTCGGAAGCTACTTAAATTCAGTCATTTTTGCTTTTGCATAAACGGTTTTACACCGCATACGCATAGCGTATCACGTAATAGCATACGCGCACATATACTAAAAAAGAAGTAAAGCGGTCTGAGAATAATATACGTCGCTACAAAGGTCAAGCGCATTATTCACGGGCTACTGCGAAGGTGGCGTATGCAAAAACTCATTGTAGACGGCGGCAATCCGCTGTTCGGTGAAATCAGTGTTCAAACGGCGAAGAATGCGGCGCTTCCGATCATTGCCGCATGTATTCTCACGGATGACACGGTAGTGATAGAAAAATGCCCGCGATTAAAGGACATCGACGCAATGATAGACATCATGCGTCATTTGGGCTGTTCCGCCGAGTTTAACGGGGACGATCTGTCCATTTGCTGTCGCGACGTGTCGCTAAACGTCATAAATTCCGATCTGACGGGCAAATTGCGATCGTCTATATTTATACTCGGTTCTATACTTTCGCGTTGCAGACGAGCATACATAAGCCATCCGGGCGGTTGCGAGATAGGACTGAGACCTATAGATCTGCATATAGCGGGGCTTAAAGGATTATCGGTCAAGATAGCGGACGACTGCGGCGTTATATGCTGCGACGGCTCCGAAATGAAAAGCGCGGTAGTCAATCTCGATTTTGCTTCTGTAGGGGCTACCGAAAATTTAATGATGGCAGGCGCTTTGCTCGACGGGGAAACGGTAATAGTAAACGCCGCGCGCGAACCCGAAATAGTAGATCTTGCCGAGTTTATAAACGCGATGGGCGGCAAGGTGTCGGGCGCGGGCGGGTCTATCATAAAAGTGAACGGCGTAAAAAAACTGCACGGATGTCGATACCGACCTATGCCCGACAGAATTTGCGCAGGTACATATTTGACGGCTGCCGCCGCCGCGGGCGGTTGCGTTACGGTAAAAAACATAGTGCCCGAACATATATTCGGAATTACGGAACGCTTGAAAAAGACGGGCGCTCGGCTGTCGGTAAGGCGAGACAGCGTGCGCATAACGTCGTCGGCGCGACCGCGTGCTATACATAAATTAGAGACAAACGTTTATCCCGCTTTCCCCACAGACATGCAACCGCAGTTTTGCGCAGTGCTCGCTCTGGCGTCGGGCAGTTCGGTAATTGTGGAAAACCTTTTCGAAAACAGATTCGGATACACTTCGGAGCTTTCCAAAATGGGCGCGACCATAACGGTAAAAGACCGCGTGGCAGTAGTGCGCGGAGTCCCCAAGCTGCGCGGCGCAGTATTAAAGGCGTCCGATCTACGCGGCGGCGCGGCGCTTGTAGTTGCGGCTATGGCGGCGGAAGGGCGTTCCGTTATTTACGGCGTGGAACATATAGACAGAGGTTACGAATACATAGAAAAAGCTATGACGGAGCTTGGCGCAAAGATACGCAGGGTAAACACTGACGATCTGTAGTCTTGCCACACCGTTGCCGAGCGGGATATAAAGCTTTGTCAATAAGGCAGTCAATTGCGCAAATTTGCGGCAAACACTTGATTTTTGCATTGTGATTTGTTATAATCCAATTATGCGAAACAAGAAGTTGATAATCTTATTATCGGTTGTAACCGTGTTCGTATTGGCGATAGTGCTGTGCGGTGCGACTTTTCTTGTGCGCGATGTCGAGGCGTATAACTTCTACGCGAATGCAGACGATCTCGACGAGCAGGTAATAGCGGCGGCGGCTGTCAAAAAAAACAGTTCTATATTTTTCGTTGACGAGTATGCTGTCAAGCAGCGCGTGGAAAAAGCGTATGCAAACGTAGAAGTCATAAACGTGGAGCGCAAGTTCCCCGATAAGGTTTCGATAAATTACGTGGTGTACGATAATTGTTTCCAGTATCTCAACGACGGATCTTATTATAAATGCTATTCGTCTGGTCGTATAGGAAGCGTTTCGGAGACGCCGTCGGGCGGATATTTTATTGTCAAACCCAAAGAAAAGACCAATACCGATATCGGCGCGTATTTCCAAAGCGCGGACGGCTATGACCGCAAAATGATAAAGCGTTTTATCGATTATCTTCATACGGCGGCGCTTAACGACAAACAAATAGCCGAACGCATAGCTTTTGTGGATCTGACGCGCGACGGGTATTTTTATATACGTACCGCAGCGGGTTGCTCATTGGAAATTTGTGGCGTGGGCGAAGATTTCGAGCGGCTTATCGACGACGCTTGGAGCGCGTTCGTAGATCCCGATCCGTCTTTGCCGATATCCAAAGCGACGGGAACTATACGCGCGTACATAAGTAGGTTAAACCCCGATGCGCCCAAAGTAGTATGCACATATTCGGCGACGGACGGGGACAACTACTATCTGCAGAATTACGTTAGAACTTGACCGAGACAAGCGTTTTAAGATGATGTTTCGATATTATATCCTATCGGAGTGCGCCGGGCGTTAAATGCGTCCGACGTAATATTTTTGCTATTTTACTCTGTGCGCTTGACAAAGCATTGCTCGAATTGTATAATAAAAATAGCAGTCGAAAAAGGCTGTGGATCTCGAGGAAAGCGTTTTGAAACAGAATGTTGCTGTAATGGATCTCGGCACGAGCAAGATAACCGTCTTGATCGGCAGTCGGGGAATAAATAACTCGATCTGTATCGAAGGTATCGGAGTTTGCGATTACGACGGATACTCGGGTGGCGAATGGTTGGGTATCGAGTACTTGGGATCGGCGATAGCTCAGGCTATAGACAGCGCGCGTAACAGCGCCCGCGTCGATATAGACAAGCTGTATGTTGGCGTGCCTTGCGAGTTTTCCATGTGCGAAGTAAAGGACGTCGCCATTTCGCTCAATAAAAAGCGTTGCGTAACAAGCGAGGATGTGGAAGCGTTATTCGCTCGCGGCGACGAATATGCCGACGATCCCGATTGGTCGGTCATAAATATCTACCCCATATATTACACTTTGGACGATAATCGCAAGCTCATAGTTCCGGAAGGCATGGTATCTACTCGTCTCGGCGGAAGCATATCGTATATGCTCGGTCAGCGTGATTTTATAGATATCATAGACATTGCGGCAAAAGGAGCGGGAATACCCGAAACGGAATTTGTTTCCGTACCGCTTGCCGAAACGCTGTTTCTCTTTGACGACTCTAAGCGCGACGGTTGCGTTATGCTCGCGGATATAGGAGCGCTCGGCACCGCGCTTTCGATAGGTCGCGGCGACGGCATATGCAGACAGTATTATTTCCCTTGGGGCGGCGAATGCATAACGTCCGCGCTTGCGGAAAGTTTGGAAATTTCGCCCGAAGAAGCGGAAAAGCTAAAGCGCAAAGTTATTTTATCGCTCGACCCCAATTATACTTTGGCAAGCAGCGAGACGGGCATAATGCTTACAGAATACACAGTGGAGTCGGGCGGAGAAAAGCATTCTTATCGCGTATCGGAAGTAAACTCTGTTGTAGCAAACGAAATAAACAGATTTGCGCGCTATATACAAAAAGTACTCGCGGTATGCGATTACAAGTATCCCGAATATATACCGTTATCTATCACGGGCGGCGGTCTCAATTATATAAGAGGCGCGGCGGAATACTTGGCGGACTGTTTGGAATGCGATGTGGAACGTGTACAACCCAACTTGCCTATGCTCGACCTTCCGCATCTGTCTGCGCCGTTCGGTCTTATGGACATGGTGCTTGCCAGCGAAGACGGCGGCGCGAGCATGTTCGGAAAACTCAAACGGTGGTTTACGGCGCGCAAGTCGCGCAGATCGGATAAAAACAAAAATTCGGGCAGATAGGGACAAGCCCTTGTCGATCCGAATGAAACTAAAAGATCGTTCTTGCGATATTAAGGAGAAATAATGAAATTCGAAGACGCGCGTTACGGCGATGGCAGAATAACCTTGAACAACAACCAGTCTCAAGCTGCGAGCAAACCTTCTTCGCCCGTTAAAGTTTTGATAATGGGCGTGGGCGGCGGCGGAAGCAATGCCGTTGACAATATGATACGTTCGGGCGTAAAGTATGTGGATATGTTTATGTCCGTCAACACCGACGTGCAGGCATTGAGAGCGTCCAAGGCGTTCAAGCGCGTGCAGATAGGCGCAAACATTACCAAGGGCTTCGGCGCGGGCGCAAATCCCGATGTGGGACGCGCTGCGGCGGAGGAAGCCAAAGAGACCCTTACGGAAATGATGCGCGATATGGATCTCGTGTTTATAACAGCGGGAATGGGCGGCGGCACAGGTACGGGCGCAGCGCCCATAGTCGCGGAGATCGCGCACAATCTCGGAAAGCTCACTGTGGCGTTCGTAACAAAGCCGTTCGCGTTTGAAGGCGAGGCGCGTGCAAGAAACGCCGAGATAGGCATTGCTAATTTAAGAAAGAACGTTGACGCTATAATAATCGTTCAAAACGAACGGTTGACGAGCATAGCCAAAGACATGACTATGCAAAATGCGTTCAAGTATGCGGACGACGTACTGCGCCAAGGCGTTTTGGCTACTACCGATCTTATAGCCAATCCCGGGCGTATAAACGTCGATTTCGCAGATATTCAAACGGTATTGCGCCAAGGCGGTGATTCGTTCATGGGCATAGGCAGAGCGAGCGGGTCGAACCGCGCGCTCGAGGCTGTAAAAAAGGCAGTCAACAACGCCGTGCTCGATATGGATATCCGCGGCGCGTCGCGTGCCATTATCAATATCGAAGGTAAGGACGTTAAGGTCGACGAAGCCAATCTTATCGTTTCCAACATAAAAGAGATATGCGCAAAAGACGTAAACATAATCTTCGGTACGTCGTTTGTGGAAAACTTACAAGACGAGATACAAGTAACGGTCATAGCTACGGGCTTTAACAAGGGCGGCGCGCATCAGCCCGCGCAACAGCAGTTTGTGAGCGGCATAAACGCGCAAGGACAGTATTCGGGCAGCGTCGGCTTCGACCGTCCCGTAAATAACAATGCGTTTGCGAACAACAATGTCGAACAACAACCGCGCTACGATAATCGGCCGCCCGTACAACAGCCGAGCGAACGTCAACCGCGCCGCAACGGCAACGGGTTTGTCAGTCTCGACGACGACGCCGAACTGAGCTGGCAACAAAAACTTCAAAAATTGCACAGAAGATAGATTGAGCGAATAAAGTTCGCATTATGTCTGCCTATACTAAAAACTCTATAAAATCATCGTTTTTCGCGCTACTGGAAGAACGTCCGTTGCACAAGATAACGGTCAAAGACATAGTAGAGCGTTGCGGATTGAACCGAAATTCGTTCTATTATTATTTCAGCGACATACCTCAACTTTTGGAAAGCGCGGTCATCGACGAAATAGACGGCATGATCTGCAAATACCCTACGGTAGAGTCGTTTGACGAATGTTTGAGAATTGCTATCGAGTTCTGTCTGATAAACAAAAAGATCGTGCTCAGCGTATACAATTCGGTCAACAGAGATATCTTCGAGCGGCACTTATGGCGGATATGTCGATATGTAACATCGGTGTATTTAAAGACAGTGCTTGCGGAAACGAATTATTCCCAAGACGATAAAAATACGTTGGCTAAGTTTTATGAGTGCCAGATATTCGGGCAGATAGCGTGTTGGTTGGACAGCGGCATGACGGAAGATATAATTCAAGACACCGCGCGGCTTTGCTCATTGCGTAAAGATATTGTCGATATAGCGTTAGCAGACATATCGGTCTCGGGCAAAAACTGAAGCGGAACGTTGCGAGCGAGATATCCAATAAAAGATCGATACATAAGGGCGTTTATGCGCTCTTTTTTTGTGCATGATATTTTATTGCGGTCGCGCGGGCTTTGCGTAAAAACGCGCGTTTTGTCAAAAGCGATATATTGACAGAGTAAAACAGCTATTGACAAAAACGATAATAAAGTATCAAATTCGTGCGGCTCGATTCGACATAAACGGAACGACAAAGGCGAAAGCGTTTGATATAATTGCATCATGTACATCGAGTTTGTGATATTGGATAATTTTTTGCTTACATATCTTGCGGGTGCGATATCGGCAAGGGGATGTCATAAGCGCGTCAATGTGTGGCGCACGCTCGCAGCAGCGGCGATAGGTACTGTGGCGGCTGTACTCTATCCGTTTATGCGGTGCGGGTTTTGGCTGCAACTGTTAGTAAAAATAGGGCTGGGCTGCGTTCTGTGCGTAATACTTTTTCTAAAAACAAAAAAGCCCATCACTTCGAGCTTACTGTTTTTCGGCAGCACGTTTGCACTCGGCGGCGCGGTATATGCGGTATGGACGGGATTGTGTTCGGTAAATTCCGCCGCCGCGCTCTATTGCAGACAATGTCCGGTGTTTATTTGTCTCGGGATAGGTTGCATTGTATATTTTTGTTCGCGGTACGTTATAAAAAAGCTCAAGGCGATGCATGCGCGCGCTCCCTACGAATACGGAACGGAAGTGGAGATATTCGGCTGTAAATTGCACTTCGACGCTTTTTTGGATACCGGCAACTGCGTGTTCGACGATAGTACGGGATTGCCCGTGATCATAGCGGATATCGACAGATTTGCGAGTAAGCTCGACGACGGAGCGTCGCGCGAGTTTATAAAGGGCTTTGACGGATACCGCGCGATCGAGATATCAACGCCCGCCGGAAAAACTACTGCGCGTGTGGTCAAGCCGTCCAAGATAACGGTCTATTCGGACAGGCACGGACATACAATAGAAGCAATGATAGGACTTGTCGGAGGAAATAAATTTCCCGCCGCGCACGAAATGTTGTTAAATCCGATCGTTATTGCGGAGGGAGTATGAAACTAAGAAAGTTTATCGAAAAGTTGCGTCGAATTTTTAACAGTATCGAGAGCGACGGCTGCGATCTCGAGTACGTTACCTCGGGCGACGGATTGCCGCATCCGCTCGAGCCGCAAGAAGAGGCGGCGGCGCTCGCGAAGTTAAAGACCGATCCGCAAGTGAGATCGCTACTTATAGAACACAACCTACGGCTTGTCGTATACATAGCGCGAAAGTTCGATAATACGGGCGTGGATGTGGAAGATCTTATATCCATTGGCACGGTAGGACTGATAAAAGCCGTCAACTCTTTCGATACGGAAAAAAATATCAAGCTTGCCACATATGCGTCGCGTTGCATAGAAAACGAGATACTCATGCATTTGCGGCGGGTGGTCAGGATGCGCGTCGAAGTGTCTCTGGACGAGCCGCTCAACGTCGATTACGAGGGCAATGAGCTGGTAATGGCGGACATCCTCGGCACAGAACCGGACACTGTGGGGAAAGAACTCGAAAACGAGGCGGAACACCGACTGCTCAACGAGGCTCTCGACAGACTTACCAAGCGCGAACGCGTGATAATGCAAATGCGCTTCGGGCTGGGCGGTACGACCGAAAAAACGCAAAAGGAAGTGGCGGACCTCCTCGGCATATCGCAATCGTACATATCGCGATTGGAAAAGAAAATAATCTACAGACTGAAAAAGGACATAAGCAAAGCTTTGCAAGTATAATAAAACGGCGCAGTCGATGAGTCCGTGATCCCGTGCATAAGGTATGATCGTTCGATGTATACCTATGCAACGGAAAGGGCAAACGACCGCGCCGTTTTTATTTTGTTTCAGTCCGCTACTTTTTTATGGATCGCGGAAATTGCGTTTTTTTCAAGACGGCTGACTTGAGCTTGGGAAATGCCTATTTCTTTGCTTACTTCCATTTGCGTTTTCCCTTCGTAAAAACGCATCATCAGTATTTTGCGCTCGCGCTCTCCCAGCTTTTCTATAGCGTCGTCGATATCGATCCTACTCAATCTGTTGTCGTCCGTGCTGTCCGCTATCTGATCCATTACGAGCACCGTGTCGTCTCCGTCATGGTAGATAGGCTCGAACAGAGAAACGGGGTCGGATATGCCGTCGAGCGCGTACACAACATCGGAAACGGGAATGTTGAGCGCAGCGGCTATGTCGTCCACCGTAGCGGTGTCGCCTGTTTCGTGTTCTATCTGTTGGCGCGCTTGCAACGCGTGATAAGCTGTATCGCGCACGGACCGCGACACTCTGAGCGGCGAGCAATCGCGCAAAAATCTGCGTATTTCACCGATTATCATGGGCACTGCGTAAGTGGAAAAACGCAGATTATATGACACGTTAAAATTTTCCATTGCTTTTATAAGCCCTATGCATCCCACTTGAAATATATCGTCTATGCTCTGCTTTTTAGCGGCATAGCGCTGGGATACGGAAAGCACAAGTCTAAGGTTTGCCATTAAAAAGCGTTCGCGCGCGTCGTTGTCGCCGCTCTGCGCTTTTTTTATGAGTTCCATCATCTCTTCGTGTTTCAGTTTGGGCAGTGTGGACGTATCGAGTCCGCAGATCTCAACGCGGTTGTTCATTTGTACCTCTTTCGTTTTTTCGGCAAGATGCCTTTTTATTAAGTTTGGCTGATAGCACGGGCGGGTATTCATACGTAAACGCCGCTCGCAGTAAAGTTTTGAGGTATCGTGTCGAAATTTTATTACAACTGCCGTGTACGCTTATGACGGTACATGCAAGTTTTTTTGTTAATCGCGCCGCGATAAAATATCTGTTGACACGTTCGCCGTATAACGCATATATAGAGTTTATGGAAACTGAATTGTCATATTGCGAGCTTCGCAGACGCGAAGTCATCAACGGCAGCGACGGCAGCCGTCTCGGTCATATCATCGACTTGATCTTTTCGGTGGAAAGCGGGAAGATACGCGGCGTTATCCTTCCGTACGGCAAGCGCGGGATATTTCAAAAATCCCAAGATCTTTTTATACCGTGGACTTGCATTCAAAAAATAGGCGAGGATGTTATCCTCGTAGAGATAAGCGATCTTCCGTCGTGTTCGCCCACGTGCGCTCCGGCAAAACGTCCCGAGCGTTTGCCCGCCGAACCGCCGCACAAAAAGCACAAGGACAAAGACGAGTGCGACGGCAAGTGCGAAAAATGCATGCTGTTCGATTGCGCGCGCAGATGGGACGCGGCGGGCGCGGCGGAATAAAGCCGCTCCGCGTTCACAGCCGCATTGTGAGCAAGGGCAAGACCGTTTAAAGTCTTGCTTTTATCGCATTTTAATGGTACAATATTGTCATGGCGGGCGACGTTGCGTGCGTATGCCGTGTTTACGTTGACCGCCGAACGAATATTATCTAAGGACAAGCATATTATGAAGTGTATCTATTGCGGCAATGCGGAAAGCAAAGTAGTGGACTCGCGCTCTACCGACGAAGGCAACAGCATACGCCGTCGTCGCGAATGTTTGCAGTGCGGCAAGCGCTTTACTACATACGAGGTGATCGAGTCTACGCCCATACTCGTGGTAAAGACGGACGGAACGCGTCAACCGTTCGATCCGTTAAAGGTAAAGAGCGGAGTTATAAAGGCTTGCGAAAAGCGCCCCGTGGCTATACGCGATATAGACGCGCTGTGCCTTTCGATAGAAAAGCAGATATACAATTCGCTCGAACAGGAGATAACCTCGCGCAAGATAGGCGAGCTTGTAATGGAACGGCTAAAAGAGCTGGATCAAGTGGCTTACGTCCGATTCGCGTCGGTGTACCGCGATTTCCGCGACGTTACCACATTCATCGAGTTTATCAACGGGTTTAAGTAAACAATGAATAACGTTTTCGACGGTTTAAATGACAGCGGCGTGATCGAAGCGATAGGCGGCGATGCGGATACTCACAGACGTTTGGTCGATATGGGACTGCTCGGCGCGAAGTACAGCGTAAAGGCGCGGCGCAAAAACGCGGCGCTTATAGACTTCGGCGAGTTTTCCGCAGTAGTGGGAAAGACGACGCTCGAGTGTTTGAAAACGGTCGGAAACGGAAAATGAGAATAGCGCTCTGCGGAAATCCCAATGTGGGCAAAACTACCGTGTTCAACAGACTGACGCGTTCGGACGCGCCCGTCGGTAATTGGCACGGCGTTACGGTAGACGTACGCACAAAAAAAGTTTGGGGCGAAAAGGACGTGTTCCTTTCAGACCTTCCCGGCACGTATTCGCTTACAGCACGCACGGCAGAGGAAGCGGTAACTCGCGACGGCATACTTTTCGGCGGTTACGACGTTGTGATCTTTGTTGCCGATGTCAACAACCTAAGGCGCAATCTGTATCTGTTTGCACAGCTCGCGGAGTGCGCTGTAAAGACGGTGCTCGTAGTAAACATGATGGACGAGGTGCGCGGTAAAGTCGAGCTTGACGTATTGTCTAAGCGGCTGGGCGTACCCGTTGTGGGAACGTCTGAAAAATACACGAATCCCAAAGACGAGATAATGCGCGCCGTAAAAGCCGCTCGCGCGCCTTCACGCGTGCCTTACGCTTCCTCCGCGGAATTGGTCGGCGCGGTAGGGCGCGTGCGCGACAGCGCGTTGAAGAACGGGCTGCAGCCGTTGTTCGCCGCAATGAAATTGACGGAACGGGACGGCTTTATAGCGGATAAACTGGGCGTCGCTTCGGACGTTTGCCAAGCAAGCGGACCGTGCGGCGGCATTAATTGCGCAGATTGCGGTATAAGCGGATTTTCGAGTGCCGACATAGACGCGCCCGCAAGACTGCGGTATGCGTACATCGACAGAGTGTTGGACGGAGTGCTGCCTAAGCGCGGAGTTAAAAAAATTACCGACAAGATAGACAAGGTAGTTTTGGGCAAGCTCGCGCTCCCCATTTTCTTTGCGGTCATGGCGGCGGTATTCGTTATAACTTATCAGCTTGGAAAACCGTTGTCCGATCTTTTGTTGCGTCTTACCGAACTTTGTGCGCGCCCGCTCGACAATGCGCATTCTATCCCGAAATGGGCGGTGTCTCTTTTGCAAGACGGCGTTATAGGCGGGGTGGGCGCGGTGATCGCGTTTTTGCCGCAAGTAACACTGTTGTTCATACTAACCGCGCTTCTTCAAGACAGCGGATACATGAGCCGCGTGGCGTTCGTAACGGACGGATTTTTCAGTCGTTTCGGGCTTAGCGGAAGAGCCGCGTTTTCCATGATACTCGGTCTCGGCTGTTCGGCTACGGCGGTCCTTTCGTCGCGCGGCATAGCCGATCGCACCGCGAGATACCGCGCGGCGTTCGTTACTCCGTTTTGTCCGTGCAGCGCGCGCCTTGCCGTGTTTACGGCTGTTACCGCATACTTCGGACTTAACGGGATAGTAGTCGCCGCGATGTATGTGATAGGGTTTGCCGCCGCGCTTGCCGTGTTGAAAATCATGCAGTTGTTTAAAAAGAGCGCGCGGTCGGAAGAATTGCTCATGGAAATGCCCACGTACAGATTGCCTTGCGCAAGGAGGGTGTTCTCCGTGGTTTGGCGCAATGTTGCGGCGTTTGTCGTCCGAGTGGGAACGGTGGTCCTTTGCGTAAATGTAATCATGTGGGTACTGTCGTCGTTCTCCGTGGCAAGCGGGTTCGGCGGCGGCGAAACAAGCATCATGTGCACATTTGCGAGCTTTATAGCGCCCGTATTCGCTCCGCTCGGCTTCGGTAATTGGCGTGCGGTTACTGCGCTTATATCGGGCGTTGCGGCAAAAGAAACGGTAGTATCGGTAATAGCATCGCTCGGCGGCATGGGCGAGGTGTTCGGCTCGACAGCCGCCGCCGTATCGTTTTTGATATTTACTTGTCTGTACGTGCCATGCGCGGCGACGCTCGCATCGCTCGCAAAGGAAAACGGGATCAAGAGCGCGCTTCTATCCGTAGCGGTGCATACGGTGGCGGCGTATACCGTGTCGTTCATTTATTATCGGTCGGCAATGTGTTACGCGTACGATAAAAATATATTTTATATTGCCATAGCCGTTGCGGCTGCGGTAACAGTGCTTACGGCCATAAGCATTTATGCGGTAAATCACGTCAAGCACAAAAGAAAAAAGCGAGCTGCGGCTTGACGGCGGAGATAACATGGGAAAGAAAATCGAATTGATAGCGGAAAAAGAAATGAGCGTTACGGCTTTTTTATCGACGGCGGTAGCAGGACTGTCGAAAGCGAAAGCCGATATCTTGGTAAAAGCGGGAGAAGTGCGCGTCAACGGCGCGCGCGTCAAGTCCAATGCCGCGTTGAGGAGCGGCGATATAGTCCGTGTGTTCGTTCCCGACGATGTTCGAAAGAGCGCGGACGGACTGAAGTTAATTTTCGACGATGAAAATATAGTAGTTTTCGACAAGTCGAAACGCACCGCGTACGACGCGCTATCCGAGCTTTACGGCGCGCCGCTATTTGCCGTTCATAGGCTGGACACCAATACGACGGGCGTCATAGCCTTTGCCAAAAACGAAAGGGCGCTCAAACAGCTGTCCGACGCGTTTCGCGAACGCAGAGTAAAAAAGATATATGAGGCGGCAGTGTATCCCGCGCCGACTAAAGACAGAGATGTTGTAACGGCGTATACAAAATTAGACCGCAAAGCAAATCTTGCGCTTGTATCGGCTCAACCGATGCAAGGCTACAAAACTATGATAACCGAATATGAAGTAGAGCAAAAAATAGGCGGGGCGGCTTTACTGAGAGTGTTTCCGCATACGGGAAGAACGCACCAAATACGCGCGCATTTGCGGTTTATAGGCTGTCCGATAATAGGCGAGCATAAATACGGGCTTAAGGGCGGCGTCGGCATGGACGGAGCGCCCGACAGCCAAATGCTCGCCGCGGTAGAGCTGTCGTTTGACGGGCTTAAGGGCGGCTTGCAGTATCTCAACGGCAAAGTGTTCAAGACGGATAACGGGTTCGATCTCGCGTTTTTAAAAAGCTGATCGCATATATTTTACATAATAACTTGCGTATATCGACGCTTTGCAAAAGTCGTAAGGATGTAAGCAAAAAACAAGTGCCTTTATTGTATTGACAAAATGCGCCGAATGCTGTAAAATATATTCGATGAGCATAAAGGATATAAAAGCAGAAGCGCGACGCAAGCTTGCGCTCAATATGCACCAAGCTATCATCGTGTATGCGGTGGAGTTTGTTATATTCGTAACCCTTATCGCTTTGGTGGTAATGTCCGTCATGGCGCTCGGCAATGCGTTTAAAGCCGCCGCCATCGTTATGATCTGCTACGGCATTTTATTGGGTTTGATAGCGATAGTTGCCATAGGTATGGTAAACTTTGCAATGGTCGATTATTATGTAACATCGTTCAAATGTAAGCCGTACAATGTGCGAAGATTGGGCGATACTCTTGCGAGGAGCGGCATGACGACTGTTTTTCGCATGAGCGTAAAACGCACGCTTTTGGGCTTCTTGCTGTTGTTGTGCCTTATAGTTCCCGGCGTCATATATTTGATACGCACGTCTATGGCAAACCATTTGCTCATAGCAAATCCCAAGCTCAAAGCGTCTACGTCGCTGTCTGCTTCCAATAAGGTGATGAGCGGCAAGACGGGATCGTATTTTTCGTTGTGCATGTCTATGACGGGTTGGTTCTTATTGGGCGTGGCGACGCTCGGACTGGGCTTTATATTTATAATGCCGTACTTGAACTTGATAAAAACGGTATATTACAAGCGCAATCTTCAAGGCGACAAAACGGTGTACGTGTACAATCCGCAACAGCCTTTGCCGTATGCGCAATCCACACCCGGCACAATGCCTACGCCACAGCCTCAAACTTATGCGGCAAACGACGGCGCACGCGTTCAAGAACAAGTGGTAAACTGTTCTGCGTCTCAGTCTCAAGCTCAACAGCCGCAAGTGGTGGAGGTGCAAGCGGAAAGAGTAGCCGTAGCGACAGCGCCTATAGATACTCTCGATCCTACCGACGTTGCCGAAATGAATGCGGCTATGCGCGACCTCGGCGATCATAACGTTAAAGAAGTGCCTATAACCGTAGGTTCGAGCGCGGCAAAGCAAAGTGAAACTGTCAAAGAGCAGCCCGCGCCGCCCGAAAAAAGCGATATCGTAGTATCGGAGCGTACGCTCACGACAAAGGAAGTGGCGGCGGCAAATGCTTTAAACAAAAAAGCAGCCGACTTGTTTGCGGACAAGAGCGCCAAGAGATCGGACAGAGATTATTTTACTGCGGAAGGCAAAAAATCGAACCCCAACGATTTTGTAACTAACGAGGTAGTATTGGATGTCGAGCCGGTACAAAAATCCGATAACGTCATTCATGATGAGCGTGCGTCTTCCGTCGGGTCGGATGACGGACATATAATGAGCGACAGCGAGTTCGAGGAGTTCATACGCAATTTCGATGTGCAAAAACCCGATTCGGAATTCAAGCCGCTCGTGCGCACGCCTCAAAAAGACGACTCCGCAGCTTCGGCGGAAGAAAAAGACGGGGAGTCGCGAATAGACAAGATGCGGCGCGAACGCGAAGAGCGTTTAAAAAATCTCAGGAAGTAAACGACTTTGAAAGAAAAACGTAATTACTCGCTGACAGCCAAGGAGCGCAAGGCAAAGCGCAATAAGGCGGCAAATTCGTCGGCGGTCAATAAAACGACTTATAGCGGCGGCAACGCGCGGGAGAACGCGGAACAAGCGATGTTGGTTTCGCAGCAACGCTCGAGAAAGACGGCGGTCATTATGGGCGCGGTCATTTGCGTAGCCGTACTTTTGATATTGGCGGGGCTGCTCGTGCCCGTTATAACATTGATGGTCAATCCGTACCGCGGGTATGACGACGTGATAGCGCGCTTTAAACTGTCTAACGGAATGACGCTCGAATACGTGATAGAAGAGGACAATTACGATACGGCGGCGACAAACTTTATATTCTTAGCCAAAAACGGCTATTTCGACAATACGGTGTTTTTCGACGCGCAAGAGGGCTGGCTTCGTTTCGGCGGTTACGAATCTCAGCCGCGTATAAGCGCGGGATCGTCGAGCAGCTACGAAAGCACTCGCCACCACGCTCAAAACGAAAAGTACTGTTCAAAGTTCAAAGCGCTTGCCAACAGCAGCTTTTCTACACCGACGCTTAAATTCGGTTACAAACTGCGCGCCGACGCCAACGGCGAAAAACAGTCGTTGCTCGAACAGATAGGCGTATTGACCTATCTTTATTCCGATTCGAGTACGGAGTTTCAGTTTTCGTACAAGGCTCAGGCAAACAATCAAGTGGAGACCATGGACAGCAGCGGCAAAAAATCGCGCATAACTTTGGAACCCACAATGGTCGGGCGTGCGCTCAACGACAAAACAATAGACAATATCATAGCCATAGCGCAAACGGCGCGTCCCAACGAAAGCATTTCTACGGGTGCATTATGGAGGCCGCCCGCACCCGACGTTTATATCGAAACAGTCAATGTGTACAATCTGGATTCGTCCAAATGGCGCGATTTCGATTTTATTTCGTACATGGGCGGTAAGGACAGCTCCAATAACAACAGGCTCGTTGGTTGGAACAGATACAATTAATAACAAATATCTATCCGCGTTTTGTCTGATAGACGGAACGCGGATATTTTTATCATAGCGACATTTGTCCGTTTTGCAGTATAAATAATGCGATATGGGCAAAAATCGTGTTATGATAATAGGACTTGTATTGCTCGGCTTGGTGGCGGTGTTGCTGTTTTTCGGAGTGGCCGAGCGCATATTCAAAAGCTTTGGGGTCAAATATTGGCTCGCATTCGTAATGGTGGGCGCGCTTATAGGTTGCGCGTTTATACCGTCGTTTGCGATAGGCAAAGTAACCTTTAACGTAGCGGGCTTTATTGCGCCCGTCGTTTTTGCGATCATATTCTTCGTGCTCGCGCGGCGCACGCATGAAGTGTGGCGCGCGCTCATCGCGTTGTCTGCGGTAACGGCGCTGTTCGTGGGCATTTGGCTGTTGATAGAACCCATAACGAGCGATACCGTATCCGTTTTGATAGTGGGATTCTTGTGCGGAGCTATCGCGTTTCTTGTTGCAAAGACAAAGCTCGCAGCGCTCGCCGCGGTGTTCGGCGGCATACCGACGGGCGAGATAATATCGGCTGCGGTCAACGTTTATGTGTCGGACGCGCCCATGCGATTCGGCAACGCTGCGGCATTCGACGCAGTTATACTCGCCGCGGTGTTCGCAGTTGCGCTGTACGAAGCGGTAGCCGCCATAAAGCGCGCTATGAATGCGCGTGCGGCTGTTACGGCGGAGACTGCGGAAGAATTCGATCCCGACGAATACAAGCGGTATTTCGACGAATAAACGGCTATCGACCGCGCTGCGATATTGTGCTCAAATTCGATGTCGATATTGTTTACAAACTTCGTCTGTTGTGATAAAATATCGGTGTAGTTATGGATATGCAAGACGGAACGATCGAAAAATCTTATGTGAGACCGACGGTAGCCATAGTGGGCAGACCGAACGTGGGCAAATCGACGCTTATGAACAGAATAAGCGGTCGGCGCGTTTCCATTGTGGACGATCTTCCCGGCGTTACGCGCGACAAACTGTACGCCGATTGCGACTGGTGCGGAAAAGAATTTACGCTCATAGATACGGGCGGCATAGACGACGGTACGGACGATATTACGCGTTCGGTAAAGCGTCAAGCGTTCGACGCGGTGGAGCTGTGCGACGTAGTGCTGTTTATGACCGACGTAAAGCAAGGCGTGCTGTCGGGCGACGCCGAGATAGCGGATATACTGCGCAAGAGCAAAAAGCCCGTAGTGCTTGCCGTAAACAAAGCCGATTCGGCGTCAAAAGACAATGTGTTCGAGTTTTACTCGTTGGGCTTGGGCGAGCCGTGTCTTATATCGGCGGAACACGGTTCGGGCGTCGGCGATCTTCTTGACCGCGTGTGCGAGAACTTTATGCGCGCCGAGAGCGACGGCGGACAAAAACCGCTGTCTATAGCGGTAGTCGGAAAACCCAACGTGGGTAAGTCGTCGCTCGTAAATAGGCTTTCGGGGTACGAGCGCAGCATAGTGTCCGACGTTGCGGGCACGACGCGCGACGCGGTTGATACGCTTATCACGGTAGGCGGAGAAAATTACATATTGATAGACACGGCGGGCATGCGCAGAAAGCGCGACATTGCGCCCGATTCGGTCGAGCGGTATTCGGTCATTCGTTCTATCGCGGCTGTAAAGCGCGCGGACGTCGTACTTATAGTCATGGACGCGACGCAAGGCATAACAGAACAAGACGAAAAAATAGCGGGGCTTGTGCATGAGTCTGGCAAGCCGTCTGTAGTGGTGTTGAACAAGTGGGACGCCGTGGAAAAAGACGCGCGCACGCTCGATAAAAAGACGGACGAGCTTAAAGAAAAACTCGCGTTCATGAGCTATTTTACGAGCATAACGGTATCGGCGTTGAGCGGCCAGCGCGTTGAAAAGATATTATCGAGCGTCAAGTACGTATGGGAAAACGCGTCGAGACGCATTTCGACGGGACTTTTGAACGAGATAGTAGGACAGGCGGTCGCGGCTACCGAGCCTAATGCGAGCAAGGGCAGACGACCCAAAATATTTTACGCGTCTCAGCCCGAGATCTGTCCGCCGCTGTTCGTGTTTAAGGTCAACGACGCAAAACTCATACATTTTTCTTACAGAAGATATTTGGAAAATTCGCTGCGCCGTGCGTTCGACTTTACGGGTACTCCCGTGCGTTTGAAGTTTATAGGGCGCGGAGACGAATGACGCGTGCGCATCACGCATGATCGGATAATTGCGAAGGAGAGGTTTGTATGACGATCTCGCAGCCTATGCAGATACTCGCGGGCGCGCTTGTGGCGGTCGGCGCGTACTTTATAGGAAATATAAATAACGCCGTAATGATCAGTAAGATCAAGGGCAAAGACATACGCACGTGCGGCAGCGGTAACCCCGGCACTATGAACATGCTGCGCACGTTCGGCAAACTTATAGGCGTTTTAACGCTTATTCTCGATGTGCTTAAGGGCGTAGTGCCTTGCTTGCTCGGCTGGCTGTTTATGGGCAACGGACAATTTTTGCGGTTGGGATCGGATAGGCTCGGAATGTACGTAGGCGGCGTTTGCGCGGCGCTCGGACACGTGTATCCCGTGCTCATGAAGTTTAAAGGCGGTAAAGCCGTCGCCACTATTTTGGGCGTTTGTTTGACTATACAGCCTATATACACGCTGGCTTTTTTTGCGGTGGGCGTGGCGTTTTTGTTCGCAACGCAGATAGGCTCGCTCACGTCGTTCATCATGGTATGCGCGCCGCTTGCGGCAGAGGGCGTAATAGCCGCGCAAAACCCGTTGTGGTACGCGTCGCTCATACTCTTTACCATGTTCGCGCTAACGCTGTTTGCGCATAGGAGCAATATGGTAAAACTGTTTTCGGGCTACGAGCGAAAAGTCGTATTGGTGAAGTCAAAAAAAGAAAGACCCCAAAAGGATATGTCTATCGTATTCGACGGCGCACTGATCGCGGAATAGCCGCATATACAATCGAACATAGTTTTAAAGAACGGAAAACACCGTTCTTTTTTTATTGCCGTCGGCATAAATTAAATCGTATTCAGTCGTCGGAATATTCGTACAAGCTGCGACATATAATCAATTAGCAAGAGCCGACGGACCATCGGACGGGAGGTATTATGGAAGAATACGACGTTTACAGAGATATATCGGAGCGAACGGGCGGCGATATTTATATCGGCGTGGTCGGTCCCGTGCGCTCGGGGAAATCTACTTTTATCACAAACTTCATGAATGCGTTTGTAATTCCTTCGGCGAGCGGTTACGAGCTGGATCGCATGCGCGACGAGCTGCCTCAGAGCGCCGAGGGCAAAACGGTAATGACCACACAGCCTAAGTTTGTGCCGAGCGAAGCCGCGAGCATAGCGCTCAACGACACGACTAAGATATCCGTGCGGTTTGTGGACTGCGTGGGGTACATGGTGGACGGTGCGAACGGCCACGAGGAAAACGGTTCGGCGCGCATGGTAAAAACGCCGTGGTGCGACGACGCGATCCCTTTTGAGCGCGCCGCGGAAATAGGCACGAGAAAGGTAATAGAAGAGCATTCCACTATAGGCGTTGTAATGACGAGCGACGGGTCGATAAAGACCGAGCTTCCGCGCGAGGCATACGTCGCCGCCGAAGAGCGCACGGTGAGCGAGCTTAAAGAGCTTGGCAAGCCGTTTGTGATAGTGCTCAACTCGTCCGTTCCCGAGTCCAAAGAGACAAAGAAATTGGCGCAGTCGCTCGCCGATAAATATCAAAACGCGGTAGTCGCAATGAACGTTGCGGCGTTCGGCAAAAACGACGTAATACGCTTGTTTGAAACGGTCCTTTACGAATTTCCGTTGCGCGACGTTTACATAGAGACCGCAAATTGGGTCAGAGCGCTCGATAGATCCAATCCCATAGTCGCAGACCTCGTAGACAAAACGGTCGCAATAGCCGCGTCCATGAACAAAATGCGCGACTGCGCGGCAAAAGCCGAAGCGCAAGAGAGCGGCTGGGAAGACGACGAATTTTTCGAAGGCGTTACGCTCAAGAACATAGAACTTGACAAGGGCAGAGCGGTATTCTCTGTCAAGGAAAGACCCGAACTGTTTTACCGCGCGCTCAAGGAAGAGTGCGGCGTAGATATAAAAGACGAGTTCGACCTCATGTCGTCGCTCGGCGAGCTTGTAAAGGCAAAGCGTGCGTTCGACAAGATGAGCAAGGCGCTGTCGGACGTTGCGGAGACCGGTTACGGCGTAGTAACGCCCACACTCGACGAGATGACGTTGCAAGAGCCGCAGATATTCAAACAAGGCTCGAGATTCGGCGTTAAGCTCAAAGCGTCCGCTCCCAGCCTCCACATCATGCGCGTGGATATAGAAACGGAAGTTTGTCCCGTCGTGGGCACAGAGCAGCAGAGCGAAGATCTTGTCAACTATCTTTTGAGCGAGTTCGAGCAAAACCCCGACGGCATTTGGCAAACCAATATGTTCGGTAAATCGCTCGACAGCTTGGTCAACGAAAACCTCAACAGCAAGCTCACTTCCATGCCCGTCGAAACGCAAAAGAAAATGCGCAAGACGTTGACGCGCATAATCAACGAAGGCAGAGGCGGCATAATCTGCATATTACTGTAATATCCGTTGAACGACGATCAAAAAAAGCTCTCGACGCTCGAGGGCTTTTTTTGATGTATGAGCCGCGCTTATTCGTTGACAAAAAAATTTAGGTGTGGTATTATAATAAGAATCAGTTTTTTTTGAGGCATAGAATATATGGTAAAAAAATTAACGAAAAGCATAAGAGAGTATAAGCTTGCTTCTATACTTACGCCCATTTTCGTGTCGCTCGAGGTGGTGTTGGAATGTTTGATCCCGTTCATCATAGCCAAACTCGTCAATTCGATCGACGTGGGCGCGGGAGAAACGATCAAGCTCAACGACATACTCATTTACGGCGGTATACTGGTAGCTATGGCTGTGGCGTCGCTTGTATGCGGCGCGCTTTCGGGCGCGTTCTGTGCCAAAGCATCGGCGGGATTTGCCAAAAATTTGCGCAAGGACTTATACTACAAGATCCAAGATTTTTCGTTCGAGAACATAGATAAGTTTTCCACTCCGTCGCTCGTTACGCGCATGACGACGGACGTAACTAACGTTCAGTTTGCTTACATGATGATAATAAGGATAGCCGTGCGTTGCCCGTTGATGATGATATTTTCGCTTGTGATGACTTTTATCATAGGCGGAAGTTTGGGCTGGATATTTATCGGAGTAATACCGCCGTTGTCGCTATTATTGTTTTTGATCATGAAAAAAGCCATGCCGCTTTATCATAAAGTGTTCAAAAAATACGACAACCTCAACGAGTCGATACAAGAAAACGTGCGCGGTATACGCGTAGTTAAATCGTTTGTAAGAGAGGACTACGAAAAGAAAAAGTTCGATAAAGCGTCGACCGATCTTCAGATAGACTTTACCAAAGCGGAACGCATTTTGGCGTGGAATAATCCTATAATGCAGTTCTTCTTTTATGCCGTGTTGTCGTCTGTGCTGTTTTTGGGCTCGTATCTTATTATACGTTCGAGCGGAACTACCATAAGAGTAGGCGACGTATCGCAGCTCATAGTTTACGGTATGCAGATACTGATGTCGCTAATGATGCTTTCCATGGTATTCGCCATGATAGTTATGTCCATAGAGAGCGCGCGTCGTGTGTGCGAAGTTTTGGACGAAGAAAGCACGCTTAAAAGCCCCGATAACGCCGTTACGGATATCGCCGACGGTTCTGTCGATTTTGACAACGTCAGTTTCAAGTACGCCACGGCTGCCGAACGCAACGTTCTCGAGGGCATAGACTTACACATAAGATCGGGCGAGACCATAGGCATAATAGGCGGAACTGGTTCGAGTAAAACATCGCTCGTAAACCTTATTTCGCGTTTGTACGACGCGACAGACGGCACGGTAAAAGTGGGCGGGCGCGATGTTAAGGAATACGACCTTAACGCGCTCAGAAACCAAGTTTCGGTAGTTTTGCAAAAGAACGAGCTGTTTTCGGGCACTATAAAAGAGAATCTGCGCTGGGGCGATCCCGACGCCACCGACGAAGAACTCGAGGAAGCATGCAAGCTCGCTCAAGCCGACGAGTTTATACGCGGTTTCCCGCAAGGCTACGATACTTATATCGAGCAAGGCGGTACAAACGTATCGGGCGGACAGAAACAGCGCTTGTGCATAGCGCGCGCGCTTTTGAAAAAGCCCAAGATACTTATTCTCGACGACTCCACGAGCGCCGTCGATACGCGCACGGACGCGCTTATACGCAAGGCGTTCCGCGAATACATTCCACAAACGACTAAGATAATCATAGCGCAGCGCACTTCGTCGGTAGAGGACGCCGACCGCATAATAATAATGGACGGCGGCAAGATAAACGCCGTGG
The DNA here is from genome assembly GCA_910579205.1 of uncultured Christensenella sp. Classification (GTDB taxonomy): domain Bacteria; phylum Bacillota; class Clostridia; order Christensenellales; family Pumilibacteraceae; genus Anaerocaecibacter. Next base: position 23,749 of record CAJTTD010000015.1, read on the forward strand.
GCGTGCATGAAGAACTGCTCGGCAAAAACGCGATCTATACCGAAGTTTTCAATACTCAAAACAAAAAGGGGTGCGGCGATGAAGAATAACAAAATGCCCCGCAACAAAATGCAAAAGGGAGTACTCGGGCGCACGCTCAAGATGCTTTTCCGCTATTATCCCAAAATGATGACCGTTACGTTGATATTTATTATATTCAACGCGGTCGTAAGTTCGTTGCCGTCCATATTTATGGAACGCGTGTTTACCGTCGTCGGTTTGGCTGTCAAAAACGGCGGAGGCTGGGATGTGTACGGCGGTCAAATAATACGCGCCATGCTCACCCTTATCGGTCTATACATTCTGTCGCTCGTATCGGGCGCGGTGGACAAACAGCTCATGGCTATAATCACGCAAGGCTTTTTGAAAAAGATGCGAGAGCATATGTTCAACGGCATGCAGAACTTGCCCATCAAGTATTTCGATACGAACAGCAACGGCGATATCATGAGTTACTACACCAACGATATAGACGCGCTACGTCAAATGATATCGCAGTCTTTGCCGCAGTTTTTAGCATCATCGATCATGGTGTTGACGCTGTTCTTTATAATGCTTTGGTACAGCTTTTGGCTTACGCTCATAGTAATAGGCGGAATAGTGTTTATTGTATTCGTTACCAAAGTAGTAGGCGGCGGCGCGGGCAAGTACTTTAGAGGACAGCAGCTTGCGGTAGGCAAGATGGAAGGCTTTGTGGAAGAGATGATGAACGGACAAAAAGTCGTCAAAGTTTTCTGCCACGAGCAAGCGGCTAAATCCGATTTCGACAAGGTAAACGAGTATTTGTACGATCAGACCAACCGCGCCAACAGATACGCCAACATGCTCATGCCCATACTCGGCAATATAGGACACGTGCTGTACGTGATAGTCGCGCTTGTGGGCGGTGTATTCATATTGAATTCGGTAGGCAACATTTCTGTAGGCGTTCTTGCAAACGGATCGCTGTCCGTGTTCAGCATTGCGCTTGTCGTTGCGTTTTTGCAAATGACGCGGCAGTTCTGCAATAATATCAATCAGGTATCCAATCAGATGAACTCGGTCGTAATGGGACTTGCGGGCGCAAGCAGACTATTTACATTGATCGATCAGCAAGCCGAAGTAGACAACGGCTACGTAACGCTCGTGAATGCCAAGGAAGTGGACGGCGAGATAGTGGAGTGTGAAGAACGCACCGATATGTGGGCGTGGAAGCATCCGCACGGCGACGGCACTACTACGTTTACCAAGCTCTGCGGCGACGTTGTGCTTACCGAGGTGGACTTTGAATACGAAGAAGGTAAGCCCGTATTGCACGATGTTTCCATATATGCACAGCCGGGGCAGAAAGTTGCGTTCGTAGGAGCTACGGGCGCGGGCAAGACCACTATAACCAATCTACTGAACAGATTTTACGACATCGCCGACGGCAAGATACGCTACGACGGGATAAACATCAACAAGATAAAAAAAGCCGACCTTCGTCGTTCGCTCGGTATTGTTTTGCAAGATACCAATTTGTTCACAGGCACTGTCATGGATAATATCCGCTACGGCAAACTGGACGCGACGGACGAAGAGTGCCGCTCGGCTGCGGCTCTTGCGGGTGCGGACGACTTTATAGAGCGTTTGCCAAACGGCTACGACACAATGCTCACGGGCAACGGCGCAAACCTTTCGCAAGGTCAGCGGCAGCTTCTTGCAATAGCCAGAGCCGCAGTAGCCGACCCGCCCGTAATGATCCTCGACGAAGCTACTTCGTCCATAGACACGCGCACCGAAGCTATTGTTTCGCGCGGCATGGATAGGCTTATGCACGGGCGCACCGTGTTTGTAATAGCGCACAGACTGTCCACTATCAAAAATTCGGACGTCATAATAGTGCTTGACCACGGTAGGATAATCGAACGCGGCAGCCATGAAAAACTGATAGAGCAGAAAGGTCAGTACTATCAGTTGTATACGGGCGCGTTTGAAATGGAATAATTTTTATCGTTCGCCGTTCGCGACGATAGAGTGCGGGAATCATGATAAACGAAAAAATAGATTTGTACGGATACTTCGGTTTAAAACGCGGCAAGGACGCGGAAGGGTACTTGACGAGCTACGTTCCGTCTAATACGGGTGAGATCAAGCAGAAGCTCCGTCCGGCAGTCATAATAATCCCGGGCGGCGCATACAGAATGTGTTCGGAACGCGAGGGCGAGCCTGTTGCGATAAAATTCTTGAACGAAGGTTATGCGGCGTTCGTATTGAATTACTCTGTCTTTACCGCATATCCCGTTCCGCTCGCCGAAGCGCTCGCCGCCGTAGCTTATGTGCGGCGCAACGCGCAAAGATTTGCCGTGGACGTAAACCATGTGGCAACGCTTGGTTTTTCCGCGGGCGGTCATCTTGCGGGCATGACGGCGACTATGTTCGACGATAAAAAATGCGGGGAAATGCTCGGTATCGGCGTGGATGAATTGCGTCCGAACGCAACGGTCTTGTGTTATCCCGTAACGACGTCGGATAAGGCGTATGCGCATGCCGAAAGTTTTCGCATAATTTCGGGCGGAGACAGCGCGCTTGCGGATTATTTGTCTTTGGAAAAGCGCGTCAACGCGAACAGCGTACCGTCTTTTATTTGGCATACCGCGGCGGATGACTGCGTTCCCGTCAACAATTCGTTGCTCTTAGCGGAGGCTTATCTCAAGTGCGGCGTGCCGTGCGCTTTGCATGTGTTTGAAAAAGGTTGGCACGGACTGAGCTTGTGTAATTGCGAGACCAACGATCAGACGGAAGAGGACGCGGCGCTAGTGTCGGTGCGCAAGTGGTTCGATCTGGCGATAGATTGGCTGCGCGACAGAAATTTTGCCGTTAAGGTAAAGTAGGGCATAGCTTAATTATATAGAGGCAGTAAATATGGAAGCTTTATATCTTGACAATGCGCCTATAGCTTATTACATCGACGATAGGGCAAACAACGACTGGGTAGTTTTTGTTCACGCCGCGTTCGTAGACAACACGATGTTTAAAAAACAGTACCGTTATTTTTCGGGAAAATATAACTTGCTTGCCGTCGATATATTGGGACACGGCAATTCGCTATGCGCGCGAAAAGGCGACGGCATTGACAAGATGTCCGACTGGATATACGAAATATTCCGAAAGTACAACATTTCCGCAGCGCATTTTGTAGGAGTTTCGTTGGGCGCGGTCTTTGTTCAAGATTTTGCAAACAAATACGAGGACAAAGTTTTGTCGCTCGCTTGTTTCGGCGGGTATGACGTAAACGATTTCGACGTAGAAAAACAAAAGTCAAATTCCAAAGCGCAAAAGGCGATGATGATGAAAGCGCTTATTTCGGTCAAGTGGTTTGCAAAAGCAAATAAAAAGATATCCGCTTATACCGAAGAAGCGCAAGACGAATTTTACGAGATCAATAAGCGGTTTAAAAAGAAGTCGTTTAAATATTTGGCTAAACTGAAGGATCTGATAAACAAATATCCGTCAAAGCGACCGACTTATCCGCTGTTGGTCGGTTGCGGCGAACACGACGATCCCACGGAGCTTGAGATCGTAAACGACTGGGCGGCAAGCAAAAATTGCGACAAGGTCATTTTGCGAGGCGCGGGGCATTGCGCCAATATGGATACTCCCGATGAGTTTAACGTTTGCTTGGAAAACTTTTGGACAAAAAACGGCAAAGCTGCAAATTGACTTTTCGGGATAGCAAAACGTAATGGTATATAATAACGAGGTTGCGTTTCAAAGTATAAACGGAAGGCAGGGTTTTCTGCCTTCCGTTTGATATTAGTTTTTGTAAGTTCTCTAATGATATCGGCTAGAATGCAACGGAACTTCTGCAGTATCGTATCATTTGCAAAACGCTTGCGAATAGTTTTTGCGTGTACACTGCAAACAAATGTATAATGGACGCATTATGCACGAGACCGAAAACGGTGTGGTTCGATGTATCTGTATGGAAATGATAGAGAAAACGGCAAGAGCGAGCGATTTACGCCTTTAACAGCGAGATAAAGAATGTTGTGCCGCCGTTACTCGTTTCGTAAGTAAGTTCGCCGTTCATGCTTTCGATTATGTTCTTGCAAATGTAAAGACCTACGCCGCCCGTTTCGTTGTTGTTCTCGGAAACATAAGGTTTGAATATATCCAAACTCTCGTCAATGCCTTTGCCGTCGTCAATAATGCACAGCACGACCTTATTTTTGTCGGTTTTGACAGTTAGCGTTATCGTAGAGCAATGCGCGTGTTCTATAGCGTTTATAATAATATTGGATACGACGTTTTCTATTCCTTTGGGTTTGACAAACGCTTTTACGGGGCTATCGACCGAGTTTTTCAGAATGATACCGTTGGCGTCGCAGTCGAAACGGTGATACTTAAACAAGAGCGCGCAAAGCTCCGACATATCTACGACTTGCGACGGCTCTGCCAAATAATTGAGTTTGGCATAAGCCGCGATCTCGGAGAGATTGATTATAACACGTTCGGCGTCTTGCTTTATAATGCTTATTGTCTTGATCTGCTCATCGTCCTTTTCGCGTTCTATTGCCGTATCGCACAGCGTAACGGCGGAAGCGAGCGGCTTTTTCATATCGTGTGAAACAAACTGCAATAAATTGTCTCTGTCCGCAATAACCGCTTTTATATCCTTTACTTGCCGTTCTACTTCTTTATGCAAATTTTCCGTAAGATAAACGTTAGACCTTTTCATATCCATAATGACGATAACAACGCTGAAAAAGGTTACGATCGTAGCGGCGACGCACAGCCAAAAAACAGGGTTGATCTGCGCGGGAAAAATATGCGGTAAAAACAGAGATCCGATGATCGCAACTGCAATGATAGCCGCGCACGATATTTGCAAAATTCCGTGTTCGTCTTTTTTTCCGAAAATCGCAAGTCCGATAAAAGCCGTAAGAGATACCGCGCTCAGTGCCTTTATGACGATACAAACTATGCTCATAGCGTTTGCCGCGCCAAACGGTACAAACGGACAAAGAAAAGCGAACAGTGCGCCGCCCGCCGAGAAAGCGGGGGGAATATATTGCATTATAGGTATTTTCCAGTGGTTTCTGCCCATAGCGATCTGTGCGCCGCCGAGTATAACAAAAGGCATAGCAAGCGATAATGCCGTTAAAAGCAGCGGCGCGCCCGTAACGCCGTTTAAAAGATAGTGGCAAAAAAGCAATACGGTTATCCCGAATACCCATACGATAGCGGCGACGAATTTTTTTGAGCGTTCCACAACGGATAACACGACGAGGACGGCGAACACTACGGCGGCGAGAATGGCAAAGGCGATCAAAAGGTTGTTTGATATTTGATTTATACTTCTTACATCGTTTTCCGTGCCTATAAGCGGACAGTCGGATATGCCCGAATACGCGCTGCCCGACGATTGATAATGTACGGTTATGATCTGAGCGGAATTTAACTGGTCGTCCAAAGCGTTGCGCCGCGTATAAAAATTAAGATCTATCGTTGTATTGCCCGTTTCGGCTGAAAACTTATCCGTCTTTTTGTCGTAGTTAGTGTTAAAATCGGTAAAGTCGTAGTTTTCGATTTCACCGTAACGCGCTACGAGATTTACTTTTTGGTACACGTTTGCGGCGCTGAATACCGCGGGTAACGAAATAGTGAAATGCCAATAATCGCCCAGCTTGTGCGGAGACAGTTTTTGAGACTGTTCATAAAAATCTTCCGCATATGGATCGAGATTCATCACGACAAATATAAGCGTTCCCTTTTCGGCGAAGTTGAATGGCTTGGTCAGATCTACTATTTGTATATCTTCGCTGAGATTTGTCGGCACTATAAAGCGGTCGGGTACGTAATTGACTTTCGTAAGCCTGCCCAAGTCGGTCAAATCGTTTATACGCACGGCGGTTATGTGTTCTCCGATCTCCGCAGTTATTTTTTCGTCCGAATATGAGCCGTCCGGTAACCATCCGCGAACATATGTAACGCTGCCGGTTGTCTGCGGTACGTCGACAATTTTCGGTGCGGAAAAAAATAGCGTTATTATAAACAACGCCGAAAATACGGCAAAGGATATGACCGTTATTATTTTTTTAAGATAGCGGTTTATCATTTTCACCGCCTCCGAAAGCGTAGCCTTTTCCGAACTTTGTGGCAAGAAGCGCAGCGCATTCGTCGGACACGGCAAGCAACTTTTTACGCAGATTGGATAAATGTTTTTTAATGGTTTCGGTGTTTAAGTGCGGCATTTTCCATACTTGTTCGTATATTTCGTTCGCGTTAAAATAAACGCCTGCGTTTTGCATCAAAAAGGTCAAAATATTGAACTCGCTCGAAGTTAAGTCCAGCGTGGTGTTTTTGTATACTGCCGTACGGCTTTGAACGTTAAGAGTAAGTCCGCATGAAGATATATTCGCTTTGCTGATCGGTAAAAGCCGTAACGACATTTTTGCTTCGATCACTTGCGGCGAGCAAGGTTTAACGATATAATCGGTCGCGCCCGCGGATAACCCGTCGATAACGTTTTCGTCCGATCCCAGATCGGAAAGGATAATAACGGGCGTTTGTCCCAAATAACGCATAAGTTCGATGCCGTTGCCGTCGGGCAAGATCAAGTCCAAGAGCGCAATATCGAACTCGTTTTCGGAACAAGCAATGATCGCGCTCTTTAAGGTAGGGCAAGCCGCAACCTTATTCTTTGCCGAAAAATATTCGGTTAGGGAATTACGCAGTTTGTCGCCGTCCTCGACTATTAAAATATTCTTAAACTCAACCTTACTCATCAATATAAGTATAACACAAAAATCGGCAAAAAACAAACGATATAAAATCGTGAAGAAAGTGTGAAGAAATGCTTTGCGCGCCTTTTAACTGTTCCGTTAAAGAAAAAAGTTTGATACAATATAACAATAAATCTATTATATCATCCGCGGGGCTAAAGCGTTTTCCTTGCGGAAACAGCAAAAAAATAGTAAGAGGTGTAACATGTCTTTAAGAATAAGAGACCGTCTGCTTTGTGTGATCGCATTTATATTCATAACGTTGCTCGGCGTTATCTGCACGGTAGCTTTTACACAAGAAAAACAAACGGCATTCGCATTGGAAGCCGAAAGCGGCAACTTTCGCGTATATAACGGGAGAGGTGTTTTCTATAACGGTTACGATGATATCGTATCCGCATGGGATGCCGCGAAAGATCTCTCTTTGGATCAAGTAAATGATGATGTTAAGACTGCTACCGTTAAAATGTTCGACAATGCAAGCATAACGGATGCCCTTAGAATATCGAATATCGAAAACATAGACATTACGCTCGATTTGAACGGTTACACCATCACTGGAGCGAATGATCGGATAGCTATAATTGTAGACGGCGAAACAAATAGGTTTACCCTTAAAGATAGCTCGGGTGGGGGCAAGATCTCGGGCGCTGAAAGAGGAATATTCATAGACAACGGCGCTACCGTTAATATGGAAAGCGGCGAAATTTCCGACAATGTCGTCAAAACCCATTTGGGCGGCGGCGTGTACATAAGCTTCGGTACGTTCAATATGAGCGGTGGTAAAATTTTAGGCAACACCGCAATGAATGGCGGTGGTGTGTACTTGATGATAGGTACGTTCAATATGAGCGGCGGTGAAATTTCAAGCAATACTTCAACAGGAGCCTCATCAGTAGACGGCGGCGGCGGTGTTTTTATAGCGATCGGCAGTACGTTTAATATGAGCGGCGGAACTATAAAGGAAAATACCGCGCAAAAAACGTGCGGCGGCGTGTATTTAACAAACGGCAGTAAGTTCAATGTTTCGGGTTCGGCGCAAATTTTCGGAAATACAGTCGATGGTAAAGCGAAAAACGTTCTAATGACATCTACCGCAAAGATGATTGTTGTCGGTGATCTTGCCCAAAACGCAACCATAGGCGTTTATCGGGAAAGCGCGGGTAACGTAGCAACGGGCTACGTCCAAAGCGAAAGCCCGTCATCATATTTCACTTCGGACAACGATCAATTAAATTGTATTTATAACGATAACGGCACGGTAAAATTTGCCGCGCACGATTTCGGGAACTGGGAGATCACACTCAAGCCCACATGCTCTTCTAAAGGCAGTAAAATATGTATCTGCACTGCTTGCGCCCACGAAAAAGAGGAAGAAATAGATATAGACGATACCGCCCATACTTGGAACGACGGCGAGATCACAAATCAACCTACCTGTTCGGCAACGGGTGTTAAAACTTTTACTTGCACCATTGATGCCTCGCATACCAAAACCGAAGATATAGAGATAGACAAAACCGCCCATACTTGGGGCGACTGGGCGGAAAGCAAGCCTGCCGACTGTACGAATAATGGCGAAGAAACGCGTGTGTGCGTTCATAACAGCGAGCATAAGGAAACGCAGGAAACCGATGCGTTGGGACACACATGGAGTTCCGAATCGGTGCGCATAGAGCCGACCTGCACGGCGGATGGATCGATCACGGGTACTTGTACTGTTTGCGGCAAAAAAGATGTCGTTGTTTTGAATAAACTCGGTCATGAACTTGTACAGCATAAAGCGCAAGCGGCAACTTGCACGCAAATCGGTTGGGACGCATACGTAACCTGTTCGCGTTGCGACCATACCACCTATGCGGAAATATCTGCGCTCGGACACGATCTTAAACACATCGATAGGGTGGAGGCGACGGTTACGGCAGACGGACATATAGAACACTGGATCTGTTCGGTCTGCGAAAAGAAATACTCGGACGGAAACGGCGCGACTGAAATCGACAGCGTTATTATCCCCATGCTCAAAGCCGAGCTTGTCAAGCCCGACGAAAACGGCGGCGAACACAATGTTATAGTAACTACGCCCGAAGGCTTTGCTCACGATATAGATCTCGTCGTAACGGAGATAGAAAAGGAAAATTACGCGCAGTACGAGAGCATAGCGCAAACGGTAAACGGCGTGATCGATCTAATTTACGACGTTACGCTCGAATCGGACGGCGTTACGGTACAGCCCGACGGCACATTGACTATAAAACTGCGCATACCCGAAACTCTGCAAGGCAAGAACTTTAAACTGTTCCACTTGCACGGAAGCGAAGCGACGGATATGGAATACACGGTAGACGGCAGCTATGCCGTGATAACGACGGATAAGCTTTCGGAGTTTATATTCGTAAGCGATAAGGAGGCTACCGCTGTCGCACCCGACGGTGGGCTTTCCGCTGGAGCTATCGCAGTCATAACTATCGCGGCTATAATAACTGTTTTGCTTGCCGTATACATTGCATTGTACTTTACTCTTTACCGTAAAGGGGTTGTAAAGGGTAAGGCGTTTGATGTGATCTACACGCCGATGAGCGCAATATTCAACAAGAAAAACAAATCGGAATAACATATCGAATAAGCTCCTTTTAGATAAATGAGTGGCAAAATTCATTTTGATCGTGTCTGACTCATAGATATTGAAAGAGTAAGTCAGATAAAAGTCAAATCGCGTCGTTGCAAATTACACGAAATCGGTAACTGATCGAAAACGCCCGTAAAAGGGCGTTTTCGCATAAAAAAGACACACCACATTGCTCAAGCACGCTTCATTTGCGTGTGTTTTGTTGTAAATGATACGAGGCGTACATAGCGGCTGAAAATGAAAATATGCCGACATAGGAGATGGGCCTCTACTTAAATTTTGACGACGTTTTGACAATGTGAAGTGTGCAAGCACTTCGGTTGAGTTGACATATGTGTTGCGTTGTGGTATTATATAGTAGTTAATTAAACGGACAGTTCGTTTGCGCCATCCTGTCGTTAAACAAAACCAGGGCATCTGAATGGGAATAGTCTTTTTAGGTGCAGTCGTTTTGTAGCGGCTGTATTTTTTTCGCAAAGGAGAGGTATGTATTATTTAAAAACTTCGGCTAGTTTTGACAGCGCGCATTTTCTTCACGGATACAACGGAAAGTGCGCAAATATCCACGGTCATCACTGGGTCGTGGAAGTAAAGATAAGCGGTGTCAAATTGCAAGGAAGCGGCGAAAAGCGCGGCATGCTTCTGGACTTCGGCGATTTTAAGCAAGTGGTGAAAGAGCTTGCGGAAGGCTTTGATCATAAGCTTATTTACGAAAAAAACACCCTTAAACCGACGACCGTTGCCGCGCTTACAGAAGAAGGGTTTGCATTGGTTGAAACGCAATTCAGACCCACTGCCGAAAACTTTGCAGCGCACATATATGCCGCCCTTTGCAACAAGGGCTTGCCTGTTTCCTGCGTGATCGTTTATGAGTCTCCGCAAAACTGCGCGGAGTACGGAGAGTGATATGTCCTATTTTAAAGTCGCCGAAAAGTTTGTAAGCATAAACGGAGAAGGTCCGCGCGCGGGCGAACTTGCCGTGTTTCTGCGGTTTTGCGGTTGCAATCTCAATTGCTGTTACTGCGATACGCGCTGGGCAAATACCGCCGACGTAAAATACGAGCTTGCTTCTGCGGAAGAGCTTGTTGCATACGTCAAATCGACGGGCGTAAAAAACGTTACCTTGACGGGCGGCGAACCGCTTTTGCAGGCGGGTATTGCGCGGCTTATAGTATTGTTGGGAACGTCCGGCGCAGAAGTTGAAATAGAAACCAACGGAAGTATGCCTTTGAAGGATATCGTTTCTCTTTCGCCTCGTCCTACCGTTACCGCCGATTATAAACTTCCGTCAAGCGGAATGGAAAAATATATGCTTACCGAAAACTTTGCTTATCTTGCGTTACGGGACGCGGTCAAGTTTGTTGTCGGGGATATGCGCGATATGGCGCGTGCGGAAGAGATCATAAAAGAGTACGGACTTACGGATAGGTGCCGTGTTTATTTCAGCCCCGTGTTCGGAAAAATTATGCCCGATGAGATAGCGGAGTTTATGAAAGAGCGTAAACTTAACGGCGTTCGTCTGCAATTGCAGTTGCATAAAATTATATGGAAACCCGATTTGCGCGGGGTGTAGGAGAAAGTATGGATATTAACGAAATAGAAAAACATATCCGCGGGTTATTAGTCGCCATAGGCGAAGACCCCGATAGGGAAGGTCTGCGCGAAACGCCCGCCCGCGTGGCGCGCATGTACGAAGAAACATTCGAAGGGATAAAATACACTAACCGCGAAATAGCGGAAATGTTCGGAAAAACTTTCGAAGTTCCGTCCGACCTGGATTCGGGCGGCGCGGTGGTCGTAAAGGATATTAGCGTTTTCAGCTATTGCGAGCATCATATGGCGCTTATGTACGATATGAAAGTCGATGTGGCATACGTTCCGCACGGAAGAGTTTTGGGATTGAGCAAAATCGCGCGTATCTGCGATATGGCGGCAAAGCGTTTGCAATTACAGGAGCGTCTGGGACGGGATATAGCCGAGATAATTTCGCTTGCGGCTTTATCGTCCGACGTCGGCGTAAGGATAGAGGGCTATCACAGCTGTATGACTTCGCGCGGGATAAAAAACGTGTCGTCAAAAACGGTTACCAAAACTTACTTCGGTGCGTTCAAAGACGACATTTCATTACAAAAACTTTTGGGGGATAGGCTATGAAAGCACTTGTTTTATTAAGCGGCGGCGTGGACAGCGCGACTTGTCTCGGACTGGCAGTTAAAAAATACGGTGCGGCGGAAGTTGCCGCCCTTTCTGTTTACTATGGTCAGACCCATAGCAAAGAGCTTGACGCCGCGCAAAAAGTTGCCGACTTTTACGGCGTTGTTTTAAAGCGGCTTGATCTTTCGGTCATATTCGAAGACTCGGACAGTTCGCTCTTGGTGCAGTCGCACAATGATATTCCCATGCAAAGCTATGCAGAACAGCTTTCCGCAACGGGGGGCAAACCCGTTTCGACTTACGTCCCTTTCAGGAACGGACTGTTTCTCTCGGCGGCGGCAAGTGTGGCGCTGTCGCACGGTTGCGAAGTGATATATTATGGCGCGCACGGAGACGATGCAGCCGGAAACGCCTATCCCGATTGCAGCGAAAAGTTTAATTCAGCAATGGGCGACGCCATTTATACGGGTAGCGGCGGACAGCTCAGAATTCTTGCGCCTTTTGTAAACTTAAACAAATCGCAGGTCGTAAAAATGGGGCTTGAACTAGGTGTTCCGTATAAATGTACATGGAGCTGTTATTCGGGCGGCGGAAAACCTTGCGGCATATGCGCTACCTGCCGCGACCGCGCCGCCGCATTTAAATCCAACGGAATAGAAGACCCTGCGATAAAAGGAGAATAATATGTCAAGAGAAAAACACAAAGAAGGTATTACCTTGCTTGGGAACAACAACACCAAATATCCGCAGACTTACGACCCGTCCGTTCTGGAAACATTTGCAAACAAACACCCCGGCAGGGAATATTTCGTAAAGTTCAACTGTCCGGAATTCACAAGTCTTTGTCCCATTACGGGTCAGCCCGATTTTGCAACGGTCTATATTTCGTATGTACCGCGCGAAAAGATGGTTGAAAGCAAATCTTTAAAGCTGTATCTTTTCGGGTTCAGAAACCGCGGCGATTTTCACGAAGATTGCGTGAACATAATTATGAACGATCTTATTGATTTGATGGACCCTGCATATATCGAAGTATGGGGAAAATTCCTACCGCGCGGCGGAATTTCCATAGACCCATATTGCAACTACGGCAAAAAGGGAACCAAGTGGGAACAAGTAGCTTGGGATAGGCTTACGCGCCACGATATGTATCCGGAAAAAATCGACAACAGATAAAAATATAGCGATCGCTTTTTTATTAATAGTACGCTCCTTTTCGTTCAATAAGGGAAAAACTTTTAGTTGTGTCTAACTCAAAAATAGAGTAAGAGCAAGAAAACAAAAATCAAATCCCGTCGTGGTAAGCATTATATTGCACGAAAAGGGTAACTAACGCAAAAACGTCCTAAAAAGGGCATTTTTGCATAGAAAAAGACACACGCGACGGAGTTTTATACGCTCCTTTTGCGTGTGCCAAAGTGTCCATAATGAATGAAAAGTAGCGTAGTAAAACGCCGAATAGGATAGCCGTTGCTCGCAGGGGTTGAACCCCTTTTGTTATATATGTAACCGATTAAGTTGAATTTGAAGCAAAAATATGGTATAATTTAGAAAAATATGTCGGAGAAGGTAATTCTTTGATTTAAGCAATTAGATTGTGGCAATTTTGAAATGAAGGGGATTTACTTATGGGACAAAAGCGGTTTGACGAATATTTTGCAAAGGTGGTTTTGGAGAAATGTTTCCCCGAAAAGTTTATTGATTTGCAAATTGCAGATAAGCCTGATTTGCGATATGGTAGCGAAATAGGAATAGAAGTAACGAACTGTATGCCCCAAGAAGTCGTTGAAGCATTTAATCTTTGGCATAGAGCAGCCAAAAAAGGCGAACAAACGCCACCGCGCATTTTAGAGAGATTGGAGCAATTAAAAGATACCGTCCATCTTGAAGGTAGCAAATTGATATGGGAACAGGGTTCATATGTGGAAGATGACATAGACAATTCCCCGATAAAAGAATTTGTAAATGCTGTTGCAAGCAAAGTTGAACGGCTGAATAGTGCAAACGCAAATTATGCGGAAATGAAAAGTTATGAGTTGTTTGTTAATTCTACCATTGATATATCTACATTCAATCAAATTGATGCGATGTTAGCGAGATTAACGGAATTAAATTATAAGCCAAAAAAATTTGATAACATCCATCTAATTACTATTAACCAAAAATTATTTACTTTTGATATAGCGAATAACACTTTTAGCATAAAGCATTTATACACGCATTTGGAACGAATGGCACAGATAGCACGCAACTTATATAAAGGGCTGTAGGCTTAATAAAGGAAGTAGACAAACAGGTAAAAAATTCAGATGCTTTGTAAAACCTATCAAGATTAGGACAGATTTATGTAAATAAGGAATAAGCATCGAAGGAGAAATTTATGGATCGGTTTAATATATATAATATTTTTCGTTTGCCTATATATAATTGTCATCCTATGCAAATATTTGATAAGTATACGATTGCCCGTGAAAATAGAGTTTGTGAGCTGGTATCATTAGGATGGGAAAGGGAAAGAGCAATGTTGGACTACAGTTCAGCACATAGTGACAAAATCGATATTGATAATTATATAATCGGTTATTTGTACATAGATTTTTGTAATGACTGTTTCCAGTATAGACTTGCGATTTGTAGAAGAGAGAATTCAAGCAAAGCATATAAAATGCCATTATATACAACAGTAAAACATTATATGCGTGAAAATCATGTTAACGGAGTATATGATTCTATATTTGAAAATGGTAAACTTAAAACAAATAAAGAAATTGCTCTTATGATAGAAGATTCGGTTGATATGATATGTGAAAATGACATTAGCGATGCGTATTGTGAACGGGAATCTTTTTATAGATTAAATCGTCATTTGGATTATAAAACAATGATAGCCGAAATTAAAAGTGTAAAATCATAAAGATATAGTAATGTTCCCCAAAACAAGCCATATCGAAACTCTAATTTGTCTTAAACGAAAACAGCCAAAATAATGGCTTTTTGGGGCAAAATAGGGGCGATAACCAAAAAAAATAAGCACTTACAATCCATAACGGATGGTAGGTGCTTATTTTTTATAAATGCAAGAATTAAGACATTTTATATTTTTATGCTCGGCAAAAGACTACGAATAACAACGGTTTGCGGAAACATAGCATTTAGATATTTAGCAAATCAATCTACGAAAACAACACCGTGGTCGGTCTATTTTGTAATTTTTATTTATAAATAGATTGAGAGCAAGCTCAATTTGTGGTATAATGTTTTAGCTCAAATAGATCGACAAACAGTAATTTAGCTTATTCTGATTTATTCAACTGTTTATCTATTCTGAATGCC
>CAJTTD010000016.1:0-19782 GCA_910579205.1 uncultured Christensenella sp.
TGTCCAATCCGTCATTGCGAGCCGTAGGCGAAGCAATCCGGAAGTAAATGTTTGGGTCTGGATTGCCGCGGTCGCGTTGCTCCCTCGCAATGACGAGTATTCAGCTGTATTGTCTTGGCGTGATATTATGTCCAATCCGTCATTGCGAGCCGTAGGCGAAGCAATCCGGAAGTAAATGTTTGGGTCTGGATTGCCGCGGTCGCGTTGCTCCCTCGCAATGACGAGTATTCAGCTGTATTGTCTTGGCGTGATATTATGTCCAATCCGTCATTGCGAGCCGTAGGCGAAGCAATCCGGAAGTAAATGTTTGGGTCTGGATTGCCGCGGTCGCGTTGCTCCCTCGCAATGACGAGTATCCAGCTAAATTACTGTTTATAGTAGTTTCATTATAGCATAACCGCACTACAAAAGCAAGAACTGAATATCATCCTTGCTTTAATCCCTATGAAATACACATTTAAGCAGCTTTTTCATTATGGCGATAACTGCTTAATTAGAGCAGCGCGTCGGCAAACCTATGAATCAAGTATATCACTGTATATCTATTTCGCATTCCGTTGAATCATTAGACCATAAATAACTGTAGCCGTCGATTTCTGCCGAAGCGGGGGATATATAAAAACTTTTTCCGTTATCCATAACAAACTTTATTGAACAGAATGTATCATCGTTAGGCTCACGCTCTATGATGTCCCCGTTTGACCAAGCGGAATAGCTTTCGGTTACTTTTTCCGTTTCGATGTCGATGATGCATCCGTACGGCAATTCGGATCGCTCTTCCGCAATTATCCGTTTTTCGTCAACCAAGTCGAAAATCGGTGTTGTGCGGTTAAAACTATCTTTGATCGCGCTGTCTGTAAAATCTTGCGTTTCCGTTTCGTTCATTTGCCTATATTCCATATTAAGTTCATCGATGAACATATAATCGACGATCAAACATCGACCGTTGTCGAACATTATGTATATCGGCGTGTCTTGCATGTATGAAAATCTTCCATTGTTTGTCAGCACCAGTCCACTGCTGTAAACATTGGTTACTTTTAAAGACTTGATTTCGTTTAGCAACTCATCAAAAAATTTATTTACATCCGCAGCTCTTGAAAAATCCATAACGTGTTTCCGCTCCTTAAAGAATAATATATGATATCACAACATATGTATCGTGTCAATATATTAATTAAATTTTTCGGCGCGTACAACAGCCGCATAACATAGCCGAATGCGCATAACGCAATTACCGGGTCATCACTGCCTATGTAGCCGCTCCCACTCGTTCATCTTAAGCTCGAGCAGTTTGATGTTTTCGCCGTTCATGAACTGCATAAGAGAAAACAGCGCAAAGGCATACTCGCAGCCACTTGTATCAACGGGCTTGAGAAAATACTTCTTGCCTCTATGTTCGATGAGCCGACGGATATAGTACGGCGCGTCCGCAAAGTCTCGTACATACCTATTTATCTGACTGCCCGAGCGCAACGGCTTGAGCAAGATAGAAGTAACGAACTTCGCCCACTTGGGATATCCCGTCTTGCGCGCCGCTTTATCCGTTTGTATAAGATCGAATACCGTATATTCCACTTCTACGTTGAGTATGTCGTCAAACAACGGCAAAAGCCCCAACAAGCATTCGCGACAGCGGGGCAGAAACGGTATTTCTTCTCCCTCGCGCTCCAAGCGAATGTCCTTAGGCGCGTTACAGAATATGCGTTCCACTTGCGAAACGAACAGCGTGCGCACATACTCCGCTCGGTCTTGCTCGGCGCTTATGCGCTCTTGCTCGTCTATGTATACGCCGTAAATGTCGCTGCGCTTATGCCGCACGTTGCCGATGTTTATGTTAAGATGGCTTAAATATAAGTCTATCGGCGCTCGATCGCCCGGCTTTTCGTACCCGAACGCCACGCGTTCGACCGCGTAATTGTTGGCGAGCGAATTGAGAATGAGTGGTATGAGCGCGCCTATAAACTTGCTTGTATCCGATGTTCTTTCCATAAAAAATGCCGCTCCTCGCGGAGCGGCATTATAGTACATACCGACCGCTAAGTTGCGACACTTCCGTAAGTCAGCCATTCCTTTTGCAAGAAATATCTTTCCAACGTGGATCGGTATGTAACTACCAATTTTATATGTTGAAAAGATAAAGAATACAAAAGGAAAAGAGCCTACAAGTGTTTATAGGGGAAATGGCTATTTGTTTACGGGAAGTTGTCGCAAAGCTATTGTAGCACAGTCGGATATAAAAATCAAGCGCCGAAATAAAATAATTTGCGTTCGACAAAGTGCGACATAATTATACATTTGTCAAAGGCGCATGAACGCTCTTGCGCGTATCGTCTTTTAATATAGATCTATTGCCTAACAAGCCGCGCGCGGCATGCCGCCGCTTTATACCTTTCGCCGCCGCGGTCGAAATGAAAAAATTTTTCGATAAATTTTTCCAAACCTATTGACATTGCGTAATTTTAAGGTATAATATAGTTAAACGTTTAAGTAGTCCGTCGAAAAACGCGTGTCGGCGGCAAATCTTAGCTTAAACATGAACAATTCGGAGGGAAAAATGAAAAAATGCAAAAAGGCTCTTATTGCGGCGTTGTGCTTGGCGGTGGGAGCGTGTTCGCTTATAGCGTGCCGACCGGACGCGCCGAGCGACGACGACGGGGATAAGATAACGGTTACGTATTACGACGCGACCGGAACAAACAAGCCGTCCGAGATGACGGTGCTTAAGACGGAAAAAATCGAAAGGGGCGGGGTAGCCGAAAGATACACTCCCACCAAGGACGATGGATACGAGTTTGTCAACTGGTTTGCCACGCCGAGCAAGAGCCACAAATTCAACTTTGAAGAAGAGATAAACGAAGACATATCGATATACGCGGGCTTCAGCAAGTATGTAGCCGACACGCGTGATTTTTACGTTATAGGCGCGGGCAAGAGCAGCGTTCTGCTCGACGGCTGGGAGTTCGTCAAAGACGAAGCCGCATGGAACGCCAAAAAGGACGCGCACAAGTTTACCAAGACGGAGGGCAAAAACGAGTATTCGTTTACGCTCGACCTGAGAGAAAACGATCAGTTTGTTATAGCGGCAACCGCCGAGTATCACTATAAGCACGGCGCGGGGTATCTCTCGTCGTTCAAGCTGGATAACGGCACGGAGGTGTTTGAGGGACAGGGAAGCGTTTACGACGATTCGGCTTGGGGTCGGAACATTTTGGTCAAGCATTCGGGCAATTACACATTGACTGTAACCACCCATCCCAATGAGGACTGGTTCGACGAAAACGGCAATAACTACACCGAAGATAGAAAAGAAGTTTACGCCCGCAATCCTTACGATACCATAGAATGGGTGCGCAACGGCGACTGCTTGGAAGAACTCGAAGTAGTTACAAACTATTACATAAAGGGCGCAAAGATAACCGATTGGAAAGACATGTACAACGCCGCCACCAAGATGACGGAAGTCAACGGTATTCACAGTCTGTCTATCTACCTCGCCAAAGACGAAGAGTTTATGTTTACGTCCACCAACACCGTGGGCGAAGAGACGGGCGCGGGCGCGGAATACCTCCGCTCCGACAATCTCGACGAGGATAGCAAGGCATACCTTGACGAGAACGACAAAATGAACATGATAGCCAAAGCGAACGGCATGTACACGTTTACGTACGATCCCGAAACGGGCGTGCTAAGCGTTACGTTCGATGCGGACGCGCAAAGACCCGCCACCGATTACTATATCGACGGCACGTTTGCCGAAGGCGTGGAAAACTGGAACGGCTACTGCTTTAACGAAGCGTTCCAACTCAAAGAGACTGCCGCTGGTTCGGGCGTATATTCTATCAAAAACGTAGCCATGAAAGCCGATTCGGAGTTTATAATCCAAGCGTTCAAAGCGGGGGCTACCGACCGCGGCGAGTGGGGCACGGAAAGCTATAACGGGCTGGGCAGCTATAACTACACCTATCTGTACGGCGGCGGCGACGCGTTTTCGGCTGTCGGCGGCGGCAACAACAATATCAAAGTAAAGACTGCGGGATCTTACGACATCACGTTCGACAGCTATTCCAAGATGATAACCGTGGTCGCGCATAGCGAATCGGCAGACACTCTCGACATTTACATCAAAGGCTCTAACATCAACGGTTGGAGCCACGGCTGGTCGGAAGATTATCTGTTTACGATAAGCGAGGACGAAAAGACTTACGAATTCACATTGACCGTCGAGGACGGCAAAGCGGTCGAATTCGGATGCGAAAAGCACCCCAAGGGTGAAAAGACGGGCTACGGCACATTCCTCAGCGCGTCCGCAATAGGCGAGGACGGCGACGCCAACGAAAGCTTTGTGCCCGAAACAGGCACCAACTTCACGTGCTCGGTCGCGGGGACGTACAAAGTCGTGTACACGATAGAAACGGGCAAGATCGATTTCTATACGGTCGCTTAAAAACAGCACAACGAATAAAGATCCCGACGGAACGTTCCGTCGGGATCGAAGTTCGTTTTTAAATAACTTATGTTAAACCGTGATGTTGTGTTCGTCCGTGGAGCTTTGCACTCTGTTTATCGCTTTAATAACGGCGTCCACGGCGGCGGAAGCCTTTAGCGCGAACGATGCGTTTTCGAGTTTTATGTTTGCCCGACAGGGCGCGTTGTCGTAGAGCAGCTTGGATACGGTGGCGTAGTGCGCGTTTCGATCGATAGTTGCAAGATCGCCCAGCGAATGCATTACCGCGACGTCGGAGTAGCATGCGCGCAGCTTGTCTATGTTTTCTTGCGGAAGCTCAAACGTCAACAGCGTTACGTCGCTTGCGCCAAGATCGCGTTTAGCCGTTTCGCTCAACGTCTTGTGATCGTCGTTTATTCTGTAAAACAGTCTGTCTTGAAACTCGCTGTCTATTGCGAGCACGGGCACGTATTTTGTTTCGGCAAAGGAGCGGAATTCTTGTTCGGACAGCGCGACGGTTATGTACGCGTCGCACGGCGAGCCGTTGCGGCTGTAACCGTCGGCATAATCGACTATCTTGAGATCGATGTTGCGTCTGTTGAGCAAGCGCGAAAGCTCGGTCAGCAGTTGCAGATAGTACGGTGCGGCGAGCGGCGCTACGTTTTTTACTACGGCGGCTACCGAATTGGTCTTTCCCGTAGCCAGATACTTTGCCATAACGTTGCACTCGTAGCCCAAAAGATTGGCAAACTGTAAAACCTTTTTGCGCGTTTCGTCGCTTATCGATTGCCCGGGCGTATTGTTAAGTACGTACGACACCGTAGCTATCGACACTTCGGACGCTTTTGCTACGTCTTTTATCGTAACTCTGCTCTTACGTTTGCTCTCATTCGTTTTCATGATAATATATTATCAAATAAAAATTATTTTGTCAAGGTAAGTCAATGAATAAACACGCATTATATCATAAATCGGACTCGCTGTACAGTTTTGCGTTCGACCGCGACACTGCGGAGCTGCGGCTGCGCACGGCGCGCGGCGACGTGGCGAGCGTAGAGCTTATATACGGGCAGAAGCATGCGTTTTGCATAAGGCGCAAGACCGCGCCTATGAGCAAAGCGTATTCGGACGCTCTGTACGACTACTACACGATCCGCTTAAAGCTCGACGATAAGCGTCTTGCATACATATTCCGCATGACCGCCGCCGACGGCAAGGCGTATTACTACTCGGAAGACGGCGCGACGACCGAATATGATTTTCCCACTGCGTTCTACAACTTTTTCCAGCTCGCATACGTAAACTCCAACGACGTCATGCCGCGTTGCGAATGGCTCAGCGGCGCGGTCGTTTATCAGATATTCGTAGACAGATTTTTTCGCGCCGAAAAAACAGGCGCGGACGGCAAGCTTTTGGAGGACAACGGATACATCGACCTAAAGTGGGGCGCAAAGCCCACGCCCAAGAGTTTTGCGGGCGGCAATCTCCGCGGCATAGCGCAAAAGCTCGACCGCCTTTGCGGTCTCGGCGTAAACACGCTGTACCTAACGCCCATATTCACGTCGCGCTCCAATCATAAGTACGATATCAGCGATTATTATAATGTGGACGCGCAGTTCGGCGGCAACGAGGCTTTTGCCGAGCTGATGGAAGAATGCAAAAACAAGGGAGTGAGGGTCATACTCGACGCGGTGTTCAATCATTGCAGCGAGGACTTGATGCAGTTCCGCGATGTGTGCAAAAACGGAGCGGCTTCGCCTTATCACGATTGGTTTGTGATAAACGGAGACAAGCCGACAAAACGTCCGCTCAATTACGAGGTGTTCGCCGAGTGCGACTACATGCCCAAGTGGAATACCGCCAACCCGCAAGTGCAAGAATATCTGTGCGGCGTGGGCGAGTATTGGATAAAAAAATACGGCATAGACGGATGGCGGCTGGACGTGTCCGACGAGGTGAGCCACGAGTTTTGGCGGATGTTCAGAACACGTGTCAAGGCGCTCGGCGCGGACATTGCGCTGATAGGCGAAAATTGGCACGACAGCCGAAGCTATCTGCGCGGCGACCAGTTCGATTCCATAATGAACTATGCTTTTACCAAAGCGATGCTCGACTACTTTGCGCACGGCACGTTGACTACCGAGCAGCTTTGCGATAAGCTCAACGAGCTGTTGATGCGCAATATGACGCAAGTAAACTACATGATGCTCAATCTGCTGGATTGCCACGACACGCACAGATTTTACACCATGTGCGGCAAGGACGAGCGCAAGCTGTTGAACGCGCTTGCGGTAGAGCTTTTTATGCCGGGCGCTACCATGATATATTACGGCACGGAGATCCCGCTCGAAGGCGGGTACGATCCCGACAGCAGACGGTGCTACGACTGGGGCGAGCACGCGTTTGCGGACAAAGTAAAAGACCTTTTAAAGCACAAAAAACTGCGTGCGCTGTGCGAAGGCGAAGTTAAGTTTTCGTGCGAAAACGGTTTGTTCATCGTGGAGCGCAAGGCGAGCGGGCAGACCGCTACGCTGTTTGTAAACAATACCGACGAGCAACTGTCGGCGCGAGGCGTAACCGTGCCGCGGCAGTGCTACAGAATAACCGTGGAATAAACATAGGCGGTAAAGGAGAGATATGAACAAGTTTTTTAAAGCGTTGTGTATAGCGGTATCGGGCGTTGCGACTTGTTCTCTTACGGCATGCAACGGCGGCGGTCGGCGCGAAAAATACGAGCAGCAGTCGCTCGAAGCGCTGTACGGCAAGTTCGACGGAGACATCGAACGCGGCACGGAGTCCCGACCCATAACGTTGCACATTCTCGAAAACGACACAGCCAAACAGTCGGGCTATCTCAAGCTCCTTTTGGACGGGTTCAACGAGAAATACAAAGAATACAACATAGTCGCCGTGGACGCCAATCAAGACCAATTTTCCGATCTTGCCGAAGACGGAAAGTACGGCTACGGTCCGGACGTTTTGTATCAAGCCAACGACGTGCTCATGAAGTACTGCAGCGGCAAGCACATAACGCCGTTGCCTGTGGAAAAGCTCGACGCATACTCGGAGCTTCCCGAGCTTGCGCGTTCCACCTATACATACAAATACCGCGGCGCGGAATACTTGATGGGCGTGGGGGTAAACGTTCAAGCGCCCATGGTGTATTACCGCAAGGACTTGCTCCCGGAGAATTGGGAGGAAGAGTGGGACGAAAATAAAAACGGCGTTCCCGACATGCAAGAAGACATGCGGGCGATGTGGCGATTCGGCAAGGCGAGAAACGCCGCCGACAAGGATAAATACGGATTTATGCAGTCGCTGTTCGACCCGTACTTTTCGTGCGGATATCTGTTTACCTACGGCGCGTACGTATTCGGTAACGACAATACGGACACTACCGACATCGGCTTCGACGCAGGCGACTCCAAGCTCGGCGCGGGAGTTATCTTGCAGCTTGCGGAGAGCATGAACATGGGCTGCGTGGACGACAGTATAACGCTGGCGCGCGAGAGCGAATTCGCGTCGGGCGCGTACTTTGCCGTAAACAACACGCAAGACATGTACGGCACGATGATAGACGAGCTGGCAAATGTGTATAGCAAGCAAGGCATGACAAGCTCGGACGCGCGCAAAGCCGCCGTCGAAAACATAGTAGCCGCGCCCATGCCCGCGCTGCCCGCGTCGGGCGATCTGTCGGAGCGCGAAGGCGAGCTGTTGGATTCGATAGTCATGGGCGGGATAAACGGCTATGCGATCAGCTCTTATACCAAGTATCCCAAAGCGAGCTTGGCGTTTTTGAACTACGCGACGAGCTTTGAAATGGTGGTAAAGCGCAACGAATATTTGGGCATTTCGCCCGCGCGGAGCGACTGCAACAAAGCCGCCGTCGTGCAAGCGGACGTTGCGCACAGTCTGTACGATATGGTGGAGACGGGACGGATATCGATAATGCCCACGGTGAGCGGCGCGGACAGCATATGGAAGCCGCTGCAGACCGCGTTTACCGATATAGCCACCGACCCGTACCGCGAGGGTGGAAAAAAGTTTACCGCGGCGGACGGCGCGTGCGATCTCGACGCGCTCGACGTATTGCTCAAGACCATAAACAAAAACATCTACAACACGATCCACACGTTCGGGGACGGCAATAATTAGGAGGCGCTTATGACGGACTGCGAGATATATCACGGCAAGCCGCCGCTGTTCAAGCGTATAGGCGGATGGTTCAAAAACATACCCACGCGCGTAAAAACGTTTTTTGTCGCGTTGGGCGGCAAGTTCAAGCGCATACCGCTCGGGTTTTTCGCGCGGGCAAAGTACATAAAAACAGCGCCGCGTCCCGTTAAAGCGTCCATGGGACTGATGGGCGTCGGGCAGTTGATGCAAAAGCAGATAGTAAAGGGCATACTGTTTTTGCTCATGTTTGCCGCCTATGTCGTGTACATGGCGCTTGAGGGCGGCGGGGCGATGTACGACTTCTTTGCGCTCGGGCTAGTACCGCCCAACCCGTGGCTGAATATAGAAGGCGACAATTCGGTAGTTATGATGCTTCTCGGCATACTCGCGTTTATAATAACGGGCTTTTTTATAGCCGTGCATATGGCTAACATACGCGACGCGCAGAGAACTTTCGACTATGTTAAAAGGGGCAATCCCGTACCCGGATTTAAGCATTCGCTCGCGAGCATGTTCGATAAATACTTTTACGTTACCGCGCTCGTGTTTCCCGTGGTCGGGGTGTTTGTGTTCAATATACTGCCCATAATATTCATGATATTTTTGGCTTTCACCGACTATAGCGGAAATATCGTGCTAAACGGTTCGCTCGTGAGCTGGATAGGCTTTTCCAACTTCAAACAGCTGTTCTCCACCGGGCTTATAGGCGCGACGTTCCTTAAGATACTCGGCTGGAACTTGCTGTGGGCGGTAATGTCAACGCTGCTCAACTACTTCGGCGGGCTTGCCATCGCGCTGCTGCTCAACAAAAAGATAGTAAAGGGCAAACGCATTTGGCGCGCGTTCCCCGTGCTCGCTTTCGCCGTGCCCGGGTTCATAACTCTTCTCGCGTTCAAGTTCATGTTTTCCAACCTCGGACCTATCAATTATTACATCGATCTTTTGGGCGGCAAGACGCGCATGTTCTTCGGCATAGATTCCAAGTGGAGCGCGCGCATAATAGGCTGGCTCGTAAACGCGTGGCTGTCCATTCCATCGAGCATGCTGCTCGCTACGGGCATACTCGCAAATCTCAACGCCGATCTTTACGAGGCGGCGAGAATAGACGGCGCAAGCCCGTGGACGCAGTTCGTAAAGATAACTTTGCCTTTCGTCGTATTTGCCACCACGCCCGTGCTGATAGGTCAGTTTATGGGCAACTTCAACAACTTCGGCGTGTTCTACTTCTTGCGCGGCGGCATCATATGCGACGGATACTATTTGGCGAGCGACACCGATCTTTTGATAAACTGGCTGTACAGCCTTTCGATAGACAATAAGCATTACTCGCTCGGCGCGGCGATAAGCATAATCATTTTCGTTATAGCCGCAGCGATCTCGCTTTTCGTGTACGTCAAATCGCCGTCGTATGCAAAGGAGGATATGTACAGATGAGTACGTTGAGCAAAGCCGATAAACTTATAAATAAGAGCATAAAAAGAAAGCGCGTGGGCGGAAGACTTACGTTCAAACGTTTTTGCGAATACTTCTTTACATATCTCGCGCTCATGATCATCGCTGCGATATTCGCGTTCCCCGTGCTGTGGCTCGTTCTCGCGTCGTTTTCGGAAAGCGGATCGATGTACACGTTCAAAGGCTTTTTCCCGAGCTCGTACAGCGTGGTTACGTTTGTTAAACTGTTTACCGATACGCAAATGTACGACTATCCGAGATGGTTCGGCAACACGCTTATAATAGCCGTCTGTTCGGCGCTTCTCGGCGGGCTGCTGGTAATACTCACTGCGTACGTGATGTCGCGGTTCAGATTCCCCGCGAGAAAGGGCATAATGAAAATAACGATGGTGCTCGGCATGTTCCCGTCGTTCATGGCGATGACCGCGGTGTATCTGTTGATGACTCAGTTCGAATTGATAAACAAGCTGTGGGGCTTGGTGCTCATATACGCGTCGGGCGCGCCCATGGGCTATCTCACGCAAAAGGGCTTTTTCGATACCATCCCCAACTCCATGTACGAAGCGGCGAGAATAGACGGCGCGAGCAACTTTAAGGTGTTTATACGCATAACGCTGCCCATAGCCATGCCCATGATAGTATACACGCTCATAACGTCGTTCACATGGCCGTGGTCGGACTTCATCTTGCCCAAACTGCTGCTCAAAAACAAAGACATGTACACCGTCGCCGTAGGGCTTATGAGCTTGGGCGATACCGAGTTCGCGCGGTTTGCCGCGGGATCGGTATTCATAGCCGTGCCCATAATAATTTTGTACTTCTGTCTCGTCAAGTACATGGTAAACGGCTTGACGGCGGGCGCGGTGAAAGAGTAGACATCATTTGCCTCCATATATACAGACAAACGGACGGTTTTTGCCGTCCGTTTGTCATTTGAAAGCTACGCATTCGGTCTATTATTGAAACCCTATGCTGCGGAGCGCGGTCTTGAGCGTCGCCGCCGAATCGATGAGCGCGTTGGATTCTTGCGGGTCGAGATCGATGTCGAGTATATCTTCCACGCCGCCCGAGCCTATGAGCGACGGCACGGAGATATAAACGTCGTCTATACCGTAATGCCCCGAAACGAGCGTGCTTACCGGCATTATCGAATGTTCGTCGCGCACTATGCTCTCGCAAATGCGGCGCGTGGCGGCGGCTATGCCGTAGTAAGTCGCGCCCTTGCGGTCTATTATCTCGTACGCCGAGTTTTTGACTTCGTTTTCCAGCTTCTTTTTATTGTCCTCGTGCCGAGCGTATCCGCAGTGCGCGCAGTACTTGTCGAGAGTTATACCGCTGATGTTGGCGCTCGACCACACGGCAAGCTCGCTGTCGCCGTGTTCTCCTATGACAAAGGCGTGGACGCTGCGCGGATCGACGTTAAGTCTGCGCCCGAGTATAAACTTGAGCCGCGCGGAATCGAGCACCGTTCCGCTGCCGAACACGCGGTTGGACGGCATGCCCGAAAGTTTGTACGCAACGTACGACAGCACGTCCACGGGATTGGATACTACGAGCAAAAACGCGTCCTTGTTATATTCGGTTATGCTCGGCACTATGGAACGTAAAACTTTTACGTTGTTCTGTATGCAGTCCATGCGCGTTTCGCCCGGCTTTTGCCCGACGCCCGCCGTTATGACTATTATCCCGCAATCGGCAAGATCGCGGTACGACCCCGCGCGTATCTCTACGGGGCGGGTGTAGGGCAGACAGTGCGACAGATCCATAGCTTCGCCGACGGCGCGGTCGCGATTTACGTCTATCAGTATCATGTCTGTAAACAACCCGCTCTCCATGAGCGCGAACGCCGTAGAACTTCCCACCATGCCGCAGCCGATGATGCCGACTTTGCGAATATCCATTGTTCCTCCTATACGCCGCGTATTTTGACGGACGATGCCCGCGCGCGGCGCACTTTGTGATTAGCATTTGCATACCGCAAAAAAGTATACGCCGCCCGCCGCTCATTCGCTTGCATTCTCGCGCGCAAAAGTGTAATATACAGTCATGCGCAAAATAGCAAGCTTCATAGTCAAGAGATATCCGCTCTTCTTTATAATTTTCGCATTGCTCACGGCATACTGCATTTACGGCATACCCAAAGTGCAAGTCGAGTACGACATAACGACGTATCTTCCCGCCAATACGGACACTGCGCGCGCGCTCGAAATAATGAACGACGAGTTCATTACATACGGCACGTCCACGGTGCTCATAAAAAACGTTACATACGAACAAGCGGACTGCATACGCGCCGAAGTGTCCGCATTGGACGGAGTAAAGACCGCCGAATTTACCGACGATGTCAAGCATTACAAGGACGGCGCGGCAAAGCTTACCGTAACTTTTACGGGCGGGAGTTCGGACGAAAAGAGCGTAGCCGCATATGACGAGACGGTAAAAATACTCGACGAAAGCGGGTTCGATTACGCCGTGCCCGTGCCGCTCGTTGACAACTATGCGGATACTCTCGCTAAGGAGATGGTGATAATAATAGCCATATCGGCGGCGGTGATACTCATCGTGTTGCTGTTCACGTCCAAAAGCTTTGCGGAAGTGGCGGCGTTCCCTATAGTGTTCGTCGTGTCGGCGGTGCTCAATATGGGTACTAACTATTGGCTGGGCAAGATATCGTTCGTATCGAACACGGTCTGCATAATTTTGCAGCTCGCGCTCGCGATAGACTACGCGATCATATTGTGCCATCGCTTCACGGAAGAAAAGGACAGATCGCGGGGCGACAAAAACGCCGCCATGACCAACGCGCTCGCCAAGGCGATACCCGAAATAGCGTCAAGCTCGCTCACTACTGTGTCGGGGCTAGTTGCGCTCATGTTCATGCAGCTCGGGCTGGGCTTAGATCTCGGCATGGTGCTTGCAAAGAGCATAGTGTGTTCGCTCGTAACGGTGTTTTTTCTCATGCCGGGCATACTGCTGCTATTGTCTAAGCCCATGGATAAAACGCGGCACCGCAATTTAGTGCCTAAAATAAGATTTTGGAGCGTGGGCGTTTTAAAACTGAGATACGTTGTGATAGCTGCGTTTGTCGTGCTGTTCGGAGTAGGCGCGGCATTGGGACAAAAAACGGAATACTGTTACAGCTCTAACGCGATAGACACGTCGCGCCCGTCGGATACGCGCATCGCGCAAGAGCAAATGCAAGACATATTCGGCTACGACAATATGTTCGCGGTGCTTTTGCCAGTGGATAATGTCGCTGCGCAGCGCGCCGTTTTGGACGCGGTTTCGTCCGAGGACGCGGTAAACTCCGCGCTGGGCTACGCTGCCATAGAACTCGCGGACGGACTGTATATTACCGACGAGGTGAACTATGCGGAGTTCGGCGCATTTTCGCAAACGGGCGAACTGCAAGCGCTCATGCTGTTTGCTTCGTATGCGCGCGACAACGGCGGAACGGGCGGCGTGCCTATCGCCGAGTACCGCGCGCCGCTCGACAAAGTGTTTATCTATCTCGCGGAAAATGCCGACCGCTTCGGACTGAGCGGAGAGCAAGCGCAAACGGTGTCCGCGCTCAAATCGACGCTCGATGACGCTCGCTCGCAGCTTATGGGCAAGCGGTATGCGCGGCTCGTGTTCAATATAAACGCGCCCGTCGAATCGTCCCAAACGTTTGCGCTCATAGAACGGCTAACGCCCAAGGTAAAGGATATCTGCCCCGACGCGATCTTCGCGGGGGCGAGCATGAGTTCTTACGATCTCAATTCGTCGTTTTCGTCCGACAATATTCTGATATCGGTATTGACGGTAGCGTTTATATATGTGATATTGGCGGTTACGTTCAAGTCGTGGAGCGTGCCGCTCGCGCTCGTCCTCGTGATACAAGGCGCGATATTCGTCAACTTCGCATTGCCCGTAATAACGGGTAAAAATGTGTTTTTCTTTACCTATCTTATAGTCAGCGCCATACAGATGGGCGCTACCATAGACTACGCGATACTCTTGACAAATAGGTTCGATCGCGCAAAGCGCAACGCCCCGCGCGCGGCGGCGGTAAAGCAAGCGGTGTCGGCGGCGTTCCCCACGGTGTTGACGTCGGGAACGATAATGACGGTAGCCGCGTTTCTCGTGGGCATGCTCACGTCCGATCCGCTTATAGCTTCCATGGGCATGACGCTTGCCACGGGCACGCTCATATCGGTTATATTCGTCATGACGGTGTTGCCCGCGCTGCTCGCCGTGCTCGACCCGTTCTTTGTAAAAACTACATTGAAGCGCCGTTTGCGCGCGCGCGATATAAAAATGCCCAACCCGAGCGTCCCGCCCGAAATAAGCGAATAAAGTATCCGTCGCAATAAAAGATATAGCAAAAAGCAAGCCTATAACGGCTTGTTTTTTTGTTGTGCATAACTCAAACATATAATTTTGCCGTTTGGTGCCGCAAATGGAAAAAAATGTCGCGGAAGCGGAAAAAATTTACGGAAATTACTTGACAAAAGGGGGGGGGGGGGCGTTAAAATATATGCATATTAAAACGTTCTACTTTTGCTGTGCAAAAGTGCATATCTACAACGTTTGAATATGCTTTTAAGGAGAGTGATGTATGGGACGTAGCAGACGAATTGTCCGCGGAGTTTTTACGGCTGTGATTTTTGCGTTATTGTTTCTATGCGCGACCGCCGTATTTATCCCCGCAAGCAAATGGGCGAAAGCGGAAAACACGTATGCGTCGAAATCGGACGGCTTGGGCGACATAGGCGTAACTTACGTGATAGGCGATTCGAGCGTAAAAGATATGTTCGGCGCCGTGTTCGTAGACGAGAACAAGCCCGAGTACGGCATGTACTACCAAGACGAAGAAACAAATACCTTTACATACAGCGAACACGAATGGGGATGGGCGGCAGCCATGGCGGTGGGCGCGTCCGCAAGTTCGGTAAATGATCGCGTGCGCGTCGTGCTTGCAAGCGACTGGATCGCGCAAAGAACGGACAGAAAAGCGCAATTCCGCGATAAAACGATATACTTGGCTACTTCGTTCGGAATAAGCGAAAGCGTTTTCCCTTACGGTCGGCTGGACGTTCCGCAAGGCGCGTATATCCAACTCGACCTCAACGGCAACGTTTTGGACAGAGCTTTGACTAATCCCGTCGAGTGGTTCGGTCAAGTTATTTACGGCAAAAACTGCCATATAGAGATAACCGACGGCAACAGCGAAAACCCGCACAAAAACGGTACGGTCGATAAATATGTTTATCAAGAAAACGACGAAACGGTGGCGGTCAACGGCGGGCTGATCACGGGCGGATACACGACGTTCTCTTACGGTAGCGACAACTATTACAATTACGACATTTCCGGCGGCGGCATTGTAGTCAACGTCGATTCCGACCTTCCAAAGCTCGGCTTGACCCTCAACGGCGGTACGATTTTCGGAATACGGGACAATCACTCGGGGCGTAGCGACGGCGGCACGTCCGTGCTTTTATACAGCACGACGAGCGGCACGTTTACCATGAACGACGGTGCGGCGATCATAAAAAGCACGGGCTATAATCCCGCTCCGGTGGTCGGCGTTTACGGCGTGGGCAAACTTGCGGCGTGCAACATCAACGGCGGCACGATCGCACATTCGACTTCGTTCAACGTTATTTATGCGGGCGCGCGCCTTAACATAACCGGCGGCGAAATACGCAACAACACTACAAAACAAGCCGTTATTTATGCGCACGACGCGACGATAAGCGGCGGGAAAATTTTCGACAATGACTGCACATACGGTGTGATTTCCACGTTGGGTACTGACTCACGCCATTCCAAAGACAAAATCGTAATGACGGGCGGGGACATTTGCTATAACAGAGTTACGGAATATGACAACTCGTCTGCCGGATCGGCGGCGACTGTATATTTGAGTGAGCACATTGACTTTGAACTGAATGGCGGGCGCATACATCATAACGAAGTTACGTTAAATTTTAATGGCGCTTATCTGAGCAGCGATATCGCGGCGGCAGGCGGAGTGTATGTAAGCGCAAACAACGGCATATTCACAATGAACGGCGGGGAGATCACCGACAATGTTGCGATGACTGTGCGCGATCAAGACGTGGGTAACGCCAATCGTTTGTATATTTGCGGCGGCGTAATAATAGGCAATAAAAGCGGCGGCGTTGTTTCGTATATGAACGGCGGCACGATCGCACGCAATGTAGGCAAGTTCACTGAGGAGTTCAGCGGATATAAGTACGCATGCGGCGGTGTGCTTACGAGCGAAGGCACTATGTCGGCTGAAAATGTATTTGAAATGACGGGCGGCGAAATTTCAAATAACGAAGGGATCGTTACGAAAGATAGAGGAAATAAAAACTACGTTGTAGGCGGCGTTTATATCTTTCACTGCGGCAAACTATGGATGGGCGGCGGCTCTATCGTCGGCAATAAAGCAAGTACCGACAACGGCGCGGGTTTGCGCGTTGAGGGCGTTTCTTACGGTTATTTCTGGGGCAAGCCCGTAATAAAAGATAACGTTAATACGGCAGATGGTTCTATCGATAATGCAGCGATCCCCAGTTTTAGGGCGGTCGGCATGTTCGAGGACGGCGCGCACATAAGCATAAGCTCTAATGGCGCCAATACGCTCGCCGATTATACATACTTCAACAACGATGTTTATGACAAAAAAGGCAAGTATACGGCTAACGACTATACAATGTTCGAGTTTAATTACTGCGTCGATCCCGCTAAGTACTTGCATTGCGACAGCGACGAATATATTGCTGTTTTGGATCGAGCTAACAACAGCGCGACCTTTGTAAACAAATCGGCGCTTGCCGCAAAGCCGACGTTTGAAGCGGCATATTCGACGGATGCCGAGCCTTCGCTTCAAGCTATAGATGATTACGGCGCTAAGTATACATACGCGGACGGCGCGCAGTTCAAATTCCGACTTCTTATCGGCGATAACGACGTAACAGATACCGTCAAACTGACAAACAGTACGGGTGCGTCCGTTACCGAAATTACCGACGCGGGCAAATATGAATTAAAGTATCAATACGGCTCGGACAATATTATATATAACATCGCCGTGCTTCCGCGCGAACTTACGATAGACGACGTTACGGTCGTGCTCGACAACTCTGAATACGATTACGACGGCGCGGAAAAACGTCCTAACGTCAACAGTATAACGTTTGACGGCAAGCAAATAAGCGCGGGCGATTACTCGGTGTCTTACGAAAACAATGTGGACGCGGGAACTGGCTATGTCGTTATCAAATTTTGGGATTACGGCGTTAATTATAGCGGTACTATAAAAGCGCCGTTCGCGATCACGATCGACGGCGGGCAATACAATGTGGTTTGGCAGTATTACAACGGCACGGCATGGGCTACGCTCGCGGAAAACACTGCTATAGAGTATTTGCCGGGCGCGCGCGGCAATCAAATAAACAAGATACGCGCTAAGCTTACCGCGTCGGGTTCGGACGCGTTTACCGAAACGATGTACGCGTATGCGGACGGAGTTGTCGATTACAACGACGACACGCTGACGGAGACCGATATAAGCACGATATACGTTAGCTGCAAACTCGACGGCGAAACTGTAGCGGCGTTTAGACAGGTGGGCGAGTATACGGTATCTCTCGCGGGCGAGGGTAAACTGCCGTACGGCGGCGCTCACGAATGTTCGGTAGGTATCGCGGCGTACGAAGTGGAGGACAACGAACTTCTCGACGCGCGGCTCATCGGCGCCGACGGTTATGTTTACGACGGCAACGCAAAATCGCCCAAAGTCAACATACTGCTCGATAAGCTTGCGCTCATGGAAGGCACGGACTATACGGTAACTTACACCGACGGAGTAAACGCCGATGCTGCGGTATTGGGCGGCGACGCCAAAGCGATAGTAACGTTTGTCGGCAACTACAGCGGGAGCGTGGAACTCAAGTTCGGTATCGCTCAAGCCGAAAATAAATGGGTAACGCTTCCTAACATCATACGGTGGGACTACGGCAGCTTCGATAAGAGCGGCGCAGTCATATTGGCGAGACCGCAGTATCTGTTGGATAGCGCGGATGTTTGCGTGAGCATGCTCGACATTAACGGAAACGTTCTCGACGGGCTGGGCAACATAAAAGTTAAGCGTGTGTCCGACATCACATACGGCGAGTGCTACGCAGTCGACGACGAGGGTGCAGTCGCATTGCTAAACGCTCTTTCGGTGTCCCAGTATATTATGCGCGTATGGGTGGATGAAACGGATAGCTATACGGGACTTCCCGCAGAGGACACCGTTTTCAACATCCGCAAGACGGAGAATTCGTGGATAACCGCGCCGAGCATCAAGAGCTGGACGGCGGGCAAGTTCAATGCGGACGAAAACATGCCGATAGCGCAAGCGCGTTTCGGCGATGCCGTTGTCATTACCGTTACCGACGCCGAGACGGGCGAAATAGTGTACTTTGACAGCAGCAAAGATGTAAACGAGCTCAACGGCATGCGCGCGGGGCTTTATTCGCTGTCGGTAAAAGTGGACGGTACGTCCAACTACGGCGGACTTAGCTTCAGCCAAAATTTCAAGGTGTTTGAGCGCGACATAAATACGACGATCGTCAAAAACGGCATACCGTGGTGGGGCGTAGTGCTTATCGTTATCGGCGTGGTGGCTATAATTGCTATAGTGCTGCTCATACTGCATTTAAAGGGCGTGCTGCAGCTCATAACGGGCAAGATGGTAGTCAAGATGCGCGCCAATGCGGATATAGACGCGACTATAGCGGCGGTGCGCGCGGGACGGTATGCGGCGGTGGCGGCGGGTACGCCCGCGGCAGTGGAGCAAGCGGAAAAGGAAGAGAAAAAGACGGTCAAGCGCGCGGCTGCGCTGGAAAAGAAAGCGCTTACGCCGCAAGAACGCGCCGAGCAGCTCCAAGCCAAAGCCAAGGCGATGCGAGCGCGTGCAGCGGCAATGAAGGCGCGAGCGCAAGAGCTTACGATGACGCCCGAAGAGAAGCGCGAAAAACGCGAAGCGGAACGCGCCGCGGCAAAGGAAAAAACCAGAGTAAAAACGCCCGAAGAAAAGGCGGAAGCGTTAGAGCGCAAAGCGGAAGCGACGACAGAGCAAGCGGAGCAGTTGCGCGCAAAGGCGGAAGTCATGAAGTCGCGAGCGGGCGAAATGCGCGAGCGAGCGGCAAAGCGGTCGCAAGAGCAAAAAGACGCTGCAAAGAAAAAGGACAAAGAAAACGCCGAGGCGGAAGCGCCTAACAAGGAGGAATAAAGTTATGACATTAAAACGCGAGATAGCGCGGGAGATACGCGTGATAGAAGAAGAGATCAAGATCTTGGAAATAAAGCGATCGAGATCGCAAGCGGCGTTGATAGAAGCGCTGATAAGCAAGAAAGAGCCGGGAACTGAGGACGTGGAATACTTCCGTGCGTTTACTGCGGAGATAGACGTAAAGCGGACCCGTCTGCAAAAACTGATAGGCGAGTTGGAAAAGATAAGCTAAGAAAAATAAGTCGATAGTGTTAACACAAAACGGCGCGGCACGACCCGCGCCGTTTTGTGTTATGCGAAATTGTAAATATATCGGATAACTGCACATGCGGTATATGCATAACTCTGGGGGCAAAAATCGAGAATAATGTAAAAATATAAAAAAATCGGACAAAAAAGTAGAAAAATTTAACAAAAGTACTTGACACAC
>CAJTTD010000016.1:19809-28488 GCA_910579205.1 uncultured Christensenella sp.
GGGGGTATAAAATATAACCATTGTTCATATCTTTGCATTAAACAGCGGTGTCGATGAACTTTACTTAGTTTTCTCCGCTAATGCGGGGGTGATATGGAGGAAGATGATGGGGCGGAAAGTTTCGTTTGTGCGTAACTGCATTTGGCTGTTTTTGTTTTGTGCAATTTCGGTTTTGCTTGCTTTTCCTATAACGCGGTCAGCGGCTAAAGCGCAGGGCGAACATGAATTGTTCGATCATGACAGCGCGACAAGTTTTTCGGCGGCGGGCGGAAATATCGAGGCGGGGAATTATTATCTCGATAAAAATTTGACAGTCGCCGATACGCTTACCGTTACCGAAGGTATAGTCAATCTTTGTCTCAATGGATTCACTATGCGTTATATGGGCGCGATAGGATCGGTATTCGTGATCGACGGCGGCACGCTCAATATTTACGATTGCGGCGAGAGCGAAGGCGAGATAACGGGCGGCAAAGGAACGGACGGCAACGGCGGCGGTATTTACATACGCAGCGGTACGCTCAATCTTTACGGCGGCGCTATTTCCGCAAACTCCGCTACATACGGCGCGGGCATATGCAACGAGGGCGGCGCTTTTAATATGTACGGCGGCGCAGTAATAAACAATGTCGTGAGCGGCGCGGACGGCGAAGGCGCGGGCATAAATATTTCCAACGGCGGCATATTCAATATGCGCGGCGGGTGCGTGTCGGGAAATAAAGGCGCGCTCAACGGCGGCGGCGTGTACATCTGCGAATACGGCGACAATAGCGGATCTACTTTCAATATGTACGGCGGTTCGATCACGGGCAACTCCGCTACAAGCGGCGGCGGCGTTTATTTAAAGGACAGCGCAAGCACGTTCGCCGTGGGCGGCGTTGTGGAAATAACGGATAATAAAAGCGGAATGTCATCAAACAATGTATATCTCGACGTAACAGACGGCAACAAAAAGCTCATTCGTGTCATAGGCGCTTTAAAGAGCGGTTCGGAAACGGCTCGCATAGGCGTAGCGCTGTCCGACAGTTACGTCGGCGCGTTTACGTCGGGTTACGGCGCGTACAACGATGACGCAGAACCGTCGGCGTATTTTGTATGCGACAGAACGGGCAAGTTTTGCTCGACGTACGGCGCGGAAGTCGCGGTAACGGACAGCGCGTCGATAGACCTCGACGGCATAGCAACCAATTGGACGGTCAACGGCTCGACGGCGCTCGGCAGCGGCGACGTATACCATTATCGCTCGTCCGTCGGCGACGAACAGTGGTTCGGTTCGGAGCAAAGCTCTGCGGACTTGACGCTCATGGACAGCGTTACGGTTACGAGTTCTATTGCGAGATACATACGCGGCGAAACGCTTACGGTGGAGCTGACGGACGGGATAAATTCCGACAGTTACACTGCGGAGTATTCGGGCAACGCGGCGAACGGCTACGGTCAATTTTTCGCTTATGCCACGCTCACTGCCGATAGCGGCGTATTGTTTACATCGAGCAGAAGCGACCTTACCATAAATTCGCCTTACGGCGTAAGAGTAGTCATTTCGGACGGCGGACGCACTGCAAACATAACCAAAGTATGGTATGTTGTCGCCTCCGACAACGAGCTTTTGAACGAGTCTAAAAGTATAGCCGACCGCGCGCCGAGAGCATACTCTATCGCCGATTTCACGTTCGGGCAGTCTGTGGAATTTGCCGCGCCGCGGCTCAAGCGGGGTACTCCGTCCGACGATGCGCGCATAACTTTCGCATTGCACAGAAACAACGTTGTTATCGCGTCGGGGGTGAGCATAAGCGATTTTGACGAGTATTTAAATCCGTCCATGCCGTCGGGCGCATATACTTTGTCGTTCAACGCGCCGTCGGTAAACGTTGCGGCGAGCAATAATTGGTGGGACGGCAGCGCCGAAGAAGCGGGCAGTTGTTCGTCGTTCACGGTAGACTACGTGTTCAACGTAATGCCCGCGCAGATATCGCTCGGGTTAGACCGAGATCCCGATGTAGGGTATCTCGATTACGAATGGGAATACGACGCGGCGAACAAGAGCGCGTTTTTCGACAGGTTTCAAGCCGCCGTATCCGAGAGCGGCGCGGTGGAGCTTACCGAAGTAACGCGCATCGGATATTGGAATACCACGGCGGGGTCAAAGTATTACGGCGAGCCGACCGTAACGTATAACTTAGCCCGCATATACGACAATACTTATCGCACGCCCGACGACGCCGACATAAGACAGAACATAAAAGGCGGGGCAAACGGCACGTACAAGGTGTACTTTAAAGTAAACGCGCCCAACCACGCCGATATTACGAGCGGCAAATCGGATAGGTACAGCTTTTTCTTTACCGTAACGGTGTACGAAACCGTGGATATCCCAGTGATCGCCGATATGGCGTACACGGGCGCTAAGAATATTCCCGCGGTGGAGGACGATTCTCTGTACGAAATGATATTCGACAGCGACGACGAATATATTTCGGGCGGCACGCACTATGTAACGCTTAAACTCAGGGATCCCGTGCATTACCGCTGGAAGCCGCCTTTTAACAGCGCGGACGGCAGCGCTCGCGTGGGCTTTAAAGTAACTCCCGCAAAAAACACGTGGCTGCGCTCTCCCAACATCGTCGGCTGGGAATACGGCAGTTACGACCGCAAAGCAAATTATATAGTCGCTATACCCACATATGCCGACGGCGAAGATTCGGTCGTGTTTGCGGTATCGGAGACCGCCGACGGCAGTTCGCCCGTGCAAGGTCTCGAAAGCTTCACGGTCGATGCGGACGGTTTTGTGTCGGAAGACGTGGCGGCAGATATAGCAAAGCTGCCCGCGGGAACGTACTGGCTCGTGTCCGAAGTGCCCGCAACGGCAAACTACACTGCGACAACCACGCAGTACACCGAGTTTAAGGTAATAAAAGCGGTCAATTACTGGGCGACCGCGCCATCTATCGCGTCTTGGGCAAAGGGCGAATACGACAGCGCCGAAGCGGCGATATCGGCAAGCCCGCGCGTGGGCGATGTAGTTGTCAAGATAGTTGACGGCGACGGCAAGGTTTGGTACGATTCGTCTAACGGCACGGACGATCTCAAAAAAGCGCCCGTCGGTTCGTACATAATGATAGCGACTGTCGCGGAAACGGACAGTTATTACGGTCTGGAACATTCGGTGTCGTTCCGCATATTTGCGCACGGAGGGCTGCCTTGGTGGGCGATACTGCTCATAGTTCTCGGCGTAATGCTCATAGTGTTCCTCGTATTCTTAATACTCGTAAAGAAGGGCGTTGTTCAGCTCGTTACCGAAAAAATGGTCGTTGCCATACGCACGAGAGCGGATACCGACGCTACGATAGCCGCGGTACGCGCGGGCAAGATAGCGGCGGAAGCGGAACGCGCCGCGGAAGAAGCTAAAGCCGCCGCAGCCGCCGCCGCTGCGCTCGACGCGAATGACGCGGCATCGGACGCCGAAGAAGCTCTGCCCGAGGAGCAAGACGACACGGAAGAGACTGCCGCATACGAGCCTGAAGAGAACGACGAGGAAGCGCCGTCGTCGGGCGGGTTCGCAAAAGTATTCGAGGTCAGTTCGAGCGAGCGCGTAACGTACGGAAAAACCGTACTGTCAAAGCTTATAACCGCGACAGACGTGGTAAAGAACAGATATTCCGAACTCAAAAACTATATGCTGTCGTACAAGAAAGCGCGAGCCAATATGAGCCGCGCCCGCGAAAGCTTTTACTTGGGCAGAAAATGCTATGCAAGGATAGCCATGCGCGGAAAGACTTTATGCTTATATCTGGCGTTGAACCCTGCCGATTACGCCGAACGATATAATGTCGAGGACGTTTTGGCTGTAAAGCAGTACGTTGATACTCCGTGCTTGCTCCGCATACGCAGCGACAGAGCGGTGCGGCATGCCAAAACGCTCATCGACGAATTGATGACGAGCATAGGCGCGGTCGCCGTAGACCGCAAGCCCGAAAATTACGCCGAACTGTTCAAAAGCATAGAACAGCTCGAAAAGAAACGTCTTTTAAGCTATAGCGGCAGAAAGCAAAAATCTACGCCGCCGAGAGGTAACTGATATGTCCGAAAAAAGAGATCTCGCTAAAGAAATACGCATGATAGAAGCGGAAATACAAAGCTTGGAAATTAAGCGTTCGCGTTCGCAAGCGGCTTTGTTGGAAGCGCTCATAAGCAAAAAAGACCCCGACCCCGCCGACGTGGAATACTTCCGCGCTTACAGCGCGCAGATAGAAGTAAAACGCGATAGGCTCAAGCAAGTTACCGCGCGATTGGAAAAGCTTATTTAAAGGCGCGGTGCAAGCGTAACGCGGCGGGAGTATCCGCGTGCGATCGCCGCGTCGTATCGTTCATCGCGCGTTGCGTGCGGGACGAAAGTCGGCGCGGCGGTTTTGCGCTGTTTTTCGGCACGAATTAAAGGTGTCTGCGGACGCGCGCTGTCAAGTTGTATTTGCAAAAGCTTGATTTTGTACGTTTATAATGCTAAAATATATATATGGCAAGCGATCTGTATAAAAAGCTTTATAATTACCGTCAAAGCATTCGTGATAAGGAAAACAAGCACACCGCGTCGGCAGTCATCGCGGACGAGCCGCTAAAAGCGCTCGCGCGGTCCAAGCCTACGAGCATAGAAGATATGCTCAAGATAGGCGGTATAGGAAAGGCGTTCGTTACCAAGTACGGTAACGGATTTTTGAATATCATATTGAACGAGCAAAAACCCGTCAAGCTCACTATGATGAGTTCGGAGACGAGCGGCACGCTCAAAAATCTGCAGTCGCGCTTGACAAACGTCAATCGCCGTAATCGCATGCTGTATCTGCCCAAGGCAGTGCCGAGCAGAGCGATAGACGTGTGCGGCGGCGGAATTAAGCTTGCGTCCGCGGTGGCCGACGCGCTGTTGTCGTCGGGCGGCGGGATCAAGCTGTGCGACGCAGACGGCGACGAGGCGATGTACGGTCAGTATTGCAAACTCATACGCTATACCGCGTCCGTACTGCGCGAGACGGGCGCAAATACGCTCTATGCGGGATATCCGTTTGTAACGGGCAAGTGCGGAGCGGGCAAAAACTCTTTCAACGTGTGCGCGCCGCTCGTGCTGTTTCCCGTGCGTTTGGAAAACGTCGGCGGCAAAATAGAATTGCACTCGGACGATACGCGCGATATAACGTACAACAACGCGCTCATACTGTGCTTTAACAAGTTTAATTCGCGCTCGGGCGCATTGCCGCGGTGTGCGATCGACGATATAAAAAAACGCGATTTTATGTCGGACATATCGGAGTTTTACGCGCAGTCGGGCATGGATGTGCGCTATGACGGCGGGAGCTTTGAAAAGCTCGGTCAGTACACGGAGAAAAACTTCCCCAAGTACGCCGCCAACGAGTACGCGGTCAAGAACAACATAGTCATCGGCTCGTTTCCCATGCACAGCGGCGCAATGCAAAAAGACTTTGACGATCTCATCGAATCGGGACTTATGCCGCCCACGCTCACGGGGCTTTTGGACGCTGCGGACGAAGTTACCGATATATACGGCGTAAGCACCGATCTTTTGAACGGCGATATACCCATCGACAGCGAGGGCTATATCGACTATATACACGAACTAAACGTTTCTCAAGAGACCGCTATAGAAAAATCGACAGAGGAACGCTTTTTGGTGATGCAAGGTCCGCCGGGAACGGGAAAATCGCAGACTATCACGTCCATGATAACGGATGCCGTGGACGACGGAAAAAACGTGCTCGTTGTCAGTCAAAAGCGCGCCGCGCTGTCTGTCATATATTCGAGGTTGGGCAAGCTTTCTCGTTACGCGCTGTTCGTGGACGATCCCAAGGACAAGGAATCGTTTTACGGTCGGCTCAAAGCCATGTTCGACGCGGCGTCCGCGCCCGCGCCGTTCAACGACGTGGCGTATAATCGCGCTATAAAAACCGTGGACGCGGATATAGACGCGCTCGACAGCGTTGCGGACAGTCTTAATTCGCAAGAGTACGGCGCGAGCATGCTCACTATATACAGAGAAAACATGGAAAATCCGTTCAAGCTCGCCGAACGCGACATTTCCGTGTCGGGAACGAGCGAAAGCGCGCTTTACCGCGACAACGTTCCGCAATCGCTTTTGGACTGCGGATACGACGACCTTAAAGCGTCGAGCGCGTACTTGGCGGATGATTCTTTGCTCGAAGATCTGAACGGGTATTACGAGCTTGCTTCGGGCTATCCGTGGCTGGTGGATATGCGCAAAGGCATGTCGGCGGGCAAGATAGGACAGCTGTCCGCGGAACTCGACGGCATTCTCGACGAGTACGCCTACGGCAAGAGCAAGTTCAAATTCAAACGCAAGATCAAGGCGTTTGTCAAGGCAAATTTCATTAAGTATAACAGAAAACTGTATAAGGCGTTCGTAAAAAATTCGGTCGAGCTTTATAACGGCGTAAAGGCGTATACCGATTTTTACGACTGCAAGACGACTGCGGATACGCTCGATTATTGCACGCGTTTGTATTTCGGCGTCATGTACGGCATAAAATGCGAGACGGGCAAGCCGCTGTCCGAGATCAACGGCAGGCTGCTCGAATATTGCGGTTACGCGTTCATACAAAAGTACGAGTACGACCACAGAGACGCCATAAGCAAGATGTCGAGCTATCAAGCGATAGTTTCGCGCATTTGCTCGTCCATAGACAAAAAATGCGAGCTTGTGCGCGATAAGACCATGCAAGTCCTTAAAACGGCGTTCAATACGAACATGGCGGAAAGCAAGCGTCGCGGCGATATGCTGCGCGCCATCGACGGCAAGCGCAGACGTTCGGCGGCGGAGTTCGTGGAAAAATTCGAGTTCGAGCTGTTTCGCGGCGTGCGCATTTTCTTGATGACGCCCGAAGCGGTCAGCGAGATACTTCCGCTCAGAAACGATCTTTTCGATCTGTTGGTATTCGACGAAGCGTCGCAGATATATGTGGAGCGCGGCATTCCCGCTATCGTACGCGCCGCGCGGCTGGTCGTTTGCGGCGACCACAAGCAGCTGCGCCCT
The DNA here is from genome assembly GCA_910579205.1 of uncultured Christensenella sp. Classification (GTDB taxonomy): domain Bacteria; phylum Bacillota; class Clostridia; order Christensenellales; family Pumilibacteraceae; genus Anaerocaecibacter. The sequence continues at coordinate 26,867 of CAJTTD010000016.1, forward strand.
TCCAGCCTCGGCGACGGAAGAGTGGCGGTTGACGAGGACGAAGAAAGCGAAGCGGTGTTGGAGGAGGAGAGCCTTCTCGACGTGGCGCGCTTCAAGTTCCCCGAGGTCATGCTGTCGTATCACTACCGCTCGCGTTACGAAGAACTCATCGCTTTTTCCAATGCAGCGTTTTACGGCGGAAAGCTCAACATATCGCCCAATCCGAGCGCGCCGAGCGAACCGCCCATAGCCGTCCACAAAGTCAACGGTCTGTGGGAGGATCGCGTGAACAAGGCGGAAGCGGAAAAAACGCTGCAGCTCATTGCCGAGCATTTGGAACGCGGCGCGGCTGTCGCGCAACGCGACAGAGAAACGTTGGGTGTTATCACGTTCAACGCGCAGCAGCGCGACTGCATTTTGGATATGATAGACAAGCGGTGCGATGCGGACGAACGGTTCCGCGAGTTGTATACCGCCGAGTACATGCGCAAAGAGGACGGCGAAGACCGCGGGCTTTTCGTAAAGAATATAGAAAACGTTCAGGGCGACGAGCGCGATCGGATAATATTTTCTTTTGCGTATGCCTATAATAACAAGGGCGTCATGAGCAGAAATTTCGGTTGGCTCAACCGTCCCGGCGGCGAAAACCGTCTAAACGTCGCAATAAGCCGCGCCAAGCGCAAGATAGACATAGTTACTTCCATCATACCGAGCGATCTGCGCGTGGACGACATAAAAACGGCGGGCGTGCATATATTGCGCAAGTATTTGGATTACGCTTACTGCGTTTCGAGCGGAGATAAGGCGGGGGCTAAACACATTCTCGATCTGGTGTCTGCTGGGTATACGGAAGAAGCCGTCGATGTAAAGTACGACGTCGGCTCGCTCAAGTTCCGCATTGCGGAAGAACTTTCGCGCCGCGGATACGCGGTGGAGACGGACGTCGGCATGGGCAACTACAAGCTCGACGTAGCGGTCAAGGATCAACGTGGCGACTATGTTTTGGGCATAGAGTGCGACGACAGCGTTTACACGACGGACGCTTCCACGCGCGAGCGCGACGTCATGAGAAAGAAGTTTTTGACGAGCCGCGGCTGGAAGCTTTGCAGAGTGTGGACCGTCGATTGGTACGACAACAGCGAGCGTGTAATAAAAGACATAGCGGGCAAGATAGCGGCTAAGCAGTAAATGTTCGGCTTATACTAACGGCGGCGCTTCTGGCTTGTTCGGAACGCCGCGTAAGCCTAAAAAAGTTTTTTACAAAAAAAATAAAAATTTTTTAAAAAACTTAATAAAAACGCTTGACAGCGCATATATAGGTGTGATATTATGACAAAGCTGTCGGCAAGAACGACAGAACACGGGTCATCCACGTATCGCACAACGCCATACCTCTGGACATAATGAGCAATAACGAGCAAGGGGAGCTATCCCGAAAGTTGTTGTTTGTTGTGTTTTTTTTGACCCTAAGCGGTCTCCGTGTCGCACATTGACAACTGCATATAACTTAAGCGAGTATACAAAATCAGATATTGGTGATATGTAAAACCAATACCGCAATTTGTAAGTTTAAATCTTGTAATTTCTAATTTTAGGAATTGGACGATTAAGCTACTAAGAGCGTACGATGGATGCCTAGGCAT
>CAJTTD010000017.1 GCA_910579205.1 uncultured Christensenella sp.
GCTTTCTCTCAATATCTTTTTTTCGATTGTCCAATATCTATTGTAGCTCTACAGTGATCGTCCATATTATTTTAGCACACCACTTGAAAAATTTCAATAGTTATGCTATAATTAAAGCACATACTCTATTTCTTTTTTCATATTCTCTATTTTTGAAAATATTTTTTTGGAGGTATTCCGTGTTCAATTTCAAGGCTTACTTTTGGGGCAATGACATTTATATAAACGAAAAATTCAGATACAGTTCCAATGAAATTTTGATTGCTTATCTGAATGACAGTCGTGTAAAATATATTTTAAAATCTGATTTTGTCGGCAATTTAAAGCAGTTCAAGCACTGTTTGACCATATCTCCATATATGGATCATTATGATTTTTCGAGATATAACGACAATGTTTACGCTGCCATGAGCATGCTCGAAGATATAAATCGCATTATTTTTTCGCTGCCACCGTTTGATAAAACGCTTGGCTATTCCGTGATAAAGCTGGACGATATCTTGAACGGCTATGACCGATTTTTTGAAGACGGACTTGGTTCTATGGACTATGCGCTTGGCTATGTTAACGAGGATTTCGTGAGTGAATATGGCTACGGTGAGAAAGACGACATCGGAAATTATTTTCTTCGATTGAACAGATTTGATCTTCGACCACTAAAAAAAGACGATTTGGCAGATGAGGATATTGCCGATGACCTACGTGAATTGAACAGCAGTATTGATTCCTTTTTCGATATTTACATTGATTTTCTGAACGCGTATTTGCAGGTTCACCAGACCTATAAGCCGTTTATTCGTGATTGGCTTAATCGCAGCGAAGCCTTTCCTACTTCTGATGATATTGCGCATTACTTCACGGAATTTAACCGTTCTAAAGGACTGAATTTTGAAAGAATGAAGTGCAGAATGCAATCGTTTGGATATAAATCCATACTTAATGAGAGCGGTAATTCTATTCTCTGTGAGGCGATAAAGTTCACCGATTTAGGCTCGTTTCTATACTATGATTTCTTCCGCGGGATCGCGCAAAACTATCTTCCGAACCGCTGTAAAAACTGCGGAAAATACTTTTTGATTCGCGGTTCATGGTATTATACATACTGCGACAACCCGCTTGCCGACGAACCGGACAAGACCTGCCGCGACGTCGGTTCAAAACGGAGTTACGAGAAAAAATGCAAGAACGATCCGATATGGCAGACCTATAACCGCGCATATAAAGCTCACTATGCAAGGTATATGAAAAAGAAAATGACGGTTGCTGAGTTTGAGGAGTGGTCGAGGTTTGCTTCCGAAATTAGGGATAAGGCGCTTGCAGAGAAGATTCCTTTTGAGCAATATTATGCGGACATTCGGAAATAAAAAGCCGTGGTGGTAAAACACCACCCCGGCTAAATTTGCCTTGCCTTTTCTTTGTTTTATGCGGCACAATTTTTGAAAAGGAAGCCGTGTCCTTTGGAGAATCAGCGTTTGTGTTTGAGCAGCCGCGACGCGACAAACGATGTAAAAGGCACGGTCAGGATTATGCCGAGGCTTCCCGAGATCCCCTGCATAATTTCGATACCTATATTGTAGGAGTTAAGAACCTGATTAAACGGGAGATCATAAGCATAATTTATCATCAGCGTGATCACCGAGCCTCCGGCAAACGCCAGAATCAACGTATTGGACATTGTCCCCATAATATCACGTCCAACGTTTATCCCTGAAATGAACAGCTCGGAAGAGGATAACTCGGGCTTTTTCTCGTGAATTTCATTGAGCGTGGAGGCAATGGACATTCCCACGTCCATAACAGCACCGAGAGAGGAAATAAGTATTCCCGCGAACAGCAGTCCCCCTATTTGTATGTCGCTGTGCTGCGCGACAAACAGCAGCGACTCGATCTCCGACACATTATATCCGCTTATTCCTGCGGCAAGTCCGAACAGTCTTGCCGCCGCTCCCGCCATACATACTCCGAACATCGTCCCCAAGATCGCCGCGAGAGATTTCGTATTGATGCCCCCGACCGTGAGGATAGTCACGAAAGCAGACAGCGCCGCGACTATGACCGCGCCCCAGAACGGCGAAAATCCCCTATACACCAACGGAAAGAATACAAGGAAAACGGAAACCATTGAAACGCCCAGGCACAACGCGGATTTCAGCCCCTTCTTTCCGCCGACCAGCCACAGACTTAATATGAATATCAGCACAAAACAGATGATCGGTATCGTCCTGTCACGGCTGTAAACGGTAACGACGCTGCTTTCTCCGCTCACGCTTACTATCGCTATGACCGACATTCCCTTGCGGCAGACAGCACCGAAAAGCGTTCCGTTGGGACTTGTTGCCTCAACAGTCTGTCCTTTCAGCTCTCCGCTTTTTATGTACAGCATAACGCGCTGATTTCCGTAGCGGTTGCCGTCCTCTTGAAGATTGTCCTCGAGAATTTCGGTCACCTGCGCCCTTTCAAATGTCCTCCCTGATGTTGAAACAAGCTCCGCCTTATCGAATGAATTTAACGAGCCAACCGCTGTAATGATCAAAGCCGCTGCCAGAGCGAATAACGTAAATTTGAAAAGCTTACCGCGAATAATTTCCCCGAACAAAATATCCCCTCCGAAATAATAACATAAAACCCGTATTTCCCCCGAGACTTACGGGGGAAATACTTAGAGCCTATGAAGAAATCTGCTCAATGAACAGTTGAGCGCTTATTTGTTGGAACACTTTGCGCCGTTCATAACCATCACGGCAATTCCCGCGAGTGCGATTATCCCGACTATAGGAGCGGCGTCCGCAGCTCCGGTAGAGGGATTGTTTTTATTATCGTTCCCCATATCGCTACTGTTTTCGGCGGGATCGGATTTTTCGGCATTATCGGAAGTTCCGTTTTTGTTGCCCGTTTTAACGATAGTATACGGTGCGGAGCCTTCAAGCACCTTATTGGTAAGAGCGTCGTAGGTGGTTATCGTCGCTTCGTTTTCCGAGAAATCAATAACGGAATAGCTGGGCGTCCACGTCTGACTGCGTTCGGCGATGCAATCCTGCTGTACGGGGATAAGCTCATAAAACTTCGAGCCCGTTGAAGAGTTCGCTTCCATATAAACGGTGCCTTCGGGATCGACAACTCTGTTTCCGTCTGCCGCACCCGTTCTGATATTGTAGCAATTGTTTTCGGTGAGGAAGCCCGTAACGGGGTTCTTATTCTCGTCGCGCCAGTTTTTGTTGTCGTAAGCAGCATGGGATTTTCCGTCGCCGCTCAGCTGATATGTTCTCGAATATGTATGGTCGTGACCCTGCAAAACTATGTCAATGTTGTTATCATCGAATATCGGTGTAAGCTGCGTTCTCAAAACGATACCGTCGGAATCCGAGTGATCGAGACCGGAGCCGTAAATATCCTGGTGAAACATTACCACGCGCCATTTCGCGTCGGGATTTTCCGATATTGCCTTTTCAATGACCGCTTTATGAGTTGCGCAGTTGTAATTGTTCGTGTCTATAACGATAAACAACACGTCGCCGTAGGTATAGTAATAATCGCTTCCCGCAGCCGTGTGACCGAGAGCGTATTGGTCGTCATTCAGCTCAAAGCTATTCGGGTTGTTGAAGTGAAGGCTGTACTGATAAGAGCCGCAGTCATGATTGCCGATAGTAGTGGACACGGGCAGCGAATCAAGCACGCTCGGGAAAAGGTATCCCGCGTATTCGTATTCTCTGTCGGCGGTGTTTACCTGATCGCCCGCCGATACCATAAAGCTGACGTCCGGATGTGCCGAAAGCGCGTTTTCAAGTGTTCTGTTCCAGTTGAACGCGTCGTTTCTTGCGGCGATCTCATTTGCCATCTCATCACCCTCGGTGCTTGTTTGTCCTTTGCACGCGCCGATTTGCGGATCTCCCACATACAGTATCGAGTAACTGTCGAAGCTCTTTGTTGAGTACCTGCAAGCCTCGCTCCACGCACCGTTTTTGAATACCTGATAGTAGTACTGCGTGTTTTCCTCAAGGTCTTTTACCGTGACCTTATTTGAAAAATAGCCGAGAGCCGCCGCCTCCGTGATCTCCGATTGAGTTCCGCCGAATTCTACTGCGCCGCTCATATCGGCGGACTTGGAAATCCTCACGGCGGGATTTTCCGCGTTTTTTGAATACCACGCGAAATTAAGCTGCGTTTCGTTCGCTCCCGGGGTAAGGGAAACCTGTTCGTGATCATTCTTGATCGTTTCCCAATCCTGTTTCCATTGTGACCATTCCGTTGGCGCCGCAGTCGATGCGTCGTTCCAGTGCTCCGTAGCGGCAAACGCCGTTGTGGTTACCGACGCCGCAAGCACCGCTCCAAAAATTCCCGCAATTGCTCTTTTTGTTTTGTTCATTTTGTTTCCTCCGGAAAAAAATTTGTATCTCTTGGGTACGTTATAAGTTTATCATATTCAATGTAAAATCCGCAAGCAAGATTGTGTAAACAGTATGTAAATCTTTTCCTCAAAACAGATTTTGCCGCGCTTTGCGAAAAATGAAACAAGCCCCGCAAACGCCGCGGAGCCTGCCTCAAATTCTATTCACATTTTCGAGACCTTTTATTTGTCGGGAAAAATAATACTTATTTCCGTACCCTTGTTCTCCTCGCTTTTAAGGCGTATTTCCGCGTTATGGCAGGCGGCACCGTGCTTTACGATAGCAAGCCCCAGACCCGTTCCTCCTGCCGATTTCGAGCGCCCCTTGTCCACGCGGTAAAATCGCTCAAAAATGCGATTTTGCGCATATCCCGGTATACCGATCCCCGTGTCGCGCACTGTCAGAGTAACGGTGTGCTTTTCCGTGTCCGAGGAAATAACAATGTCCGCGCTGCCGCCGTTTTTATTGTATTTTATAGCGTTGTCGCAAAGATTAAAGATTATTTCGTCCAAAATCTTACGCACACCCGTTATTTGCGCGTTTCCGATAACGGTTACGGCAACGTTTTTATTTTCGGCGGCGAAGTCCAGCCGTTTTGCGACTTCCTCCGAAAGCTCGCGCAGATCCACGCGTTCACGCTCGAGCTGCGCGGAGTTTTCGTCAAGCTCTGACAGCTTGATAATATCTCCGACCAAAACGATGAGCCTTTGGGCTTCATCATATATCGATCTTGCAAAATCTGCGGCTATATCATCAGGAACCCCGTTTATCATCATTTCCGCAAAGCCCGAAATGGAGGTCAGGGGAGTTTTCAGCTCATGGGAAACATTGGCGGTAAATTCTCTGCGGAGCTGTTCGCGCCTAACGCGTTCGGTAACGTCCAAAATGACTATAACCGCGCCGATGACCTCACCGCCGTTCAAAACGGGATTGGCGATAATACCGTAGCAGCTTTCCCCGAACATCATTTCGTTTTCGGAACGCTCTCCCGACAAGGCTCGTTCCACCGCGTTTCGAAACGGACCCGAGCGATTTACAGCCAGCACGTTTCCGCTCGGCGGCTCGGAAATTTCCAGAAGCCTTAAAGCGGCGGAATTATAGGTCAGCACGTTTCTTTCCGAGTTGATCACCAGAAATCCCTCGCTCATATTTTCGGTAATAAGCCGAAATTCTTCCTGCAGCCGCTTAGCAGTCTGAAGCTGTTCGTCAATGATCTTTCTTTGACGGGATATTTTTTTCAAAAGCGGCGCAAGCTCCTCATATGCGTCGTTATTTTCGGGAGCGTCAAGATCAAGCGAATTTATCGGATTGACGATGCTCTTTGACAATTTCGACGACAAGACGAAGCAAAGTACCGCCGCAATCAAAAGCGTCACAAGAATTGGCTGAACAAGCCCGAGCAGTATCGTTATCACCGTATAATGCTTTACCGAAACACGCAGAATATTGCCGTTCGGCATTTTTACGGCATAATAAATTATCTTTTCGGTCAATGTTTCGGAATATCTCACACTCGTTCCGCTGCTATTCTCCGCCGCTTGCTTTACCTCACTGCGTTCAAGATGATTTTCCATTTCGGCGGCGTTCGCTTCGGTGTCGGCAATGACCGTGCCGTCGGGAGCAATAAGAGTAACGCGTTCTCCGACATCTCCGATCCTCTCAAGATAATCCTTGCCCTCGCTTTCAACCGCGTGCGATATGAATACCGCCTTGCTCTTTAGCCCGTCCATAAGCTGTTCTTCAAAATATTGGTATAAAATTCCGAATACAAAAAGCATACTTACCGCCAGCGTGAGAAGCGTCGTAAGCAGGAACGAGCGAAATATTTTTTTAGTCATCCTTTTTTCCTATTCTGTAGCCCACATTTTTAACGGTTTGAATATAGTCCGTTCCCAGCTTTGAGCGCAGATTGCGGATATGAACGTCAAGCGTGCGCGACTCGCCGTAAAATTCTCCCCATATTTTCGTGAAAAGCTCTTCACGAGTTACCGCTTTTCCGTCAGCCTCAAGCAGTGTTAATAGCAGCTCAAACTCCTTGTAGGAAAGCGAAAGCTCCTTTCCGGACAGTTCCGCGATATGCCGCTCGGGATATACCGCAAGCCCGCCGATACGATAGACTTTCTCGTCCTCGGAGGATCGGCGGTATCGCCTGAGTACGGCGTTTATCCTTGAAACAAGCTCCGACATTCCAAAAGGCTTTGCTATATAATCGTCCGCGCCGAGATCAAGTCCCGTCACCTTGTCAAATTCGCTGTCCTTGGCGGTAAGCATGATCACCGCCGTATCGCGGTTCGAGGCGCGGATCTTCCTCAGTATCGACAGACCGTCCTCCTGTGGCAGCATAATGTCCAACAAAACGAGATCGGGATCTTCCTTGCCGTATTTGCTCCAGAATTCGTCGGGCGCGGCACAGCCCTCTATTTCATAGCCCTCTCTGGACAAAGCGTAGCATACCAATTTGCGTATGTTGTCATCGTCCTCGACCAGGAATATTTTTCCCATATTGGATCCCCCCGTTTAATTATACTACATTGAAGCGGGATTTTCAATGACTTTTTCCGATCCTCCGATAAGATTTTTATGCTCCCCTGTTATCGCGTAAACTACCCACTCGGCTATATTTTCGGCATGGTCGCCTATTCGCTCGAAATATTTCGCGATCATAAGCAGATCGACAAGCGCCTCGGCGTTTTCGTGACCGTTCTGCACGGCGGCGATAAGCTCGTTTTTTATCTTTATAAACAAGGAATCCACCCTGTCGTCCATAGCCGCCACGGAACGCGCCGTTTCTATATCCCGCCTGACAAAGGAGTTCACGCTCTGCGTTACCATTTCCACCGCTGCTCTCGCCATATCCGCTACGTTTATCTTGGCTTGAAGTCCCACGGAGGTCACATATTCGGCGATCTCGGCAATGTCTCTTGACTGGTCGCCTATCCTCTCCATATCCGAGATCATTTTAAGAGCGGCTGTCACCGTTCGGAAATCGGTCGCTACGGGCTGCTGACGCACCAACAGCTTCATACAAAGCTGCTCGATCTCGCGTTCCTTGCGGTCTATCTCACATTCTGCGGACTGCGCTCCCTCTTTCATCTTCGGATCGCTTTCCGTAAGGCATTTCACGGCGCAGCTTATCGCGTCCTCGCACAGCGCCCCCATCATAAGCAGCTCCGAATTGAGCCGTGAAAGCTGATCGTCAAAATAACTTCTCATCAGCCGAACCTCCCCGTTATATAATCCTCTGTGCGCTTGTCGGACGGCGTGGAGAATATCCTCTCCGTCGAATCGAATTCCACAAGCTCGCCCAGCAAAAAGAACGCGGTCTTGTCGGCAATCCGCGCCGCCTGCTGCATATTGTGCGTAACTATGATTATCGTGTATTTTTTGCGCAGCTCCATAGCAAGCTCTTCTATTTTTGATGTGGAAATGGGGTCGAGTGCGGAGGTCGGCTCGTCCATTAACAGCACCTCCGGCTCAACGGCGAGCGCACGGGCGATACACAGCCGCTGCTGCTGACCGCCGCTCATTCCGAGAGCGCTTTTCTTCAATCTGTCCTTGCACTCGTCCCATATCGCTGCGCGGCGGAGCGAGCTTTCCACGATCTCGTCAAGCTTGACCCGCGACTTTACTCCGTGTACGCGCGGACCGTAGGCTATGTTTTCGTATATGCTCATCGGAAACGGATTGGGCTTCTGAAATACCATTCCCACGCACTTTCGCAGCATATTCACATCATAGCCGCCGTAAATATTCTCTCCGCGCAGAGTTATCTCGCCCTTGATACGGCAGCCTTCAACGAGATCGTTCATTCGGTTGAGCGATTTCAGAAACGTGGATTTGCCGCAGCCCGACGGACCTATCATTGCCGTTATTTCTTTTTCGGGAATATCTATGTTTATGTCCTTTAAGGCGTGATTTTCGCCGTACCAAAGGTTCATTTTTTTCGCGCTTATTATATTCATTTCCGATCCTTGCCTTTCCCGAGTTTTTTAGCCGCAAAATTCGCGCCGATGTTTATAAGCAGCGTTAAAACAAGCAGTATCGCGGCTATCGCAAAAGCGGTGTCGAAATCGCCGCGCTCCTTGGCGTACACATAGAGTGACACCGCCAGCGTCGAGCCGGCGTTTCCCGGTGTGAACGCCTCGAAAAAGCCTAGCACCTCGTTCGCCATTCCCGCCGTGAACATCAGGGCGGCGCTCTCTCCGACTATACGTCCTACGGAAAGGATACAGCCCGTGACTATACCGTCCACAGCCGAGGGCAGAACGGTCGTGCGTATCATATGCCATTTTCCCGCCCCGAGAGCCAGCGCTCCCTCCCGGTAACCGTTCGGAACCGTTTTCAAGCTCTCCTGCGTTGTGCGTATTATCGTCGGCAGCGTCATTATTACCAAAGTGAGAGAACCCGCCAAAACACTTGTTTCCAAGGAACAGAACTGCACGAATATCAGCATACCCACCAATCCGTAAATGATCGACGGGATACCGGCGAGCGTCTCCGCCGCAAGCTCGATAAGCCGTACAGCCTTCTTGTTTTTCGCGTATTCATTCAGATAAACCGCCGCGCCCACTCCCAACGGCAGAACGATAAGAAGAGTAATAAATATTATGTAAAGCGTATTGAGAATATTGGGAAGTATTCCGACCGTTCCATTCAACAGACTCGGCTTTGACGCAAGCAGACCGAGCGTGACGTGCGGCAGCCCTCGGAAAAATATGTAAATGACGACTCCGATAATGAGCAAGCCCGTAATTCCCGCCGCCGCGAAAACCAATGCTTTCAGCAGCTTTTCTTTTACCTTGCGTTTTGCGGAGTAAGTGGAGTTCTTTGAGATCATTTCTTTTTATCGCTCCTTTTCACAACAAGATTCAGCGTGAGATTGATAAGCATGATAAACGCAAACAGCACCAGCGCGATGGAGAACAGCGCCTGTCTCTGAAGACCCGATGAATAAGACATCTCGCTTGCCACCGCAGTAGTGAGAAAGCGCACGCTTTGGAAAATGCCGGGCATATTCGCCACGTTTCCCGCGACCATCATAACCGCCATAGCCTCACCTATCGCTCTGCCGATACCAAGGACTACCGCCGTCAGAATACCGCTCTTCGCGGCGGGCAGCGTTACCTTAAATACCGTTTCGGTTTTAGTCGCGCCCAACGCTAAGGAGGCCTCCTCGTATTCTTTGGGAACGGCTCTGAGCGCGGTCTCGGATACCGAGATGACCGACGGCAGTATCATGATCGATAAAACAATCATCGCCGAAAACAGATTAGCGCCGTCGGGCAGCCCGAAAATCTCTCTTACCGCGGGAACGACGATTATCATACCGATAAGACCGTACACCACCGAGGGGATCCCCGACATAAGCCCCACAAGTCCTCTTGTGAGCGACGCCATTTTTCTGTTTGCGTATTTTGCGGCAAAAACCGCGCACAGTATTCCGACGGGAACGCCGACGAGAATTGCTCCAAAAGTGCCGTAAACCGAAGTGAGGATAAACGGCAGTATTCCGAACGACGGTTCCGCCGCCGTAGAAGCCCACCTTGTTCCGAACAGGAAGTCTATGATCCCTATCTCTCCGATAGCCGGCACTCCCGATATTATCAGGAAAACCGTTATTATCACAACAAACCCGACCGCGATAAATCCGCATACCGTAAATAACGTCCGCATCACCGCTTCAAGCAGATCGGCGGCTTTTTTCAGTCCGCCCTTGCGGACATTGCTTTTCGGTGCTGACACATCAATCGCTTGCATTTTGCACCTCCTTATCCGAAAACTCCGTGTGTACTCTTTCCGCCTCTTCCCGCGCCTCCAAAAAAGCTTCTGCAGCAATCGGGTCGAAATCACTGCCAATTCCGCGCTCTATTATATCAAAACATTCTTCGAGCGGCATCGCTTTGCGGTAACAGCGATCCGCCGATATTGCGTCAAAAACGTCCGCTATTGCAACTATCCTTGCACAAAGAGGAGTTTCCTCTCCCGACAGCCCCATGGGATAGCCCTTGCCGTTCCATTTTTCGTGGTGATAAACAACGATATTATATGCCATTTCACGCTGCCTTTTCCCAATGAGTGACAAAACTATCTCGCCACCAAGCTGCGTGTGGCGCTTCATTATCTCAAACTCTTCTTCGGTAAGCTTGTCGGGCTTTGTGAGTATCGAATCGGGGATAAATATTTTTCCGATATCATGCAGCGATGCAAATTTCACAAGCTCTTTAATATAATTTTTCGTAAGTATATCGCTATAATATCCGAGCTTTTTCATCTCCGCCACAATAAGCTTTGTGTATCGGCTCACCCGAAATACGTGCTTGCCCGTGCTGCTGTCGCGGCTCTCAATAAGCGCGGAGATGTTTATTACATTCTTTTTGTTCATATGTCCCCGCCATCACTTCGCAACGGGAACCGCCCCCGCCTTTTCTATGTACGTCGCGCCGTCCTTGCTCAGGCAGAAATCAAAGAAGTCCTTCGCTGCCCCCTTCAGCTCAGCACCCTTCTTGGTGACAAGCACGAAATTACGCTGGATCTTATACTCCCCGTTTAATATAGTACCGTTGGTGGGAGTCACACCTTCCACGCTTACCGTTTTGACAGTATCGCCGACGGAAGCCAACGACGCGTAGCCGATAGCGTTGGGATTCGATGAAACGGTCTGGATCACATCGCCCGTGGAAGTAAGTTCCTGATTGTATTTGCACTTTTCTTTGGTATCGGTGATGGATTCAAAGCCGTCGCGCGTTCCCGAAGCCGCTTCTCTGCCAATGCACACAACGGGAGCGTCGCTGCCGCCAACGTCTTTCCAGTTGGTTACCTCGCCGGTATAAAGCTTTGCGATCTGCTCAACAGTAAGATCGGCAACGGGGTTTTCGCTGTTTACGACAATTACGATGCCGTCTATCGCGACAACCGTTTCGTTGAGATTTGCCTTTTCCTCGTCCTTGAGGTTGCGACTTGCAAGTCCGATATCGCAGCTGCCGCTCTCTACGGCTTTTATACCGGAACCGGAGCCCGTGGGATTGTACGTGACTTTAACATCTTCGTGCTTTTCCATATAAGCCTCGCTGAGGAAACCGATAACCTTTTCCATAGAGGTCGAGCCGTCCGTGGAGACCGTCTGCTCCCCCTTGCTGCAACCCGTCAACGCGCTCATAGCCAATACAGCGGCGACCGCAGCACAACCGATAACTTTCAATGCTCTCATAGTAAATCTCCTTTGAATGTTTTTGTTTTGCAATATCAGTTTATCACATTCAATGTAAAGTCCGAAAGCACGGTTGTGTAAATTGTATGTAAAGGTTTAATTCAAGGCGACTGTTCTTTGTTTACAGCGACTCAAATTTTGTAGGTTTGTCAATGATATTGGACAAAATTTTTTAAAAATTCAACAGGAGA
>CAJTTD010000018.1 GCA_910579205.1 uncultured Christensenella sp.
TCGTCGTTATCCAAATCGAAGTAGCACTTACCGCCGCCGCTGCTCTCAATTCGCCCGGTACGAAGGAAACGCCCGTTTATTGTGGAACTGCCGTAAGTAAGGCTTACCAATCGGCCGGGGTTCTTGCCGCCCGCGTCGGTTACGACGCTGTTAAGCACTCCGACGAGGAAGTTATAATACCCGGCTTCCTGTTCTACGGTTATGGCACTTTCGGAAAGGATAATAGTACCGTTCCCCGCTGTTGTGGAACAACGGGCGTAAATATAATAGGCTGTCGCGGGTTTAAGGTTGGTATAGGTCGCCGTAGTCAGTACCCACTGCCTAATATTTTCTTCTATGGCGTAATGGGCCAACCGTCCGCCGGAAATGTATAGCGCGTTTGGATCCTTGTTGTAGTTCGGTTGGAAGGTTACGTTTAACAGCGTGAACTGCGTAGACTTCGCGCCAACGCTTAACATCTGCGTTTCAATGGAAAGGGGCTTTATTTTCTCGCTGTAATAGTCGCCTTCCGGGTCGAATACCATGTTTAACAACTCTTGCGTAGCCATCCAACGTCGCCGCGCTCTTGTGGGGTCGGCTAACTTGTTGATGTTTATCACGTCGTTAATGTCTTCTATCTCGTTCAATACGCGGACGGTAGTAGACTTCGTAACGGTGTCGCTCAGGGTTATTTCGTAGGTGTGCCGCTTCAAAAGGTTGCGTTCTATCCTCACTATGCGGACAGCCTTGTTAATACCTAATTCCTCGTCTTCGACGTTAATGTAGTCGCCAACGTGGAAAATTTCGGCTTCCACCTCTTGCCCGAAGGTCTTTATAAGGAAGTCTTCGGAAAGGGTAAGTTTATAACTTACTTGGGGCTGTGTCATAGCCGGGAAGTCCTTCTTTGCGGCTTCCGCTAACTTGTTTTCGGCGGCGGTAATATAACTTTCGGGCAGTTGTATCTCGGTAATTATATACTTGTCGCCCTTGGAAATTTGAAACGCGCCGGACGTGGCGGAAGGGAATACCATACCGTTTTCGTCCGTGAAGCGGTTAAGTATGAAGGTACGGGTAGCGTGGTCGTACTTGTGTACATCAAATTCGTAGCCCGCTAACTGCCCGGTTTGGAACTTGATTTTTGCTGCCACTCCGTCCAATAGATAACGGGTACTTCCGTCCGGCTTCTTGGCGTTCAAGTCGAACATAGCGTTATCCCCGGCGGTGGTGTCGGAAAATGTTATTTCGTCCGGGCCTATGGTTGTAACCTCGCCGACGCGCTCCGGCTTGATGTCGTAAACTTTTTCGTTTTCCTTTATTCCGTATTGGGCTATTGCCTTCGCGTCCTCTAAGAAGGAAGTAAGGCGGTCGGTGTTGGGAAGGCACAGCCGGGTATGGCCGTAGTTTTGTCCGAGGTTATCCTGTCCGCCGTAAACGAAAAGGCGGGTAGTTAGTCCGGCATTGTTCACGTTGGTACGTTTAAGGCTATACAAGCCTTTGCCGCGTCCGTAACGAAGCGTAAAGGCGTGGGTAACGCCCGCCTTCTCCTTGATGTTAATCGTGTTGAAGCCGTTGCCGGGTGTTATCTCAAATTCTACGTTCCATTCGCTACAAATGTCTTGAAGCACTTGTAGGCAGTTACGGCTCGACGTGGTTAGGTTCTTGTAGTCGGTCGTCCCTTCCGCCGGGCAGCTCCCTAAACGCCACTTATTAGGCTGTACGCGGTTGGCGTTCCACACCAATACGCGCAAATGCCCATATAGGTCGCTGTAATAGGTATCGCCGTAAGCGTCCGGCGGTAACTTATATTGCGCGTCTATAAGTCCGTACTGCAACCCCTCAAAGGTTATGTCGTATTCGTAGCGGCGTAGTCCGTTCTTACCCGGTTCGGGTAATTGGTTAGCCGTATAGGTACGCCCGTAGACTTTTATGCGGTCGCCAATATCGACGGGAAGGGGTACGGCTGACGAAACGGTAACGGTAACAACGTCGTCGGAAAGTAAGGCGGTTTTTTGGGTCGCCTTACTGATTCCGCTGACGTTCTTACGGCTGAAAAGCGGGGTTTCGCTTCCGTCGGAATGGGTAATTATAATCTGTTCCATACGATGATGCCGTTGGTGGAAAAGTCGGTTATTTCCTCAATAACCCCGGCAATTACGACGTAGTAAACGCCGTTTTCGGCGTAGGTATGCTTCAACGCCTTCGCGCCTGTGAAGTCGCCGTAAACGTCTTCGGTTACGGTGCCGTCGCCCCAATAGACGTTAACAACTTTGTCGGTCTTGAGGGCGATGCGTACTTCGCGGCTTGCGTCGTTTATTCGTTGGTGGCGAACTACACGTTTCACGGGGTCGGGTTCTTTTAATTTTAGGCTGAAAGTGCCTATCATCTTGTCGTCGTGCCAACGCTTGTTAAAGGCTATGCCGTCCGGGGCGTAGACTTCGTAAAGTAGTGGCTTCGTCGGGTGGATGCTTATCATAAGCCGCGCCGTCCCGTCCTCGCGTAGAATATCGAAAAGTCGGTTTACCCTCTCCACGAAGTCAATTTTACCCGAAGCCTTCAACCAACAATTAAGCGTTATTTCGCGTTCCTCGTAACGCTTGTTTGCGAGGTCTACTACTTTGCCGTGGTAGTCGGGCCAATCAACCGAGGCGGCCTGCTTCAACTTCGGAAGGTCGGTTACGCCGTTGGAACTCTCTACCCTTATACCCATTTCGCGGAAGTTTACGCCGTTAAGGTAGTATTCAAGTTGCGAAACGCTGTTAAGGCTTCCGGCTATATCGTCGTCGGATAGGGCTACGTTGTAAACCTTCACTTCGTCTAAATCGGCATAGCCGTATTCCGTTCCATAGACATCTTGAATAATGGCTATTCCTGTAAGCGCGGCGGGTAGCGTAACACTGCTAACGCGCTGCGTGTCTAAGTAAAGGGTTACGGTGTTCCCGGCCTTCTTTATGGTAAGGAAGCCCCAACTATCGGGGTTTACGTCTATCCAAATTTCGCGGCTTCCCTCCAATAGCGCGGTATTACAAAAAAGCCCGATTCGCTTTCCTGTAACTCCGTCGGCGTATTTGTTCGCCTTGACCCACGCTAAAATAGTGAAGTTCCCGGTTAAGGGTATGACGTTAGCCGGAACTTCGGCGTAGCCTTCGCCGGGGAAGCGTAGGCAGTTGCCCTGTTTGCCTACGACAAAGGGACAGCCCACTATTTCCGCGTCGTGGCGGTTGGCGGCGAAGTCATAGGCTACGGTTGAACCGTCCACTTCGTCGAAGGGAAGGTTAAGTATAAGGTTTTGCTCTAATGCCATGTTACTTGCGTTTATCGGTTGTTTTTATTCTCGCTTGCTCCGTGGCCTGGGTTTGGCACTCTCCGCCGTGAAGGATGACGCTTACCCGTGCGTTGTCGCTTGCTGTTACGTTGACCTTTGCCGCGCCGTCTATGCTGACGACGACAAAGGCGTTATTTCTTGCCGTGATGGTTATCTCGCTGTTGTCACGCGCCCACACTTGGCCGGCATCAAAGTTACCGTATTCCACCGTCCCGGCGGCGTTGTCGAAGGCTATAACACTTCTTGGACTTTTCGCCGCTATTAGGTCGTCGGTGCAAAACACACCGAAGCGGGCGCGTATGTCGGCGAACTCGGCGCGAAGTTCCGGCGAAGGGTAGTTATTTTCGGAGCAGAAGTCCTGACCCTTGACGAAAAGGGTTATAAGGCGTTCTTTGGAAGAAGCCTTTAATATGAAGTCATACCACTCCGAACAAATACCCGCCGCCTTCGCTTCGGCTGCTAATCGTTGTTTAAGTTCTTGTAGTTGCATTTTGCTGTTGTGTTAGTCGGTTATTCCTTGGCTTCGTAGGTCGTCGCCGTCGTCTATTCCCAAACGGTTAAGTATGGATATAAGGCTTCCGGCTATGTTCCCTAATCGGTTATCCATGCTTGAAAGGTGGATAAGCTGCTGCCTAAAAATTTCAATGGCTATAACTTGGTTCTGCCTTACGGCGTTGGTCTGGCCTGCCAATAGGTCTATACTCTCTTGGCTTGCCCCCTTTATTGCACCGCTTAGGCTTGTCGGGTCGCTTTCGTCTTCCAATTCGGCGAATAGGTCTTTATACATATCCATCGCCGCCTTGAAGTTCTGCCCGGCTGCGGCTACCGCTGCCTTAAAGCGGTCTTGTTCGGCTTGGGTTAGTCCGTCGAAACTGCCGTTTCCTTCTGCGTCGAAGCCCATATCTTTTTGAAGCTGCTTAATTGCGTTCTGCAATGGCTTCTCCAAAAATTGAAGTTTTAGGGCGTTGGAAACAGCGTTTTTAAGCACGTTGTCGGCTACGTCGCCGAATACCTTTGCAGCGTCCTCTCCGCTCTCGAAGGCTTCTATAAGTGCGTCCTTTAATTCGTTGGCTAAGTCCCCGGCGGAAGTTTGGGTGATGCTTTTCGTGATTTCGGCGATGATGTCCTCAATCTGTCGCCCGGCTTCGGCGTAGCGTTCTTGGAACTCCTCGACGCGTCCCCAATCGGTTTCCTTCTTGGAGATTTCGTCGTTAATCATTCCTTGTATTTCGTTCTGCTGCTGCCGTAGGTTCTGAATTAACGCACTTTGGTTTTGGTAGACGGTTTCGCCGAGGGCTTTGTCTACGGCGTGTTCCAATGCTGTATAGGCACGTCCCAACCGGGTAACGGCTTCTTCGTGCTTCTTAATGGACTTTTCGGCCTTGCGGTCGCGGCTGTTGAATAGGTCGAAGGCTGACGACAAAAAGCCTATGGATCCTTGAATAATGCTTAACGGGTTGGCGGTGGCTATGCCTGTGGCAATTTGGGAGGCCCCGTCCAACATTCCGCCTATGTCGCCTAATATGGCTTCCGTTTCCTCGTCCATGCTTATACCCATCTTCTTTATGCCGTTTGTCACGCTTCCGAAGCACGACGAAAGGAAGGTTAGGCTACTGCCGAGGTCGCCGAAGGCTTCCTTAAAGCCCGCGCCGACGCTCTTTGCTACCCCTGTTTCTTTGTTAAGGGCGGCGTTCAATATATCGAGCTGTTCCTGTCCTTC
>CAJTTD010000019.1 GCA_910579205.1 uncultured Christensenella sp.
CTCTGGTGTTCCTCCTAATATCTACGCATTCCACCGCTACACTAGGAATTCCGCTCACCTCTCCTGCACTCTAGCGAGTCAGTTTTATATGCAGTTCCACGGTTAAGCCGCGGGCTTTCACATATAACTTGACAAGCCGTCTACACTCCCTTTACGCCCAGTAATTCCGGACAACGCTAGCCCCCTACGTATTACCGCGGCTGCTGGCACGTAGTTTGCCGGGGCTTTCTTACAGGGTACCGTCATACTTCGTCCCCTGCGACAGAGCTTTACAATCCGAAGACCTTCATCGCTCACGCGGCGTTGCTGGGTCAGAGTTGCCTCCATTGCCCAATATTCCCCACTGCTGCCTCCCGTAGGAGTTTGGACCGTATCTCAGTTCCAATGTGGCCGATCACCCTCTCAGGTCGGCTACCCATCATAGCCTTGGTGGGCCGTTACCTCACCAACTAGCTAATGGGACGCGAGCCCATCTTTATCCGATAAATCTTTTACCCCTCTCGGATGCCCGAGTGTGGTCTTATACGGTATTAGCACCTATTTCTAAGTGTTATCCCGTAGACAAAGGCAGGTTGCTCACGCGTTACTCACCCGTCCGCCGCTAAGCATGAGAGCAAGCTCTCATACTCCGCTCGACTTGCATGTGTTAAGCACGCCGCCAGCGTTCGTCCTGAGCCAGAATCAAACTCTAAAATAATTGTATAACCAAAGATTACTCTTTAAGCTATCGAAAATTTAAAAGTTGACCGATTCTTTCTCAAAAACATACTGACATAAATAATTGACTTTGTATATTTTAAAAAAGTCTAATTCGCTAAAATCTATTCACTTTTTAATGTGCTCTCTGTCTCTCTGCGAGACAGCTTAGTTATAATACCACACGAAATTTATAATGTCAACTACTTTTCGATAATTTTTTGAAAAATTTTTAAATTTTTTTATTTATTTTTTTCCACTGTCTGTATAGATAACGAAAAGGCTTATCAAGACATGTAAATATCACTTGCCTTTTATATAGGAAAGTAGTATAATCATTCGGTATGCGTATCGACAAATTTTTAAAGGTATCGAGACTCATAAAGCGTAGGACGGTCGCAGCGGAAGCTTGCGACGCGGGAAAGGTAGCCGTGAACGGCAGATCCGTAAAACCGTCCTATGTAGTAAAGATCGGCGACGTCGTAGAAATACGGCTCGGCTCGCCTATTCGTTTTACCGTAAGATCGCTAAACGAGAAAGCGTCCAAGGAGGAGTCGCAGACTCTTTATGAAATCGTCAAAGATTAACCGCCCTATCAGTCGGGACTACGTTTGCGGCGCAGTGATAGTGTGCGCGGGCAAAGGCGAACGCACGGGGCTTCCTTATAATAAAGTTCTTTACAATCTCGGTTGCAAGACCGTATTGGAAACGACGCTCGACGCTTTTTCTTTGAGTGCCGTCAACTCTATCACAGTAGTTGCAGCGGAAAACGATGTTACCGCAATAAAAGATATAATAAAAGGATACGATAACGTGCGCGTGTGCCAAGGCGGCGCTACGCGTCTCGAAAGCGTTTATAACGGGCTTAAAAGCTGTCCTTGCGACATAGTAGTCGTTCACGACGGAGCGCGCCCGTACGTGTCGCATAAACTCATAGACGACAGCATAGCCGCCGCGCGTCAATTCGGCAGCGGAATAGCCGCTGTGCCGACCATAGACTCGGTTAAGTATTGCGACGGTGGCGAAGTGCGCTCGCTCGACCGCAGCAAGATATACAATGCGCAAACGCCGCAAACATTTATATATAAAGATATTTTAAGCGCATACGAACGCGCAATAGCTAGCGAAGGTTGTCAGTTTACGGACGACGCGCAAGTATACGAGAGTGCGGGATTTGCGCCGCACCTTATCGACGGAGAACTCGATAATATAAAGATCACCACAGCGCGCGATCTTTTTAAAGTTTTGCCCCGTAAAACGAATATAGGCGTAGGATTCGACGTGCATAGGCTCATCGCGGGACGAAAACTTATTCTCGGCGGCGTAAACGTACCGTACGAACTCGGGCTCGACGGACATTCCGACGCAGACGTCCTTACGCACGCGGTCATGGACGCGCTTTTGTCTGCGGCGGGGCTGCCCGACATAGGCGTGCTCTTCCCTGACACCGCGGACGAGTACGACGGGATATCTTCTGTCGTTCTTTTAAAACGCGTGCTCGCCATGTTGAGCGAGCGCGAGCTTACTATACGCAGTATTTCGGCGGTAATTATCGCGCAAAAGCCAAAACTCGCCGACATTATATCGACAATAAAAAAATCGCTCGCCGACGCTTTGGATATGAAAGACGGCGCTGATTTAAATATTTCGGCAACTACCGCCGAACACCTCGGCTTGATCGGCGAAGGCAAAGCCATTGCCGCAAGCGCGAGTTGCTTATTAACGGAGAAATATGTTTAAACCGGCTTTAAGTAAAAGACGCTTCAGAGCGCGACCTATGCTCGTTGTTTTGTTGGGCTTTCTCGTAGTCATGTTTATAGGCGCGTTTTTTCTCGCCTTGCCCGTTTCCAATACCGACGGCAAGTGGATGTCGTTTACGCATGCCGTGTTTTGGGCTATGAACGGGGTGTGCGGCACGGGGCTTGTAGTTACTCCGACTGCCCTGTCCTTTTCCATGTTCGGGCAAGTGGTGTTGCTGCTTCTCATACAGTTCGGCGGGCTTGGGTTCATGACCCTCGCCACATTCGTATTTATACTTATAAGAAAGCGCATAACGTTTAAAGATAGGATAGCCATACAAGAAGCGCTCGGCGAAAGCCAAACGAAAGGCGTGGTCAGACTTGTAAGAAACATTATAATAATGACCGCCGTGATAGAAACCGCGGGCACACTGCTGCTCATTCCCTTTTTCTGCGTAAAAAACGGCGCGATAGGCGTTTGGCAAGCTTTGTTCAACTCGATATCCGCATTCTGTAATGCCGGTTTCGATGTTATGGGCAGAGTAGGTAACGAATTCGGTTCGCTGACCGATTACAACGGCAATGCGGGAGTACTGCTTATAATTGGCGCTTTGTCTATACTCGGTGCATTCGGGTTTACGGTCATCAACGACGTATTAAAATGCAAATTCCGTTTCCGCAGATACAGATTCCATACAAAAACCGTATTGATAGTTACGCCTATCCTCATGATATTCGGCACTTTCTTCTTTTTGGCGTCCGAATGGAATGCCGCCGCGACTGCTAACATGAACGGCGGGCAAAAATTATTGAACAGCATGTTCCAATCGATAATGGCATGTTCGACGGCAGGCTTTTGCTCCATAGATCAAACGGCAATGTCGTCGTCGGGCAAGATCCTTACATGCATGCTAATGTTCATCGGTTCGTCCCCCGGCGGCACGGGCGGCGGCATAAAAACGACTACGTTCGCACTGCTCATTCTCATGGGCGTGTCGGGTCTGCGCGGCAAAGAACAGATCGTGATCGGTAAACGCAGCGTCAATCTTAAAATGGGCATGCGCGCCGTTGCCGTGGCGACGCTCGCGCTCGCCGTCGTGTTTACGGGCGTTCTTATAATAACAGCGTCCGATACTGCCGTTCCCGCGGGTTATGTATTTTTCGAAACGATAACGGCGTTTACCACAACGGGCTTGTCGATGGGAACGATACCGAATCTTTCGCCTTGCGCTTTGTATACTCTGGCGATAATAATGTTTATAGGACGATTGGGACCGCTCAGTGTGGGCACTATATTTACAAAACAAGACCGTTCGACGCTTAAATATCCGTCGGCGAACTTAATGATAGGATAAAGGAGCAATCATGAAGAAATCTGCTTTGGCAAAAAAACAATACGTGGTTTTCGGCTTGGGTCGATTCGGCGTAACTCTTACCAAATCGCTGTACGACTACGGCGCGGAAGTTTTGGTCATCGATAAAAACGAAGAATTGATAAATGATATCTCTCCCTACTGCACGCATGCGGTATGCGCCGACGCAACGGACGAACGCAGCCTCGAACAGCTCGGCGTAAACAATATGGACGTTGCAATAGTTTGTATTGCGTCAAACATAGAAGCGAGCATATTCATAAGCTTGATATGTAAGCAAATGGGCATACCCAAAGTCATAGCAAAAGCCCACGACGCGCGCCACAAACTCGTTTTGGAACGCATAGGCGTTGACATGGTTCTTATTCCCGAAGAAGAAATGGGAGAACGCATAGCCGCTATGCTCGCCAAACCCAACGTCGTCGAAATACTTACCCTTGCCGACAGCTTCCGTATGATAGAAATTCGCACGCCCAAAAAATGGCAAGACAAAACGCTTGCCCAGTTAGACTTGCGCAATACCGAACACATCACGCTTGTAGTAATAAAACGCGGAGAAGAAATAATAGTCTCGCCCGGCGGCGATTGCATACTACTCGACGGCGATCTGCTCGTCATAGCGGGAACGGTCAGCGATACAAAGCGACTGAGCAACAAAGCAACAGACACCGTCTCGCCCGAAATAGACATATAGAACAATGTAAGACCACAAATACAAACTGCGTAGTTCACATTCAAACAGAAAGTATCCACAGCACATATAACAGTCCATAAAACGCAAACTCCCCCGACTATGACCATCACTGTCATAGTCGGGGGAGTTTTACTTATCCGCTATTCTCTAACTACACCAACGCTACACTATTACTACTCTATTCCGCTATTCCAA
>CAJTTD010000020.1 GCA_910579205.1 uncultured Christensenella sp.
GGTTATATCAACCGTTAAGCCGCGTATTTTTTCAGCCATTGCCGCCTCCTTTCAAAAATTTTACCGCGTCCGCTTGCGATATATCGCGCACATTGACGTTGCGGTCGGCTTGCGCACGCTTTGACTTCTGCTTTAATTGCATTTTTATATTTGTAATATCAAGCGAAAGCAAAAGCACATAAAGGTCGGTAAAATGCGTACGGGCGATAAATACATCGGGTATTTTATGCTCGACACACTTTGCCATTAAAGTGATAAATCGCGGCACAATCAAGTCGTTTTTGCGGTTGTTTCGCCCGTTCGGGTTTAACTTGTCATACAACCGCAAAAGTGCTTGACTGTGCGCTATTAGTTTTTTGAGTCTGTTGTTGCGCTGTCGAGTATGATTTCAAACACGGCTTTGATTTTTTCGACAAGTAGCGCAAGTCGCTTGCCGTCAACCGTATTGAATAATTGACAAAACGATTTGAAGTCGGCGATGTCGTCGCCTTCCAAAAAGCAATACAAGGCTTTTAAGTGCGACAAAACGTGTACCGTGTCAATTTTGCCTTCGTCGCGCATACGCTCGATGTACGCAAAAAGCGTTTCGTTTTTTGCGTTGTGCGGGAAGTTCGCCTCCCAACGTTGTTCGGCAAAAAGCGATGTGTCGATTGTGACGACGATTTCTTTGTCGACGGTGACAAGTTTTTTGGTCTTTTCGTCGAGCGACGTTTCAAAGGTCGGTAAAGTTGTTTTAATCATACCGTTACCACCTTACGCCTGCGAGTCGGGCATTTCGGGCAACACGACTTCGTCACCAAACGTATCGTACCCCTCGTCGTCGGGCGTTACCGTCATTTGCCATACGATAACGACGTTGCCCTTTTCGTCTTTCCACTCGGCACCGTTTGCGCCTTTCAAGGGCACGCCTTCTATTTCAAGCGGCGTATCGAAAGTCGACTCGTTGATGTCGTCGGTGTTTTGGTCGAACGACTCCGACGGGCGGGACGACGTAACGCCGTAAAGCCAAGTTTTTGCAACGGGTCTGCCGCCGTCCTCGTCAACGCCGCAAGTTTCAAAATAAATGCAATGCGTTACGGTCTGCTGTTGCTTAATATCGGCAAGCCCGTTTTTAAGACGCTTTTTGCGCCCCATTGCGATTTCGTATTCGTCGTTGACGTTATTCGTCGACATCGTGCCCGTTTTGCCTTTGTCGTTCACGATAGCACAAAGACGGCGACCGTCGCCGAAAATCTTTTTGACGGACGAGTCAGACTCTAACGCCATTTTTGTTGCGGTGCCGTACGGCAACGGTTTTGCCCACCCGTGCGGCGCGGTTGCGTCGGGGGTTGCGTACTTGATGTTTTGCACATTAAAACGCACAAGCGTTTTTTTGTTTTCTTTCATGGGTTTAATTACCTCCGTTATTCAAAGTATTTTTGATTGCCGCGAATATCTGCGGCTCGGTTGCGTCAAAGCATTTCCGTATAAACCCGTAATGCTTTGTATTCTCGCCGTATTCCAACACTTGCGATAAAGGCACATCGGCGCGAGCCTCACCCTTGCCGCCGCCCTTTTTCTTTCGGTGCACCGCACCCTTCGCGGTCTTTGTGTTGCCGACGTATCGGTGGTTTGGGTATTCCTTTTTGATTTTCCAACTTTGTGCCATTTCGCCCGTATCGCGCGGCGTGGCTTGTTCAAGGGCTTTGACGAGCACCTCCGCGCCCGCTTGTATCGCCTTTTGCCGCACGTCAAACATCTGCTCCGAGTATTCGTCCAAGATGTCACCGAGAGCCGTGTCAATGTCGGTTAAGTTTACTTTTTCAGCCACTGTCCGTCACCCCGATATACAAAAACTCGACACCGACCCCGCGATATGCGTTGTCGGTTTCGGGTAAATCGTGCTCACCGTTCGCAAGTCTAAAACGCGGGTCGGCTTTGAAGGCTTTTTTGATTGCCTTTATGCGCCGCTCCGCGTCCTTGTATCTTGCGTCGGTTTTGTCGTAAGTGTAATAATAATTAACATCGACATATTGCCGCGTAAGTTGCGCGTTTCCGTCGCCGTACGCACCGTCACGACTTGATACAAGGCGATAAACGACATACTCGTCATTATTGACGGGCACCGTCGAGCCTTTGATTGTATCGACCTTGACGCGCCGTATGTGGTGCGATAGCACACCGTCGGGCAATAGTAATTCGTCAAGTTTTTTTTGCATAATGTCGGTGATTGTCATTGATTACCTCGCGACATACTGCTTGACGTTAAATTCAAGCATTTTGTTTTCGTTCAAATAGTTATCAGCCGCCGACGCAAGCACAAACACGCTTGCCGCGTCCGTCCT
>CAJTTD010000021.1 GCA_910579205.1 uncultured Christensenella sp.
ACGGTGCGCCGTATGCAGGCAAAAAAACGTACGTAAACACAGTTGCAACCCGCAACGATATTGTGGTTGACCTTGACGCAATACACCGTGCAATATGCGTTTGTGAGCCGCACGACAAGCCCGACGCGACAAAGGGTATTGCGTTTAATATTCGCGATATGCTACTTGACCACATACGTACGGCAACAATGCGGCGCAAATGGCAAGACGCGTACATCATAGGTACATACCCCGACACGTTCGACCGCGACCGACTCGTTAAAGAATACGGCGCGGAACTTGTACACATTGGGACACCGAAGGACGAGTGCGTCAAGCGCATACATCAAGCGGGGTTGCCGCCCGCCGCCCGTGACGCGGCGATTGGTTGGGTTGAAAATTATTTTGCGCGTTATAGAGCGTGACAAAAACATACCCCCCGCCTTCTCAAAATTTTTTGAAACGCGGAAAGACTCCCCAGCGCAGGTATTTTCAATACACACCGAAAATTTGACTTTTTTCACAAAAAGTTTGGAAAATCAAAACAGGAGGCGGCAATTATGGCAAAAAGTACCACAAAACCGAACAACAAAACAAGCATTGCGGACGCGGAATACAAGCGACTTATCGACCTTTACACGCAAGCAGGCGCGGACGAAATCAAAATAAAAGTCAATGACGAACTGATACGCAAGGTCGCCGAGTTATTCGCCGACCTTGAAACCATAAAAACATTGCCGCTTTTGATATTCGATAAACGCAACCCGACGATACAAAAGGAAACGGCGGCGGGCAAAATGCGCGTCAAGTACATGGCGCAGTATGTCGCCGCAATGCAGAAACTCAACAAAGATATGCTCGGAGCCTTGAACAATGACGACGACACAGACCTTGACAAATACGAATAACGCGGACGCGGCGGCGGTCGATTGGCTCCCGATAAACCCCGATATTATACCGTTGACGGGTTGGGAGGCATTAAGCGACGGTGTCGACGGGCGGCATAGTTATTTTATCGAGTATTACAAGGCGTGTCGGCGTGGCGACATCTTGGTCGGGCACGAATTGCAAACGACGCTTGAAATGCTTATGCAAGACATCTTGCGTAACGGCGACGTGTACCGTTTTACGCTTGACGAGGCGCACAAACGCATAGACTTTATCGAACACGAAATCAAGCACTTTGAGGCACCGTTTGCGGGTAAGCCGTTTATACTTGCGCTTTGTCAAAAAGCAATCGCAGAGGCGATTTTTGGCTTTTATATGTACGACCCCGAAACGTCGGACGGCGGGCGGTGGGTGCGTCGCTTTCAAGATGTGTTGTTGCTTATGGGGCGCAAAAACGGCAAAACGCCGTTTATTGCCGCGCTTGTGCTTGCCGAATGGTTTTGCGGTGAAGTCGGTCAAAAAGTAATGTGCGCGTCGAACGACTACGAGGAGGCAGGGTTGATATTCGATTGTATCAACGCCTTTCGCGAGGAGTCACGTGCGGTATCGAAAGTTACCCGCAAGAACATAAAAGGCATTTTTTTTGGCAACCCCAAACAACGCAAAAAGACGGGCAAATTTTCGGCACAAAACAAAGCGTCAATCAAAAAAATGTCGGCACGGCAACGCGCGCTCGAAGGTCGAAACTTAAAAACCGTTATCGTCGACGAAGTGCACGAAATGCAAGACGATACGCTTGTTTTGCCTTTGAAAACATCGTTGTCAACGCAAGACGAGCCGTTGTATTTTGAAATCACAACCGAAGGCACGGTGCGCGACGGGTACCTTGACCGTCGGCTTGAACACGCCCGCAAAGTTTTACGCGGTGAGGAGTCGGCACCCCGTTGGCTGATATGGCTTTACACGCAGGACAGCGAGGCAGAAGTTTGGAACAACGAACGCTCGTGGCAAAAGTCAAACCCGCTTGTTGGCATTGCAAAAAAATGGTCGTACTTGCGCGACAAAGTCGACATCGCAAGTAAAAGCGGTGCCGAGCGCGCGTACATCTTGGCAAAAGACTTTAACATCAAGCAGTTATCGGCGGCGGCGTGGTTGCGTCTTGCCGACATCGTCGCTTGTAACGGTACTTTTGAACTTGCGGACTTTGCGAAAAATTGGTGTATTTGCGGAGTTGACCTTGCGGAAACAAACGACCTTGCCGCGTGCACTTTCTTGTTTATGCGACCGAACGACCCCG
>CAJTTD010000022.1 GCA_910579205.1 uncultured Christensenella sp.
TTTACTAATATGCGCAAATGGACAATGTAATTATTTGGTTAAGTTTCTTTGCCCAAAAGTTTGTAGTAGATGTGGATTTCTCTTGCGCCCGTTTTGTCGTCGGGGCTTGCGCCTATTGTTATATATTCTATGAGTTCAAGGCACAATTCCCGTGTAAGTTCGGGTACATCGGTGTAGCGTTTGAGCCTGCGGATAAACTCGTCCACATCCGACTCGTTCTTGCTTACGACGGACAGCGCGTTTTCAAGTTCTTCAATTTCGGTTTTTAATGCGGTTTGTTCTTCGGTGTACTTGGCAAGAAGTTTCAAACAAATATCTTCGGGTATCTTGCCTAACACTTTGTCCTCGTAAACCGATTGCGTCAGCCGTTCAAGCTCGTTAAACCGTTTCGTCTTTTGCGTTAAGGCTTTGCTGTCGGACTTATACTTTGCCGCAGAGATTTGTTCCTTGTATTTCAAGAAGTCCGCTCGCGCCTTTTGTTCGTCGTCCAAAATTAGCTTTGCCTTTGCGCGTATATCGTCAAGCACAATTTGTTCTATATCCTCGCGCCGTATGTAGTGGTTATAGCAATAGAATTTTCCGAACCGCGCGTGATTTCCGCAAATATAATTGTAGCGAATACGCCTTTCGGGGTGCGCTTTGGACGGTTTCAAGTCTTGCTGTCCGAGCTTCATTTTACCGCCGCAGTCCGCACAAAACATCAGTCCCGATAAAACGTGCATTGTTCCTCTCGAAGTGTGCTTGCCGTGGCTTGCAACCGATTCCTCGATTTCTCGGCATTTATCCCAAAGCTCTTGCGTAACGATTGGCTCGAACGCATTGGGGAACACGATAGGCTCGCGGTTTGTGCGTCGCCTGTTCTTGTAAGATACGGTAGTATAGCGCAAACGCACCAAATGACCGAGATACATCGGGTTTTTGAGAATACTCCGCAAGATACTGTCCGCCCATAAGTTCTTGTTCGGCTTTTTGTTTGTAATACCGAATTTCTCATATAGGTAAACGGCGGGAATAGGGACTTTCTCGTTGTTGAGAGTGGTATAGATTTCGTTTAACGTCTTTCCCGTCGCTCTCATCTCGAAAATACGTCTTACAATCGTTGCCGCCGGCTCGTCGATTACGGGCAAGCATTTATCGCCTGTGCCTTTTA
The DNA here is from genome assembly GCA_910579205.1 of uncultured Christensenella sp. Taxonomy (GTDB): domain Bacteria; phylum Bacillota; class Clostridia; order Christensenellales; family Pumilibacteraceae; genus Anaerocaecibacter. Next base: position 1,151 of record CAJTTD010000022.1, read on the forward strand.
CATAACCATAAGGCGCGTGGGTAGAACGATATTTGCCCGCTTTTGCGTTCGCTTCGGTTACCGCGCGGATTTTCTTTGACGTATTTGCCGAGTGCCATTCGTTAAAGATGTTCATTATCGGCATCATATCCATACCCGCGCTGTTTACGTTCGCCGTGTCTACGTTGTCCGAAATGGCAATAAAGCGGATATTGTATATTGGGAAGATATAATCGACGTACTGTCCCACAAAGATGTAGTTCCTGCCGAAACGGGATAAATCTTTTACGATAATCGTGTCGATTTTGCCCGTCTTGGCGTCCTCTAACAGTCTTTGCACTTGCGGTCTGTCGAAGTTTGTTCCGCTGTACCCGTCGTCAACGTATTCGTCTATAACCGTCCAACCGCGCTCTTGCGCATACTTGGTTAAGATATTGCGCTGGTTTTCGATAGACAACGACTCGCCTTGACGTTCGTCGTCCTTGCTGAGTCGCATATATAGTCCGACTTTGTTATTCAGTTGTATTTGCTTTGATTTCATTTATTTTACTCCTCTGAATCAAAGCAGCCAAATTCAATGTACGGGTATTATACCACAATACACCGAATTTGGCAAGCCCGATCCGATATGTGAAGGGCGGCTATGCTTAATAAATTTCAAAGCCGCCCGATAGTTAAGTTAGTTTTTCAAGACTGCGTCGCGGTACGCCCGATTAATAGCTATGCGCCGTAAAACCTCGTCCACGTCCTTATTGCCGCAAAAGTGGCTTGTTACAATGTATCTTTTTCCCTCAATCATATACTCTCTTTGTGAAGTAGGTGCGCCTGCAAACTCCTCGCGTAATTCTGCCAACGTCTTATTCGTAATTGTTCCTCCAAAAATTTAATAATCATTCATATTCAATTTTCATATTCGATTTCCTCCGCGATTCTATGCGCG
>CAJTTD010000023.1 GCA_910579205.1 uncultured Christensenella sp.
TTCGTCATGAAGTCCTTTATGCTGCCGAACGCCGCCGCCGCGCCGCTTTGCGGTATCTTGTACGTTACCGCCTTTGCGGGCGTGTTGGTTATCGTTCCGTCCGTCGCAAACGTGAAGTTGCCGCTGTCGTCGCCCGTTTCGCCTGCGCCTATTACAGGCTTCGCGTAGTAAGACTTCTTCTTTTCGAGTATATAGTTACCGTTTTCGTCAACAGGTACTTCTTCAGTACATGTTTCGTCTACGTAATACTTTACTCCCGCTGAAAGCGTGCCGTCAGTTATCAGCTGTCTTGCCCATTCGGGAAGCTTTGCCGCGTTTATTGTTGCGCCGTTCTTGCCCGACGTGTTCAATAAGTCGGCTGGAAGTCTGTAAGGCGCTATATTCCAGCTATACGTAGCTTCCTTAGACGCCGCGTCTACCGCTACGTTTGTCGTCACCTCGTCGTCCGCCGCTACTGCCTTTACTATTGCTTTGCTAGGCGTTGCCGTCGTAGGCGTCTTCCACTTGTAGTTCGGGTTTACTATCTCTATTACCGCCGCATAAGGGCTTTGCGCTACGTCGCGCGCCGTCGTCATGCCCGATACTGGCGCTATTATGCCCGCGTCGAGATATTCCTGATACTTTGCGTCCAGATGCTCTGCAAATACTATGTCTGAGCTGTTGAACTCTATCTTGCTTACTATCTGCGGAAGCTCTATCTCTTTCGCCGTTATCTCTATCTCGAAGCTCGTCTTGTTCAACGCGTCGCTGTCCGCCGCGCTCGGCTTTAACGTAAGCTTTACTGTGTACGTGCCTGCGTTTGCCTGCGAGAAGTCGAACGTAGATACGTCTACCGCCGTAGTGTCGTCCGTGCCCGCATAGATCTTTGCGGTGTACATTGCCTTCGAATACGTTGCCGTGCCTTTTTTAACAGTGAATACTTCGTCGCTGTTCGCTATTGCCGTGCCGTACTCTATCTCGCTCTTTATTACGTCTACTTCTACAAGATTCTTCTTCTGGCCGAACTTTGTGTACTGCTCCGCCTGCGTGCCAGGCGCTACGTTAAGCTCGTATTTGTCCGAGCCCGTTACCGTCGCGTCTATTACCGCTCGCACGAAGATAGGCTTTGCCACTGTCGACGTGCCGCCGCCCGCAGGGAATCTGCCCGCACCGTCTACGTCTATTAAATAGTCTAACTGCGCGTTCGTCGTTGTTCCGCTGCTGCCCGCAGGGATTAACGTATCCACTACGGGGTTCGAAGGGTCGCTTACGTCCGCATAGTAATACTCGTACTTGATATACTGCGCCAGATTGTCCGGATCACTGCCGAAATCCAATACGTATATCTGATAAGGCAGTCCGTTGTCGTCCAGTACTTCGTTGCCGCTTGCGTCCTTTAACGTGTCGAGTACCCAGCTTACCGGTATCTTCTTCTTCGCAAGCTCTATGCCGCCGTTTGCCGTGAACGAACCCGTATACTTGGTGCCGTTGTCGTCCTCGTAATAATAGTTGGGGTCAAGCGTGTAGTTTACTTTCGCCGTTACCGCGCCCGGCGCGTCACGGTCCGTAAGATAGTCCGAACTGTTGATTACCGCGTTCGTTATTCCGTCCGGATACGCACTGCCGTTTACTCCGCTCTTTACACGTATGCTCACGTTGCTGTCGCGGAACGAAGGCTTACTCTTGTCGTTGTACGTGCCTTCCCACTTTACTTCGCCCGTAGTGTCGTCTATCCAGCCGTACTCGTACTCTACCTTGCTTAAATCTACCTTTGCACGGTCTATATACCACGTGAAGTCTATTTCCGCCGTGTTGTCCGTTGTGTTTACACGCACGTGCGAAGGGTTGCCCGTCGCTTTGAGC
>CAJTTD010000024.1 GCA_910579205.1 uncultured Christensenella sp.
CCTTTGTTTGCGTAAATGATAAACTCGTACCGTTTGCCGTATTGCGCCTCCAAGTCGCCCGCGGTGTGGTTGCCTTTGTCCCAAACGATTATATTTTTGACGGTAAAATACCGCTCGACTTGCTGTTTGAAAAAATCGACTTTATCGCTGCCGCAAAACATATACATCGGTGCATTGTCCTTCAGCACGTCGTGCAGCAGCGGCATTATATCGACAATGAGTTGCGGGTTGTTGTCGTTGAGTATCGGCTTGCAAAACTTGTGCGACTTGTCTTTGCGGTGGTTGCTTTCGTACTCTATCAAATACGGCGGGTCGGTAATAATGCAATCAACGTGTACCCCCCCCCGAGCCATAAGACGCAAGCCGTCGAGGCAGTCCATTTTGTAGACTTTATTGCGCTCTATGTTCATTGTTCGCCGCCGCCTTTATGTAGAGTTTCCAACACGTCGCAAACCGCTTTCGGCACGGTTTGCCGCCGCTGCATACGCATATCGACTTTGCGATGTCGTCGGCGTATACGTTGCGCGGGCAAACGCGAAAGCCAAACGCTTGCGCCTCGTCCGCTGCCGCGCAAATCGCTTTTATGTCGTCGCCGTAAGCCTTGAATTGCTCGCGGCTTTGCTCCATAAGGTCGCGGGCGGGCGACATCGGGCGGTTTTGTGTTGCGCTCGTCTTGTCAGTGCGTTCGATAAATATTGCCGCGTCGCCCGCATTTGCGGGGTAATTGCCGTTGATGTCCGCGGGCGCAAAGTTCTTTGCGTGTGCAATATTGCTTGTGTGGTTGCAATCGGGCGAGCAGTTCGCGCACGCCGTTCGGTCGCAAACGTAGTAAACTTTGCCCGCTTTCTTTTTCTTTTCCATTTGTGCCTCCTTGTTACATAAAATCAAATATCGATAGTTGCGCGGTTGCGTGCGTGTACCAATCGCAACCCTTGTCGTAGTATTCTTTGTTGATTTCAAAGCCGATATAATGACGTTTGAGCCTATGACACGCGATACGCAACGATTGCGACCCCGCGCACGGGTCGAGTATCAAATCGCCCTCTTTCGTGTACAACGTCAAAACCTTTGCGTATAGTTGCGTCGGCTTTTGCGTCGCGTGAAAACGATAATCTTTGTTGCGCATATCGCCTTGCAGCATACCGTTGTAATAGTAGTGGATCACTCGGGCAACGTCGGTGCTACACCACGCTAACTCACAATCGGCAAACGAGTTGTGTTCGTCGGGGTTTCGCTTATTCCATACTACCCACGACTTTGTCGGCGGCAGCACGTCGGTGTAGTAGTTGCCGCCGAAAATGATTTGCTGCTTGCTTGTGTCGCGCATTAAATCGATAACCGATTTGTCGAGCCGCTGCGAGTCCCAATCCGTCCCCGAGTAGTCGCGGCGTTTGGCGAGTCCGTTGCCCGCAATTGCAACGCCCTTTGCGTACGTTTGGCTGCCGACTCCGATACCGTACGGCGGGTCGGCGATACACCAATCGGCGACAATTCCTTGCGCTTGCATAAGCCGCATACCGTCAACGCAATCGATGTTGTAAACGTGGTCGATTTCGATTTGTGGCGGAAGGGGAGTCATTTATTCCCCCCCCCCGCAGCCGTCGC
>CAJTTD010000025.1 GCA_910579205.1 uncultured Christensenella sp.
CCATTTGCGAATGTCCGAATAGCTGTATTTCATTTGCATTGCCTTTTCCATTGCTACGGTGTCCGCAAGCTCTTTGTTCTCGTTCTCTAACCGCTCCACTTGCGACAGTATAATGTCTGTTGCCTTGCCGTGCATTAACGCTTGCATAAGGTTGTCAATGGCTTTCTTATTGTCCTCGATTATATTTTCAAGCCGCTTTATCTCGCTGTCGTTCCGCGCCGCTTGAATAAGCGTGTATGTTTCGGCGGCGACCATATCTATAAATTCGTCGGTCAAAACGCCGTACTTGTTCCGCTCCGTGCCGTCGCCCGTAATAGCGGTTATAACCTCGTCCTCTAAATATTGCTTGCGTATCGTGCGCTTGTCGCAAGTATGCTTTGTAACGCCTACACACTTGTAATAGTTGTGTAGCGTTTTGTTTTTGCTCATTGCGCTAACGCCCGTCATTTTATTGCCGCATTTTCCGCATATCAATTTTTCCGATAATATGTATTCGACTTTTGCCTTACCCCGTGCGGGCGCGGTGGCATATAACGCAAGTTTTTGTTGCGCTTGCCCGAATAACTCGTCGTCGATTATGCGCGGCATACCGCCGTCAATTTCGTTGCCTTGATAGATATACTTGCCCAAATAGCGGCGGTTACTCAAAATGCGCTGAAAGCTGTTTTTGTTGAACTCGCCGCCTTTGGTGGTCTTAACGCCCCGCCCGTTCAGATAGCGGATAAGCTCGGCGTAATTGCTCCCCGCGACAAACATTTCAAAAACCGTCTTGACGACGGGCGCAAGCTCCTCGTCAAGCACAAAACTTTTCTCGCTGTTTACTTTGTAGCCGAGCGGAATAACGCCGCCGAAATACTTACACTTTGCCGCCGACATAGCAATGCCGCGCTTAACCTTTTGCGAAAGCTCCGCGCTGTAATATTCCGCCATACTCTCTAAAACGCCCTCAATTAAAATGCCGCTCGCGTCGTCCGTGATGTTCTCTTTTGCCGAGAGTACGCGCACGCCGTTTTTCTTTAACTTGGCTTTATACGTTGCGCTGTCATAACGGTTACGAGCAAAACGGTCTAACTGATAGACAAGCACATATTGAAAGCCCTTGCGTTTGCTGTCCTCAATCATTTGCAGAAATTCGGGGCGTTTGTCCGTCGTTCCCGTTAATGCGCGGTCTATGTACTCGTGCGTAATGCGTAAATCATTGCGCTGTGCAAAATTATAGCACTCGGCAAGTTGTCCCTCAATGCTTTGCTCGTTCTGTGCGTGTGAACTGAAACGGGCGTAAATGACTGCGTTTTTCATTGTGCTTTGCTCCTTTGCGCTGTCTGCTCGGTGTGCGGACTGCGGCTTAAAAATTTTGTTGTTCGCTTTGGTGCTTACGTCTTAACCGGCAAAAAATGCCGCCGCAGGCAAATT
>CAJTTD010000026.1 GCA_910579205.1 uncultured Christensenella sp.
ACCGTCATTTTAAGCGGCTAATGGCGGGGCTTTTTGCGCTTACCCCAAGCGTTATAATTAAGTTGTGATTTGCCTTTGTTTATCTTAAAACGTACAGTTCCCACATTGTCATCATCTCGATATAGAAACCCGCATTGTCAGACCACTCAATAGTCAGATAGCCGTCGCGTTTGCACGATATTGTGATAGTAAACGTATTGTCTACGCCATATTCCACAAGTCCGAGCGTTGCCGAGAACGGCGCAAGGCTTGTCAATTCTTTGTCGCCAGCATTGCCGCCGTCGCCCTCGTATTGCAGTTGTTGCCATTCGCCGTCATAGCCGTATTCATAGCCGTAGCAACCGTTGCCGTCGGGCGAGTTATACCAAAAACTGTTGTTCCCGTCGTCGCGTATATTCGCCTTGATATAGTTCGCCGTAACCTTGATTTTGTCGCCCGCTTTCAGACCGCTAACCGCTATGTCAACGCTGTTCATAGTGCTGTCGCCGTAAACGTAAAGCATATCGTCGCCCAAGCGCGTCCAAGTTCCGAATTTTGCCGTGAAAGTTGTGTTTGCGGTTATCTTGTAGGTTGCAAGATTTATAACCGTTTTTCCGTCAACCGTCCAGCCCACAAACGTATCGCTGTTGAACGTAGGCATAGTTGCATAGCCGCCGTTTTGTACCTCTTGCGTTGCTACCGTCGTATCGCCGTTTTTGAACGTAACCGTGAATTTGTCTACACGGAATAACGCAGTAAAGGTTACGTTTTCGGTAACGGTGTAATTGCTTACGTTGACGGTGTTCGTTCCGTCGATAGACCAGCCGACAAATACATAATTCGGCTTTGTAGGCGCGGCGGGTACGGTGGGCTTGCCGTTACGTTCGACTATCTGCGTATTATGCGTTTTTCCGTCAGCCATAAATTTCACGTCGTACTTGTACGTTATATCTGCGACAAATACGGTATCGCTTGTTATGCGGTATTCGCTAACGTTGACCGCAACGCCGTTTACTTTCCAGCCGTTAAACACTTTGTACGCCGTGCTTGTTGCCGTCGGAGCGGTTGCGTAGTTGCCCGATTTTACGGTTTCGTTTTTCAGCGTGGTGTCCTCGTACTTGAATACAACGGAATACTGCTTTGTGAATTTCGCCGTAAATG
>CAJTTD010000027.1 GCA_910579205.1 uncultured Christensenella sp.
AAAACGTAGTCGTTGAGTATAACCTGATAGGTCTTTTTCTTGCCGTCAAAATTCTCGACTTTCAGCAAGTCCTTTTCAAATGCGTAAGTGTCCGTATCGTCGTATAAATCGTGATAGAAAACCGCGCTCGTGGACGAATAGTTAAAACTTTCTTGCGTGAATCGGTTGCTAATATCTATTGAGCCGTTTATATAACTTTCAGCCTTGATTTCCTTATACAACCGAATCCCGCAGAAAACGGCGGCAACGATTATAACGAACGCCAGCAAGTAGAGAATAACCATACCTATGATTTTTTTCATATTAGCACCTCGCTGTACTCGTTGTTGATTGCGTTTGCCGTTCCGTCCAGCACAATACCGCGACTGTGCTTTAATGTTTTTAACTGCGTATCGTTCAGCGATTTTTCCAGCAAGTAAAATGTTCGTGCGTTGCCTTTGATAGTAAGCGTGTCGATTTCCAGCCCGTCGAAAGCGTTATAGTCAAGACCTACAACCTTGATTTCTTTACCCGCCAAATATTCGGACTGTAAGTCCAGCGTTATATTGACCTTTGCGCGGGGCATATCTGCAAACAGTTTTTTGCCGTCCATAGAGAGCGAAAGAAAATAGCCGTCGTATATTTCGCTGTAACGGTAAGTAAACAACTCCGCGCCGTTCAACTTGCTTGTGTCCGTTAGCGTGTAGGTCATACGTTCTTGCCAGTAGGTAGTGTCTATTTGCTCGTCGCTGGTGTCGTATTTCGGGTTGCACTCGATAGAGCCGAATATGCTTTGCGTACTGTTACGCGCTCCGTTTTCGTCGTAGTGGAATTTCAGCACGGCGTAATTTTTAATTATGTCGGTTACGTCGTCCGCTTTGAATTTGCCGCTCGTGCCGTCGTATTCTCTGATTGAAAAGTATTGCGATAAGTCCAGCGTGATATAATAATCGCCGTAGCCTTTGTCGTTCGACTTTATAGCCGAGAAAACCGCGTCGAACACGTCGCCGTAATCGAAGTACGTTGTGCTTTGTTTTACCGTCCATAAAAAGCCCCACAGTCTGCCGTATGTGTCGTATTTGCCGTCTAACT